>JBDIVX010000020.1:0-71595 GCA_039794305.1 Candidatus Neutrinellum sp.
CACGCGCCCCGTGACGTCATGCACCACCCGGGTCGACCGGTCTCGTGGCGCTCATCCAGGCCGTGCCGAGCCAGCCCGCGAGCGCGGCGGCGACGCCGCACGCGACCGTGACGACACGGAAGCCGTCGACGAAGGCGCCGTCCACCGCGCGGTGCACCTCGTCGGCCCGGTCGGCGAGCTCGCGAGGGACATCGAGCGCCGCGAGCTCGCCGGATCGGACGAGCAGGGCGTCCCGGGCGCGTTCGCCGAAACCCGCGGCGGCGAGCCTGCCCCCGAGGCTCCACCGGAAGACGGCGAGCATCACCGGCCCGAGCACGGCGACCGCGAGGAGCGCGCCCGCCCTCGAGACCGCGTTGTTCACTCCGGACGCGACGCCGGCGTGGCGCTCGCCGAGCGAGCCCATCGCCGTCGCGGTGAGCGGCGTCACCGTGATGCCCATCCCGGCGCCCACGAGGACGGTGGGTAGGAAGAACCCCGCGAGGTAGCCGGTGTCCGGGCCGGCCACGGCGTAGAGCGCCATGCCCACGCCGGTGAGCGTCGTGCCGATCCGGATGGGCCAGCGGAAGCCGTATCGGTCGAAGAGGGTGCCGGCCCACCGGGACAGGCCCGCCACGAGCAGGACGAAGGGCAACGTGCCTGCACCCGCGCCGGCCGCGCTCATCCCCTGGACCTGGATCAGGTCGAGCGGCACGAAGAAGAGGACGCCGGCGAGCGCGGCGTACAGGAGCAGCGTGAGCGCGTTGGCGCCCGCGAAGCGTCGGTTCGCGAAGAACGCGGGCCGCACCATCGGGTGGCGGACGCGGCGCTCGACGATCACGAAGCCCGCCGACGCCAGGGCGCCGATCGCGAGCGACGCGAGCACGACCGGATCGCCGAGCCCCCGGCCGCCGGCCTCGATCAGCCCGAAGGTGATCGCGAAGAGCGAGAGCGTGGCGAGCACGCTCCCGGCGACGTCCACCCCCGCGCTGTCGGGATCCCGGCTCTCGCGCACGCGCCACCGCGTGATGAGCACGGTCGCCAAGGCCAGCGGGACGTTGATCGCGAAGATCCACCGCCAGCCCACCCGGTCGAGGACCAGCCCGCCGAGCAGGAGCCCGAGGCCCGCGCTCACCGCCGAGGCGCCCGCCCAGACACCGATCGCGCGGCCCCGGCGCTCGTCGGGGAACGAGGCGCTCAGGACGGCGAGGCTCCCCGGCACGAGCAGCGCGGCCCCGAGGCCCTGCAGCGCGCGGGCGCCGACCAGCGACCACACGCCGGGCGCGAGCGCACAGCCGAGGGAGGCGACTCCGAACACGGCCACGCCCACGATGAAGATGCGGCGGCGTCCGAAGCGGTCACCGAGCGCGCCGCCGGTGAGGAGCAGCGCGGCGAGCAGGAGCGCGTAGGACTCGACGATCCACTGCACCTCGGCGACGCTCGCGTCGAGCTCGCGCTGGAACGCGGCGAGGGCGAGGTTCACCACGGTGCCGTCGATGAACGCCATGGACGACCCGAGGACCGTGGCGCCGAGCACCCACGGCGCGTCCCGCTCGCTGCACGGCGCCGGCGCCCGTACGGCCGCACGGCAGAGCGGCGCATCGTCGCTCGGGCTGTGCGCGATGGTGCTCATGCGTGAGGAGCGTGTAAGCGCCGGGCGACGGAAGAGAAGCCGGACTCCGGCTACGGGAGCTCACACAGGTTCCCCACGCACTCCCGCGGGAAGTCGCAGTCGCGCGTCTCCACGCACTCGTAGCGGCATTCCTGATCCCGAGCGCACACGTACGGCTCCGGGCAGTCGCTGTCGTACACGCACGGCTCGAGCGTCGGCGTCTCGCACACGCACGGCTCGGGTGTCGTCGGGTCGCACATGGCGCTCCCGTCGCCGTCGCGCGGGACGCAGGAGGCGTCCGCGGGGCAGTCCCGTGACGTCACGCACTCCCGGGCGCAGCGGCCGTCGCGGCAGACCAAGAGGTCGACGCACTCGTCGTCCATCGCGCACGAGGACTCACAGTCGGCGTCGGAGGTGCACACGAGCTCCTCCTCGAGCTGGCAGTAGCCGAGGCCGGTGGCGTCGATGAAGCAGTCGAGCTGCGCGGCGCAGTCCCGGGCGTTCTGGCACTCGCGCCGGCAGCGGCCGAACCCACACACGAGCGGGTGCTCGCAGTCTGTGTTCAGCTCGCAGCGCCCGCCGCGGAGCTGTGGCCGATCGCCGGCGCAGCCGGAGGCGGCGACGACGGCGAGGATCGCGAGCCACCTCACCACGCCACCCCTACCGGCGTGTGGGTCGACGTGCCGCTCCCGTCACCGAGCTGTCCCGCGTAGTTCGCCCCCCAGCAGCGGATCTCGGCGCTCGCCGTCCGGGCGCAGGTGTGGTTGTCCCCCGCCGCGATCTCCACCGCCTCCGAGATCCCGCTCACGGCGGTGGGCGAGAGGACCTCGAGCGGCGGGGGCGACCCGGCCTGGCCGAAGCCGTTCCCGCCCCAGCAGCGGATGGTGCCGGTCCCGTACCGCGCGCAGACGTGGTCGAGCCCCGCCTCGAGCTCGACGACGTCGGAGAGGCCGGCGATCGCCACCGGCGTGTTGCTGCCGCCGGACGCCAGCGGCCGGGCGAGCTGACCGAAGTCGTTGCTTCCCCAGCACCACACCTCCCCCGTGGCGCGCCGCGCGCAGGTGTGCGTGCTGCCGGCCTCGACCTCGAGCGCGTCGTCGATCCCCGAGACCGCCACCGGCGTGGGCTCCGAGGTCGTGGTGGCGCCGGAGCCGAGCCGCCCGTCGATGTTCCTGCCCCAGCAGCGGATGCTCCCGCTCGCGAGGAGCGCGCAGGTGTGCTCGCCGCGCGCCGTGATGTCGGTCGCGGGCTCCGGCAGAGAGACGGCGGCCGGTGTGGCGCGCGACACGGTCGTGCCGTCGCCGAGCTGGCCTCGGTCGTTCGCTCCCCAGCAGCTCACGTCCCCGGCGGCATCGAGCGCGCACGTGTGACGGCGGCCGGAGGCCACGGTGCGCGGCGCGATGCCGCCGACCGACACGGGCGTCGTGACGGTGCGCGGGCTCGACCGCCCGAGCTGGCCGCTGTCGTTCAGGCCCCAGCACAGGAGCTCGCCCGCGACCACGGCGCAGGTGTGCTCCGCACCCGAGACCAGCGTCTCGCTCGGTCCGGGCAGCGTCGTCGCCGCCGGCGTCGGCGAGTCGAAAAAGGAGATCCCCGTGTCCCAGCGCTTGCCCCAACACCGGAGGTCGGCCGGGGTGGGCTCCGCGCAGGAGTGGTCACCCCCGCCCGTCAGCAGGCCGGTCGACGCAGGAGGCGGGCCGGCGTCGGCGCCCGCGTCCACCGTGCCTCCGTCCACCATGCCCCCGTCCACCATGCCCCCGTCCACCATCCCACCGTCCACCATCCCACCGTCGCTCACACCCGCATCTTCCGGGCCACCGTCTGCGCGCCAGTCGCACACATTGGGTGCACCGCTCACTTCCACGCACACCCTGCCGTCGCGGCAGTCGCGATCTTCGATGCACTGCTCGCGGCACCGTCCGTCGACGGCGCAGATGAGCGGCTCCGGACACTCGCTGTTGCGATGGCAGGCCGTCTCGGACGGGTCGATGCAGCCGAATTCACCGCTTTCATCGGCCATGCAGCGGGTCCCCGCCGGGCAGTGTTCGTCGCGCTCACACATGTTCGTACACTCGCCGCGCCTGCAGACGAGAGGCGGCGGACAGTCACTGTTCAGCGTGCATTCCGACTCGTGGGGGAGCTGGCAGGCGCCGAGCCCGTCGTCGTCGAACACGCACGACAGGCCCGGATCGCAGTCGCGACTCCCCCGACACTCCACGCGGCAGCGGGACAGGCGGCACACGAACGGCGACGTGCACTCGCTGTGGAGCTCGCACCGCTCGCCCACCTCGAGGGCGGGCCGGCCGCTGCACGCGACCACGAGCAGGAGCCACGGCGCCATACGATGCCACCCAAACACGTACAACAGCATACAGCGTTCCTTGACCGTGTCGCTGTCTCCCGTAACAGTAGGAGAACGGGGAGAGGGGAAAATGGCCATGAGATGGATCTTCGCGCCGCTTGTGATTGCCGTGATTGTAACCGGCTGCGCCGTGGACATGGATCGCGGTGAGTCGAATACCGCCGCGCTCGAAGCAGTGCCCCTCGACTCGTGCGTGGTCACCGGGCTCGGCGCGCTAGCCGTGGGCGACGAGTTCGACGGCGACGTCACCGAAGCATCCGACGGAAGCGTGACCGGTCTGTGGGATCACTTCACGCCCGAGCGGACGGTCACGGTCTGCGAGGAAGATGACGGCGACTGCCGCCGCGGCCGCGGACGTGGCGAGGGCTCGTTCGGGTGCCCGGGACGCGGCAAGCGCTGGGGACATCACCGCGGACATGGACGCGGACACGACCGCGGGCGCGGCCGCGGTCACTGCGGCGACGACGACGAGCCCGACTGCCACGACGAGATCGTGCGCGATCACTTCCAGGGCGATCCCGATCTCGTGCGCTGCAGGATGAACGGCTCGGTGGTCGCGGACCTCGACGGACCCGGGACGTGGAACGGCGAGGCCGGCTACACCTTCCGGCTCAACGTGCAGGACCGCGGTCCGGCGCCGGCGATCGACTACTACTCCCTCACCGTGTTCGCGTCGGACGGCTCGACGCACTACACGGCGTCGGGGGATCTCGCGAGCGGCGACGTCACGGTCGCTCTTCCCTAGCTCGTCGTCGTCGGGAGCGCCCGCGCTCGCTTGTGCTCCGCCGTACCGGGGGCCTCGATCTCGATCTTCCCTTCCTCGGTGAAGGTGTCGAGCTCGCGCGAGATCTTGCGCGTCAGCGACTGTTTCTGGTGGAAGGGCAGGAAAGCGGCCTTGAAACCGTTGATGATGATGCGCTTGATGTCGTCGAGCGTGAGGCCCATCTGGGCGTGGCACAGCCACAGCTCGCGCGAGACGGTGGTGTCCGTGATGAGCCGGTTGTCGGTGTTGACCGTCACCCGCAGGCCGAGGTTGTAGTAGAGCTTGAGCGGGTGGCTCGCCAGGTCGCGGACGGCGCCGGTCTGGACGTTCGACGACGGGCAGCACTCGAGCGCGATGCGGTGGTCGTTCACGTAGTGCAAGAGGTCGCCGTCCTCGCGGAGCCGGCACCCGTGCCCGATCCTGTGGGCACCGCAGTCGTGGATCGCCTGGTGGATCGACTCGGGGCCGTAGGCCTCGCCGGCGTGGATGGTGACGTTGATGTTGTTCTGCCGGACGAGCTTGAACGCGGCGATGTGGTGCTTGGCGGGGTGGTCGTACTCCGCTCCCGCGAGGTCGTACGCGACGACGCCGCGGTTCTTGTACGCCACGGCGAGCTGCGCCATCTCGAGCGACGACTCCGGTGAGATGTTGCGGATGCCGCAGATGATGATGTTCGACTGGATCCCGAAGTCCTTGTAGCCCTCGTAGAGACCGTCGAGCACCGCCTCGACGACCTGCGTGAGGCGCAGGCCCTTGCGAGTGTGCAGCATCGGTGCGTAGCGCACCTCCATGTACCGCACGTTCTCCTCGGCGGCGTCCTCGGCGAGCTCGTAGGCGATGCGATAGAGGGCCTGCTCCGTCTGCATGACCCGCAGCGTGACGTCGAAGGCCTTGAGGTACTCGACGAGCGACCCCGTGTTCTCGCCGAGGTGCATGACCTTCGCGAGCCCGTCCCGATCGTGGGCCGGGAGCTCGATGCCGTCCTGCTCGGCCAGCTCCAGGATCGTCTGGAGCCGCAGCGAGCCGTCCAGGTGGACGTGGAGGTCCGTCTTCGGGAGCTGTTCGAAGAGCGAGAGCGGAAGCGCCATCTACGAAGGTTAGCGGGGGTGCAAGCGCCCGGCAATTGCGCTACCAAGTCGCGATACGCATGGAAGAGCTCCTGACCCTGTCCGCCGTCGAGATCGCGCGGCTCATCCGTTCAGGGGAGCTGAGCTCCCGAGAGGCCGTCGAGGCGCACATCGCGCGCATCGAGCAGGTGAACCCGGTCGTGAACGCCGTGGTCGCGCAGCGCTTCGAGGACGCCCGCGCCGAGGCGGACGCGGCCGACCGGCAAACGCGCGAGCGGGGCCCGGACGGGCTCGGACCCCTGCACGGCGCTCCTTGCACGATCAAGGAGTGCTTCGCGCTGCCCGGCATGCCGCAGACGTCCGGGCTCGTCGCGCGCCGGCACGTCCGCGCGACTGGCGAGGCGACCGCCGTGCGCCGGCTCCGCGAGGCCGGCGCCATCCCCCTCGGCGTCACCAACCTCTCCGAGCTGTGCATGTGGATGGAGAGCGACAACCGCGTGTACGGCCGCAGCAACAACCCGTACGACCCGACGCGCATCGTGGGCGGGAGCTCCGGCGGCGAGGGAGCGATCGTGGGCGCCGGCGGCTCGCCCCTCGGCCTCGGCGCGGACATCGGCGGCTCGATCCGGATGCCGGCGTTCTTCAACGGCGTGTTCGGGCACAAGCCGACCGGCGGTCTCGTGCCCGGCACCGGGCACTACCCGACGAGCGAGAACGAGGCGCTGCGCTACATGACGACCGGGCCGATCGCGCGCCGCGCCGAGGACCTGTGGCCCGCGCTCCGCGTCCTCGCCGGCCCGGATGGGCACGACACCGGGTGCATCGAGTGCGAGCTGGGCGATCCCGCCGAGGTCGACGTGTCGCGGCTCGTGGTGTTCGACGTGCCCGACGACGGCGGCCGGACCCCGGTGAGCACCGACCTGCGGGCGGCCCAGCGCCGCGTGGCCGAGCACCTCTCCTCGCTCGGCTGTGAGGTTCGGCGCGTGCGCATCGAAGAGCTCCGGCGCGCGCTCGAGATCTGGTCGTCCATGATGGACGCGGCGGCCGAGACGAGCTTCGCGGAGCTGCTCGGCGAGGGGCGCGCCATCCCGGTCGGGTGGGAGCTTCTGCGCCTCGCGCTCGGCCGCTCGCCGCACACCTTCCCGGCGCTCGGCCTCGCGGTGCTCGAGCGCGTGGTGAAGCTCCTTCCCGATCGCACGCGCGAGATGGTGGAGCTCGGGCGCGTGCTTCGCGCGAAGCTCGACGCGATGCTCTCGGGCGACGCGGTCATGCTCTACCCGAGCTACGCCGAGCCGGCGCCCAAGCACGGGCGGCCGCTCTTGCCGCCGGTCCGCTGGGTCTACACGGCGGCCGTCAACGTGATGGAGCTGCCGTCCACGCAGGTCCCGCTCGGGCTCAACCACGAGGGGCTGCCGCTCGGCGTCCAGGTGGTCGCCGGACACGGACGCGATCACGTGTCGGTCGCCGTCGCACACGAGCTCGAGCGTGCGTTCGGCGGTTGGGTTTTTCCCCACACGCTGGGTTCGACACCCACACGATCGCGATCGGAAGGTCGCGTTCCGGCCCGTCCCCGCGTAGACTGATCGCCTCAACTACGCTTCGAACGGGGTGGAGCGATGCGGATGATCCAACGAGCTGCGTACGCAGCGGGCTTGAGCCTCGCCATGATCGCCGTCGGGTGCGGTGGAGACGACGAGGGTGGCGGAGGAGGCGGGAGCGGGAGCGACGGCGGAGGCGGGGGCGGGACCGACTCCGGCACCGTCTTCCGCGACGCGATCGTGCCGGCGGACGCGCCGGGGTCGGAGCTGTGCGAGGGCTCCTGCGCCTGCAGCGACGGCATGGACAACGACGGCGACGGGCTCGTCGACGGCATGGACCCGGAGTGCACCGGGCCCTTCGACGAGGACGAGGGCAGCTTCGCCACGGGCATCCCGGGCGACAACCGCGATCCCGTGTGGCAGGACTGCTTCTACGACGGCAACTCGGGCGCGGGGGACGACGGGTGCATGTACAAGACCGGCTGCCTGACCGGCGAGCTGCCCCCCACCGACCCGGACTGCGAGGTCAGCGCGGCCTGCCTCGAGTTCTGCCGGCCGCGGACGCCCAACGGCTGTGACTGCTTCGGCTGCTGCGAGGTCGCGCTCGAGGGCGGCGACACGGTCTACGTCGCCATCGGGGCGGACTGCTCGCTCGACAACATCGACGACACCGACGCGTGCCCGCGGTGCGAGCAGAGCACCGACTGCATCAACGAGTGCGGCACGTGCGAGCTGTGCCCCGGGCGGACGGCGGAGGACCTGCCGGCCGAGTGCTACCCGGAGGAGGACGGCGGCACGCCCATGTACGAGTGCGAGGACGGCATCACGTGCATGAGCAACGCGGACTGCGAGGGCGGCGCCTACTGCAGCCTCGGCTGCTGCCTGGTGGGGCCGATCTAGTACCCTCGGTCCTAGCCACGAATCAGCGGCGGCGCAGGCGCTCGAGGACGTCGTCGAGCTCCTTGGCCGAGACGCTCACGCGGGTGGGCATCCCGCCCGACAGCCCGAGGAGCTCGAGGAGGTTGATGCCGCTGTCGAAGCGCGCGGCGGCCGTCACCGTCGTCTCGTCGTGCACGACCGAGATGGGCGCGCGCTCCTGGCCGAGCATGAGGAGCAGCGTCTTGTCGTAGGGGCCGTCGCGGTCGCGGGCGTCGACGACCGCCAAGTCGCCGACGAACCGGTACGCCTTGGCGAGCCGGCGGGACTCGTCCTCGAACCGCTTGAGCTCGCCGGCCGCCTCCTTGATCCGGTCCCACAGGCCCTTGTCGCCCGCGCCGCCCACGAGGAACCGGACGATGATCCCGCGGAGCGCGTCGTCCCGCGGCCGGGCGCGCAGGGCACGGTCCATCAGCACGGCCCGCTCGCTCGCCTCGCCGATGCGCGTGTCGATCGCGCGCGCGTCGTCGTCGGCGCCCGCGTAGGGCTCCTCGCCCCCGAGGATCCACTTGGCCGCGGAGCACAAGCCGTCGAAGTCGACGTGACAGCAGACGGTGTCCACCTTGCCCGCCGCTTCGACCCGCTCCGGCGTGACCAGCTCCGGGCAGGCGCCGTGCTGTGCCTTGGTTCGCAGCACGAAGCGGGGGTCGTCCGCGAACTGCGCGTGGAGCTCGTGGTCGTGGTGGTCGATCCACATCGCGAGCCGGTCGCCGAGCTCGTCGAGGAACTTCTTCGTCACCCGCTCGAAGCTCGCCCCCCCCGCGTTCGCCGCGAAGGCGATGTCGAGCACCACCACCCGCCCGGGCAGCTCCTTGCCGCGCGGCAGCTTGCGCGGCGTGCCGTACGCCAGGTGAGGAAACCCCATCGCCCGGGACCATGCGACGCCCCCCGCGCCATTGCAACCCGCCCCACTTGCATCGGGACCTGTCCCCCATGCAAGTCGAGTTGCGTTGGGGACAGGTCCCAATGCAAGTTGCGGGCGATGGGTGTGGTGTCGAAGGGCGACGGGCGCGCGCGGGCGGTGGGCGTGGGGTTGCTCGCGGTGGCGGTTGTGGTGGCGTGGTGGGCGGCGTCGGGCGGGGGTGAGCCGGCGGCGCGTACGGGCGCGCCCGACGCGGGCTCGGAGGCGCCGACGCCGGTCTTCGACGCGCTCGGGCCGCCCGGCGCGCTCGTGCGGGACAGCGATCCGGTGCCCACCGGGACGCTCCGCCTGTGGATGTCGACGCCCGCGGGCGCGCGGCTGTGCGCGGTCGGGGACGCGGGCGACGGGCCGCCGCTCGAGGGAGCGACCTGCGAGGACGCGCCGCTCGACGCGACACGGACCCGCCTCGGCGCGTCGGCGCCCGGCGCCCCGCCGCTGCTCTTGCGGGGCGAGTCGCTCGTCGCGCTCTCGGGGACGCCGTGGTGGTCCGGCGACGCGGACGTCACGGCCGCATTCGTCACCGGCGCCGGCACCGCCGCCGTGCTCGCGGGCGACCGGCTCCTGCGCGTGCGGGAGGGCGAGGTCACCGCCTCGCTCGACGCGCCGCCCGCCGTCGGTCCGGGCTCCCCGGCGCTCGTGTGGGACCGGCTGATGTGGATCGAGGGCGACCGCCTGTTCGCGCGGCCGGCTCTCGTCGCCGCGGACCCGGTCGAGATCGGAGCGGCGCCCGCCGAGGCGGAGCGCCTGCGCGGCTGCAGGAGCAACGAGGCGCTCGCGGCCGCCGTGCACGGCAGAGTCGTCCACGGCGTGCGCCCGGTGGCCGTGACGTTCCACGACGCGAGCGGGTGGAGCGCGCCGGTCGCTTCACGCGCGGGCGTCTACGAGTACGACCTCTCCTGTCGGGGGCGCGAGGCGACGCTCACGTGGCTCGAGGCGTCCGAGGAGGGCGGCGACTCGCGACGCGTCGTCCAGGTGCGCTGCACGCCGGAGGGATGCGACCGAGCCGAAGCGCCCGCGACCTTCGCCGGGGCCGACCCGCTCGTGGCCGACCTCGCCGGCAAGGTCCTGCTCGTGTGGGCGGCGCAGGACGGGACCCGGGCGAGGCTGGCCCCGCTCGTCGAGCTCGCGACGGCGCCCGACCTGGGCGAGCTGCCGGAGCCCGCGGCGTCGCCCGTCCTCGCCCGGCGGCTGTTCGTGAGGCGCGGCGTCGCGGTGCTCGTCTACCGCACGCGCGACGGCCTGTTCGGCCTGCGCATCGACGCGGGGGGTCGAGTCGAACCGCTCGCCGTGCGGGAGCGGGGCGCGCTCCAAGCTCCGTGATCGCGGCCGCGGCGCGCCGATTTGCGCGGACATGCGCCTGGCACGGCTCCTGCTCGGTGCCCGGGCCATGCGGATGCCGTCATGCATCCTCCTCGCGTGCGCGCTGTCCTGGGGCTGCACGTCGGAGGTGTCAGGGAGCGCGACCGACCGCGCCGCGGGCGAGAGCGGAGGTGGTGCAGAGACCGGAGGGGGCGCCGTCCCCGAGACGCCGGACGGCAAGCCGCGCGTGTCGAGCGGCTGCGTGATCACGGGCTGCAACGACCAGCTCTGCTCCGACCACCTCGTGACGACCGACTGCACGCCGTCCCCGACCGACCAGTGCTTCGAGGACGCCGTCTGCGAGCGTGGCGAGAGCGGCGGCTGCCGCTGGAGCCCCACCACCGAGCTGCACGCCTGTCTCGCAGGGGCCGCGGGGATGGCGGCGCCGGACGCGGGGCCCTCGGTGGGAAGGGGCTCGGGCAGCGGGATCGCGAGCGACGGCGGCGTCTCGCGCGGGCCCTCCGGCGGCGGGTCGTCGGGAGGCACGCCGGGCGCGTGCCGGCAGACGGGCTGCTTCGGGGAGCTGTGCTCGGACCGCGACGAGTCGGGCGGAGAGTGTGAGTGGCGCGACGAGTACGCGTGCTACCTCGCGAGCGAGTGCGTCGAGCGGGCCGACGGCCGCTGCGGCTTCCGGCGCACCGAGTGGATGGAGGCGTGCCTCGCGCTCGCCGGCGGCGGCGTGCCCGACTTCGGGTTCTAGTGCCGTCGGCCCGTCACGGCACCAGTAGCCGCGCGCCCCCTACCCGTGACACCCTCGGTGTCGATGCTCCGAGCTTCCCTTCTTCTCACCCTCACGCTCACCTTCGCCCTCGGTGCCTGCGGCGACGACGGCAGGACGGGCGGCGGCGCGGACGCCGGCGCCGACGCCGAGGGCCCCGACGCCGCCACCCCGCCGCCCGAGCGCTGCGCGACCTTCACCGACCCCGGCCCGTCGTTCCGCGACGTGACCGGCGCCTGGGGCGCGGGCGCGGTCGAGGGCGGCCGCGTGTCGGCCGGCGACCTCGACCGGGACGGCTTCCCCGACCTCGTCGTCCACCGCGTGGGGTCGCACAACCGCGCCGACTTCTCCGTGCCGCCTTCCGAGTGGCCCTACCGCGTGCTGATGAACCGAGCGAAAGCGGGCGGCGGCCGGGAGCTCGTCGACCGCACCGAGGAGTCGGGGTGGGGCACGCTGCGCGAGCCCGCCGCCGGACAGGGCCGCGCCGCGCACCTCGCCGTCTTCGCCGACGTCGACAACGACGGCGACCTCGACGCGTACAGCGGCACCTACTCCGACCCCACCAACCCCGACACCGATCCGGGCGACCGCTCCGAGATCCTCCTCAACGACGGCTCGGGCAACTTCGTCCCCGCGCCCCGCTCCGAGGTGATCGCCGGGAGCGCCGACGGCGCGCGCGCCATGCCGACCACCTCGGCCTCGTTCCTCGACCACGACCGCGACGGCGTCGTCGACCTCTTCGTCGGCTACTGGTACGCGATGTACGGCCGATCGCTGTGGGGCGTCCAGGACCGCCTCGCACGCGGCACGGGCGGCGGCGCGTTCGAGGACGTGACCGACGCCGTCGGCCTCGGCACGCTCGGCACGCCGGGCGACCGCGACGCCTCCCGTCCCACCTACGGCGTGACCGCCTGCGACGTCGACCTCGACGGCGACACCGATCTGCTCGCGAGCGCCTACGGCCGGCAGTGGAACCAGCTCTGGCTGCGCGGGCCCGACGGCTACACGGACGCCGGCGAGAGCTCCGGCTTCGCGGGTGACGAGAACCTGGACTACGGAGACAACGAGTTCTACCGCTGCTTCTGTCAGACCACCGGTAGCTGCACCGCCGACGCGCCGCGCATCTCCTGCGACGGGCTCTACTGGAACGAGGGCGTCGACGACCAGCCCTTCCGCCTGAACGGCAACACCTTCGGCACGGCGTGCGCCGACGTCGACGCCGACGGCGATCAGGACCTCTACAGCGCCGAGATCGTGCACTGGCACATCGGCGCCTCGAGCGACTCGTCCGAGCTGCTCGTGAACGACGGACCCGGAGGCGGCGGGGCGCCCCGCTTCACGCGACCCGGCAACGAGACGACCGGCCTCGCGGTGCCGCGCGTCGGCGCGAGCTGGAACGAAGGCGGCATCGGCAGCGCGCTCGCCGACCTCGACAACGACGGCCGCATGGACGTCCTGCTCGGAACGAGCGACTACCCCGACCAGCAGCTCTGGCTCTTCCGCCAGAAGGCGGACGGGACGTTCGAGGAGGTGAGCGGAGCGGCGAGCCTGGCCCACCCCTGCGCGCCCGGCTTCGCGCTCGCGGACCTCGACCGGGACGGCGACCTCGATGTCGTCGTCGCGTCGAGCACCGCACGCGACTGCGCCGACGCGTGGCCGGACGGGCCCGCGGTCCGCGTCTACGAGAACACCACGGGCCAGGATGCCAACTGGACCCAGATCCACCTCGAGGGCGACGCGGCAGCCGGGACCAACCGGAGCGCCGTCGGCGCGATCGTGCGCGTGACCGCCGGAGGCGTCACGCAGACCCGCGAGGTCCAGGCAGGTTACGGCCACTTCGGGATGCAGCACGACATGGACGTGACGGTCGGGCTCGGCGGCACGTGCGCGATCGACTCCGTCGAGGTGCGCTGGCCCGACGCGGCGGGGACGACGGAGACGTTCGAGGGCGTGCGCGCCAACTACCGCGTCGTCATCCGGCAGAACGACGGGCTCCGCTACCTCACGGAGTGACGGTCACTGCCGGCCCGCCGCGCGGTCGGTGCTCACGCCGAGGGCACCGATCCACGCGAGCGAGAAGAACAGCGCCGCGGACGAGAGCAGGAACACGAGCGGGTAGGCGACCAGGACGCCCGCGGCGGAAAGGGCAGAGCCCATCAGGGACTGGATCGCCGCCGAGAGACCGAACGTCACGGCCGCCACCGCCAGGAGCGCGCCGACCGACACGGCCACCGCGGCGGGCCTCGCCCTCGCGCTCTCGACGCTCCGCTCGACGGCGGACCTGAGATCGAGATCGCGGGCGGTCACGAAGTAGGGCGCGAGCAGGAGGAAGAAGAGCGCGACGGGCGCCCCCACGCAGCAGAACAGCGCACCGACGGCCGTGCCGACGCTCACGATCACGCAGACGGCGAGCGTCGCGAGGTAGCCCCGCGACGCACGCCAGAGGATCGTGAACGCCCCGCCGGCCGCGCGCCGGCCCGCGACCGACAGCACGCGGACGCTGCGGAGCAAGCCGATGGTCAGCGCCGCGACGGCGACCTCCCCGACGAGCTGCAAGGTGCCCGTGCACACGCCCGCGGTCGCGTAGGCCTCGAGGTCGCCGACCGCGCCGGCGTCGAAGGCGTCCTGGCTCAGGTAAGCGACCACCCAACCCGGTGTCTGGAAGACGAGTCGCGTGACCGTCAGGACGGCGAACGCGCCGAGGAGCCCTCCGGTGCTGCGCTGAACCAGCGTCCGGAACGTCTCGACCAGCTCGCGGACCTCTTCGCCCGCGCGCGCCGCGGCGTCCGCCATGCGGCGAGACTACCGCAAAGGCGCTCGTTTGGCGCGTTCCATCCCTTTTTTCCTCCTGGAAACGAGGTCGAAACAGCGGGCGGCAATGCTCCATGCCCATGGAACGAGTGCTCGACAGCCTCTGGGTCCTGTTCAGCGCCGTGCTGGTGTTCTTCATGCACGCGGGCTTCGCGCTCGTGGAGAGCGGCTTCTGCCGTAAGAAGAACGCCGTGATGGTGCTGCTGAAGAACGTGAGCGTCGTGGCGCTCGCTTCCCTCCTGTTCTTCTTCGTCGGCTTCGGCCTGATGTTCGGGCAGGGGAACGGGCTCGTCGGCCTCTCCGGGTTCGCCCCTGCGGCCGACGCCACGGTGGCGGGCGCCCCGGACAACGTGCCGCTGTACGTCTTCCTCTTCTTCCAGCTCGTCTTCGCGGCCACGGCCGCCACGATCGTGAGCGGCGCCGTCGCGGAGCGCGCGCGTCTCGGCACGTTCCTGCTGTTCACGGCGGTGGCCTCGGCCGTCATCTACCCGGTCGTCGGACACTGGGTGTGGGGCGGCGGGTTCCTCTCCGATCTCGGCTTCGTGGACTTCGCCGGAAGCACGGTCGTGCACGGGGTCGGCGGCGGCATGGCCCTGGCCGGCGCCATCGCGGTCGGCCCGCGCCTCGGCAAGTACGCCAAGGACGGCTCGAGCCGGCCCATGCCGGCCCACAACTTCCCGCTCGCGGCGCTCGGCGTGCTGATCCTGTGGCTCGGCTGGTTCGGGTTCAACGGCGGGAGCGAGCTCGCCGCGCACCCGGACGCCATCGGCGGCATCATCCTCACGACCAACCTCGCCGCTGCGGCGGGCTTCCTCGCGGCGCTCGTGCACGTGCGGCTGCGCACCGGGATGCTCGACCTGTCGATGGCGCTCAACGGAGCCCTCGCCGGCCTCGTCGCCATCACGGCCGGCTGCAACGTGATCGGCCCCGTGGAGGCGGTCCTCGTGGGCCTGATCGCAGGCGTCCTCGTCGTCGAGGGGGTCTTCCTCCTCGAGCGGTCGAAGATCGACGACCCGGTCGGCGCGATCGCGGTCCACGGCGTCAACGGCGTCTTCGGCACGCTCGCCGTCGGGCTGTTCGGCGCCGAGGTCGGGTTGTTCCACGGCGGCGGCGCGTCCCAGCTCGGCGTGCAGGCGCTCGGCGCCCTGTGCGGGACGGGCTTCGCGTTCGCGGCCGGCGCCGCCGTGTGGCTCGGCATGAAGATGCTGCCGGGCGGTGTGCGCGTCGAGGCGCAGCACGAGCTCGAAGGGCTGGACGTGGCCGAGTGCGGCGTCGAGGCCTACGGCGAGGAGCTGAAGGGCGTCTCGGCCGAGGCCTTCGCCGCGGAGACCGCGGCCATGGCCGTCGCCGCGTCCGAGCCAGAGGACGCGCGGATTCCCCCCTGACGCCGCGGGACTAGAGGAACCGATAGGAGACGAGCATGGCCAGGCGACGCATCGGCGGTATCGTGACGTGTGCCCTGTTAACAGCTCCGGCGGCGGCCGCCGCGCAGGAGGAGCCGGCCGCACCGGAGCCGGCGGGCCCCTCGGCCTCGCTGAGCGTCGTCGTGACGAACGCGTACTTCTTCCGCGGCATCGTGCAGGAGACCGACGGAGTCGTCGTGCAGCCGAGCCTCGAGTCGGGCTTCACGCTCTACGAGGGCGCCGGCGCGCTCACCAGCGTGGGCCTGAGCCTCGGGCTGTGGTCGAGCTTGCACACGGAGCACCAGGCGAACGAGTCGGCTCCCGCGGCCTGGTACGAGGCCGATCTGTACGCGGGCATGTCGTTCGGGTTCGCCGAGGTCCTGTCGGTGGGCGTGACCTACACGGCGTACACGAGCCCGAACGGCTCCTTCGCGACGGTGCACGAGCTGGCGGGCAGCGTCGGCTTCGACGACGCCGGCCTGTGGGAAGACCTCGGCGCAGGCCGGTTCGGCGGCATCCAGCCGTCGGTCACGGTCGCGCGCGAGCTCGGCGGGACCGCGTTCGGTCCGAGCGAGGGCACGTACCTCGAGGTGGGCGTCGGGCCCGGGCTCTCGCTCGTCGACGGCGACGACCTCGCGCTCGGCGTGAGCCTGCCCGTGACCGTCGGCGCGAGCCTCGGCGACTACTACGAGGACGCGGACGGCGACGACGCCTTCGGGTACGTGAACGCCGGGCTCTCGGTGACCGCAGGGCTCGGCTTCGTCCCGGAGCGGTACGGCGGCTGGGAGCTGTCGCTCGGCGGCAGCGCGCTCGTCCTCGGGGACCGGCTCGAGGCGGCGAACGGCGGCAGCGGCGCCGAGCTGCTGGTCGCCGCGGGCCTGGCGGTGGGGTACTGACGCGACGGGCTGCGCAGCCCCTCGCCCGGCGGCTCGGCGATCGGTACGATGGCCGCCTGTGGTGGACGAACCGCCCGACCTCGACGACCTCGACGTGCGCATCGTGGCGGCCCTGCAGGACGACTGCAAGACACCGCTCGCGCGCATCGGCGAGCAAGTCGGGCTGAGCGCCCCGTCGGTGATGGAGCGCATCCGCAGGCTCGAGCAGCAGGGCGTCCTGCGCGGGTACCACGCCGACGTCGACGCGAGGAAGGTGGGCCTCGACATCACCGCGTTCGTCGGCGTCTCCATCAACTTCCCGAAGGGCATCGACCGGTTCGAGAGGACCGTGAACCCGATCCCGCAGGTGCTCGAGTGCCATCACGTGACGGGCGGCCCCACGCTGCTGCTCAAAGTGAAGGTGAAGAACACGGCGGCCCTCGAGGAGCTCATCAGCCGGATCCGCATCATCGAGGGCGTCGAGCGCACCGAGACGATGGTCGTGCTGTCCACGAGCACCGAGCGCTCCCGCGTCCACCTCGAGCTCCCGCTGCCGGACGACGTACGGCCGCGGCGCGGCCGACGGCGCAAGAACGACCGCTTGGTGTAGCCGGATCAGCGGCGGCGGCGGACGGCGAGCAGCAGGACGACCCAGCCGACCAGCGCGGGGGCACCTCCCGCCGCACTGCCTCGCCAGATCGCGCACCCACAGCCTCCCTCGTCCTCGCCGCCGGGCGGCCCCGTGGACGCGTCCATCCCGGTCGAGCTGCCTGCGTCGCCGGAGACGCCGCCCCCGTCGGTGCCGGTCACCTCTCCGGCGTCCTCGCTGGGCGGGCCCGCGTCGCTCCCGGGCGGCGTGCCCGCGTCGGCTCGCGGCGTCGGGCCGGTGCAGGGGACGGCGTCGAGCCCCTCGGTCGACACGCCCTCGAGCACACCGTCGGTCACGTCGTCTTCGAACGAGGCGCCGCCGATCCAGTCGGCCATGGTCGCGTCTCCCGCGAGGAAGCACGCCATCCAGGCGACCGTGTACCTCCGAAAGAAGGGTGTCGTGGACGAGTCACCCGCGCCGCACCCGAAGGCGCACAGCGAGTCGCCGGGCTCTTCGGGATCGCAGTGCCCCGAGCGCGCGATCGTCGCCCGCAGCTTCGGCGCCGAGGTGAGCCCGAAGATCGTGTCGGGCTCCCACGCCGCGTTGCACGCTCCGGCGACCGCCGCGTAGAGGTGCGCGTTCGGGACCGCGACGCTCGGCGCGGCGTCCACGGCGACCCCGCCGTCGTCGTTCGGGTCGAGCAAGACCACCGCGCGAACCCGATCGTCCAACGCGGTGGCCAGGTGCACGGCGAGCCCACCCCAGGAGTGGCCGACCAGTCCGAGCCGCTCGGCGTCGATCAACCCGGAGATGGGCGAGCCCGCGTCGCCCGCCTCCGCGATCGCCCAATCGAAGAGCGCCGCGAGCTGCGCGGCGTTGGCGTCGTGATCACACCCGCCGACGCCGCACGGCATGTCCGGGACGATCGCGACGAACCCGCGCGACGCGAACGTGCTCGCCATCTCGCGGTGGAACGAGCCGTTGCGCAGGTAGCCGTGCATCACGATCACGGTCGGCGCCGGAGCCGCGCCGTCCGCCGGGTAGTAGACGAGGACCGGGATCGACGCCCCGGCCGCGGACACGTCCCCGGCGTCCCACGTCTCGAGCTCGTGGGTGCCGCGCGTCTCCGGCTGCGCCCGCGCGAGCGCAGCCGGGACCGTGAGCGCCATCAGGATCGCTGCGTTCGCTCCCCGCACGAACCCATGGTACCGCCGCGCGCTGCACCCCGGAAGAAGCCGGTGGCGCATCACGTGCAAGCCCCGGCTCGCCGGCATGAGCACGCCCCCGAATTGCCTCGTTACCGAGAGGCCCCGGCGAGGCAGGACGCCTCGCCGTAGCGCGATGCGACCGCCCGCGCTCGCCGCGTGGATCTTCACCGCCTGGGCGCTCGCCGCCGCGCCGGCGGCCGCGCAACCGACGGCCGAGCGGGCCGATGCCCTGTTCGCCGAGGGCCTCCAGCTCGCCGACCGCGGCTACCACACCCGGGCGGCCGCACGCTTCCGGGAGTCGCTCGAGGCCCACCCCTCCGATCGCGCGCGCTACCACCTGGCGCGGGCGCTCGCCGCACGCGGACGGGTCGCCGAGGCGGCGGCTCTGCTGAGGCGCGTCGTGCTCGGCGACGCCCCCGACCTCCTCGTCCGAGACGCCGCCGCCGAGCTGCTGCGCCGGGTCGAACGGCGCGTCGCGACCCTCCGCGTCACCGTCGAGGGACCGCTCGACGGACGGCTGCTCCTCCTGAACGAGGAGCCGCTCGACCTCGATCGCGCGCGCGCCGGCGTGCCGGTCGATCCAGGGCGCCACGTGGTCGTCGTCGTCGAGCGGACCGGTGTCGTGCTGGCGCGACGCACGGTCCGCTTACGACGCGGCGGCGAGGCCGACGTGCGGCTCGAGCCTCCGCCCTCTCCGAGCGCCGTGGCTCTCGCCGCCGGCGGACGAGAGCCCGTGGCGGTGGACGAAGCGCCGGTCACGAGCCGCTGGTGGTTCTGGGGCGGGATCGGCGCGGCGGCCGTGGCTGCCGCCGTGACGGGGATCGTCCTCGCGGCCTCCTCCGGCAGGCCCGAGCCGGCGCCGGGCGACCTCGGTCCCATCCACGTGGGGGCCGGACGGTGAGGAGCGCGTGCATGCTCGCGGCGGCGCTGCTCGTCGGCTGCTCGGGGGAGCTGACCGAGGCCATCGTGATGACGGACACGGACCTCCGGATCGGATCGCAGATCGACGCCATCCGCTA
Source organism: Candidatus Neutrinellum sp. (assembly GCA_039794305.1). Classification (GTDB taxonomy): domain Bacteria; phylum Myxococcota_A; class Polyangia; order Polyangiales; family JBDIVX01; genus JBDIVX01. Next base: position 19,159 of record JBDIVX010000020.1, read on the forward strand.
CGAGGTCGACGCGACGCAGATCGGCGGTCGACTCTACACAGCACAGCTCGACCTCGGGCCGGACACGCGCTTTCCGGTCACCCTCACCCTCGTCCACGACGGGGGCCCGCTCGGCCCCGTCGTCGTCGCGGCCGAGGCCTTGCGGGGCCGCCGCGTCGTCGTTCGCCGAAGCGCGCGTTTCTCCTTCGTCCGCGGCCGCTCGCTCACCGTCGACCTCGACCTGACCGACGCCTGCGTCGGCCTGCGCTGTGGCTCGGACGAGACGTGCGTCGACGGAGCGTGCCGCGACGTGGACTTGGCGCCGGGCGCGCCCGCTGCCCCGGCAGACGCGGGCGAGCACGCCTGCGCGGCGGGCTGCAGGTGCACGGACGAGTGCAGCCAGCCGAGATTCTAGGGGCGGCCGCGTGCAACGCGCCCTGCCCCCGAGTTGCATTCGGGCGTGTCCCCGATGCAACTCGAGTTGCATTCGGGCGTGTCCCCAATGCAACTCAGCCGGGGCGGAACCGGCTGCCCACCGCGGCGACGAGCGCCCGTACGCGGTCCGGATCCACGGGGTTGCGCACGACTCCGTCGCGCTTGAGCCAGGTGCCCACGATCGCGCCGTCGGCGAGCGGCGCGAGATCGCCGGCGTTGTCGGGCGTGAGCCCCGAGCCGACGACCACGAGCCGGTCGCCCGCCGCGCTCCGCACGCGCGCGAGCAGATCGCGGTCGACCGGCGCCCCGGTCGCGGTGCCCGTGACCACCACGCCGTCAGCGAGCCCGCGGTCGAGGCAGTCGTGCGTCGCCGCCTCCGGCTCGATCGGCACGAGCGGCACGCCGTGCTTCACCAGCACGTCGGCCAGGATGGCGACGTCGGCGGCGCCGAGCTCCTGCCGGTAGCGCAGCGTCTCGTGTGCCTCGCCCTCGATGAGACCCTGATCGGTCACGTGGGCGCCGGTGTGGACGTTGACGCGCACGAACGACGCGCCGCTCGCGGCCGCGATCCCGATCGCGCTCCGGGCATCGTTCCGGAGACAGTTGACGCCGACCGGCACCTCGAAGCGCTCCCGGATCGTCGCGGCCAGGATCGCCAGCGTCGCCGTCTGATGCGGCGGGATCCGCTGGCCTGGGGTCCCCTTCGAGAAGGGCACCGACCCGAAGTTCTCGAGGATCACGGCGTCCACGCCGCCGGCCACGAGCGCCTCGGCGTCCCGGATCGCGTGGTCCGAGACGGCGCCGAACCCCTCGCCGGCGTGCAGGGGATCGCCCGGCATGGGCGCGAGGTGGACGACCCCGATGAGCCCGCGGACCTTCATGGCGCGGCGAACGCTCCGATGGTGGGCGGGTCGGCGTAGCAGCGGCCCTCGAAATCGGGGTAGCTCGCCGGCAGCTCCGTCCCGGCGCCGATCGCGGGGCTGCCCGATTGCACGTGGTAGTCGCCGCCGGAGCGGTCGGCGAGCATGGGGTCCATCTGGATCACCGAGCCTGTCTCCGCGGGGATCCCGTCGGAGTAGGTGGGCCCGCCCCAGGAGGCGTCGCGGTCGAGCGCCCACCACAGGTTGTGCCCGAAGGTGAACGTCTCCGGCGCCGTCCCCGCCCCGACGTTCACGAAGACCCCGGACCGGAGGTCTCCCACGTTCAGCACGACGAGGTTGTTCACGTAGAGCCCGTCTCGCGAGCGGACGAACCGCTCGTCCGTCGACTCCTGGAGGATCCGCGCGATCCACGTCCTCGGCTCGATCACCGTGTTGTTCGCGAAGACGCATCCGTCGCACCCGACGAAGGCGACTGGCGCGCCGCTGTTCTCGCCCGGGCGCACGAACACGTTCGCGACCACACGGATCCGCGCCGCCTCGTACGGCGCGTCGATCGGCCGGAAGAACTCGAGCCCCGTGCTCCCGCCGGCGTTGATCCCGCGCGCGTTCACGTCGACGAACGTGTTCCCGTGGATCGTCACGTCCGCGCTCCCGCCCTTGGCCTGGATCCCGCCCGAGCCGACCGTCTCGTGGAACGCGTTGCCGTGGATGATCCCGTCGTGGCACCCGACCATGTCGATCGCGTCGCCCGCGTCGCACCCCGTGAGGTCCGAGCCCACGATGAAGAACGAGTCGAGCCCGCTCAGCTTGATGCAGTCGTTGTTCCCACCCGAGCCCGTCCCGTGCACCGTGACGTTCCTGAGCACCACGTGCTCGGCCGGCGTGTCGTAGGACCCGCCATCGTCGATGTTCAGCCCGTTCGTCGTCGCGCCCGTGATGGTCAGGTTCTCGAGCACGAGCCACCGCGCCTCGGCCAGGTGAAGCGCCTCGCCCGCACCCTCGGCGTCGAGCGTCACCTCCCCCTCGCCGACGATCGCGATCGGGCTGCCCTCGGCTCCCGAGAGGTCACCGATGTACGTGCTCCCCCCGTACGTCCCGGCGCGCAGCACGATCCGCGTCCCCGGCGCAGCCCGCCCCGCCGCCTCGTCGAGCGAGGCGAGCGGCGCCCCCTCCGACCCATCGTTCCCGTCGTCCCCGTCGGTCGCCACGTACAGCGTCGTCCCGTACGTCACCCCCACGTCGAACGGCTCCGGCAGCGCGCACCCCGACACCGACCCCGCATCGGCGCCGCCCCCCGCGTCCCCCCCTCCCGAGTCCACACCGCCGCCACCCGAGTCCACCCCACCCGAGTCCCCCGAGCCCCCAGAATCCGGCGCGCTCGCCCCGTCGCCCCCACACCCCCCGACCAGCACCACGCCCAGCACCAACCCCAATCGCCTCATACCCCCCATCCTACCCCCCCGTCCCAAACCTGCGCACTAGGGGACGGACCTCGGTTTCTCACTTCCGGCACAACGCGGCACAACGCGGCACGACACGTCCCGGGGGGGAAAGAGCGTCGACGTCCGAACTCTCGATCGAGCCGGGGGGGCGCGTCGAGACGCGGGCGCCCAGCCAGCTCACTCGCCCGACGGAGCGGGCGCTGCGGGAGTCGGCGCGCCGGGCGCCGCGGGCGGGTCCGAGTGCGAGTGCGACCCCGCCGCCGCCCCTTCGCCCTGCGCCGCCGCCCCTTGCGACCCCGCCGCCGCGCCCTCGCCGCCCTCTGCCGGAGCGTGCGGGCTCGCGGGCGGCGCCTCGGGCTCCGGCTCCGGCCGCTCGATCGGCTCGAGCCCCACCACGCTGCGCCCGTCGTCCTCCACCTGCTGCGCCACCGACCGAGGCACCGTCACCCACGCGCGCGTCGCCGTCGTCCGCGCGTAGTACCGCACGGGCTGCGTCTCGACCCGCGCCAGCTCCATGCGTCCGAGCGCATCCCCTCCGGCCGCCTGGTACTCGATCGTCAGCACCTCGACGGGCGGCACGCTCGCGTCCTCGACGTCGCTCCCGGGCTGGGCCTCGGGCTCCAGGTAGTCCTGCACGCGCAGCCGTGTCAGCCGGTCGAGCCAGTTGCCGAACAGCTCGTTCCGCCGGTCCGGCTCCTCTGCGTCCACCCACTCGGCGCGCTGCGGGTCGTTCCGGTTCCGCTGCAAGAGCCGCCGCTCGCGGTCCTCCGCGCGCAGCACCAGCGACTCCACGTCCGACCACTCGAAGTCGTTCAGCTCGCGCTGCATGAGCAGCGCCTCGGCGCTCTGCAGATCCCGGATCGAGTCGGCGCCCAGCAGGTACGCCGTCTTGCCGTCCTGCTCGCGCAGGTAGCGGTCACCCGTCCCGAAGGCGCTCCCGCCGACGGCGTAGCCGTGCGTCTGCTCGCCGCACCGGTACACGAACGTCCCCGCCGGCTCCTCACCGAGCTCCACCTCGCCCGCCGTCTCCTCGTCGAGCTCGCCGAGCGACCGGAGCGCGCGCAGCGGCGCCACCTTCGCGAGGTACTCCTCGACCTTCTCCGCGCTCCCCACGAACTCGCGCGTCGACGGCTCGCCGTCCTCGGGCGTGCGCGTCACCGTGATCCAGTACGTCCGCTCGTCCCCCTGCCCGCGCGCCTCGAGCTTCACCTCGCGCTGCTCGATCGTCAGCTCGAGCCCCGCGACGCGCTCGGGCGCGCAGTCCACGAGCTCGACCTCGTCCGGCGACCGCTCCTCCTCGGGCGTCACCCAGACCAGCCACGCGAGCACCAGTCCGCCCGCGGCGAGCACCCCGTGTACGAGCACGCTCCTCACGCCGCCTCCTTGCTCTCTGCCGGCTCCTGCTTCGCGGGCTCGCGCGTGTCCCTCCGAGCCCGCCGCCGACGGCGCGTCGCCACCCAGATCCCGACGCCGAGCAGCGGCAGCGGCACCCCGAAGCTCGTCCCGTAGAACCAGAGCTTGTCCTCGTCCTGCGTGTGCTCGATCGGGACGTCCTCCTCGGACTCGGGGGGCCCGACGATCTGCTCCTCTCCGATCAGCCACTGGATCGCGTCGCCGAACACGAGCGCGTTGCCCGGGTTGCGGATGAGCTGATCCGTCACGAAGTCCGCGTCCGCGACGACGACCGCCCGCCCCTCCTCGGCTCCCTCGGCCGTCGCCGGCACCGTGACCGCCGCGAGCATCTCGTACTGCTTCACCTGCTCGTCGTCGTCACGCTCCCAGTCGCCGTCGAGGTCGAGCCATGCCTGCCCGCCGCTCTTCACCGGGAACGTGACCTGGATGCCCTCGAGGTTCTCCTCACCCTCGTAACGCTCGAGCGCCCCGCCCTGCACGAACACCGTCGCCACGCGCGCCGCGTTGCGCGTCGCCAGCGTAACCGTCGGGTGCGACGAGTAGCGGTTGGTGTAGACCACGCCGCGGTCGGCCTGCGTGAACGTCCGCCGCAGGTGCTGCCGCTCGCTCGCGAGCACGCCCTCGGGCATCTTCACCCCGAGCGCCAGGAGCAGCGGCTCGAGCCCGTGGTCCTCGTTCGGATCGATCGCCACGACCACCCGCCCGCCGCGCTGCAGGTAGCGCAAGAGCGACTGCACCTCCTCCGGCATGAACGGCTTGCGCGGCCCGATCACCGCCACCGCGGGCGTGTCCTCGGGCACGTCGTTCGCGAGCCCCTGCGCCATCCCGAGCGCCTGCACGGTGATGTTCGAGCGTTCGAGCGCGTCCATCAGCTCGCGCGTGCGCATGCCCTCCGGCTCGCCCTCGATCCCGGATCGGCTCCGCTCGTCGTGGCCTGCCGTCAGCGCCAGCTCGCGCCGCTGCCGGACGAGCCGCGAGAGGTTCTCCTGGAACGTCCCGTCGAGCGTCCGGAGCCGGCTCCGCGCCCCCTCGAGGTCCGTCCCGACCTCGAAGGTCTGGGCCTGCTGCGTCTCGCCCTCGCCCTTGAGCAGCGCGACGAACCCGTTGCCCCGCACGCGGTGCTTGCGCGTGAGCTCGGGCGCGAGCGCGTGGTCGACGACGCGCACCGAGAGGTGGTCCGACGCCCGATCGAGCCGCGCGAAGTACGGCCGAACCTGCTCGAGCACCTCGTTGACCTGCGGGAAGAAGAGCACCGCCTCTACGTCGGTCCCGAGCCCCTCGACCATTCGCAGCGTGCCTTCGCTCGGCTCGGTCGTCTTGAAGTAGGCGAAGTCCTTGCGCACGTCCCGCTCGTGCGCGACGAAGTTCATCGACGTCACGAACACGAGCGCCAGCGCGACGCTCAGCCCGTCGAAGGCCGCCGTCCGCACGCGCCGGATCTCCACCGCCTCGGCGATGGGCATCCGCCGGTAGGCCGCCTCCATGAACACGAGCGCCATGACGGAGCACCCGAGCACCGCCGGCCAGAGCACGTAGAGCACCCCCCCGAGCCGCCCCTCCTCGTCGCTTCCGAGGAGCCCGAGCCCCCAGTCGGTCGAGAGCGCGTAGAGCAGCAGCGCGAGGAGCCCGCCGGCGTGCGCCACCAGCAGCCAGGTCTCGGCCTTGCGCGCCGGGCCGCGCACCCTCTGCCCGTCGAACGCCCGCCAGCCCGCCGAGCCGACCGCGAGCGCCACGCCGAGCCACAGCCCGACGTCGCGCGCCACGCCCTCGCCGATGATCCGCTCGGCGACGAACACGAGCAGCAGCCCGAACCCGAGGAGCACGCTCGGCCACACGCGCGTCATTGCCACCTCTGCGACTTGAGCATGCGGGTCGACGCGAGCAGCGCGAAGTAGATGACCGTGCCGAAGAACACCAGGTCGCTGAGCTGCACGAGCCCGCGCCGGAACGGCTGGTAGTGCGAGTAGTACGGGGCGAACCAGGCGAGCAGATCACGGAGCGGCGGATCGGCGATGAGCGCGCCCCACCAGCACGCCTCGAGGAGGGCCGCGAACCCGCCGGTCAAGAGCACCGCGAGGAACGGGTGGTTCGTGAGCGACGACGCGAACATCCCGATCGCCAGCGTCGAGGCCCCGAGCAGCACGAGCCCCAGATACCCCGATGCGATGTGCCCGTAGGAGACCTTGCCGTGCACGAAGATCAGCGCCGGCAGGTACAGGCTCAGGAGCACCACGATCGTGATGAACGCCAGCGACGCCAGGTACTTGCCGATCACGATCTCGCCCTCGCGCACCGGCGACGTGAACATGAGCACGTGCGTGCCGACGTAGCGGTCCTCGGCGAGCAGCCGCATCGAGAAGATCATCGCCATCACGATGGTCGTCCCGCCGGCCACCTCGAGGAACCGGAGCAGCACCTCGGTCGACATCCGCGGCTCGGCGCCGACCGCGTAGGCGTTGAAGATGACCGCCTCGAACAGCAGCGTGATGGCGGCGATGATCCACCCGCTCGGCGTGCGCGCATACGCGCCGAGCTCGCGGCGCACGATCAGCGCGACGTTCTTCACGACGCACCTCCGCGGCTGAGCCGTACGAAGATGTTCTCGAGCCCGGTCGTCACCCGCGCGAGCGAGAGCAGCCCGAGGTCGGCGGCGATCACGGCCTTGGCGACCTCCTCCCGCACGTCCGACGCGGCCCGAAGCTTCACCCGCAGGGTGCCGGCCTCGCCGGGCGTCACGGTCACCTCGGTGAGCTCCTCGATCCCGCCGAGCACCTCGCGCAGCCGCTCCTCGTCGCCGCGCGCGACCAGCTCGATCGCCATCCCGCCGCCGAAGCGCGAAGCGAGCTCGTCCTCGGTCCCCTGCGCGGTGATGTGGCCCTGATGGAGCATCAGGATGCGGTCGCAGGTCTGCTCGATCTCCGACAGGATGTGCGTGCTGAGCAGGATCGTGTGCTTGCCCCGCAGGTCGCGGATCATCTGGCGCATCTCGACGATCTGCACCGGGTCGAGCCCCTGGATCGGCTCGTCCAGGATGAGCAGCGCCGGCTCGTGCACGATCGCCTGCGCGATCCCCACGCGCTGGCGGTAGCCGTGCGACAGCGCCCCGATCAGGTCGTCCGCCACGTCCGACAGGCCCGTCGACTCGATCACCGCGGGCAGGCGCTTTTCGACCTGGGCCGAGGTCATGTCGCGCAGCTTCCCGGCGAAGCGCAGGAAGTCGCGCACCTTCATCTCGGGATACACCGGCGGCGTGTCCGGCAAGAACCCGAGGAGCTTGCGGATCTCGTGCGGCCGCTCCTCGGCGTCGAGCCCCTTGACGGTGACCCGCCCGCTCGTCGGAAGGAGCAGGCAGGCGAGGAGCCGCAGCGTGGTGGTCTTCCCGGCGCCGTTCAGCCCCAGGAAACCGACGCACTCGCCCTCCTCGATCCGGAAATCCAGGTCACGGACGGCGGCGTGCGAACCGTAGTACTTCGTGACGTGGTCTACGACGATCATCGCCGGAGCGAATGGCTAATCATTTCGGCCGGCGTGTCAAGCCGGCCGGCCCCACAAACATCGACGCGCCCGGGCCTATTCCGCCGGGGCGAGGGAGGAGGGCAGGTCCTCGGACGCCGGCTCGCGGGCGGGCATCGCCTTGCGCCGCCGGCGGACCCGCGCGATCTGGTCCTGGATCGCGACCACCTGGTCCTCGAGCGACCTCAGCTCGTCGTCGATCGAGGGCAGCCCCTCGGGGCGCATGGCGGCCAACATGTCCTCGGACTCCTTCTGCGCCTCGTCCATGCCGCTCAAGATGACGCCGATGAACAGGTTCAGGATGATCATGGTGCCGAAGAGCACGAACGAGATGAAGAACAGCGCGCCTCCCACCGGTGAGGCGCTCGAGGCTGTGCACATCTCCGGCATCCCGTCGTAGCCGTAGCTCGCACACCCGTACATCTGGATGTACATGAGGTCGGTCCAGTCCTCGAGGGTGACCGCGCGGAAGAGCGACACGAGCGAGATCTGCAGGTTGCCGAAGTGGACGGGATCGTTGTGCCCCCACATGAACACCGCCGCGACCGCGTACACGTAGAACAGGAGCAGCAGCAGGATCGACACGTACAACATGGACGGGATGCTCTTGAGGAGCGCGCCCACGAGGAGCTGGAGCTTCGGGACGGCGCGCACCAGGCGCAGCACGCGAAGCAGGCGCACGAGACGGAGCACCGTCGCGGCCGACCCGGCGAACGGCATGAACGCGGCGGCGACGATGACGAAGTCGAAGATGTTCCACGGGTCGGTGAAGAACCGCCACGGCTTCGGCGTCGCCGCGACCATCTTCACCGCGATCTCGAAGACGAAGATCCACAGGACGATCTTGTCGAGGAGATGGAGGATGGTCCCGTGCTGCTCGACGGCGGCCGGGAAGGTCTCGATCCCGACGAGCACGCCGGCGAAGAGGATGACGGCCGTGACGAAGTTCTGGAACTTGGGCGACTCGGCGACGTCGCGGCTGAGCTGGACGATCATGGAGGGCTCCTGCCCGCGGTGATACGTCGGCTCCCAGTGGATCCTTCCGCCGCGGGCGGGGCCGAGACTACCCGAGGACCGTCGCGTCGAGGAGGCCCCGCCGCCCGCCTCGACTCGACCGTATTCACACGCGAAGTCGGGCTGTTGCGCCTCCCGGACCGCCCGCGCGCCGGTCGTCTCCCAGCTCCTCCACGCCACGGCGCGGCGATCGTGCATGTCGCGTCCGGTCACTTTCGGCGCGGCCCCGGGCGGCTATCGATCGGTCGAGATGACCTGTCGAGTCACGGCCTTGCTCGTCGCGCTCGCGGCGCTCGGATGCGCGAACGACGACCTGTCCGCGCCGCCGATGGCGTTCCGCTCGGACGGCGGCGATCGCCACCCGGAGTTCGGGCTGACCGGCGAGATCGGCGGGACCGCAGGCGGCACCCAGCCTCCCTTCCCGCAGCAGGACGGCGGCGTCGTCCTCGACGGGGGCAGCTTCCGCGTGCCCCTGTGCATCGCCCTCGACCCCCTCGACCCGACCAACTTCGTGAACCTCACCCGCGCCGGCACGCCGCTCGACTTCACCCCGCGCGCCGCCTTCGCGCGGATCGTGACGAACCAGCTCGGCGATCCCGTCCTCCTCGTCTCGCTCACCGAGGGCGCGTGCGAGGTCGGCATCGGGCAGCAGCTCACCTTCGAGGTCGACGGCGCCGCCATCGGGCAGCAGGTCGTCGCCGGCGACAACGTGGTCGTCACGGAGCCGAGCCCGCTGCGGGTCCGCTTCCGCGACCTGAGCGAGCCCGAGGTCCCGGAGATCTTCGGCACCTGCTCCGACGCCAGCGGCACCATCGCCTTCGGCTCGCTGGCCGCCGAGGAGAACGCCCTCATCAAGGCCACCTTCCCGGGCATCCGCCTCGGCTCGTGCCTCGAGCGGACGCTCGATCCCGTCGTCGCCGACGGCGCCTTCTCCGTCCCCCTCGCGGCGTTCTGAGCCGGCGCTACCGCCGACCGCGCTGGCCGCGCCCGGTCACCGCCCTGCCACCGCCGTGATCGCCTCCCTCAGGAAGCGTAGGTGACGCTCTGCGAGGACGCGTCCGTCCGATGGACAGACCACGTGCGGATGTCCGGCCAGCCCAGAGCGGGTGTTGGCGCAGTCGAACCGTCGAGCTCTGTTCCGCGCGAAGGGTGGACGTTCGTCCATCACTGCGGCAAGAGGCAGCAGCACACTCCGTGGACGGTCACCGGCGAGGCGGCGGAGCTCGCGGAGCCACCTGTCGTATGGAACGACCTGCAGTTCGGGCATGGCGTCCCGGAGCACGTCCACCACGTCCGACCACGCTGTCGCCACGGGTGCGACGAGGTGGAACGCGCGCTTGGCGTCGGCCGCGGACGACGAGAGCGCGACGACCGCGCGGCTGACGTAGTCGACCGGCGTGAGATGGAGCGCTCCTGTCAGCAGGGGGGCGACCTTCATCTGCAGACAGCCCTGCAACAACAGCGAAAGCCGGTCGCGCTGGTTGCAGGCCCCGCTCTCGCTGTGCGCGGTAATCACGCCGGGCCGGTACACGAACGTGGGCAGGCCACGGAGGGCGGCAGCGTATACGAGCCGCTCGGCAACCCACTTGCTCTGGGAGTAGCCCCGGTTCAGGCCGAGCCCGCTCCCCACCGGCAGATCCTCTGGGATGCAACGGTGATCGGCGTACGCACGCGAGCTGAACACTGCGAGGCTCGACACGAAGTGGACGGGGATCGGCCGGCCGAGGCACGCGATCCGGAGGACCTCGACGGTCCCCTCTACGTTCGTCGACTTCAGGGCGCGGTACGGGTACGCGAGGTTGATCCAGGCGCCCGCGTGGAAGATGGCGTCCACTCGTCCGACGAGGTCTCTCCGCTCGGGCTCCGACAGACCGAGCCACGCGCGGGTGAGATCCCCCGGTATCACGCGTATCCGGGATGCGAAGCACGGCCTCCACCTTCGCTGCCACTTCAACGCGCCTCGCAGGCGCCTTTCTGCCTCACGAGCATCACGCGCCCGGACGAGGCAATGGACCTCGCGCTCCTCGTCGTCGAGGAGCTCCGCGAGGAGGTGTGTGCCCAGGAACCCGGTAGCACCCGTGAGTAGTGGAGTCCGCCCGACCGAGCTGGGCGCGGTCGCCGGAGCCCGGGGACGGATCGCCGGGTCCAGAACCGCCTCGAGCTCGAGCTGGCGATCGCCGGTCACTCCTTCTGCGACCCCGCTGCGCCGAGAGCGCGGAACATCGCCTCGGCCTTGTGGAGCGTCTCGAGGAGCTCGCCTTCGGGCGTGGAGTCGGCGACGATCCCGCCGCCGACCTGAAAGAACACCTCGCCGTCTCTGACCACCATCGTCCGGATCGCGATGTTGAGCGTCAGGTCCCCGTCGAAGCCCAGGTAGCCCAGCGCGCCCGTGTACACGTGGCGCCGCGTCGGCTCGAGCGCGTCGATGATCTCGATGGATCGGATCTTCGGGCAGCCGGTGATCGAGCCCCCCGGGAACGTGGCTCGCAGGAGGTCCACGGCGCCGACGCCGTCTCGCAGGCTGCCGCACACGGTCGAGACGGTGTGGAAGACGGTCGGCAGCCGGTCGACGTACCGGTGCCCGAGGACGCGCACCGACCCGGGCGTGCACACCCTGCCGAGGTCGTTGCGCTCGAGGTCCACGATCATCGCGAGCTCCGCCGTGTCCTTCGCGCTCGCGACGAGCTCGCGCTCGAGGCTCCGGTCCGCGTCTGGGGTCGCACCGCGGGGCCGGGTCCCCTTGATGGGCCGTGTCTCGACGCGAACGCCCTCCCGCCGAAGGAACAGCTCCGGCGACGAGCTGATGACGGTGTGCCGCTCACAGCTCAAGAAGCCGCCGTAGGACGAAGGGTTGATGCTCCGAAGCCTCGTGAAGAGGTCGAATGGATCGGTCCGCAGCGCCGCGCGGAACCGCTGCGACAGGTTGACCTGGTAGATGTCCCCGGCGCGGATGTGCTCGAGCGCCACGCGCACTGCGGCGAGGTACCGCTCCCGGGTCATGTTGGACGTGGGGATGGAGCACCCGGGCGCCGTCTCCGCAGACCTGTACGCCTCGACTCGGGACAGCGCTTCTCTCACCTCCGCCGTCCGTTCCTCGATCAGCCGCGACGGCTCACCCCGCCCGCGGAAGACCGGCGTGGCCACGACGGTCCAGGTGCCGAGCAGGTGGTCGTACACCAGGACGGTGTCGTGAAACCCGAGGTGTGCGTCCGGCAGCCCGAGGTCGTCCGTCGAGCGCAGCTCGCGGTGGCGCTCGACGAACGGGAACAGGTCGTAGCCGAGGTATCCCAGAGCTCCCCCGCCGTATGGGACGCCCGGCACGCGCTCGACCGCGCAGGCCCTCAGGAGGCGACCGAGAACGTCGAACGGATCGGCTGCGGCCTCGAATCGGTGGCCGCCCACGCGAACCTCGACGAGGCCACCCTTCGCCCGGAAGGTCAACGGCGGGTCCCACCCGAGCACCGAGAACCGCGCCTGCTCGCCGGCCGACGACGAGTCGAGGAAGGCGAAGCCCTCGCGCCCACGGAACGCGGACGCGACCCGGTGGGGCGACGCGTCGAGCGCGAGCGCCCGCGCGCGCGTCCCAGCCGGGTGAGGCGCGAAGACACCTTCCAGATCGCTCGGACCGTTCATCTGTACCCGGCGCGCTCCTGTCCGCTCAGCCCCTCACCATCCGCGCCCAAAACCCCCACCCCCAAGGCTCCGTGCGCTCCGACAGCACGACGAGCTCGTTGTCTCCCGCCTCGAGCGACAGCTCGATGTCGAGCTCGTCGGGAATCAGGCGGCCCCCGTAGTACTTCTCTCGACCGGGGTCGTTCCAGCCTCGCCGCGGACCGTCTAGCACGAGGCGGCCGTTGCACCACACTCGCGCGTGGTCCGTGTACGTGAACGAGCAGTGGACCGTCCGCGCCTCGTGTGACGAGACGGTCGTGCGGGCGAGGACCGCGTCGAGGTCCGGCTCTTCGAGCGCGAGCGGTGACAGGTTCACGACGCCCCGGGAATCGGCCTCGATATCCCAGCGCTTCGACGTCGTGGCGAAGAGCCCCCGGGGCAGCTCGTCGCCCAGCTCACCCTCTGGACGCGGAACGACGTCCCACGTCCCGAGCACCTCCTCGGTCTCGAAGGCGCGCCACGGGTTGCCGGGCACGTCGGCGGAGACGGAAGGCGGAGCCTCCAGGATCCTCAGGTTCCGGAAGTACCCGGACCCGCAGAACGACCACAGCCCGACTCCTCCGCGCTCGAACGGAAGGTCGTGGAAGGTCAGGACCGACCGCCCGGCCCCACCGAGGTAGAGCTGCGCGGAGCGGCGCCCGACGGCCAGCCGGAGGGCCAGCCACCGTCCCCGCGGGAAGATCGCGTAACCCTGGGACTCCGGATACAGCTTCCAGGCACAGATCCCGTCCCAGATCCCCATCGACTGGAATGCCTCGCTCCACCCCGATCCGGTCACCGGGAAGTGGACGTTGCACGCCCGCGAGCCGTCGTCGCTGACGTGGAAGCTCACTCCGAGGAAGCCCGCACTCGACGTGGGCAGCACCTCGATCTCGACTACGTACTCGGACCAGCTCTCCGTGCCGACCACGGGAAAGGGCTCGTCTCTCCGCTGCCAGTCGAGCAGGTACGCCAGGCCCTGACCGGGCACCTCGACGAAGTTGGCCGGCGCGACGCGCCACCCGGGCCCGGCTGGCCCGACGAGCGAGTCCTCGAAGATGACTCCAGCGTCCGACTCTTTCATGTCGTTTCTCTCCGGTCTCTCGATGATCGACGCGCTCAGATCGTGAGCCTCGCCAGGCGGTGCACCTCCTCGCGCGAAAGCCGCGGCACACGCTTCGGGTTCGGCTGTCCGCGCCGGATCTGCTCGCGCACCTCCGGCCCGAGCTGCCAATCGAGGCCAACTGCGCTCCGCAGGGGTGCCTTGCGGAACCAGAAGATCTCTGCGTACTTCTCGACCTTCTCATGCCACGACAGGCCATCGACGAAGGCCGTCTGCCCTCCGATCACCTCGCCCATCGCCGCGATCAGCTCCACGATCTCCGGTGGCTCCGCCGGCCGGCCGTCGATCTCGACGAGGTAGCCGAGCAGTTGGTCCACCATGCTCTCCCCACCGCGGTGGTACAAGTGGTTGAGCGCGTCGATCTCCATCTCCGTCCCTTCACGGTACCGCAAGAGAACTCGCACCTCGGCGTGCTCTAGCAGCCGGCGACGCGGCCACAGCTCGACCGGTCGCATGTTCAGGTACTCCTTCACCACGAGCACGCCCGCACCGTCGACGAGCAGGTACGGTCCGTGGATCTCCTTCGTGACGTCGTGGGCCCGGAAGAAGATGCTCTCCGTGTATGCCCAGGCGATCCCGCACAAGCGGTGGACGAGGACGGAGTCGTTGCGTGAGCACAGCGGACCGTGGACGAGGAGCCGAGAGGCAGCCTCCAACGCCTCGTCGCCGTAGACGATGTTCCGTCCGTCCTCGTTGAACTCGGAACCGTGCTTCATCGCGGATACGAGATCGAGCAGGGCCAGCACCACGTCCCGTTGCTCCGCCAGGGTGCGCCCGCGACGTCTCATGCTGTACACGGTAGAGTCGATCATGCGGTAGACCCGCGCGGGGTTACGGAAGAGAGCGGCGACCTCCGCGGATGACCAACCGCGCTCATCGGTCAAGCAGCGGAGATCGTCGACGAGCTCGTCTCCGAACTCCGTGAGGAACAGGTGGAACGAGGCGTTGAGCTTGACCGGCCAGTCGTTGTAGTCGGTGTGGCCCCACGCTCTAACCAGCGACTGGCGGTAGAGCTCGAGCCGTTCTTCAGCGGACCGCACGGACCACCCCCCGGTCGGCGTCGAGGCATGCTTCCTCGACTCCACGAAGCAGCTCGACGGCACCGGCCGCCTGCGTGATGCAAGGCACCCCCATCTCGAGGGCGACGATGCAGATGTGCGACAGCGTACCTCCCACCTCGCAGACGAGGCCGGCAGCGTTGCAGAGACCGACTGCGTAGCTCGGGTGGCTGTTCGGGACCACCAGGATCTCGCCCGCCGACACGGTGCCGGAGTGCGGCGTGTCGAGGACTCGGACGCGCCCGTATACCACACCTGGGCTCACGGAGAGCCCGGACACGAGCACCTCGCCCGTCATGTCTGCGCCCACACGTGGTCCACCAGCGCCCCGAACCGGTCGAAGAGGGTCAAGCTGAGCTCCTCGGAGCTCATCGTGAACCCGAACGACTGCTCGAGCGCCACGGTGAGCTCGAGGATCTGTATGGAGTCGAGTCGCGCATCCGTCAGCAGCGACGTGTCGTCCGTTATCTCCTCGACACGGATCTGCAGCGACATCTGCTCGTCGGATGTCAGGATCCCGAGGATCTTCTGCTTCACTTCTTCCCTGGTCATGCGTCTCTCCGTCATGGCGCCAAGTGGATCAGCCGCGCTTCGTGA
This sequence comes from Candidatus Neutrinellum sp., assembly GCA_039794305.1. Taxonomy (GTDB): domain Bacteria; phylum Myxococcota_A; class Polyangia; order Polyangiales; family JBDIVX01; genus JBDIVX01. Next base: position 34,265 of record JBDIVX010000020.1, read on the forward strand.
CGACGAAGTCCTCGATCGCGAGGACATCCAGTTGCGTCGCCAGGAAGCACCGCAATGCGTCGTCGGGGGAGCACACGATCGGCTCGCCCCGAACGTTGAACGACGTGTTGAGCAGCACCGGCATGCCGGTAGCGTTCCCGAACGCCGTCAGCAGTTCCCAGAAGCGGGAGCTCTGTTCCCGCCGGACGGTCTGCACTCTGGCCGAGCCGTCGTGGTGTACGACCGACGGCACCCGCTGGCGTGCGCCGTCGAGCACGGGCACGGCGAACTGCATGAACGGGGACGAGCGCACACCGTCGAGGTCGAACAGCTCGGCTGCGCGCTCCTGGGGGACGGCGGGGGCGAACGGCCGGAACCCCTCTCGGCGCTTCACACAGGCGTTGACCAGCTCGCGCATGCCGGCGTCGCGTGGATCCGCGAGGATGCTTCTGTTGCCGAGCGCCCTTGGGCCGAACTCCATTCGCCCCTGAAACCACCCCACGATCCTGCCTGCAGCGAGCAACGCTGCCGCCTCGCGCTCGATCGACGGCACGCGCCGAAACGCGAGCCGGTCCCGGTGCCGCTCGAGCGCCACCTGCACCTCGCTCGAGGAGTAGCCTGGACCGAGGCTGGTGCTCGGCAGCGCCTCCGGGCGAGCACCGTGCGTGTCATGGTAGACGTACTGAGCTGCCCCGACGCTGCAACCGTCGTCCCCCGACGCGGGGAAGACGTACACCTCGTCGAACATCCCCGACCGGGCGACCTTCCCGGCCATCACGCAGTTCAGCGCGCAGCCGCCTGCGAGACAGAGACGCTCGACGCCGTAGCGGTCGCGGAGCACCGCCAGCCGATGCATCACCACATCCTCGAAGCGGCGCTGCAAGGCGGCGGCGATGTCCTTCTCGCGGCGGGTCAACCCTGCCCCGCGGGCAACGGCCGGACCCAGCAGCTCGCGCACATGCGCCCCGAAGTCGTCACGAGCCAACGCCGGCGTCCGGTACTCCCCATCGTCCGACAGCCCGATCAGCTCCTCCATGTGCGAGCTGAACGGCCCGGGGTCTCCATAGGGGGCCAGCCCCATTACTTTGTACTCGCCGCCGAGCGGCGAGAAGCCGAGGAAGGCGGTCAGGAGCATGTACATTCCACCGAGCGAGTGCGGAAGGAGCGTCTCCTCGACGACTCGCAGGCCCTGATCGCTGCCCAAGGCGAACACGGAGCTCGACTTCTCGCCCGAGGCGTCGAGCGTGAGGATCCCGGCATCGGAGAACCCTGACGAGTAGAACGCCGAAGCGGCGTGGGCGACATGGTGGGGTACGAAGTGCAACTTCGGCCTCACGCCGGAGGCTTCGAGGCACGCTTCGATGACCTCCGCCACCCGCGCGTTCGACACCGACTCTTCGTAGACGATTCGGTTCGCCTCGAGGACCCGTGAGCGGATCGAGGTCGGCAGAGCGCGCTCGAGAGCATCCATCCTCTGAGCGAAGACGCTCGGCGACACGTCGCAGTAGTACGCGACGTCCAGGATCCCATCCCTCGCCTCCGGCAGGTGAGAGAGACAAAAAGCTACCGCCTCTCGCGGAAGCAGCGTGTCACCCTCGAGCGTCATGGCGTGCTTGCGCCTGCTGAAGCGTTCCTCGGACGCGGCAGCGACCACGCGACCGTCCACCAGCAGGGCTGCCGCGGCGTCGTGCCCCACGCCGTCCAGCGGAAGGAGGTGCAGCGGGAGATCCTCTACGGCGTCGCCGAACGACGTTACGGCATCGAAGAGCGTCCCCAGAGCACGTGTGCGCCTGGCGCGCCGGCGCGCTCCCGCCCCGGAAGCGTACCTGCGCCGACCAGAGTATCCCAGGACTACCACGTCGCCGCCGTCACGTGGGCTGCGCCCCGGGCGCGTCCTGCTCCTCCGAACGCCACCGCGGCACGTGAGCCCGCATCATCGTTCGGTGCTCCGGGAGGAAGAAGGCCCGACAGATATCGTCGGCGAAGACGTACTGGTCGGGGGGCACGCGGTAGCAATTGCCGTCCTCGACGAGTAGCCCACGCCGGAGAAGGTCGTCGATCGCGTCGCCGTAGAGGAGGCGCATGTCGAACCCGTGCTTCTCGACGAAGCGACGGCGGTCGAGCCGGAATGTCTTGGTCCCGTAGACCATCGTCGCGGCGATCCGTTCGGCAGCGGTGACCTCGTGAGCTCGGACGATGGGTCGAACGCCGTTCTCGAGGAATGCACGGTACTCACCGAGGTCCCACGCGTTCTGATAGAAGAACCCCCCGAAGGTGCCGTAGGCGGACAGGCCGATCCCGATCAAGCTCTCCCCGTCCCACACGCCACGGGTGTGGACGTGCTCGGCTTCGGGCCGTCGGATGAGGCTGAAACAGCTCACGGGCTGGTAGCCGCCCTCGTCCTGGAGTCGTGCGAAGGCGTATCGGGCCATCCGGGCTTCCTCGTCATCGTCGATCAGGCGGCCGATCTCGCTCCGCGACACGAGCTGACGGGTCAGCAGCGTGTTCATGTAGAGCTCGAGCTTGTAGATCGCGATGTTGTCGGGAGCGAGCTCGAGCATGCCGTCGACCTGGGCACGCCACTGCTCCCACTCTTGCCCGAGCAGCCCGCACATGAAGTCGATGTTGATGACGGGGAACCCGGCCTCGCGCGCCCATCCGTAGACGCGCCGGAACCCATCGGAGCTGCCGGCACGGCCGTTGAGCCGCAGCAACTCGTCATCGAGGCTCTGCGCCCCCATGCTGAGGCGCGTCACACCCAACCGTCTCACGGCCCGGAGCTTCTCCTGCGTCAGGACGCTCTCGTCCGGATTCGCTTCCATGCAGAGCTCGAAGTCCTCGTCGAGCTCGAAGCTGCTCCTCAGGGCGTTCGTGAGCGCCTCGAGCTGCCTCGCGGCGAACAGGCTCGGCGTGCCACCTCCGATGTAGACCGAGCGCACGCGGAGGGATCTGACATCGGGACGCCTGCCGTAGAGGTCGATCTCCTGCGTCAGGAGTTCGAGGTAGCGGTCCAGGACATCCGTCTGCTCGCCGATCCCCCACGTCTTGAAGTAGCAGTATCGGCACTTCGACTTGCAGTACGGTACGTGGACGTAGACGTGCGCCGGACGAACGGCTGCGTGCAAGGCGGATACCGCTCGGGAATCGAGCGTGTTGAAGGGCGGGTACTGGTAGGTGAAGTCCGTGCGCACGGTATCGGTTGTCCGCATGTCGGGTCTCCGCTCGGGCGTCAGCCTCGAACCAAGTACTTCCTCAGGATCTTCCCCGTCGGGCTGCGGGGCAGCTCGTCTACGACACGGATGTCGCGTGGGAGCTTGAATGACGAGAGGCGCTCGGCGCACCAGGCGTGTACCTGCTCGGCGGTCGCTGCGCCGCGAAGCACGACACAGGCACGGATTGTCTCGCCGAAGTTGGGCCGGGGCACCCCGACCACCGCGCACTCCGTGACCAGTCCGCTCGACATCATGACCGCCTCTACTTCGTGAGGGTCGACCTTGCGCCCGGCTACGTTGACGAACCCGCTCTTGCGGCCCGTGATGTAGAGCCGGCCCAGGTGGTCGAGGTACCCCACGTCGCCCGTGAAGTAGCGACCGTCACGAAGCTTCTCCCTGCTCAGGTCCTGGCGGCCGACGTAGCCGACCATCGTGCCGCCGCTCTGCACCGTGATCTCCCCTTCCGTGCCGGCGGGCAGCGGGCGCCCCGCTTCGTCGACGACCGCGATGCTCCGGCCGCGCACCGGTCGGCCGACCGACACGGCATCGAAGGGCTCGTCTCCCGGGAGGTTCACGCACATGATGCCCGTCTCGGTGGATCCGTAGATCTGGTGGATCCGTACCCCGAACCTCGCCTCGAACGCATCCGCCACCGGCCGCGCGAGCTTGGCGCCCGCGGAGAAGCACGCGCGGTAGCAGGAGAAGTCGACCTGACCGTCGAGGTGCGTGCGGGTGAGCATCTCGTACATGAAGGGAACGCCGATGAGGATCGTCGGGCGATGCTCCCTCGTGAGCGCGACGACCTCGGCCGGGAAGAAGCGCCGCTCGGCGACGAATGTCGCGCCCGTTGCGAGGCTCGGGACGAGGCCGTTGAACAGGCCGTAGGCGTGGAAGAGCGGAGCTGGGCACAGGACGACGTCGGTCGCATCGAACGCGACTGTCGCGACGAAGTTGTCCGTCTCGTCGATCACGTTCGCGTAACTGCGCGACGCCACGCGGGACTCTCCGGTGACGCCGGAGGTGAACTGACAGACGAGCTCCCCCGGGATGGTGGAGTCCGGACCTGCTCGATCGCCGACGGCCCACAGCTCCAGCGCCCCCCAGGGTGGGAGCTCCCATGCCCCTTCGAGGCTGCACGGGTACGGGAGGTTCGCGAGGGTCTCTCGACGCGAGCGGGCGGTCACCAGCACGTCTATCGCCGCCCCTTCGACGGCCGCGCTCAGCTCGTACGGCCGCAGGCCCGGGGCGAGCATCGCCGCGCTCGTGCCGGAGCCGATGACCGCCGTCATCGTGGTGCAGAACAGCGGTCCGTTCTCGAGCAGGATCCCGAAGCGCCCCGGGCGCTCGTCCCGGACACGACGGAAGGTCGCGGCCAGGTCCCGCCAGGTCGCCCGGAACGACGGCCGGGGGACCTGGTGCGACCCGAACCGGAGCTTGAAGCGTTCGAGCCCCGCAAGGAGCGGTTCGCCGGCGGCTGTCGGCATCATTGCGCGGCAGCTCCCTCGAGCCCCTGCCCGCCGCCGGAGGTTCGCTCCCATGGTGAGGCGAGGGCCTCGCTCGCTTCGGAGGGCCCGACGCATCGCACGACGAGGTCCAAGAGAGCCCGGCGAACGGCGTCTGCCAACCCTCCGAGTCGCCTGAGCAGGTCGCGTTCGAGCGCGCGCCGGCAGCGTTCGGCTGAGTCCGGGTAGAGGATCGGGGAGAAGCGAAGCTGCGCGGTGACGGACAGCCGAGCCGTGGCCCCCTCTCCCGTCTCGAGCCGGACGGCCGAGCGCGGCCTACCGATCTCGTCTCCCCCCTGGAGCCCCGGCAAGCCCGACAGCGCCGAGACGCGGGCGAGCTCGCCCAACGAGTCGAGCGCGTCCAACACCTCGGCCGATCCGATCACGACCGGCGCCTCGCCTGGCACCGGGAGGATCCAGGAGCTGTCCACGCGACCCACGAAGCGGTAGCCGTCGCCTTGTGCGCATCCTCCCCGCTCGAGCCGGAACAGGTCCCGGGTGGCGTAGCGGATCACCGGCTGCCCCTGGACGAAAGGGAACAGCCCCGTCAACAGGAGCTCTCCGACGTCGCCGGCGAGCGGCCCGTGGTCTACGGGGTCGACCAGCTCCGCGATGACGTTGGGCAGGAAGTGGTAGGTTCCGCACTCGACGCACTGGTTCGCGTGCGTGAAGACCTCCGTCAGGCTGTACACGGGGATCAGCAGAGCGTCCCAGGACCGCCGAAGGACCTCCAACCAGCGGGACGTGACGTAACCTCCCGAGAGGTAGACCTGCTCTACGCTGCACCGCGAGAAGTCGAAGCCGCGCTCGTGGAGCATGTATGTCAGCCACTGCACGAGCTGGTACACTCCGGTGATCCTCGTCACCCGCCGGGCCACTCCGGGTATCGTGTGGTCCATCGTCAGCCAGCGTGCTGCCTGCGCGAGCTGGACCGGATCGAAGAGCCCCGTCGTGAGCACGTGCCCCCCGGTCGGCAGGTCCATTACCTGGCCGTGGTACGTGTTCGGAAGCGCCAGGATCAGCCTCTCTGGCCCATTCCGGTCGCCCTCGAGGATGTGCTGCACCGCCGCCTGGAACTCGCGGAGGAACGCGATCTCCGTATTCGAGCGGTAGACGTGAATCGGTCTTCCCGTGGTGCCCGACGTGCACTGCACGATGCCCGGCTCGTCGGACGTGCGCAGGGCCGCCACGTCTCGTGCGTACTGGTCCTTGGTCAGGATCGGCAGCTCTTGCAGCCTGGCGAGCGGGAACCTCCCCTCGCTCACCGACGCCGGAAGGACGCGACGGTAGTGCTCGGAGCACGTCCACGCGTGCCGCAGCGTCGTCGAGAGCATGGCGGCGCGGAGCTGCTCCCCCGCGGACGGATCTCCATTGGCCCGATCACGGACCGCGCCCACCAGCTGCTCGGCGAGCGCAGCGACGGGCGACCAGTACGATGATTCCACGGAGCGGCTAGGAGATGACCTCGCCCGCGGCCATGCTCAGCGGAATGCTGACCTTGCCGAAGTCGGCCTTGGACACTACCAGCACCACGCGTTGCCCGGCCGGAAGCCGTTCGACCATCTCGTCGACGGTCTTCTTCGTCTCGTCGGCCTTGAGGCCTCGCTTGTCGTGGAAGTTGAGAAACACGTTCGCGCCTTCGCGCCGCTGCACGGCGAGCTCCGTCTCCAGCTCCGCGACGAGCTCCAGCGCGCGACGGTACCTCTCTTCGAGTGACTTCTCGTCCATCGATTCCTCCCCTCGATGATTGAGTGGGTAGTTGACACCAGGGGCGGTCGGCGAGTCAAGCGAGTTGGAAAGCCGTCCTGTGTCGCCCGGCGGCCGCTGCCCGTGCGCACCTGCCCCTTCTGCGCCATCGCCGCGCGTCCGGTCGCTGACCGCAGTGTTTGGCTCGGCGCGTGCGCATAGCCATGCGATACCGCGTACGCGAGCGCCGGCGTCGACAGCCCCCAGTGCCTCGCCCGCCGGCGCAGCTCTTCCTTTTGGTCCGCCCGGCACAGCGCGTTCGCCAGCGCCAGCCCCACCCGCTCTCGCTCTGCGAAGCTGGCCTCCGGCCCGACTCGCGCCGAAAGGGCACGACGAAAGGCACGAACGGTCGCCTCGTCAACGTCGGTGTTTTCATTCGCCGCCTGGGTGTGCATGGTCGTCATCGGTGCCTCGGTCGTTGCGTGTTTTGTTTCGCAACTGCAGGCTCCGATCGTAGGCACCACCTCTTCAACCCCACGTCGACGACGGCTCAGCACGCATCAGGCGGCGATCAAGACCCATCTGCTGGGCCCGAGCTCCGGAACACCACCGGTCTTCTCCTCGATCCTCGAACGGCGCTTATCACGTTTGAGTCGCCGAGATTTGGTTGCTTTCCTCTTGACTGCCTTGCGGCCTGTGATAGACAGCTTTGTGATGTCGTCAGGGCGGGAGGCATCCGCGCGCATGCGCGCCGAGGACGAGCTGCTCTTCCAGCTCGCGCGCGGCCTGGGCCGGGCCCGGCTCGCCCTCGGCGAGGCCGCCGCCAGGTTCGCCGCGCTCGACGGCCCGTCCGCCTTCGGCTTCTCCTCACGCGACGGCCACGCGCGCGAGAACCTCTCCCGCACCGGCCGCTGGGTCGACGAGTCCGCGCGCCTCGCCCGAAGACTCGAGAAGCTCCCGCGCATCGGCGCCGCCCTGCGCGAGGGACGCATCGACTGGTCCATGGCCGAGCTCCTCGCGCGCAAGGCCACGCCGGACACCGAGGCCAAGCTCCTCGCGCTCGCGCTCGCCCCCGGCGTGACCGTGCACGCCATGCGCGAGTACCTGGGGTGCGATGATGACGAAGACAAGGCGCAACGCGACCCGACCCAGCGCCGCTGCACCCTCGAAGAGACCGCGCCGGCCGAGGACGCCGTCCTCGTCGAGGCCACGCGCATGCTCATCGAGCACCAGCTCGGCGGCCGCGACCACGACTGGTTCGAGTACCTCCTCGCCGAGGGCATGGCCACCGAGCCCGACCTCTTCGTCGTCGACGACCTCCGCCCCATCCAGCGCGAGCTCGAGCGGGCGCAGAAGCGCATCGCCGAAGGCCGGGCACGCCGCGCCGAGGCCGAGGAACGGGCCGAACCCGACCTTCCCGAGAACCCCGGGCCCCGCGCCCCGCAGGGGCGTGGGGTGCAGAATCGCGAGACGCCGAAGGCGTGCTCGCGACGTCTGCAGAAAATTCACCGCGGCGACTTCCCCGACCCCGAGCCCCTGCCCGACGACGCGAAGGCCCTCGATGCCGTGATGGCCCGCCTCGTCATGCAGCTCACGAGCCGCGACCTCGTCTTCGGCCGCATCGCGAGCGACTTCTTCCGGACCAGCTCGTGGAAGCAGCTCGGCTACGCCACCGACACCCAGTACTGCCGGGAGCGGCTCGGCATGAGCCGCGGCGCCGTCTGGAACCGCATCACCCTCGCGCGTCGGTGCCAGAAGCTCCCCGCTCTCGCCGAGGCCCTCTCCTCCATGGAGATCGGCTTCGAGGCCGCGAGGGAGATCGCCCGCATCGCCACCCCCCGCACCGTCGAGGCGTGGATCGCGCGCGCCAAGGAGCGCACCTTCAAGCACCTCCGCGAGGAGGTCCGCGTCGTCGACGCGGCCGTCCGCCTGCGCGAGACCAGCGGCGACCCCTGGCCGCCGACCGACGAGGAGATGGCAGACGAAGAGGCCTTCGAGCGCGACATGCTCTCGGGCGACACCATCGGCCAGACCCTCGACCGGCTCGCGGCCGAGGCCGAGGCCGAGGCCGAGACCGAGGCCGAGACCGAGGCGGAGGCGGAGATCTGGATCGACGAGAACGGAGCAGGCGCCACCGAAGCCCGGGCCACCACCGACGACCCCTCCGACCCGATCCAGATCTCCGACACCGCCAACAACGCGGACCGCGACCTCGCCAAGCTCGCCGACGAGCTCGCCCGCGCCGTCCACGCCCGCCGCCGGCGCAAATCGAAGGGCGAGGTCACCCTCCGCATCCGCACCAACGAAGAGGTCGCCGGCTTCTACCGCGCCGCGCGCAAGCAGTACCGCGACGAGGCCCGCCCGAGCACGCTGCTGATGGCCCTGTGCGTCTGGTACTGGAAGACCTGGATCCACGAGGCCCGCGCCGCGCAGACCAAGTGGCACCCCATCCACCGCCGCGACCGCTTCCGCTGCGCGAGCCCCGGCTGCGACAAGCGCCTGTGCACGCTGCACCACGTCCTGTGGCGCATGCTCGGCGGCGACGACCGGTGGATTAACCTCGTCAGCCTCTGCTCATCCTGCCACCTCGAGAACGTCCACGAGCTCCGCTCGCTCCGGGTCTCGGGCGAGGCGCCCCACGGCCTCACGTTCGTGTTCGGCCAGGAGCCGTTCATGGTCGTGCGAGGGCGCGACAAGCGCCGGGCGGCGTGATCTTGGCCGGCACCGCCGCGCGGCCTCAATGCACCAGCGGCCGCCGGCCGTCCTGCCAGGCCTCCTGCGCCGTCAGCAGATCCTCGATCAGCACGTCGTCCCGGCCTCGCTCCGCCGCGATCTCGCGCGCGATGGCGATCACGTCCGCCGGTGTCCCCGCGCGCCGCGCCTGCTCGAGATCGACCGCCTCCTCGGGCAGCTCCGAGAACTCGGGCAGCGTCGTCCGGAGCGCGTCCACACGGGCCGCGAACCGATCGAGGAGCCGCCGCTCCCGCCCACGCGCCCGCTCTGCCGCCGCCGCAGCCACGTCGTGGAGCTCGCAGAGCTCCGCGTACCCGGCCGGCAGCACGCAGTACCCGTCCCCCACGTCGATCGCCTCGGCCAGGATCCGCCGCGTCCTTCTGCCGTGCTCGTCGAGCCGGCGCACCGCGTCGAGCTCCTCGACCCGGACCGCACCGCCGGCCGCGCCCTCCCGGCCCCGGGGAGCCGGCGCGTGGCTCAGGTCGAACCGGCTCCGCCGCCACCCGTACACGAGCCCGTGCTCGTCACACCGCGGACAGTGCCACTCGATCTCCGCGATGGAGCTCCGGCGGACCCACAGCCCGCTCCCGCACCGCCGCCGCCGCGCGGGGTTCGCGCAGGTCATCGCCACCGGCCCGTGCTGCCCGACGGGCGTCACCGACCCGTGCTCCACGAGGAGCCCCACGTAGCGCCCGAACGCCCCCGCCGGCTCCCCCCGCCCGTCGAGCAGGTCCGAGAGGTCCGTCACGTACGAAGCGGGCGGCGCCATCGTCCCGACGGAATACCACGCCCGAGCCCGTCGAGGCCTCACCCCGGCCGGGGTGATGTGTCCCGCCGCCGGTCGGCGCGGATGCGCCCGTCGACGAGCTCGATCACCCGGTCGCACCGCTCGGCGATCCGCGGATCGTGCGTCACGATCAGGAACGCGGTCCCGAGGTCGCGGTTGATTCGCCGCATCAGGTCGAAGACTCGGTCGGACGCGTGGGTGTCGAGGTTGCCCGTCGGCTCGTCCGCCAGCACGAGCGCCGGCCCGAGCGCGAGCGCGCGCGCGATGGCCACCCGCTGCTGCTCTCCTCCCGACAGCTCGCTCACGCGCGCGTCCCCCCGGTCGCCGAGACCGAACTGCGTGAGGAGATCGAGCGCCGCCGCCTCCATCCCGGCTCGCACCCGGCCTGCCTCGATGACCCGCGGCAGGCGTACGTTCTCCATCGCCGTGAGAGAGGGGAGCAGGTGGTGGAACTGGAAGACGAACCCGATGGTGCTCCCCCGAAGCCGCGTCCGATCCGCTTCGGCCATCCGGCCCGTGTCTCGCCCGAGGATCACGACGCGGCCGGCGGTGGGCCGATCGAGCAGGCCGATCAGGTTGAGGAGCGTGCTCTTGCCGGAGCCGGACGGTCCCATCAGCGCGGCGAGCTCCGCCGGGCCGATCTGCAGGTCGACGCCATGGAGGATCCGGCTCCGCCCGTAGTCCTTCGTCACGGCGGCGAGCTCGACGACGGCGTCACTCATGGCGGATGGCGACGGCCGGATCGAGCCTCGCGGCACGGCGCGCGGGCAGCGCGGCCGAGAGCACGCCCGTGACGGTGGCGATCGCGACGGCGACCGCGAACAGCCCGGGCTCGAGCGACACCGGGAAGGTCGGCTCGCCCCCCGGGCCCGACGCGAGCCCGCCGAAGAGGAGCGCGAGAAGAGCGCCCGCGACCGAGCCCACGAGCGCGCCGCCGAGCCCGACCAGCCCGCCCTGGACGAGGAAGACGCGCAGCATGGTCCCCCGGGAGGCGCCCATCGCGCGCAGGATCCCGATCTGCCGTGACTTCTGCACGACCGACACGATGAGGACGCTCGCGATCCCCATCGCCACGGCGATCATGACGAAGACCCGGATCAGCGTGCTCGACGCGGTCTGCGCGCGCAGCGCCACGAGGAGCTGCGAGTTGCGCTCCATCCAGCTCTCGGCGCGCAGGCCGGTGCTCCGCTCGATCCGCTCGGCCACTTCGTCGGCCTCGAAGATCTCCTCCGTCGTGAGGTCCAGGTTCGTCGCGCCGCCGGTGAGGTCGAGCAGGGTCTGCGCGTTGCGGAGCGAGACCAGGACCCAGCGGGAGTTCACGTCGCGGTTGCCCAGGTCGAAGATCCCCCGGATCACGAAGGTCCGGCCGCGCCCCTCGGCGGTGGTGACCCGGACGCGATCGCCCAGGTCGGCGCCGAGGTCGTCCGCCAGCACCGTCCCGACGAGCGCGTCGGTACCCGCGAGCGTGTAGCGGCCTTGCACCACGTGCTCTTCGATCGGGATGACGCCGGCGTAGCGCTCGGGGTCCACGCCGAGCAGGGCGATCGAGCGGTCGGCGTTGCCTCGCACCGCGAACGCGGCCCCGGTCGCCATGGGAGAGACGGCGGTGACGCCGGGCGTCCGCGCGAGCTCACGGTCGACCCGCTGCCACTGGTCGATCGAGCGGACGCGCTGCGCCCTCTTCTCGACCCGGCTCGCGACGACGGCGCGACGCCCGACGCGCGACTCGAGCAGCTCCCGCACGCGCTCCTCCGGGGGGCGGACGACGATGTGGGCCTGCGTCCCGAGCGTCTGCTCGATCAGCGACGCCTGCAGGCCGGTGATCAGGGCCGACAGGAACACCAGCACGGCCACGCCGACGGACACGCCGGCCACGATCAGCCCCGTCTGCAGCCGCCCCTCGCGCAGGAACCGAAGCGCCAGGTACCACGCGGTCGGCACGGCTCACCCACCCCCCACGCGCGGCCGAACCCGGTGCCCGGGGCGCACCCGGGCCTCGGTCACGACGACGTCCCCTTCCGCGAGCCCACGCCGCACCTCGACGACCGCGTCACCCTCGAGACCGACCTGCACCGGACGCCGTTCGCCCTTCCCGTCGCGAACCAGCACGACCCAGGACGCATCGGATGCCGCGTCTCGAACGGCCGACGCCGGCACGACGAGCGCGTCGCGTGCGCGCCCGACGACGATCTCGACCGACACGGTCATGTCCGCGCGGAGGTACGGCGGCGGCACGGGCACGACGAGCCGCACCTCGACGGTGCCGCGGTCGGGATCGACCGCTGGCGCGATCCACGAGACCTCCGCGTCGAAGGTCCGCTCCGGGAACGCCTCGGTCGACGCGGTCGCCGGCTGGCCCACGTCGATGAGCGCGAGGTTCGCCTCGTCGGGCTCCACCACGAGCCGCGTCGGTCCGTCGGCGACGAACGTCAGCGCGGCCTGTCCGGGTTGGACGGCGGTGCCCGGATCCACCCGCCGGTCGACCACGGTCCCGTCGGCCGGCGCGCGGACCACGAGCTGCTCGAGCCGCGCCTTCGCGGCGGCGACCGCGGCCTCGGCCTCGGCGAGCTCGGCCGCGGCGAGCTCCGCCTCGCTACCCCGCGGCGCGGTCTCGGCGAGCTCCACCGCCGCCGCCTCGACACGGCTCTGGGCGAGATCCCGCGCGAGCTGGGCCTGCTCGACGTCGGTGCGGGGGACCGCGCCGGCCTCGGCCAGCCGCTCGGCCCGCGCGAGGTCCTGCTCGGCCTGCTCCGCCGCCAGCCGCGCCTGGCGCAGCCGCTCGGCGGCGAGCGCGGATCCTGCCTGCTCCACCTGCCGGAGTCGCGCCTGTGCGCGCGCGACGCGGGCGCGCGCCTGCTCGAGCGCCGCCTGCGCTTCGTCGGTGTCCGCCACGAGCAGCACCTCGTTCTCCGCGACTCGGTCGCCCTCGTCCACGGGCACCCGCTCGACCGTCGAGCCCGCCGGCAGCCCGAGCGCCGCCTCGGTGACGGGCAGCACGCGCCCGCTGGTCACGACCGTCTGCACCACGTCGGCGCGGCGGACCCGGAAGGCCTCGACCTTCCGGCCTCGAAACGCCCGATACGCGACGAGCACGCCGATGACCGCGACCAGCACCGCACCGACCGCGAACAGCCACCAGCGCCGGCTCGGCACGGCGAGACCCATAGGCGCCGCGGAGTCGTTCGCAAGACGCCGCCACGGCGAGCGCCCTGCATCGCGAGCGACTTCTTCCGGACCAGCTCCCAAGAAGGAGCAGCGCGAGCCGTCACGTCGCTCGACGCGGCCCGTGTCGCTCGATGGCCTCGAACAGCGCCCGGTACGACTCGCAGTAGTGGAAGCGCTCTGGGGCGGAGGGCGACGGGCGGGCGGCCCGCACGAGGCAGCCCCCGTAGCACAAGGGCAGATACCGGCACTCGAGGCAAGGCGCGCCCCACAGCTCGGTGCAGCGCCGAGCCGCCCGACGCCACGCGTCTCCACCGTAGATGCGCCACAGCGGCTCCTCCCGAAGGTTGCCGTACAGTGCGAGCCGCGCGCTCGTCGCGAAGCTGTCGCAGAGGGTGACGTCGAGGCTCGGTGTGATGCAGAGCCCGATCTCGACGCAGCTCTGCGCGAACATGCACAGCCCAGGCTCTGCGGACTCGCCGACCGTCAGCATCTGCTCGAACCACGCCATCGGCTTGAGCCGCACTCCTTCGTCGCGTCCGTGCTCGATCCACCAACGATAGGCGTCGGCGAGGAAGCCACCCACGCGCCCGGCGTCCAGCCAGTAGCCTCGGGGCGGTGAGCCCGGCTCCTCGAACGGCAGGGTCAAGCGAACACGCCGGATCCCCAGCTCACCGAGCCGCTCGAGGTAGCTCGCGGCGCCTTCGTCGAGGGCGTCGCGCCCCACCAGCGAGAGGACACCGACCTCGAGCCCGTCGGCTTCGGCCGTGCGGAACGCCTCGAGCCAGGCTTTGCGGAACCGCGCCCCGTCCTGTTCGGCTGGGAATCGGCGGGCGGGGCCGGGCTCGAAGGACGTGCCCAGGCGCCCGCCCAGGAGCTCCTTCACGAGGGGGGCCAGACTCGAGCGGTAGCGCGTCAGGTTGGTCTGCATCGACTGCTCGAGCTCGATCCCGGCGCGCGCGGCGCGCGCCCGCGCCCCTTCGAGCGCCGCCGACAGGCGCTCCTCTCCGAGCAGGAGAGGCTCGCCCCCTTGCCAGTGCAGCCGCAGATGGTCCACGCGCCGGCGCTCCGCCAGCTCGACGATGTCGTCGAGCACGCGATCGGTCGTCGCTTCGTCCCACCGCCCCCGCGGGTGCTGCTCGAAGCAGTAGTCGCACTGCAGGTTGCACTCGAGGGTGGGCAACAGCACCACGAAAAGCCCGCGCGGGCCTCGCGTCATTGCCCTTCCCTCGCCGCCTCCTCGAGCTGCCGGCCTATGGTCGCCGCGAGCCCGGCGATGCGGTCGACGAGCTCGCGCAGGGTCGGCCCGCAGGGGCTCTCGCCTCCCGTGACCAGCCGTCCGCCGCAGATCGCGAGGTGAGGGCAGTCGCGGCACCCAAGATGCTGGGCTTGCCAGGCGGCAAGATCTCGATCGACGTCGGCGCGTAGCTGCTCGCACGCCGTCTCGTCATCGCCGAGTGCGTCGCCTTCGGGCCATACGACGTCGAAGGTGCCCGGCGGCAAGCCCCAGACGTTGGTCGATTCGGAGCGCCGCCCCTCGACGGCGTTCTGGAGCATGTCGGCGAACGGCCGCACCTGGATCCGACACAGAGGGTCGGTCAGGTAGCGCTCGAGCGCGGCGGCGAGCGCGCCCGGCCCTTCGGGCGAAGCCGCGATCCGGGGCAAGTCGAGCCTGACGGTGGCGCCCAGCGCGTTGAGCACGTTCAGCGCGGTCTCGAGCCCCTCCGCCTCGAAGAGCTCGACCGTGACCCGCACGTCCCGTACCAGGTCCTGCCACATCGTGAGCGCGCTCGCGTGGCGATTGTGCACCCGGATGCGGAGCAGATCGGACGGTCCGTACAGGGCGCTCCCGAGGCCGCTGTCGAAGCGCAACGCGCGGCCTTCGTCGGTCGGCCACATCCAGCGCTCGACGACCTCACCGGCGATCGGGCCACCTTGCAGAGCCCCGGGTTCGACGCCGACGCGGAGGGTCGTTCGCCTGGCGCGGGGGCGCGGTCGGGCCGCGGTCCTGCGCTCGATCTCCTCGAAGAGCATCGTGTAGGCCTCGCACCAGGGCGACCGATCCGTCACCGAGCCGCTCGCCAGATCCGCGGCGTCGGGGCAGCCCCCGCGGCACACCCAGAAGAAGCGGCAGTCGGCGCAGTCGCCGGCGCGCAACAGCTTCGAGCGCCGGTCGATGTGCGCCATCTCCTCGCTGCTCCGCACCAGCTCGTCGAGGTGGGCATCGCGCAGGTTGCCGAGCAGTGCCCCGCTGTCGAGTCGACGACCGCATCCCGCCACGTTCAGGTCCCAGTCCACGCCGACGTGCGTCGTGGCGCAATTGCCGCCGAAGGAGCAACTGAGCGACGGATGACGACCCGGCTGCTCGAACGCCTCGACCATCTCGCGGATCGGACCGACGTTGACGGAACGACCGGCGTCTTCCCAGCGGCGATGGACGTCGACGAGGAAGCGACCGTACTCGGCCGCGGAGAGCAGCACCTCCTGGTTGGCCGCGGCGCGGCCCTGGGCGTAGACCGGGTTGATCTGCAGACCGAATGGGTGCTCGGTGAGCGCGTTGAGTTGCTCGCAGCAGTCGTAGAGGTCGGCCGCCCTGCCTGCCGCCTCTCTGGTGACCACGAAGATCGCTCCGACCGAGAACCCTTCCCGACACAGACGCTCGTAGTTGCGGACCCACCGCGGGTAGCCGTCGCCGCCCCCGGCGAGGCGCCGTTGCCGGAACAGCGGGTCGATCGACGAGCCGACACGGATCGCGTGCCGCCTGGCGACCTCGACCATGTCGTCGGCGAAGGTCAGCAGATTGCTCTGCATGGAGAACGCGACCTGGGCGTCGATGCCGGAGAGTCGGCGACAGGCGCGATCGATCCACTCGGCACCGAGCAGCGTGGGCTCTCCGCCGTGGAAGGTCAGCTCGAGCCGGCTGAGGGCCCAGATCCTCGCCGTTCGTTCGAGCTCTTCGGCGAGCCGCTCGAAATCCTCCCACGCCATCCGCTCCTTGCCGGACGGGCCGATGGAGCAGAACGTGCACGCGGCGTTGCACATGTCGGTCGCCTTCAGGATCACCGTCAAGCTGCGACGGGGAGGCGGCATGGCCAGCCTCGCCTCGGGCGGCGTCTTCTGGCTCACTCGCATGGGTTGAAGCTCCGATAGACGTGCGCAGCGCAGCCACCGGGACACTGTCGGCGCCGTCGGTGCCGACAATCGATGCACTGGGGGAGCACACCGGTCCAGTACAGCCGATCGTATTCCTCGGCGAAGTGGTCCACGATCTCCGCGAGCGAACCGAAATCGTCGAGCGCCGCTCCTCGCGCGAAGGTCGAGAGCGGAAAGCACGCCCATACGGACAAATCTGTGCCGACGTCGACAGCCGGGCCGCAGGACGCCTTGAACCGGCAGCCGGCGAGCTGCAAGCGCCCGATCTGCTCCGGCGTGAACATGCAGAGGGTGAAGCCGCAGTCGAAACCGATGGTGATGTCACGGCTGTCACACGCTTCCGCCAGAGCCATCAACGTCGGCGCGAGCCTCGGGTAGTCCTCCACCGCGATGAACTCGCTGTCGTGCTCCGCCAGCGGCTGGGCGACGCCGAGCCGGATGTGACGTCGCATCGCGTGGCGCTCGATCGTGTCCACGAGGAAGAGCGGATCGAAACCGAGGCGGTAGATGTTGAAGCTCGGCAGCGCGCAGCGGCCGAGCTCCTCGAGGAACCGCTCCTGCCGCCTGCGCTCGTGGTCCGGCGTCTCGTCCGGTTGATTCAGGTTCGTGACGAGCGTCAGGCGTCGCCGGGCATCACCGCCGAACCCGGCAACGGCCTCGATGTCCCGTGGACGCCACATGCCATTGGTGAAGACCTTGACGTCGAGGCCTCCTGCGAGCGCTCGCTCGAGCAGCGACACGAAACGAGGGTGGGTGGAAGGCTCGCCTCCCAGGATGCCGAACTTCCTGACTCGGTTTCGGCAAGCGAACTCCACGGCGCGCTCGAAGTCGTCTTCCGAGATGAAGGGAGGGGCCGCCCGTGCCTCGGACTGTTGGCGCGTCGTGTAGGAGACGCGCTCTGCCGCGAAGCAGTAGGAGCAGCGCCGGTTGCATGTATTGCTGACGAGCACGTTCACGGAGCGTCTCCGACCCGTTGGTCCCGGGGCCGCGCGCCGGACGCGTCGATCACGAGCAAGCCCTGCGCGGAGTCCGTCCGGTGTGCCTGCCCGCTCACGCGCTCGACTCGGGCTCGCGCGAGGTCCCACAGCCAGTAGCCGCCGGCGTCCAGAGCGAGCAGGACCTTCGCCACGACCCGCCGGTGATCGCCCGCATCCCACTCGAGCCGGTCGCATCGTCGTGCCCGGCATTGTCGACGCAGGTGCTCCACGACGTCGGCCGTGACCTGATCGCGCGCTTCGGGGTGACTGCACAGGAGCGTGGCGATCTCTTCGCGCAGCGCCACCAGTCGGTGGACGGTGCGCTCCGGGTTGAACGGGAACAACGCGTCGTGAAGGTAGAGGAGTCGATCGGTGGACAGGCGCTCGGTGAGCTCGTCGAAGAGCTCACGGTCCAGCCGCCGGGCCCACTCACGTGTCCTTTGCAGGACGGCCGCCAGCTCGGCGGCGTGGCACTGCTGCGTCACGTAGGCCTGGCTCTCGACGGGGAAACCGGGCGAGGAGAGGACCTGACCGGAGACCGTACAGGTCGTCTTGCCCGAACCCATGTGCGCGGCGGGGTCTCGTCCGAGGTCCGAAGCGGGGAACACGTGGAGGCGGAAGACGTTGATCGCGGAGAAGCCGAGGCCCAGCACGTCCCGGAAGGTCCGCCCCAGGCCCTCCGGCGTGTCGCCCGGCAGCCCCACGATCACGTCCGCCGGAGTGGCGGGGAAGGTCTGGAGGATGAGCTCGATGGCGGCCCGATGCTCGTGGTTCGGGCGGCGTCGGATTCGCTTCAGCGACTCCCGGTTTGTGGTCTGTATCCCGATCGACGTGATCTCCGCGCCGGCGGCCTCGACGAGGTCGAGGTACTCCGCGTCGATGTGACGAAGGTCCGGATAGATCTTGAAGCTCGACCGGCGGTTCACGGAAGCCAGGTGACGCAGCAGCTTCTTCGCGCGGCCGGCGCTGCCCCCGAAATGGGCGTCGCAGATGCGCACGTGCGGCACGCCGACGGCGCAGAGATAGGCGAGCTCGCCCATGACGAGATCGTCGTCGAGAGGCGCCAATGCACCGTCGGGGTAGACGCAGTACAGGCAACGACTGCGGCAGCCGGTCACCGTCTCGTAGGAAGCTTCCCGCACGTGTCCGAGCTGCTCGGTCAGCAGACGGTTGCCGTGGTGGAAGATCGGGCCCCGGCTCGGCGGCGGCGTCTCGACCTCGGCGTTGTGGACCAGTCGGGCGCCGTCCCGGTAGCTGAGGCCTCCGATGCGATCCGGACCGGCGCCGCTCGGGTCGCCGAGCGTGGTGACCAGAGCACAGAGCGCCTCCGATCCGGGACCTCGCACGACGAAATCGACGGCCGGCTGCCGCTCGAGCGCGGCGGCCGCCGAAGAGACCGACCCCACCTGCGGGCCTCCGAGCACCACGCGGGTCTGGGGCTCGAGGTGTTTGACGCGGGCCGCAGCTTCGAGGAATGCGTCCCGGCTCCAGTAGTGGCAGGAGAACCCCACCAGGTCGGGGCGCCACGCCGTCACGGTGCGCTCGAGGCAGTCGGTCGGCGGCACCCCGTCCGGGGGTAGATCCAACGACCGCACCTCGACCGGGATGGAGCGATGTGCGGAGAGCGCCTCGCGCAGGTACCACTCGGCCAGCGAGAAGCCGCGCCACGCGTGGACGAAAAGAAACCGCAACGCTTGGTCCGCCGCCGGACGCTCGACCTACTACCAGGAGTTGGTGAAGTAGTTGTAGTAGTTCGAGTAGTAGTCCGAGTAGTGGTTGGAGTAGTTGCTGTAGTTGGAGTAGTTGCTGTAGTTGCTGTAGTTGCTGTAGGAGTTCGAGTAGTAATTGCTGTAGCTGTTGCTGTAGCTGTCGGAGTAGCCGCCGCTCCGCGGTCCACAGTCGTCGCAGTCGGTGCCGAGCTCGCACAGCGAGTACTCCGAGCCCTCTCCGCCGTCGTCGCAGTCCCCGTCGGAGGCGGCCTCGCAGGTGTTGGTGCAGAGGCTGCCACCGCCGCCGCCCTCGCCCGTCCGTCGGGTCTCGTTGGTGCAGGAGGATCCGAGCGCGCCCCCGCCCAACAGAGACACTACCGCGGCCGAATAGCCGCCCAGCCGCTGCAATACGCGCCGCCGCCCAAGACGCTCCGTCTTCTGGTCGTCGCCCTCCATGACCCCTCCGACGACGGAGATGGTGAAGGAAGCGTCCTTTCCCACGTTGACCTCGGTCAACCGAAAGCCCGGTCGACACCCTCCCGAGGGAGGGAGTGGCACGCACCACCCGCCAGCCGCTGGCACCCCGGGTGCTGGTAAAGTGCCTCGGTGCGAAGGGCGGCGGCGATCGGGCTCGGCATGGTGCTCGTCGGTTGTGGCGCGCGGAGCGGGCTCGACGATCCGCCGTCCTCCGACGCGGGCACGGACGCGGGCTCGCGGCGCAGGGACGCGGGGCCGCGACCGGGGCGCGACGCGGGCCCGCCGCCGCGCGACGCGGGGCCGCCGCCGGCCTGCGTGCTGCCTTCACTTCGGGCCTGCGACTTCGACGTGGCCGTGGAGCGCGTCGCCGTCGAGCCGCTCGTGGGCGAGCCCACGGTGCTCGAGGACCTCGAGGTGCTCGACGACGGCACGGTGGTCGCCGGCGGCTACTTCGGGGTGCTTCGCTCGCGCGACGGAGGTGCGAGCTGGGAGCACCTCGCGGCGCCGCTCCCCCTGGGCTCGTCCTTCCTCGAGCTCCGCCACCGCGGCACCGAGCTGTGGGCGGTCGCCTTCGGCGACGTGGCCTGGACGCCCGACGCGGGCGACACCTGGGAGGTGCTGAGCACGGGCATGCGCTTCGTCTCGCAGCTCTTCCCTCTGCCGGACGGACGGGTCGCGCTCGGAGGCGACAACGTCTTCGGGGTGATGGAGGCGCCGCTCGGGCCGATCGTGTGGGTCGCGGTCGACGCGCTCGACGGCGATCGGGGGACGTACTTCGAGAACAACACGATCTTCGGCCTGCAGAGGAGCGGCCCCTACCTCGTCGCGGCCGAGCGGTTCGGCGGCGTGGCCCGGGCGGGCGCCGTCGAGGGTCCGTGGGAGCTCGTGTCGCGCGCGGGCGGCGACCCGGAGCTGCTCTCCGTCGAGGCGTACGGCGTCCTGCTCATGCGGCCGCCCGGAGGCACCCTCCTCGTGAGCTGCGACCAGGGCGAGAGCTGGGGGACCCTCGGCGAGTCCCCCGCGTACGCCGCGGCGTCGGCGGGCTCGACGCAGCTCGCGCTCGCTTTCGGCGACGTGCTCGTCGCCCCGGGGCTCGACGGGATCGGCCTGAGCTGCGACCTCGGCCAGACGTGGACGAGCTTCGATCCGAGCCTCGCCGACGAGCGCCTCGCCGCCCACGACGCCGCCGTCGCGCCCGACGGCAGCGTGTGGATCGCGGCCAACGCCGCGATGTACCGGCTGTCGTGGTGAGCGGTTGTTCCGCCCGGCGCGCTCGGTCATCATCGCCGTCGGGAGGCGAGACGGGTGCGCAGCTTCGGATGTTTGCCCAGGCTCGGCGCGCTGCTGGCCGCTCTCGTGCTCTCGGGCGCGTGCAGCGACTCGGGCGGCGGGGACGCGGGCGGCGGGGACGCGGGCGGCCGCCGGGACGCGGGCGGCGGCCGTGACGCGGGTCCCCGGCCCGACGCCGGCACGTACACGGGCGGCGACCCGAGCACGGACTGTCCCGGGCGCCTCGAACCCGTCGAGCCCGCCGGCCGCGTGGAGGTGGTCGGCGACGGGACGCCCGAGAGCTGCACGGAGGGCGCGCTTCACGACGCAGCCGACTCCGTGAACGGGACCGAGGGCGGCGGGACGATCACCTTCGACTGCGGCGGCGAGCACACCATCACGCTGACTCGCTCGGTGTTTTTGAGCACGACGGCGATCCTCGACGGAGGCGGGGAGATCACCTTGAGCGGCGGCGGCACGGTCCGGGTGATCGAGCTCGATCACCACGTCGACTTCGTCGTGCAGCGCGTCACGATCCGCGACGGCTTCGTGCCGGCGGGCAGCGAGAACGAGAGCGGCGCGGGGCTCCTCCACCCCTGGTTCGGCACCTTGCGCGCCGTCGACGTCACCTTCGAGAACAACCACGCCGAGAGCCTGGACCACGACGTCGGCGGCGGCGGCCTCTACGCCGGCGGGCTCACCCTGGCCGTTCTGTCCGGCTGCACCTTCGCGGGCAACAGCGGCTCCATCGGCGGCGGCGTCCTCAGCCGCAGCACCAACCTCCGCGTCGTCGACACCGTCTTCTTCGACAACTCGGCGACGAGCTGGGCCGACAGCGGCCAGTACGGCAACGGCGGCGGGCTCTACATCGACCGGATGTGGCTCGACGATCCGGTCGACTTCGTCATCTGCGGGGGCGTCTTCGACTCGAACCACGCCACCGTGCACGGGAGCGCGTTCTTCTCCTACAACCTCGAGGGCACGGGGGCGACCTTCGACCGCTGCACCTTCCGGAACAACGACATGGCCGGGAGCCCCGGCGGCGGCACCGGGACCGTGTACCACGAGGGCGTGCCGCTCCTGCTCGTGAGCTCGACCTTCTCGGGCAACTCCACCGGCAGCCACGCCGGAGGCCTCTTCCTCGGCGGCGGCACCGACGCCCGGATCGTGAACACGACGTTCACGGACAACCGGACGCCCGGCAACGCGGGCGGGCTGTGGGCCGGCAACGGGGACGTCCGCGTCGAGCACTGCACGCTCGCCGGCAACCACGGCGACTACGCCCCCGCGATCTTCAAGGGCTCGAGCGGCACCGTCACGCTGACCGACACCGTGCTGTCGGACAACACGACCGACAACGAATTCAGCGCCGTCGCGTGCCACGAGACCTTCGTGGACGGCGGCGGCAACGTCCAGTGGCCCGACGTGAAGAACAACGGCAACCCCGACACGCCGTGCGCGGAGTCGGTCCTCTTCGCCGACCCGCTGCTCGAGCCGCTGGCCGACAACGGCGGCGCCACCGAGACCATGGCACTGCCTGCGGAGAGCCCCGCCGTCGACCACGCGGTGACCTGCGAGGGCTGGGACCAGCGCGGCGTCGCGCGCGAGGCCCCGTGCGACTCGGGCGCGTACGAGCACGAGCCCTGACGGCGCGGCGCGCAGCGGGCTAGGCCGGGCTAGACGACGCCCTGGGCGAGCATGGCCTCGGCGACGCGGATCGTGCCGGCGACGTTGGCGCCTCGCACGTAGTCGACCACGTCTCCCTGCCGGCCGTGCTCGACGCACGCGTCGTGGATGGACTTCATGACCTCGCGCAGCCGCCGGTCCACCTCCTCGGCGGACCAGGTCAGGTGCATCGCGTTCTGCGCCATCTCGAAGCCGGAGGTCGCGACCCCACCGGCGTTCGCGGCCTTGCCCGGCGCGTAGAGGGTCCCGGCCGCGCGGAAAACCGCCACGCCCTCGAGGGTCACGGGCATGTTGGCGCCCTCGGCGACGCAGCGGACGCCGTTGTCCACGAGGCGCCGGGCGTCGTCGACGTCGAGCTCGTTCTCGATGGCGCAGGGCAGCGCCACGTCGCAGGGGACGGACCAGGGCCGCTGCCCGTCGAGGTAGCGGGCCCTCGGAAAACGCTCCACGTACTCGCGGATGCGGCCGCGGCGGACGTCCTTGAGCTCCTTCACGAAGGCGAGCTTCTCGTGGTCGAGCCCGTCCTCGTCGACGACGGTGCCGTCCGAGTCGCTGAGCGTGACGACCTTGCCGCGGAGCGCCAGCGCCTTCTCGCACGCGTAGACCGCCACGTTCCCCGAGCCGCTGATCGCGACGACGCTCCCCTCGATGCTGTCGCCCGTTCGCTCGAGCATCTCCTCGGCGAAGTAGATGGTGCCGTATCCGGTCGCCTCCGGTCGGATGAGCGAGCCGCCCCAGCCGACCGACTTGCCGGTGAGGACGCCGGTGAACTCGTTCTTGAGCTTCTTGTACTGCCCGAAGAGGTAGCCGATCTCGCGCGCGCCGACGCCGACGTCGCCCGCCGGCACGTCGGTCTGCGGGCCGATGTGGCGGAAGAGCTCGGACATGAACGCCTGGCAGAAGCGCATGATCTCGAGGTCGCTCTTGCCCTTGGGGTCGAAGTCCGCGCCGCCCTTGCCGCCGCCGAGCGGCAGCGTGGTCAAGCTGTTCTTGAACACCTGCTCGAACGCGAGGAACTTCAGCATCCCGAGGTCGACCTTCGGGTGGAACCGCAGCCCGCCCTTGTACGGACCGATCGCGCTGCTCATCTCGACGCGGAAGCCGCGGTTGACCTGCACCTCTCCCCGGTCGTCCACCCACGGGACGCGGAACATCACCACGCGCTCGGGCTCGACGAGCCTCTCGAGGATCCGCGCCTCCGCGTACCTCGGCGTCGAGCGGACGAGCGGCATCACCGACTCCACCACCTCCCGCACCGCCTGGTGGAAGCTCGGCTCACCCGGGTTCTTCCGGATGACCTGCTCCATGAACGCGTCGACCGCCATGCCACCCCAACGATAGATCCCGCGAGGGAGAAGACCATCACCCCGCGCGCCGCTCGAGCTGCTCGATGTAGTCGAGCAGGTCGAGGATGACGGCGGCGCCCTCGGGGTTCACGCCGAGGTCGCGCTCGAGGCGGGCGACCTTCTGGACGCGGAGGCTGACCTCGGGGCGGAAGAGGTCCGGCTGATCGGGCTCGGGCTCGATGACGCCCACCTGGACGAGCTCTTGCACCCAGGTCGTGTCGACGCCGGCGCGGACCGCGATCTGCTCGACGCTGATCAGCACGCGCGTCACTCGCCACCTCCCGTCTCCCACGGACGCGGGCGGAAGCGCGAGGTCGCGGCGAGCTTCTCCATGAGCTCGCGCTCGTCCGCCGTGAGCTCCTCGGGCACCTCGATCCGGATCTCGGCGTACAGGTCGCCGCGGCCGCCTCGGCGCTTCGGGAAGCCCTGGCCGCGCACGCGGATGCGGCGCCCGGTGCTCGAGCCGGGCGGCACCTTCACGCGCCCCGCTCCCTCGAGCGTGCGCACGGTGACGGTGGCGCCGAGCGCCGCCTCCCACGGAGCGAGCGGCACCGACGTGTAGAGATCGTCGCCCTCGAGGCGGAAGTCCGGATCGGGCTCGAGCCGCGCCTTGAGGTAGAGGTCGCCCGGCTGGCCCCCGCCCATCCCGGGGCCGCCCTGGCCGCCGAGCCGCACGCGCTGGCCGTCGTGGATGCCGGGCGGGATGCGCACCTTCAGGCGCTTCTGCTCGCCGCTCGCGGGATCGACCAGCGCGAGCTCCCGCTCGCCGCCGCGGAACGCCTCGTGCAGGTCGAGCGCGATCTCCACCTCCTGGTCCATGCCCGGCGCGCTCCACTGCCGCGCGCGCGGGCCGCCGCGGCGCCGGCCGGGCGCGCCGCCGAAGCCTCCGAACCCGCCGAACCCGCCGAGCCCGCCGCCGAACAGCTCCTCGAAGACCGAGCCGATGTCGCGGAACTGCTCGGGGTCGATGCCGAGGTCCCGGAAGTCGACCCGCGCCTGCTCCGCGCCGGGGGGCGGCGTGCGCCCCTCCGACACGGCCTTCCAGTGCTCGCCGTACTGATCGTAGAGGGCCCGCTTCTTCTCGTCGCGCAGCACCTCGTAGGCCTGCCCGATCTCCTTGAAGCGCTCCTCGGCGTTCGGCTCCTTGCTGATGTCCGGGTGGTACTTGCGCGCGAGCTTCTTGTAGACGCGCTGGATCTCGTCCTGGCTCGCGCTCCGATCGACGCCGAGGATGCTGTAGTAGTCCTTGTAAGCCACTGTCTCAGCCTCGGAAGCTAAGCACGCGGGACCGCGCGGCAACCGGCGCGGTCAGTCCGCCACCTGCTCGTAGCCGAGCTCCCGGAGCGCCGACCGGAGCTGCTCGGCCGCCGCGTCGAGGTCCTTCGGATCGGCGTTTCGGTCCTGGTTCCTGAAGTCGAGGTCCGAGATCCGCCAGATGGGCGTCAGGTGGATGTGGAGGTGCGGCACCTCGAGCCCGACGAGGGCCACGCCCACCTTCGGAGGGTTCCACGCCTTGTCGATGCCCTTGCCCACCTTCTGGGCGACGAGCGCGAGGTGCGCGAGGAGATCGGGGTCGGCGTCGATCCAGTGGTCGACCTCCTCGCGCGGGACCACCAGCGTGTGTCCCGGCTTGAGGGGGGCGATGGTGAGGAAAGCGACGCACCGGTCGTCCTTCCACACGAACCGGCCGGGCAGCTCCCCGGCGATGATCTTGGAGAAGAGGCTCGCCATGGGGCCCCTCTAATCCAGAGCGCCGGGCGGTTCAATGGCCCCCCGGACGGCGATCGGCTATACGCGTCGCATGTCGCTCTCGGAACGCATCGTCGCCGATCTCAAGAAGGCCATGCTCGCGAAGGACGAGGTGGCGCGTGACACGCTCCGGATGGTCAAGAGCGAGCTCCAGAAGCGAGAGATCGAGCTCGGTGGCGAGCTGCCCGACGCCGAGGCCCTCGCCGTCCTGCAGCGCGCGGTCAAGTCGCGGACCGAGAGCATCGAGCAGTACGAGCAGGCGGGCCGCACCGACGCCGCCGCGCGGGAGCGGAGCGAGATCGCGATCATCGAGCAGTACCTCCCGCGTCAGCTCGGCGAGGACGAGACGCGCGCGGCCGTCGAGGCCATCGCGGCCGAGCTCGGCCTCTCCGGCAAGAAGGACATGGGCCGCCTCATGAAGGAGCTCCGCGACCGCCACCAGGGCGAGGTCGACATGAAGCTCGCGTCGCGGATCGCGGGCGAGGTGCTGGGGTAGGGGCGGCCTCGGGGGCTACAGCCGCCCGAGCAGCGGCGGCAGCCAGTGCGTGGCCGTGCCCTGCAAGAACGCGCCGAGCGGGTTGTGCGCTGCCATCTCGGTGAACGGGCTCGGGTCGACGTTCACGACGATCATCGGCGCTCCGCGACGCGTCACGAGCGCCCCCATCTGCATCGGCAGGTTGGTCTGACCGGCGGTGCCGACGACGATCAGCAGCGAGGCCCCCATCGCCGCGCGCATCGAGCTCTCGAAGCGGAAGCGCGGCTCGTCGTAGCACTCGTCGAACCAGAGCACGTGCGGGCGCGCCGGCCCGCTGCACCGTGGACAGCGGAGCGCCTCGCGCTCCGGGTCTCCGAGCGCCCGCCCTCTGTCCCACCGGCGGTCCACCGCGTCGGGCAACGGGTACTGCGCCACGGTGCACTCGCGGGCGCAGCGCATGAAGTCGATGTTGCCGTGGATCTGGTAGGTCCGCGCGAGCGTGTTGCCGGCGCGCAGGTGCAGCCCGTCCACGTTCTGCGTGACCAGCACCATCCCGTCGCCGCGCCGCCGCTCGAGCTCGGCCACGGCCGCGTGCGCCGGGTTCGGCGCGGCCGCGAGGCACACCGCCCGCCGGTAGAGGTACCAGGACCACACGTCGTCGGGCATCCGGGAGAACGCCTCGAACGTCGCGAGCTCCATCGGGTGGTAGTTCCGCGAGCCGACCGTCCAGTACCCCTCCTCGCCGCGGAAGGTGGGGATGCCGCTCTCGGCGCTGATGCCGGCGCCGGTCAGGAGCACCACCGGCCCGCCGTCCTCGGCGGCGCGGGCGAGCAGGGGGTCGATCTCGGGCGGGAGGTCGGGCATGGAATTGTCCCTCGGGGTGCGTACTGTGGGAGGCCATGCGGAGCAAGGGACATCTCGCTGCTTTCGTCGTCGCCGGGACGCTGCTCGCGGGCTTCGCCTGCGACTCGAGCGAGGAGCGAAGGGCGCCCGCCGAGGCGCGACAGCCCGCCCCGGCGCAGCCGCGGGCCGACGACCGGTGGGCGGAGGCGCGCGAGCGCATGGTCCGCGAGACCATCGCCTCGCGCGACATCACCGACGAGCGCGTGCTCCGCGCCATGCGCGCCGTCCCGCGCCACGAGCTCGTGCCCGAGGCCCACCGCGGCGACTCGTACGAGGACCACCCCGTCGAGATCGGTCACGGGCAGACCATCAGCCAGCCCTACATCGTCGCGCTGATGTCCCAGCTCGCCCAGGTGGAGCCGGGCGACGTGGTCCTCGAGGTGGGCACGGGCTCGGGCTACCAGGCCGCGGTCCTCGCCGAGATGGGCGTCACCGTCTACTCGATCGAGATCGTCGAGCCGCTCGCGCGCCGGGCGGCGGCCGACCTGCGCCGCCTCGGCTACGACCGCGTGCACGTGCGCGCCGGCGACGGCTACCGCGGCTGGCCCGAGCACGCCCCGTTCGACGCGATCGTCATCACCGCCGCGCCGCCGCGGATCCCCGAGCCGCTGAAGGAGCAGCTCGCGGTCGGCGGCCGGATGGTCGTGCCCGTCGGCGAGGACGGCGTGCAGGAGCTCGTCGTGTTGACGCGGACCGAGGACGGCTTCGAGCAGGAGAACGTCACCCCGGTCCGCTTCGTGCCGATGACCGGCGAGGTCCGGGACGGCCGGTGAGGAGCCGGCGACCCGTCGTCGGCGTCGTGGGCGCCAGCTCCTCGGACGTCCTGTGTGGCGGGTAGAGGGCGGGCTCAGGCGTCCGGGGGGAGATCGAGCGGAAGACCGTCGGTCTTGGCGTAGACGGCATCGATCGCCAGACGCCCGCCGAGCGAGGCGAGGTCGAGCGCCCCGTCCGTGACGTCGGTGATCAGCCACTCGCCGCTTTCGATCCGCCGGTACCGCTCCACACGGCGCTCGTTCGGCTCGACGAGGAGGATCTCCTGGAGGGACGGCAGCCGCCGGTAGTGCGCCAGCTTGGTCCCGCGGTCGTGCTCTTCGGTGCTCGGGGAGAGCACCTGGACCACGACGAGGGGATTGTCGAGGGACGGCGGGCGCTCGTCGGTGAAGCGCGGCTCGTCACACACGACGCTGAGGTCGGGGTAGACGTACCCGCCGGACTCGGCGATGCGCACACGCTGGTCGCTGCCGAAGACCCTGCACGGCGTGTCCGCGAGGAGCGCGCCGAGGGCCCCGGTGAGGTTGGCTGCGATCAGGTTGTGCCGAGGCGAGCCGCCGGCCATCGCCACCACGACCCCGTTCAGGTACTCGTGCTTCGCGTCGCTTCCGGCGTCGAGGGCCAGGTATTGCTCGACGCCGACTCGGCGGGCCGGCTCACCCATGCACCTAGTATCGCCCCGCCGACGGTTCGCGCAAAGCCTGCTTCGGAGATGCGGCCATCGACCCACGACGGCACTGGACGCTCGGGGGATGGCGCGTACCGGCAGGAGAGGATGACCCCCCTGGTCACGACCGACTGGCTTCACGGGCACCTCGACGACGAGGACCTGCGGATCCTCGACGCCACCGTCGACGTGAACGTGATGACGGGGCGCGTCGAGAGCGGCCGCGCGCTGTGGGAGCAGAGCCACATCCCCGGCGCGGCGTTCGCCGACCTCCTGGGCGATCTCTCCGACCCGCACGCACCGCACCCGTTGACCATGCCCTCGGCCGACCGGTTCGCCGCGGCCATGGAGGAGCTCGGGGTGGGCCAGGGGACGCGGGTCGTCGTCTACGACTCGCGACAGAGCATGTGGGCAGCTCGGGTCTGGTGGATGCTCAGGGCGTTCGGGTTCGACGAGGCGGCGGTCCTCGACGGCGGCTTCCCGCTGTGGACGGCGGAGGGGCGGCCGGTGTCGAGCGAGCCGCCGCCACGCCGGGCGGCCACGTTCGTCGCGCGCCCGAGGCCCGAGCTCGTCGTCGGCAAGGAAGAGGTCCGCGCCGCCTTGGACGATCCCTCGACGTGCCTCGTCGACGCGCTCTCCCGGCGCGAGTACTCCGGCGAGCTCGCGTTCTACGGGCGCGCGGGACACATCCCGGGCGCGATCAACGTCCCGGCGAGGAAGATGCTCGACCGCGAGACGCAGCGCTTCCGCAGCGAGGACGAGCTCCGAGCGCTGTTCCGGCCGGCTCTGAACACCGAGCGCGTGATCACCTACTGCGGCGGCGGCGTCGCCGCGGCGAGCGACGCCTTCGTCCTGCACCTGCTCGGTCATCCGAGGGTCGGCGTCTACGACGGCTCGATGATGGAGTGGGCCGCCGACCGGTCTCTGCCTCTCGTCACCGGCTAGTCCGCGGCCAAGGCCGCGGCGGCGCTCGGCTTCGAACGCGCGGAGCCGGCGAGCACCGCGCAGACCGCGAGCAGGTCGAGGAGCCCGACGACCGCCAGGGCCGGGACGAGGGTCGGCTTGTGCAGCATCAGGAAGAGGACGGCCAGGTCGTGGGAGAGCAACAGCGCGGTCGCGAGATCCCAGCCGCGCGACAGTCGCGCCCGGTCGGCGGCCTCGGGCACGGGTTGATCCGGCGCGGCGCTCCCCGCGGCCTGGGCGATGCGGCGGCCGATCCTGGGGAAAACCGCCCTCGCGATCGCCGTGTTGGCGACGAACATCCCGAGCGCGACCCAGAACCACGCGACACCGAAGAACCCGAAGGAGCCGAGGAACAGACCGCTCGCGAGCAGCACCATCGCCGCGACCGGATTGAACCGCGCCGAGCGCGCGCCGAACGCGAGCCAGGAGCGCAGCTCACCGGTGGTCCGGGCGCCGCGGGCGGCCGAGCGGACGAAGACGGAAAACAGCGAGCTTCCGATGAGATAGATGGCAGCCAGCACGTGGACGAACACGGCCAAGGAGTAGGGAGAGAGCGCCATGGGACCTCCGTCGTGGGCAGGCGAGGCCCCCCGCCTGCCCTCCTGAAGTGGATCCGAGCCCGCAGAACGGCTCACTCGATCGAGCCATCCGGACCCTAAGAGCCGTTTCGCCGGCTGGGCACCACCTAGCGGGCGAATGCCCGACGGAAAGGAGCCATCCATGTCGACGAAATTGGCAACCAAGGGGTCCTGGGCGGTGTGCTCGCTGGTCGCGGTGCTCTCGCTCGCGCTGGGCGCCTGCCTGTCCGACGACGGCAGGCGACGTCCCACGCCGGGAGTGGGCTCGCCGGCGCCGGACGGAGGTGGCGTGCCGGACCCCGGCCACGGCGGGGCGAGCATGCCCGCCGAGCTCGTCGCGAGCTGGTACACGGGCAGCGGCTACACTTCGGCGCCGTACGACCCGGGCACGGGATCGTGGGGCAGGCCCAACGGCATGGGCCTGATCTACGTCTTCTCGGCGGACGGCAGCTACCTCAAGGCCTTCCAGAGCTACGCATCGAACGGAGG
This sequence comes from Candidatus Neutrinellum sp., assembly GCA_039794305.1. GTDB lineage: Bacteria > Myxococcota_A > Polyangia > Polyangiales > JBDIVX01 > JBDIVX01. Next base: position 64,538 of record JBDIVX010000020.1, read on the forward strand.
TTGCACGACCGGCTTCACCGCCTTCGAGGAGGGCGTGGCCGTCGTGGTGGGCTCCGAGCTGACCACTCGCCCGACCAGCGGGCACATGGTGTACGAGGACACGTGTGTGCCCAGCTCGAATTCGGACACCCCGCTCACCGACCTCGCCGACGAGACGTTCTCGTTCCATTTCGAGCAGGACGAGTACGATCCGAGCGAGACCGTCCTGGTGCTGCTCCGCACCGACGGCGCCGGTGGGACCTTCCGGCGGCTGTGAGCGGGGCCGAGCGCGTCACAGCTCGAGCAGCACGCCGAGGTGCATCACGAACTGGCCGGTGCTCACGTCCACGTCGACGTCCGAGTCCTGCTCCTCGTGGGAGAAGGCGTGCCAGCGCCAGCCCATCTCGGCGCTGAACCCGAACCCGCCCTCGAGCAGGATCGCGAACCCGCCGAGCACGCCGACGTTGTAGCCCAGGCCGGTGCCCCAGTCCCCGGCGATGTCGTCGTCCGGGAACGAGATCGTGAGGCCGAAGGGCACCGCCAGCGAGACCTCGGCCGTCGCCTGCCCGAGCTCGAACGGGTAGCGTCCCCGGGCCTGGGGCGAGATGTCGAGGAAGACGCTGCGGTCCACGTCGGCGTCGTCCCAGTCGTCGGTGTTCCACCACCCCGCCTCGAACCGCCCGCCGAGCAAGAAGTAGCGGTGCAGCGCGTGCTCGAAGACGAGCCCGAACCCGAAGGTCGTCTCGAGGTCCACGTCGGCGTCGAAGATCGACGACCCGTCGAAGTCGATCTCCGCCTCACCCCCGAACCCGAAGAGCGCGTAGGCGCCTGCCCGCGACCCGCCCTCCCCGCCTCGTCGCTGGGCCCGCGCGTCGCCCGTCACCGCCACCGTGAGGGCCGCGACGACCGCCGCGACCACGCTCCACCGCCTCCCGTTCGCGTGCATGGCGGCGATCGTATGCGACCGGGGGGCGGCGCGGAAGGACCTGTGGCCCGAGCAGCTAGGCCAACGCGGCGTCGGGCCCGGATCGTGCCAGCGTGAAGCGGAACGTGGTCGTCTCACCGGGCCCGGTCTGCGCGCTGATCGTGCCACCGTGCGCCTCGATGAGCCCCTTGCACAGGTACAGGCCGAGACCGATCCCACGCGCGCTGCCCCGTCTGGCGGCGCGCGCGCGGTAGAAGCGCGTGAACAGCCGCGGGAGCTCGTCGGGTGGGATGCCCGGCCCGTGGTTCGTCACCGACACCTCGACGGCCGAGGGGCGGCCTTCGACCGAGACCAGGATCTCGGCGCCCGGCTGACCGTACTTCGCCGCGTTGGACAGGAGGTTGCCGAGCACCTGCTCGATGCGGGACGGATCGACCGAGACCTCCGTCGCGCCCTTCGCCTCCAGTCGCAGCGGGTGCTCCGGATCGAGCGAGTCGGAGCGCTCGATCAGCGCGCGCGCCAGGGCGGCGAGGTCCACCGTCTCCTTGCGGAGGTCCAGGCGGCTGGCCTCGAGGCGCGACAGCTCCAGCAGGTCGCCGATCATCCGGTCGAGGTTGCGCGTGGCCGCCACGATCCGGGCCGCGACGCGGCGGTCCTGCTCCTCGTCCGCGCACTCCTCGAGCAGCGTGGCGGCGAGCTGGATGACGTTGACCGGCTGGCGCAGGTCGTGAGCGATCACGGCGTTCCACTCCTCTCGCAAGCGCTCCACCTCCTTGAGCGGCGTGATGTCCTGGAACACGGCGACCACCCCGGCCCGGGCTCCGCCCGGACCGCGGATCGGCGCCGCGTTCACGAGCACCGGGATCGCGCGCCCCTCGTCCCGGAGCTCCGCCTCGAGGCGTCTCACCGTCTCACCGTCGCGGAGCGCCCGCCGGACGGGGTGCCGCTCCGGCGGCATGTCGGTGCCGTCGGTCTCGACCATCTCGAGCCAGGCGTCCGGCCGCTTCGCCAGGCTGCGCGCGACCTCGTTGTAGATGACCAGACGCCCTTCCTCGTCGCGCACGACGACGCCCTCCGGGAGCTGCTCGAGCACCGTCGCGAGCCGCGCGCGCTCGAGAACGGCCTCGCGGTACAGCCGCGCGTTCTCGAGGTCGGCGCGGCCGAGCGACCGGGCCGTCCACAGGACGACGACCGCCAGGACGACCGCGCAGGCCACGGCGAACGTGGCGAAGCCCGCGGCGGCTCCGAACACCTCCACCTGCTGCCCCCGCAGGGTGAAGAAGCCGAGGAGGAGCGGCGCGCCGACCGCCAGCGGGAGCATGAGGCGCGCCATGGCGCCTCCCGCATGGCGGCCGGTGACGACGCCGACCCAGCCGCGGTCCGGCCGGAACGCGAACACGCCGACCGCCAGGGCCAGGAACGCGAGCGCGGTGACCTCCGCCATGGGGATCGCGTGCGCGGCGACCCGCGAGAGGATCGGAACCCCGTAGGCGTGGCCCGTCAGGGCGAGCAGGGCGATCACGGCGCAGGCCGCCGCGGCCGGCTCGGCGAGCCTGAGGCCTCCCGACGTCTCGACGTCCAACACGAGCACGGCAAGCCCGATACTGGCGAAGCCGATCGCCGTGTTGAGCGCCATGCGGTTCGACGTCCCCTCGGTGAGGAGCTCGTCGATCGCGATCTCCGCTCCGAGCGCGTAGCCGAGGACGCGAGCGGCGCCGACGAACACCACGGGCCCGGCGAGCAAGAGGGCCGTCCAGCGGCGCAGGCGGCCGCCCGCGGCGCGCAGCGAGAGCGCCACCCCGCACGCCACGAAGCACGTGGCGGTGGCGGGGTTCATGTCGATCGAGCCACCGAACCCGAGCAACACGGGGACGTCCAGGGCCCAGCCCGCGAGCACCAGCGCCGACGTGACGGCGACTACCACGGAGACGACTCGGATCGTCCATGCGACGTTTCGCACTGCTACCCCCCTACGCGTCGCCGCCGCGGCCTCCTACTGGTGCTCGAGCGCGGACGGCGCTGCCCAGAATGAACACCATCGCGGAAAGCGCAACCCGCAGACGCATGCCCGGGGCATAGCGTGCTCCTGCTGCTGCGGAAAGTCCGCGGGATGCGTGGCGGAACGCGCCAGTGCTCGCCGGGACGGCGAATACGTTGGCACGGAGGGCTTCGCGACAGCGGCGATGGCGTGGCTCGGGCGCACTGGTCCCGCGGCGCCGGCGCGCGAGCGCAGGCATGCGTCGTTCGAGGTGCGCAACCGGTTGTCGTCGCCGTTGTCCGCTCAGACGGAGCCCTCAGCCGTCGCAGGCGGACAGGCGGTAGACGCTGAAGCCGGTTGCGGTCGGAACGCCTCCGACTGCTAGCCAGATTCCGTCGTCGTCGGCTGTCGCCGCGAAGCCGGCGATCGGCATGGGACCACCTTCCCAAACGACCAGCGGATCGACGGACGACAAGCCGCAGGCGTCTTCGAGAATCGGATGCGCGAACAACACTGGATGGGTGCCGAACCGTGAATCCAGGGACCGCCAGAGGACCCACGATGTCCCTGCGAAGCTCGCCGCGGCCACTCCCTGTGGATTGAGCCCGCCCCATCCAGACAGCCACCGGTCAGGCTCGACGCGCTCCATCGCGTGATTCAGTCGTGCGATCCTGAGACGGCTCTCCCTGAGCGAGCCGAGCACTCGCTCGAAGCGAACGACGAACACCGAATCAGGCCCGCCTACTATGGCGGGCGCCGGCGACTCGATCGGCGCAGGGCCGAAGACGGTCACTGGCCCGACGACGCCACCATCGACACCCAGGAACGCGGCTCTCGTCTCCGCGTCATACGGTCCCGCCGGTTGCGACCAGACCAACGTCGCCCCTCGCGGCGAGGTCACCGCTCGCAGGGGTGGGATTGGACCGCCTGCCGTGATGGTGACGATCGGCGCTGCGCCTGCAGGTCCCAACCCGATCGCATCCTGCAACTCGGAGCCGTGCCACACGCCATCCAGTCGCTCGAGCAGCACCGTCCCTGCAGCTCCGGCTGAGCTGGTGTGCATGGGCATGGTCAGATCGAACGCCGCCGGATCCGCCGAGCGCCAGATCACGCCCCTGGTCTCGTATCCGGTGTACATGCCGTCCCGCTCCGTCTGACCCCGCAGCGAGGCCACCAAGCGGTCCCCGAGGAGCTCGAGATCTCCGCTTGCGAGCTCATTGACCGGAGTGGGCAGCAGATCGATCGGTGGCGAAACGTCTCCCGCGCCCGTCACCGGGTACAAGCGCCAGTCGGCAAGATAGGGGACCGTGGGTGAACGTAGCCCGAGCGCGAGCACGTAGGCGCGGTCGCCACCTGATACCAGATCATGCACGATCATCCCGCCGACCGGAGCCGCGGCAGAGACCGCCGGCACCGTGGCGACCGGCGCAACCCGCAGGCACGGAACTGAAACGGGTGGCGCACACTCCGGAGCCAACCCCGAATCCTCGATGGATCCGTCGCGTACTCCGGCGTCCGCAACTTCGCCATCACGCGCCGTAGCATCTGGCGTGTGCTCCGAACGGCCGCGCTCGTGAGCGAGGAAGCACCCGCTCGACAGCGTCCAGCAACCGAGAACCAAGAACGGCAACCGCGTCACGAGGACCCGCCGCACACGCGCAAAAGCCCCAAATTCCCGGGCAAGGTGCCAGAGACGGGGAGGAACACCGCTCGATCGACCGTAAGTGCGGACGCCGTCGTCCAGAGAATCACATCGGTCAGGATCTCCGGCAGCCCAAGACTCGGCGGGTCGGACACATACCGCACCGATGAGGTGTATGCACCGCCGTCCTGTGTGAACAGGAGGAGCGCGCCATCGGCCACGGCGACGGCGCCGATCGCCCTCGGTCGTGCGAGAGCGGGATCGAGAGGCACCGTGGCGATGCGCTCCAGTCCAAGCCCGACGCCTTGCCAGCCCTCGACGGTGGCATCTGCGCCCTCCCCGAAAGCGAACCAGACGGGGCCATCGCGGCCGGAGAAGACCACTCCCGTCACGTGGGGCGTCTCGCCGAGCTTCGAGGGCGACCCCGCGATGCCGTGGCCGTCCCGCGACCACTGAGCAACCATCAGCGGCGCGAGGGCCCCGCCGCGGCGCAGGAGGACCGAAACGTGGTCGCCATGGGCAATACATGCGAGCACCGCCGGTTCGGCCGAGCGCCCGTCCGTCGCGGGGGAGCAGGTTCCCAAGCGGTCGTCGGTCGTGAACAACTCCTCGAAGCGCGTGCTCGCGGCGTCTCCGACTCCCACCAGCGAAACGCCGAAGCGTCCTTCCGTCGAACAGAGCGCAAGCGGCACGAGCGGCACTCCTTCGCATGCAGGGGACGCGAAGATCGCCTCGAGCCCTTCCATCGGGTACGCGCGCACTGCGGGCGCTCCAAGAGCGGCGGTCGCACCGTCAATGGACGCCTCGAGGACATCACCGGCCGCGCGCGTGCCCACGCCATAGAGACCGTCAGGCGCGTCAACGAAAGCGGCGACTTCGAACGGCACGGGATCGGGCGTCACCATGAGCCCCGGCGCTTCGACGTCCGCAATGCGCCCAAGGCGCCAAGGCAGCGCGCCGGCGACGTCCTCCGTCCAGGTTAGAAGGAATCCGCGCCCGAAGGCGAACCCGCGCATGTCGCTACGCATGACGTCGCTAGGCACGTCCGACGCGATCGGTGTGAGCGAGATCGGCCCCGTGCATCCGAGGCTCGCGTCCCGGGCCATCACATCGACAAATGGCCCGGGTCGACCGTCGAAACCAGCGTCTTCCGAACCGCCATCGATTCCACACGAGCACCCGCTGGCAGGAAGAGTGAGCAATGCCGCCACGGGTATCGCTGCCGCGAGGAGCTTCGAGGCCGCGGCGGTGTCAGCAGAAGCCGCAGCATCCTGCGGTCGTCTCACAGTCAATCCGTGGAGTGTTGGTGTCGCCGGTCCAGCGTGCGTCCGTGGCATCGCCGCAATCGAATGTTGTCCACGAGTTCGAGTCGTCCTGGAGACAGTCGCCGTGATTCTCGCCCTTGAGGATGTCCCCGCTCGATGACGAGTGCAGTGCTCGCAGGTGGTCTGCGCCATCGCCGCCCAGGAGCCAGGCAACGGAGGAGTATCCGAAGAGGACGTCCGCGCCCCCCTCGCCCTTGAGCTGGCTGTCGTTGGTTCCCCCACTCGTGGTCCCGTCGTACAGGGTGTCGTTGCCCCCGTTGCCGTGAAGATCGATGAAGTGGCCATTCCACAACGGAGGCGACCAGGTACCCGCGCAGTCACCACTCACGGAGTAGCTGGCAGAAGTAACGATCAGCATGGTGTCATTGCCGCCATCGGTCGCCGAGGTCCCGCCGTTGACCACCACGTCGTCGCCTAGGTAGTTACCGCTCTGCGTCAGCGGGACCCAGCGCGATGCGGCGCCAGGGCGATCGTAGCACACCCAGTGCTTCACCGTGCCGTCGTGGTTCACCCGACCGACGAAGACGGTGTCGGCTTCGCCCGAGCTCAGCGGGGACACGGTCTGCAGAGCCGCTGCTCTGGGGACGCCCACGGCAAGAACCGACGATGCCAATAGAATCTCCAACGCGAACCTGGTGAGCTTCCACATGTCTTCCTCCATTCTGCCCTGAGACTTGGTGCTACGGATGTACGCGAGGTCGTGTGCCCTCTCGGGCACCCAGGCGTCGAATCGTCCGCGGGTCCACCGCGCGGTCCCTCCAGTCATCGAACACCCCGGAAGGCGCCAAACCGGTGGCGAGATACGCGTCCATCACCGTCCAGAGAACGATGTCTTCGGTCTCGCGACGTGACATGATGCAGTCGAAGCCTTCGCCGGTCGCCTCGTTCGGGAAGTAGGTCATCGCTCGCGTGAGCATGATCAGCTCCGCGTCGGAGATCGTGCTGTCGCACACATACGCCCGCAGCTGATCGGCGATTTCGGAGCGCTCCGCGTCTGAGGCGACGGCCGCGACGGCGTCAAGCCATCCTCCGATGTAGTCCGTCATGTCGTTGGCGATGGCTTCGGCTGAGGGGGCGTGAGCACTTCTGCCACCGTTCACCCTCATGGGGCCGACCGATTTTCAGGGTCATGGGGCCGGGGAAGGTGTTGCGACCGGGTCGGATGATGGCCCGTCGCCGAGCCCGTGTCGAGCGTGATCGGAGGGCTCG
>JBDIVX010000021.1:0-71380 GCA_039794305.1 Candidatus Neutrinellum sp.
GGGCCGCCGTGTCGTGCCGTGCTCGCAACTGCAGCGGGAGTCTGGACGCGCGCTGATACAGCGTGCAGGCGGCCGTGACGAAGGCGCGGCCGCGCACGGGCGCCGCGGCGAGGCTCGGCGAGAGCGCGGACGACTGCGGCCCGCGGTAGCGACCACGCTCCTGCCGCTCCTGCTCGCGTTCGCGGTGCCCGGGGCCGCGGTCGGCCGCCTCGAGCCCGAGCACGAACAGGCCGAGCAGGAGCCCCGAGCCGGCGCCGATCGACACGCCCGAGGCCGTGATCTCGGCGCCGTGCGGGCGGCCGTCCCGGTCGGCCTCGAGGTGCACCAGGCCCGCGATGCCCAGCCCCACGAGCGCGCCGGTGAAGGTCATCGCCTGGATCAACCCGACCTGCTCCATCGACAGATCGCCCGCGACGCCCACGAGGACGCCGAGGGCGGCCCCGACGTTGAGGCCCGCGAGACTGACCCGCCACGTGTTCGCGTCGGCCGGCGTCCCGAAGGCGAGCTCGGCCATCGCCGCGATGAACCCGGACCACAGCGCCATCGACAGCGTGAGGCGGTTCTCACGGATCGACGGGCGCAGGCCGTAGCCGACCAGCCCGCCCACGACGGCGCCGACGCCCGAGCCCGCGACCACGAGCCCCAGCACCTCGGCGGCCGACAGGTCCGCGTCGAGCGCACCCCAGAGCGTGAGGCCGTCGACGAGCCCGATCGCCATGCCGGCCGTGATCGCCGAGGGCACGCCCGTCGGCATGCCGGGCTCCTGATCGAGCACGAGGACGGCGCCGATGCCCACCATCCCGCCGAACATGGGGAGCGACAGGTAGAGGTAGGGGCTGTCGGTCTCGAGGGCCGCCATGACCGACGCGGCCCCGAGCGCACCCCACGCGAAGCTCGCCACGTAGAGCTCCGCCATCTCGACGCCCGTCCGGCGGTCGGGATCGCGCGGCTCGACGGGCGGCGGCGGCTGGACGGCCTGGGCGGGAGGAGGCTGCTGGGCCGGCGGCTGCGGCACGGCGGGCGGCGGCGGGGCCGGCGGAGGAGGGACGGGCTGCGCCGGGGGTGCGCCCCCGTAGGCCGGCGGAGGCGGAGGCACGTCACCGAGAGGCGGCGCCTGCGCCCACGCCGCCGCAGGAAGCAGCAGGCAAAGCAGCAACGCCGCGGTTCGCGTCACCCTCGAAGGGGACACCGGCGCGGGCCGCGTCGTCAAGCCCGCGCTAGGGTTCGATCCATGTCGCTCTACGAGAGGCTCGTTCTCCCGTGGCTGACCGAGCGGGCGTGCAACACCGGCCCCGTGAACCGGCAGCGCGAGAAGGTGGTCCCGCTCGCCGAGGGGACCGTGCTCGAGATCGGGTTCGGGACCGGGCTCAACCTCGCGCACTACCGCGCCGACCGGGTGTCGCGCGTGCTCGGCCTCGAGCCGTCCCTCGCGATGCACCGTCGCGCCGCCGAGCGCGCGCGCGCCGTGTCCTTCGACGTCGAGCTCCTCGACGCGCCGGGCGAGCGGATCCCGCTCGAGGACGCGAGCGTCGACACGGTCGTGACGACATACACGCTCTGCAGCGTCCCGGACACGGGCGCGGCGCTCGGGGAGATGCGCCGGGTGCTCGCGCCCGGGGGCAAGCTGCTCTTCTGCGAGCACGGGCGCGCGCCGGACCCGTCGGTCGAGCGGTGGCAGCGCCGCGTCACGCCGGTATGGTCGCGGCTCGGGGGCGGCTGTCGGCTCGCACTGCCGGTCCCCGAGGAGCTCGCCCGGGCCGGCTTCCGGGTGGCGCGGCTCGAGACCATGTACCTGCCCGGCACCCTGCGGATCCTGGGCTTCAATTACTGGGGCGTCGCCGAGGCCGCCTGATTTGGGTACCGTGGGGGGGTGACCGTCTCGCGGCTCGCCGTCGCCGTCGCCCTGATCCTGCTCGCGGGCTGTCCCGAGGAGCGGCGGACCGATCCGCCGGCGCCGGACGCGGGACCGGGCACCGACGGCGGGATCCCGGGGATCGCGGCGCCCGCTCTGCCCTCGCTCGCGCCGTGCCCGGACGGCTGGCGCGAGGTGGCGATCGAGGGGACGGCGCTGTCGGCGTGCGAGCCGTGGCCCGAGGGTGGGCCCGCCGACTGCGGCGACGGCGAGGCGCACTTGCCCGGGGCCGCGGGCTGCGCGCCGGTCGGGCCGCCCTGCCCTTCCGGCGAGTTCGCCGAGGACCTGCCCACCGACCGCGACGTGATCTACGTGGCCGGCACGCCCGGCGCGGGCGGCGACGGATCGCGGACCAGCCCCTTCCACGATCTCGGCGCCGCGTTCTCCGCGGCGAGCGGCGGCGAGGTCTTCGCGCTCGGAAAGGGCACGCACCGCATCGACGGCGTGTTCCCCGAGGACGTCACGTTCTGGGGCGCGTGCGCGGCCGAGACGCTGGTCGTGCCGGGCTTCTCCGACGACTACACGGGGACGCTGACGGCCGTCGAGGCCGCGCGGCTCGAGGTGCGCAACGTGCACGTGCGGGGGCCGACCCCCGGGTTCCTCGCGATCGAGGGGTCGCGCATCGAAGCCGACGGCGTGATCGTGACCGGCACCGGCACGACGGCGGTCTGGGCCGAGGGCTCGAGCGCGTTCGTCGGCCGGAACGTGCTCGTCCGCGACACCCGGGGCAACGCGATGGGCTTCGCGCGCGCCTTCGTCGCGATGACGGGAGGGCGCGTCGAGATCCACGGGGGCGCCGTCGAGCGGGCCGGGGAGATCGCGGCCTTCGCCATCGACGAGGGCAGCGCGCTCGTGCTCACGGACGTCGCGATCCGCGACACCCGGCCCATGGAGGACGACGGCGGCTGGGGGCGGGCGGTGGAGCTGGCCGAGGGAGCGACCGGCGAGCTGTCGCGCGTGGTCCTCGAAGGCAACCGCGAGTACGGCGTCTTCGTGGGCGGCGCCGGCACGTCGGTGACGATCGAGGACTCGGTCGTGCGCGGGACGCGCAGCCGGATGAACGACGGGCAGGCGGGCCGCGGGCTGAGCGCGCAGGAAGGAGCGCAGCTCACCGCCACTCGCGTCCTGGTGGACGACAACCGGGAGCTCGGCATCTACGGCTCGGGCGACGGCGGCGCGGTGACGCTGCGGGACGTCATCGTGCGACGCACGGCGCCGCGGGAGGCCGACGACCTGGGCGGCCGCGGCATCCAGGTCCAGTGGGGCGCAGCGCTCGACGCCGAGAGGATCTACGTCGACGACAACGTCGGGTTCGGGATCTTCCTCTACGACGTCGGGACCACGGCACGCATCGTGGACGCCACGGTCGCCGGGACGACTCCGAACCCGGTGGACCGGCGAGGGCGGGGAATCGAGGCCTTGCACGGCGTCCAGCTCGAGCTCGAGCGCGTCCGGATCGCGCGCAACACGGACATCGGGCTGTTCGTGCAGGACGAGGGGACCGTCGCCACGCTGCGCGACGTCGCGATCGTCGACACGCAGCCCGAACCGGACACTCTCTTCTACGGCCGCGGCGCCTCGTTCCAGAGCCGCGCCTCGGTATCGGGCGAGCGGGTCCGCATCCTCGACAACACCGAGCTCGGCGTCCTCGTCGCGGAGTCGACCCTCACGCTGGCGGATGTCCGCATCGAGCGGACCGCCGAGCAGGCGTGCGCGGAGACGACGTGCGTGGGTCACTCGAGCGGCGTTGGGCTCGCGTCGATCGACTCCGCGACCGTGCAGCTCACCGACTTCGGCATCACCGACAACGCCCTCGCCGGCATCTTCCTCGGGAACGCAGGGAGCGTGAGCCTCGAGGAGGGCGAGGTCGCCCGGCACCCCATCGGGATCCACGTGGGCGACGAGGAGCTCGACTTCGAGCGCTCGCTCCGGGACGTGGCCTTCGTGGACAACGACCGCAACGTCGACGCCACGGTGCTCCCCCTCCCCGATCCGTCGCTCCCCGGCAACCCCGATCTGTGACGTCGCCGCCCGTGGTACAGTCGGAGCATGACGGACCGTCGGAGCGTGCTTCTCTTCCTCCTCGCGTCGGCTCTCTCTCTCACGGCCTGCGGCGGTGACGGCGACACGGCCCGGGTCACGTGCATGGGCGACGGGTGCGCGTGCGCGGAGGGCAACGACTGCGTGTGCTCGGCCGGCACCGACTGCAAGACGACCTGCGGGTCCGCATCGTGCAGCCTCTCGTGCGACAGCGACGCCAAGTGCAACGGCGAGGGCGAGGCGGCGGTCCACCTCGACTGCAACGACAGCTCCCAGTGCAAGACGAACGCGGGCGACGGCAGCAACGTCACCTGCGACATGTCGACCGACTGCGACATCAAGGCGGGGCGCAACACGAGCGTGACGTGCTCCGAGTCGTCCGACTGCAAGCTGAACCTCGGAGCCGGGAGCACCGTGACCTGCCAGGACTCGGCCAACTGCGACGTGAAGTGCACGGACGGGTGTGAGGTGACTTGCACCGACTCGACGAGCTGCCACCTCGACTGCGGCCCGGACGGCGGCGCGGCCGGGACCATGTGCGACGACGGCCGGCTCGTCTGCGGAACGTGCTAGGTCGCCGAGCACCGAGCGGGCCGCATCGGCAGTGAGATCGCGGTTTCAGTCGGGATCGGGAAGTCGACGCGCCTACGCAAGCCGCTTGCTCCAGTAGCCTGGCCGCCGGCGCTCATGCGCGACGGCGACCACGACCCTCTCGCCCTCGAGCGTCCCGATCAGGAGAGCGAAGGGAAATCGCCGCAGCTTGTACCAGCGAAGGTCGAAGCGCGCGGGGGCTCGCCGTTCGAGGCGGCCGGCACCCGGCACCTCGACGGCACCGATGAGCCGCTCGTCGAAGGCGTCAGAGAAATCTACCGCGAGGCGGATGTCCTCATCTGCGTAGTAGCTGAGCGCAGCGAGGTACTCGTCGCTCGCCTCGTCCAGGAAGCGAAGGCTCATTTGTCGCGAAGGACCTGGTGCGCGCGTCCACGAACCTCGTCGTAGGAAACGAGCTTCGCGTCCCCGCGTTCGGCGCGCTCGAGTCGCGCGACGGCCTCGCTGGCCCACGCCTCGTCGACCTCGTCAGCCTCGCGCGGCACGCTCTCGAGGAGCCTCTCCGCGAGCCATCGCTGGTCCTCTTCGGGAAGCGCGAGCGCTTCCTCGAGCAGCTTCTTCGCAGCGTCCGTCACGAGAGTGATCATACTGCGAGGCGTCCCCGGCTGCCAGGGACGGCGCTGGTATCGTGACCCTGCCGCGCGTACGCTCGGCCGCGTGAACCAGGAGCTGCTGCACAAGCTGCTCGCCGCCGGGGTTCGCCACGGCGCGAGCGACATCCACTTCCGGCCCGGCGCGCCGCCGATGTACCGGGTGAAGAAGATGCTGGCGCCGCTCAAGGCCGAGCCGCTCCAGCCTCAGCACACCGAGACCATCGCGCGCCTCGTCGCGCAGAAGCAGCTCGCCCAGTCGAACCTGGACGACGTGCAGGAGCTCGACCTCAGCTACTCCGTGCCGGGAGTCGCCCGCTTCCGCGTCAACGTCTACCGGCAGCGAGGCTCCTTCGCGCTCGTCCTGCGGATCATCCCGACCGAGATCCCCACGGTGAGGTCGCTCGGCCTGCCACCGGTGGTCGAGAAGATCGCCGAGTACGAGCGCGGGCTCATCCTGCTCACCGGCGCCACCGGGTCGGGCAAGAGCTCCACGCTGGCGGCGATGATCGACCACGTGAACCGGATGCGGATGGCGCACATCCTGACCATCGAGGACCCGATCGAGTTCCTGCACTCGAACCAGCGCTCGTCGATCTCGCAGCGCGAGATCGGGCTCGACACGCGCAACTACGTGACCGGGCTCCGCGCCGCGCTCCGGCAGGATCCGGACGTGATCCTGGTCGGGGAGATGCGCGACGCGGAGTCCATCGACATCGCGCTCAAGGCCGCCGAGACCGGGCACGTGGTCTTCTCGACCGTCCACACGACCGACGCGCCGAAGACCATCGGGCGCATCCTCAGCGTGTTTCCGTCCGACGAGCAGAAGACCGTCCGCCACCGGCTCGCCGAGAACCTCCGCGCCACCATCTCGCAGCGTCTGCTCCCGAGGGCCGACGGCCAGGGCCTGGTCGTCGCCGCAGAGATCATGATCGTCAGCGGCTCGGTGCGGGAGGCGATCATGGACCCGCAAGGCTCGCTGAAGGACCTGATCGAGCAGGGGCGGCAGGGCCACCGCATGCAGACCTTCGACCAGCACCTGACCGAGCTCTACACCCAGGGCGTCATCACGAAGGACGTGGCGCTCGACGCCGCGACCAACCCGGCCGACTTCGAGCGCAACCTGTCGTTCACCTGACGGCGCCGGCGTTCCGAGGGGGATGCGAGCGCGGTCGTTGCCGGACCGTGGTCGGCTGGCCAAGTAGACGGCCGCGATTCGGGAACGGAAGATCGCGAAGGATTCGGCGGCTCTCGCAAGGAGGACCGACGAAGGACGGCCTGTAGGCCATTCGAGGAGGTCCGACGCGGCGAGAGCCGTCGAAGACGAGCGAGGACCGTTGCCGAATCGTGGTCGTCTACTTAGCTTCCCCGAGCCATGTGGGAGCCGCCCTGGAAGAGGCTGGTCGACGATCTGAAGGACGGCGGGTTCGAGAGCCCGTACCTCGACCGCCTGCACGCGCGGCTGCACGTCTACCTCGAGAGGCCGAGCCTCGAGCGGGAGATCCTGAGCGAGATGGCCTACGCGCTCGGGCGGACCGAGGACAAGGTCAACGTCGCCCTGCTCGAGCTGGACGTGAAGGCCCGCGAGATCGAGGCCGCCGCGCCGGCCGATCGCGCGCGCCGCGTCGGCGAGTTCAACGAGCTGCGCGCACGCGCAAAGGCGGCCCTTCGCGACCTGATGATCCACCGGGAGTCGCTCGGCATGCGCAGGCACGATCTCTTGCCCGGGCTCTATCCCATCCCGCCCAGGGCGTCCTGACCATCCCCGCGCCTCACTCCAGGCAGTTCGCGTCGCTCTGGGAAGAGTTGTTGCCCTCGCGGCACTCGCCGATGAGGCCCTCGTCGTCGGCGGTCGCCTCGAAGGTGCCGTCGGCCGGCACCGGCGCGGTGCAGCTCACCGTGGTGCACTCGCCGGGGGCGACCGGCTCGGTGGTGCGCAGGTCGCACAGGCGGGTGCGGGTGCCGTCGTCTGCGACCTGGTCGAAGACGACCTGGATGCCGGTGTCGAGGAAGACCGCACCGCGGTTGCAGATGGTGGCCTGCATGTCGGTGGTGTCGCCAGTGCCGCACACGGCGGTGACGGACTGGATGGTGAGGTCCGGGCCCGGTGTCTCGCCGAGCACGCCCTGGACGTTCTGGCGGAAGTTGTTGAGGGCGGGGTCGGACCAGTTGGGGCTCACCGCGCTCGTGCGCGGGATGGTGCCGTCTTCTTGGACGTTGGTGACGTGGTACCCGTGCTGGTTCCAGATGGTGCGGGAGCCCGCCCACCGGTCGCGGGCGTCGCGGTAGACCCGCACGCCGGCCACGCACTCGCGGTGGAAGGCGCGGCACACCCGGCCGCTGCCGCCGGTGCCCGAGAGCGGGTCGGTGCAGCCGTAGGTCGCCGGGCACTCGGCGTCGTCCGCGCAGCGGCACAGGCCCGCGTCGCAGCTCCCCGAGGGGCAGTCGGCGCCGGACTCGCAGCGCAGGCCGGCGAAGATCGGGTCCACAATCGGGCAGTAGGGGGTGCTGCAGGGGCTCGAGGCGCCCATGACCATCTCGGCGGACCCGTCGCCGTCGGCGTCCGCGACGACGGGGTTCTCGGTCCAGGTCGAAGAGAAGCGCGCCTGCGAGAAGAGCACCTCGCCGGTCGTGCCGTCGTAGACGCGCACGAAGCACTCGTCGCCGTAGACCACCTCGGCGCGGCCGTCGGCGTTGAAGTCGAACACCGACGATCCGGTGCGCGAGCTCGACAGATCCTGCGACGGCTGGGACCACAGGCGGTCGCCTGCCTCCTCGAGGTCGAACACCTCGTAGGACCCGCCGAAGGCGACGCCGAATTCGCGCACGCCGTCGCCGTCGAAGTCGGCGATGGTCGGCGGACCGCCGTTGCCGCTCGTGCTCGTGCCGATGGAGCGGATCAGGCCACCCGACAGGGTGCGCACCGACACCGTTCCCCCCATGGCGGAGACCACCTCCGGCCGGCCGGCGACGTCGCCCGCGACGCCCGGGAAGTCGCCGAGATCCGCGACCGCCGTGAAGCCCGCGGGCACCGTCGTCGAGAACCCGCTCTCGATCACGAAGGCGCCGCCCTCGAGCTCCCAGGTCGCGTTGCCCGCCACCGCCTCCACGCGGCCGTCGGCGTCGTAGTCCCCGACCGGCACCGGCACGCCGTGGCTGACGTGGGTCCAGCCGGGCAGCGTGGTCATGCGGACCCCGTCCGCCGTCCAGACCGCCCCCTCGAACAGCACCTCCGGCGAGCCGTCGTCGTCGAGGTCGTAGATGGCCACCCCACCCCACTGGCACTCCAAGAGGCCCCAGGTGTCCGGCGAGCCGCCCGGCAGGGTCGTCGACCACAGCCGCGTGATCGTCCCGTCGCTCGCCACGCTCAGCGCCACCAGCCCGCCGTCGGTCGCGGCGGCGACCACCTCGGGGCGCCCGTCGCCGTCGAGATCGCCGATGGCCGGCGTCACCGGGGAGTTGAGCGGGACGCCGTCGTACACGCCCTGCGATCGGCACGTCGCCCCGTCGAGGACGCGCAGCACACCGCTCGCCGTGCAGCCGCGCGGCACCCCCTCCGAGTACCCGTAGTCGGCGATGTACACGATGCTCGGCCGGGGAGTGGTGTCGGGGCTCTCGCCGATCCGCAGGTTGGCGACCAGCGGCGTGTGCAGAGCGCGCACCGCATCCGGCCGTGGGTCGCCGTCCGGCGTCGCCTCGAAGGCGCACTGGATCTGAGGCAGCACCGGCCCCGGCGACGGAGTGCGCGTGCACGCGTCGTCGTGCTCGCCCGGCCCCCAGTCGATGCACACGCCGTCCACGCATCGCGAGTCGCCCGGGCACGTGCCGTCGGTGGCGCAGGGCGGACCGCCCGCGTCCGCCGGTCCGCCATCGGTGCGCGCGGCGTCGGCGCCCCCGTCGGGTGCGCCCCCCTCGCCCGGGGCCGAGCACACGCCGTCCAGGCACAGCTCGCCCCCCGCGCAGTCGCTCGACGACGTGCACGTCGAGCCGGAGGAACCACCGCCGCAGTCGCAGGCGGCGAGCGGGGCGAGGCAGAGGAGCACGACGAGAGCGAGCCGGCGCAGCATCGGCCGAGGGTACCGGGGTTCGCGGCGGCAAGCACGGTCCGTGCTGCTTCGCGTCGCCGGTCGAAGGGCTCAATGGACCCCGAGGTCGCGGCCGAACACCACGTTCCCGTCCCAGCCCTCGCGCACCTCGGCGACGAGGTCCTCGGGCGAGGCGCCCCAGAGCAGGTGGTGGTAGAGGACGAGCAGCGCGGGCCGGGCCGCCGACGCCACCTCGGCGAGCTCGGAGGACGACGTGTGGAAGGCGGCGTGGTAGCGGCGCCACGCTTCGGGCGCCTGTCGCGAGCGCGCCTCGGAGTAGACCTCGTGCACGAGCACGTCGCAGCCGTCGCAGGCGCGGGCGACCTCGTCCGAGGGTGCCGTGTCGCCGGAGATCACGACGGACCGACCGGGCGTGTCGAAGCGGTAGCCGTACGCGTGCTCCCACGAACCGTGCCGGACCGGGAACGCCGTGACGCGGACGCGCTCGTCCCGGTAGACGACGCCCGGCTCGACCGCGTGCGCGACCACACCGTACCCACCACGGTTGGCCGGCTCGAGCCCGTCGAGCCTCACGCGCACGTCCTCGCGCCAGGCCTCGCGCACGTGCTCGGCCATCTCCTCGATGCCCGGCGGGCCCCAGACCTCGAGCGGCTCCTCACGCCCGAGCACCCAGGGCGTGTAGAGGAGATCGGGGAAGCCCACGGTGTGGTCCGAGTGGAGGTGCGTGACGAACACGCGCGACAGGCGCGCCACGTCGAGCGCGTCGATCCCGTTCCGCCTCGCCGCCTCGGCCCGCCGCACCAGGCCGGGCCCCATGTCGACGAGGTACGGCACGTCGTCGACGACGACGGCGACGCACGGCCCGGAGCGCTCCGGATCGACGTTGGGCGTACCGGTGCCGAGCAGCACGACGGCGGTGCGGCCGGGCGGTAGCGCCGGCGCGGGCCCCTCGGGATCGGCCGGCTCGGGCTCGGGGCGCGGGTCCTCGTCGGTCGGGCGGGCAGGCTGCTCCCCGACCCTCTCGGCCTCGTCCGAGCCCCCGCACCCGGTCCCCACGAGCGCGGCGGCGCAGAGAAGAGCGTCGAGAAGGTAGCGAAGGCGGGGTGCGAGCATCGGGAAGGCGCGTCCGATGGTGGCCCCCCTCGTGCCGCCCGTCACCCCCCACCGTAACCACGCAGCCCGCCAGGCTGCGGCGCCGCGCTACTGCGCCAAGCCGTAGGCGATCCCGAACGCCGTGAACGAGGCCAGGACCGGGGCCAGCCGGTCGAGCACCTCGCCCACCGACGCGAACCAGTGCTGGGTGACGTAGACGATGTCGCCCGGCGCGAGCATCACGTTGTGGGAGTCGCCGTCGACGAGCGCCCGGAGACTCGTCGTGTACACCTGGGGCGCCCGGAAGTCGCCGCGCACGACGCGGATGTCGGCGCGGTCGCCGTCGATGGTGAGGCCGCTCGCGACGGCGAGCGCCTCGGTGAGCAGGATGCCCGCGCGGTAGGGGAGCACGGTCGGCGCCTCCACCTCTCCGAGCACGGTGATCCGCGAGCCCGTGGTGGGAGGCACGTAGAGCGTGTCGCCGGGGCGCACGCGGACGTTGTGCCGGAGGTCGCCCTCGAGCGCCTGCGCGACGCTGATGGGCAGGGCCTCGCCGTTCCGGATGAGCCGGGCGCCGTGCAGGTTCGCGTACACCACCGACTCGGACCCCTCCACGTCCGTGATCGGGCCGCCCGCGGCCGCCAGGAGGTCGGTGACGCGCGTGCCCGGCACGAGATCGATCCGGCCGGGCGTGGTGACCGCGCCGATGACGCTCGCGCGGTGGCCCGCGGGATCGGTGACGGTGAGGGTCGCGACGACGACGGTGTCGAACCGGCGCAGGCCCTCCTGCACGCGCGCCTCGGCCTCCTCGAGCGTGAGCCCTCCGACCTCGATGTCGCCCGCCAGCGGGACGTGCAACAGGCCCGCCTCGTCGACCACCAGGCCCTCGTACGCCGTCGTCTCGGCCGAGATCGCCGAGACCGTCACGACGTCGCCGGGGACGAGCCGGAAGGGCGCCGGGTGATCCTCCGCGATGCCCTCGGGGACGACGCTCTCGGGCGGGGGAAAGGCCTCGGGATCGGGGACGGCCGTCGCGTCCGGCAGGCCCGCACCGCACCCCGTCACCGCGACCGCGCCCACGAGCGCGGCCAGCCGAGCTGCTCCTCCCATCGCCAGGTTGGCTAAGCGCCCGCCCGCCGGGCGCAAGGGGCCGAGTACCCTCGGTACGCGCTACGGCGTCTCGCCGAGCGTCTCGCGCAGCGTCTCGGGATCCCACGGCTCGGCGAGCACGCCGTCGACCAGGCTCGCGGTCTGCATGAGCTCGGCCGCGGAGGGGCGGACGGCGCCCTGGAGCAGGATCCGCCGGACGGTCGGGTACTCGTCGGCGAGGAAACGAAGCAGCGCGAGCCCGTCGACCTCCCCGGCCGAGACGTCCACGAACGCGACGTCGATCGGCGCCTCGGGATCCTCGAGCCAGCGGACGGCGTCGAGGGGCGTGCTCGCGATCCGCACCGGCCGCCCGAACGCCCTGGCGTCCTGCGCGAGCCGGCGGCAGATCTCCTCGCCGTCCTGGATCACGAGCACGGTGGGCGCCCGGACGTGCGCGCGCCGGTCGAGCTCCGAGACGAGCGCCTCCTGGATGGCGTCCTCGGTGCGCGGGGAGCGGTGCCGGAACTCGATCGCCAGCGCCACGAGCTGGTTCGGCGCGCTCGCGCGGCGCGCCACGCGGCCGTCGAGCACGAGCGGCTCGCGCCCGGGGAACGGCAGCACGACGCGGACCCGTTCGTCCGCCGACACGTCGCGCCTGCCCGTGAGGAGCGCGCCTCCGGCCGACAGGTTCTGGACGACGAACCGACCGAGCGCGGCGTCGCGGCGGAAGAGCACCGCGGTCAGCGGGACGTCGGTGCGGCGGTGCCGCCGCCGATCGGCCAGGCTGTCGAGCACGGCCATGAACGACCAGCATCGGTGATCGGCCGGCGCACCGAAAGTCCGGAGACGGGGACGCGCCCCGCGGTTCCTCAGCGCGGCCGCTCGACGCCCGCGCGCGCGCAGATCGCGTCGAACACCTCGCTCGCGGCGGAAACGCCCCGGTCGTCGAAGTTCCTCGGGTTCGCCCAGAAGCGCGCGAGGTGGCCCCGGCGCTGCCGCTCGTAGGTGAGCACCTTCACCATCATCTGGATCTTGTCGGCCGCCCCGACGATCCGGGCCTCGAGCGAGTCGCGAGCCTCCGCCTCCTTCCACAGATCGCGGAGCTCCGCCGGGAGGATGGAGCCGACGATGGCCTCCTCGAGCCGGTGGAACTCCCGCTCGATGGCCTCGGTCTTCTGCGGCATCGGCAGGTCGCCCGTCTTGGCCTCGGCCGCGTCGTGCAGGAGCGCCATGCGAAGCACCCGCTCGCCGTCGACGTCGGTGCCCCGGCCGCGGAGCACGTCGGTGAGCAGCATGGCCACGACCGCCACGGCGTAGGAGTGGTCGGCGATGGACTCGCAGGGCCGGATCCCGGCGAGGAGCCAGCCGGTCCGGGGCAGCTCGCTCATGGGATCGAGGGCGGTGACCGCGTCGATGATCTCGTCCGGAGAGAGCACCGCCGGAGCATACCGCGCGCTGTGCCAGCGTGGGCCAGGCGTGCACCCTCGCCCGGCCGAGCAGCCGCCTGGAGCGCGGGCGCCCGGGAATCGCTGGCGTTTCCGTTGGCACCCGGCTTGCTCGAGGCAGAGCCGCGACGTGTACGCGCGCACTGGCGCGCGCGGGAGGAACGGACCGTGAGAACGATCTTGGGGACCGCCCTGGTGGCGACGGTCGTGGTGGTGTGGGCGCCGCGGACGGCCGAAGCCTGCGGCGGGTTCTTCTGCGGTCAGCAGCCGGTGGATCAGCAGGCCGAGCGGATCGTGTTCGCCGTGAACGACGACGGCACGGTCACGATGGCGGTCCAGATCGTGTACGCGGGGGCCGCCGAGGACTTCGCCTGGGTCCTGCCGCTCGGCTCGGTGCCCGACGCCGAGAGCCTCGACACCTTCCCGCAGCGGGCGCTCGCCGCGCTCGACGCCAACACCGGGCCGACCTTCCAGTACCCCGACGATCCCGAGTGCTACGACGGGCTGTTCGCCGAGGACGCGGCCGCGGGGGGCGGGCCTCCGGGTGACAGGGGCGACGTGGACGTACACATCCGCGAGGCGGTGGGCCCCTACGACGTCGCGGTCATCGAGTCGGACGACCCGGCCGCGCTCGTCGCCTGGCTCCGTGACAACGACTTCCGCGTCACCACGGCGATGGAGCCGTACATCCGGATCTACACCGAGGAAGGTATGAAGTTCCTCGCGCTCCGCCTGCAGCCCGGGCGGGACGTGAGCGAGATCGAGCCGTTCATGTTCACGATGCCCGGCCAGTCCCCCTCGATCCCGATCCGCCTCACGGCGCTCGCGGCCGAGCCGGAGATGGGCATCGCCGTCTTCGTGCTCGGCGACATGCGGTACGGCCCCGCCAACTGGCCGGACGTCGACGTGGACGACGACGACATCGTCTGGCGCCCGTACGTGTGGCCGATGGAGACCAACTGGACTGCGCTCGTCGCGCGCGCCGTCGACGAGGCGGGCGGCCAGGGCTTCGTCACCGAATTTGCGGGCTCGACCACGCCCTACCTCGATCTCTTGCGCGGGACGACTCCGCGGGACGCCGACGAGGAGGCCGCGCTCGCGGCGCTGATCGATCTCATCGAGGGCCACCCCTACATGACGCGCCTCTACACGCGCCTGTCGGCCGAGGAGATGGTCTCCGATCCCACGTTCCGCCGGACGAGCGGCGGCGACGTCGACCGGGCGCGGATGCTCCCGCGGTACGTCGAGGGCCGCGACCTGTGCGAGGGTGAGTGGACCGGCGGAGACCCCCCGGACGCGACGACGCCGTGCGACTTCGCGGCCTGCGGCGCGGGCGGGCTGTGCCGCGAGGTGGCGACCGACGGCGGCCTCGTCGCCGGCTGCGCGTGCGTGCCGGGGACGACGGCGCGGACCACGTTCGACCCGATGGGGCGGCCGACCGTCGCCTGCC
The DNA here is from genome assembly GCA_039794305.1 of Candidatus Neutrinellum sp. Lineage (GTDB taxonomy): Bacteria > Myxococcota_A > Polyangia > Polyangiales > JBDIVX01 > JBDIVX01. The sequence continues at coordinate 14,274 of JBDIVX010000021.1, forward strand.
AGGACATGCGCATGTCCTTCCTCAACCCCGGCGACCGCGAGGCCCCGGGCGAGTCGCCGCTGCCCGACCCGTGCGTCGGCTTCGACTGCGGCGAGGGCACGTGCGTCGCGATGAACATGACGCCCACCTGCCGGTGCGCCGAGGGGCGCGTCGCGGTCGGCTCGGTCGCCGCGGACGGCACGCGACTCACGCGGTGCGCCGGACCCACCGAGCCGGTGCCGGCCGACTTCTACCAGAGGCGGCTCCCACCGCTGCCCGCGGCGCTGCCGGGTGGACGCGACGTGGTCATCCCTCCGCCGACCGTCGGAGCCGCGGGAGGGGGCGGGTGCAGCGCGGCCGGCGCCGGCGCGGGTGGGCTCGCCGCGTGGCTCGCGCTCTCGGCCCTCGGCTTCGCCGTCGCCCGGAGGCGCCGCCGCTGATGCGACGGCTCCCGCACCTCCTCGTCCTCGTGGGCCTCGCCGCCGGGTGCAGCGGCGGGGCCGCACCCGGCGAGGGCGTGGTGGAGCTCGGGACGGGGGAGTGGGAGTTCGTGCCGCTCGCCGACGCCCAGGAGGTGGAGCTCGTCTTCGGGGCGCAGGGGGGCTACCACGTCTGGACGAGCTTCCGCGCCGAGGGGCTGTCGGCCGAGGACGTGATGCTCGAGATCGAGACGCAGGCCGCCGACGGCTCGACGGCGCCCCAGACGAGCCGGGTCCCGGTAGACTTCGATCGCACGGCGGACGGCTCGATCGAGCTCGTCGGCTGGCCCGCGATCCTGGCGGACCCGGGCTGCGTCGTCGACCGCATGCTCCACGTGCAGGTGAGGCTCACCGATCGCCGCGGAGCGACGGCGACCGACGAGCGGTACGTCGTCCCGCACGCCGGGATCACGGGACCTCCACCGCCCTGCGAGTGAGCGTGATACAAAAGGCGAATGAGATCCGCGCTCGCGGCGGCAGCGCTGCTCCTCTCGTGCGCCGCGTGTGACGACGAGCCGGAGCAGGTCGACCCGCCCATGGTCGCGGGCCCGTACCTCGGGACCGTGCAGCTCGGGCCGGACACGCGGACGCGGCTCCCCAGCGCAGCCGAGACGATCGGCCCGGACGACCGGCCGCGGTTCTACTGGTACTGCGCGGACGCACCCGGCAAGACGATCACGTGGGAGGTGCGCGCCGAGACCACCGCGCTCGAGCACGGCGCCCTCATCCACACCGCGGAGGAGCCGGTCGGGGCGGGCACCGTGCAGGGGATGGTGCGGATCGACCCGAGCCGTCTCAGCCGTGGCGGAGCGCGCCGCAGCGCCGACGGGCGGCTCGAGTGGCTGCCCGGCATCTACAGCGTCAAGGGCCGCCTCGACGGGGCCGAGCCCTTCGGGACGGGCATCTTCGAGGTCCGGTAGCGATCTTGCCCGGGCCCCCCGCCGGGCGCATGGTGCTCGCATGCACCCCTGGCACGACATCTACGTGGACGAGCAGCTCGTCGAGCACGCGTTCCCGGTCGTCATCGAGGTCCCGAGGGGGAGCAAGAACAAGTACGAGCTCGACAAGGAGACCGGCTTCATGAGGCTCGATCGGGTCCTCTACAGCGCGGTCCACTACCCGGCCAACTACGGCTTCATCCCCCGGACGTACTGCGACGACGGCGACCCGCTCGACGCGCTCGTGCTGTGCCAGGAGCCGGTGCACCCCCTCACGGTCGTCGACGCGCGGGCGATCGGCGTGATGCGGATGCGCGACGAGAAGGGCATCGACGACAAGATCATCGCGATCAGCGTGCACGACCCGGCCTTCGCCGACTACGTGGACCACTCGCAGCTCCAGCACCACGTGCTGCGCGAGATCATGCGCTTCTTCCAGGACTACAAGATCCTGGAGCAGAAGGAAGTGGTGGTGGAGGAGCCGCTCGGCCGCGAGGAGGCCCTACGCGTGCTCCGCCGCTCCCTCGAGGACTACGGCAAGCTCCGCCGCCACGAGAGGATCAAGTAGGCCCGGACCGGCCCTACTCGGCCTTCGAGAAATCGAGGGCGGCGGAGTTGACGCAGTAGCGGGCGCCGGTGGGGGCGGGGCCGTCGTCGAAGACGTGCCCGAGGTGCGCGCCGCAGCGGGCGCACTTCACCTCCGTCCGGACCATCCCGTGGCTTCGATCCTCGCGGGTGGTCAGCTTCTCGGCGTCCTTCGGGGCCCAGAAGCTCGGCCAACCGGAGCCCGAGTCGTACTTGGTGTCCGACGAGAAGAGCTCGCTCTTGCAGCAGACGCAGCGGTAGGTGCCCGGCTCGTGATGGTGGGTGTACTTGCCCGAAAAGGCCCGCTCGGTCGCGCCCCGTCGCGTCACCGCGTACTGCTCGGGCGTCAGCTCGGCCCTCCACTGCTCGTCCGGCTTTTCCACTTCGTCCATGCGAGGAGCCATGGGTCCCGGGCGTTGCCGCGGCAAGCGCCTCGGCAGTGATATATGGATCGGCCGGAGGCTTTCGTTGACGCACACACTGCCCGATCCGCCCGAGACGGCCCGCCGGGGCCGCACCTACCACTGGGGCCGCTACCGGATGCCGATCGCGCGCCCGGCGATCCGCGCGGGCGGCCGGCTCGGCCGCTTCCGCCTCAAGGAGTGGTCCTTCATCTCCGTGACCACCGACGACTGGTTCCTCGCCTTCGCGCTGGTGCACCTGGGCTACCTCGGCAACGTGTTCGCGTACCTCGTCGACCGCCACGATCCTTCGCGCGCGTGGGAGCACGAGGCGCTGACGCCGTTCGGCGCGGGGCTGCGGATCGCGCCGAGCTCGGTCGGCGGCCGGTCGCGGTTCGACTGGGGCCGCGCGCACGTGGACGTCCGGTGGACGGGCGCGTGGGAGGTGCAGCTCGATCTGCCGCTCTCGCGCCGCGGCGCGGCCGAGCGGTTGCACGGGGCGTTCCGCGTCGAGCCGGAGGAGGCGCTGGCCCTGCTCCACCCTCTGCGGCCGACGAGGCCGGCCTATACGCACAAGGCGGCGGCCATGCCCGTGCGAGGCCTCGTCCGCTTCGGCGGTGAGGAGATCTCGCTCGACGGCGGGCTCGCCGCGCTCGACTGGACGCGCTCGGTCGCCCTGCGCGACACGCGGTGGAAGTGGGGCTCGATCGCGGCGCGGCTGCAGGACGGAAGGCGCGTCGGCTTGAACCTCTCGGCCGAGGTCTACGACGACGAGACCGGCAGCTCCCGGGAGAACGCGCTCTTCGTGGACGGCCGCGTCCTGCCGCTCGCGGGGGTCGACTTCGATCTGCAGCTCGAGCCCACGCGCGACCCGTGGCGTGTGTACAGCCGGCGCGATCGGTCCATCGATCTCGTGTTCCGGCCGGCCGGCTTCCGCGCGCAGCGGCTCGACCTGCGTCTCATCCGCAGCGACTTCGTCCAGGCGTTCGGGACCTGGGAGGGGACGGTCGCCGTCGACGGTGTCTCGCCGATCCGGCTCGAGTCGCCCTTCGGCGTGGCCGAGGACCACTACGCGCGCTGGTGAGCGACGCAATCGCGGCGCGTCCTCGGGGGCCGAAACTTTTTCCATGATTTGACCCTACAGCAAGGCGTTTCCGCCCAACCCTTCCCCCTTTTCGGCCGGACGAGGACGACTCGGACCGGGCGGATCGCCCTCGGGCATGCCTCATAGGCGGTACGGGTAGCGGATGGTCACGCTCTCGTCGGTGAACCGAGGGAAGCGGGCTCTGCGCACCGCGCGGGCCATGCACGAGCCCTCCGGCGTCCCTGCGAAGACCCCGTGGACGAGCGCGCTCCGAACGCGGCCGGAGGACCCGACGGTGACCTCGACCGTCACGAGCCCGGGCGCGCCGGCCGCGCACTCCGCCACCCCGGGCCGCACCGCGTCGAGCGCGCGCTGCACCTCCTCGCGGGAGGGCGCCGCGCGCAGATCCTCGGGCGCGGCCTCGGGCGCGGAAGCGGCCTCGGACGCGGAAGCGGCCTCGGCCGCGGAAGCGGCCTCGGGCGCGGAAGCGGCAGCGGACTCGGCAGCGGACTCGGGAGCGGTCTCGATTACGGGCGCGGCCTCGGAATGGGCCGCGACCGCGGGCGCACGCCGGGGCCGCTCGTCGGTCTCGTTCGCGCGCTCGGAGCGGGCGGGGGAGCGGGACCGGGAGGCCGCCTCGTGGGCGCGCACGGGCTCGGTCGGTCGGATCTCCTCCGCCGGGGCGGCCTCCTTCGCCGACGCGACCAGCCGGGTCTTCCCCTCGGGCAAGAGGATGGCGCCCTTCCGCTTGTCCACGGCCTCGTGCTCCACCGTCGCGGCCGCCGCGGGCGCCGCCATGGGCTTGGGCGCTCGCGCCGGCGGCTCTTCCGCGCCGTCCCCGGGCATGCTCCGAACCACCGCGAGCCCCACGCCCGCCGCGACCGCGAGGACCGCGGTCAGCACGTAAAATCCCAGCGAGCGTCGGGCCGACGCGGACGAGCTCGCGTAGGGCGATGGTGGGGCCGACGGCTTCACGAGACGCGCGATGGCGTCGAAGCTGATTCGGTCCTCGGAGTCCCGTTGCGCCTGGTCGTCCCGGACGAACGACGGGAAATGATCCGATTGTCCTGCCATGGGCTCCCCCCTGTGCGATGGCCGTGAGGGACCGTAACGACGGGGACACGGCGTGCAACCTGGGGGCAAGATTCCGGCGCCGCTTCAGGCCGCGATCGAGGCGGCACGGATCGGGACGGCGCCACGCCTCGAAACTTGCACCAGGGGGCCGTTCATCGCAGCCTGGTCGGGTGAGCCGGCGTGGTTGGGCAACCCTCCTGCTGTGTGTGACGGGATGCGCCGGCACCGAGCAGGCGGGTGAGCGAGCAGGACGGGTGGAGGTGGCCGCGCGGCCGGTGACCGAGCCCTCCGCCGTCGGAGCGGCGCCGGTCGTCGAGGCGGCCCCCGCGCCGGATCCCGAGCCGGATCCCGAGCCGGATCCCGTCGCAGCGCTGATGGCCCTCGACGGCAGCGCGTCGACCTCGCTCGGAGGCCCGAACAACGGGCGGCTCGCGGGCGGAGTGCCCCTGCCGGACGAGGCGCCTGGCCTGTGGTCGAACCCCCGCAGGCCCAACGAGGGTGCGCACTACGGCACGGTCGAGACCGTGCAGGCGCTCGTCCGCGCGGCGGGCGTCGTCGCGCAGGAGATCGAGGGATCGGAGCTGGTGATCAACGACATCGGGTTCGACCACGGTGGCCCGATCCCGCACCACGCCTCGCACCAGGCGGGCCGCGACGTCGACGCGCTGTTCTACCTCCTCGACCGCCGGGGCAACACCTTCCGCAGCAAGGGGATCCCGATCGATCCGGAGGGCTGGGGGTGGGACTTCGCCGACCTCACGGACCCGTCCGACGACGTCCGCGTGCGGATCGACATCCCGCGCACGTGGCGCTTCGTCCAGGCGCTGCTCGAGGACCAGACGGTGCGCGTCAATCGGATCTTCGTCGTCGAGCACATCCGGACCATGCTCCTCGAGCACGCCGAACGCGTGAACGCGCCGGCCGAGGCGCGCCGGCTCTTCGGCCTCGTCACCTGCCAGCCGGGCGCTCCACACGACGATCACCTCCACATCCGGTTCTTCTGTACGGCGGAGGACATCACCGCCGGGTGCCAGGACGCAGGACCGATCTACTACTGGCACCGGAACGAGATGGCCGAGCTCGGCGTCGAGCCGGTCGTCGAGACGCGCAGCCGCGACCACGACCGCGCGGTGCGGCGGCGCGTCGTGTCGCGCCGGCAGGCGAGCGCGCGGGCCGAGGGGCGCGGGCGAATGCACTCGCGCGTCCGCCGCTTCCTCGAGGCGCGCGAGCAGTGGACCGTGAAGCCCCATCCGGGACGGCCCTACTGCCGCTGAGATGCCTGCTATGCTCTCGGCATGGGCTCGGCCATCATCAACATCGTCGTGGGCATCGTCTTCATCGTCGCCGCGGCGATGGGCTCGACGCTGATGTTCACCGACAGCATCGTCGCGCTCTACGGCGTCGGCGGAGCGATCGTCGCGCTGGGCGTCTACCAGGCCGTCCGCGCGCGGGGCGGCTGAAGGCGTCCCGCGATCCCGACGGCGCCGGCGACGGCTGCCGCGCGAGCGGTGAGCGGTCGTGACCGCGGAGCCGGCGGGGTGTGCACGAGCGCGTCGAGCCACGCCTCGGCCGGCGGACGGGCGAGGACGCCGGTGAGATCGAAGAGCGCGAGGTCGTCGACCCCGGCCGCGCGCGCCTCGGCCGCGTCCTCGGCGAGCTCGCGGGGCGAGCGGAACGTCGGCTCGTCGCCGACCACACCGGGGCCGACCGCGCCGAGCGAGAGGCCCGCGCGTGCGCCCCACCGCCTGCGCGCGGCGCGGCCGCTCAGCGCGAGGAGCGACAGGGCGTCACGACGGCGGACGAGCCCGCGCGTGTAGCCCTCGACGAGCGACGTGTAGAGCATCGGGCTCACGCGCGAGAACGGGACGTCGTCGACGGGCGTCCCGAGGGCGCGCTGCCACACGCGCCCGCCCCGTCGATCCCCGAGCACGGCGGGGACCACGGCCGCCAGCGTCTCGGCGCCGCGCGCGTGTACCTCGCTCACCAGCGACTCGAAGGCCTGCGCCGCGCGCCGGAGCCCGCCGCGCTGCGCCCACCGTGCCGCCTGCCGGACGTCGCCGTGCAGCACGCGGTCGAGCTCCTCGAGGGGCGGCTCGAGGTCCACCGCGAGGACGTCCACCCCGACGCGATCTCGCTCGAGCGACGCGAACAGCGAGCCCACGAAGTCGCGGTAGCGGTCGACGTTCATCGCGCTCGGCCACCGGCCCGCCGGCCGATCGAGCATCGGCCACGCCCCGACCGAGACGCCCGCGTCCCGGCACGCGCCGACGACCGCGGGGAAGCCGCGGGCGACGTCCGGGGTCACCGCGACGAGGAGCTGGATGTCGCGGCGACTCACCAGCTCGAGCACCGCGCGGTCCTTCAGGCGCTCGTAGGGGACGAATTCGCTCCAGATGCGGCGTGGGCGGACCGGCGACGTCACGTCATACTCCACAGATGCGCATCCTCTACGGAGTCGTGGGCGAAGGGATGGGCCACGCCATGCGCTCCCGCGTCGTCCTCGAGCACCTCGTTTCGCAGGGGCACCACGTCGAGATCATGGCCTCCGGCAGGGCCGTGGACTTCCTCCGGAAGCGCTTCGCGAACGTCAACCGCATCCACGGCCTGCACATCGTCTACGACGAGAACCGGATCCGGCTCGGTCGAACCCTCCTGAGCAACGTCCTGCAGGGTACGACCGCCCTACCCCGTCAGATCAAGGCCTACTTCGATCTCATCGAGGACTTCGAGCCCGAGTGCGTGATCAGCGACTTCGAGTCCTGGACGTACTTCTACGGCAAGAGCCACGGGCTGCCGGTGGTGAGCATCGACAACATGCAGATCATCAACCGGTGCAAGCACCCGCCCGAGGTGCTCGAGGGCCACCGGACGGACTTCGAGATGGCGCGCGCGTTCGTGAAGAGCAAGCTCCCGTTCTGCAACCACTACCTGATCACGACGTTCTTCTACCCGCCGATCCGCAAGGAGCGGACGACGCTCCACCCGCCCATCCTCCGGCCCGAGATCCTGGCCGCGACGCCGACGCGAGGAGATCACCTGCTCGTCTACCAGACCGCCGAAGGGCACGACTCCCTGATCCGCGCGCTCGCTGCGACGGGCCTCGAGTGCCGCATCTACGGCATTCGCCGGCAGATCACCGAGGAGCAGGTGGAGGGCAACCTGCGCTACCGGCCCTTCGGCGAGCAGGGCTTCATCGACGACCTCGCCTCGGCGCGCGCCGTCCTCGGCGGTGGCGGCTTCACGCTCATGGGTGAGGCGGTGTACCTGCACAAGCCCATGCTGTCGGTGCCGATCGGCCGACAGTTCGAGCAGGTCCTGAACGCGCGCTGGCTCGAGCGTCTCGGCTTCGGCCGTTACGCCGCCGACGTGACCGAGCCGGCCGCCGTCCGCGCCTTCGTCGACGACATCCCGCGCCACGAGGAAGCCCTCGCCGCCTACTCGCAGGACGGCAACGAGGACCTCCTCGAAGCGGTCGACCAGCAGCTCGACCGTATGGCGGCAGGCGTGTCGTGATGCGCCCCTCGGCCATGCGAGCCTCCTCGGCGATCGTCTAGCACCTCGCGCGCCGGCGTGATACGCCTTGCGGCGTGACCGATAGCCTGGACTTCGCGCCCAACATCGCCATCTACTGCGACTTCGAGAACGTCGCGATCGGTGTGCGGGACGCCAAGTACGACGCCTTCGACGTGGAGCTGGTGATCGAGCGGCTCCTCGACAAGGGAAAGATCGTCGTGAAGAAGGCCTACGCCGACTGGGAGCGCTACAAGTCGGCGAGGCGCGCACTGCACGAGGCGGCCTTCGAGCTGATCGAGATCCCCCACGTGTCCTACTCGGGGAAGAACTCGGCCGACATCCGGCTGGTCGTCGACGCGCTCGACCTCTGCTACACGAAGTCGCACGTCGACGTGTTCTGCATCGTGTCCGGGGACAGCGACTTCTCGCCGCTCGTGAGCAAGCTGCGGGAGAACAACAAGAAGGTGATCGGCCTCGGCGTGAAGAACTCGAGCAGCGATCTACTGATCGAGAACTGCGACGAGTTCATCTACTACGACGACCTGGTCCGGCAGAAGCACGGCGCCCAGAAGGCTGCGCGGCGGCGCAAGAAGGAGGGCGAGGACCGGCGGCAGGCCAAGCAGCCGCAGCCTTCCGTCGTCCGCGACGGCGCCGTCGAGCAGGACAACGGCGCGAGCGACGAAGGCGGAAAGAAGGACGAGGCCCTCGAGATGGTGCTCGACACCGTCGACGCGCTCTTCCGCGAGCGTGACGACAACCTCTGGGGCTCGATGGTCAAGCAGACCCTCAAGCGCAAGCGCCCGAACTTCGCCGAGACCTTCCACGGCTACCGGAACTTCAACGAGCTCCTCGAGGACGCGCAGACCCGCGGCCTCCTGGAGATCCAGAAGGACGACAAGTCGGGGGGCTACATCATCCTGTCCTTCGGGCCGAAGGCCTGATCAGCGGCACTCGCCGGCGTACGCGAGCGACACGCGGGCCGCACGCCGGTAGCAGTCGTTGCCGTACGTGCGCCCGTCGCAGCCGCAGACCGGGCGGTACTCGGCCGTGCAAACGATCACGACCTCCTCGGCGCAGACGCCCGCCTCGTCGGCGGGGCAGACGCCGTCCCACGCGTTGGCGCCGTAGTCGCACACCAGGCCGCTCCGGCACGCGATCGCCGCGATGCCGCCGCACGTCTCTCCCACGTCGGCGCCACCTTCGTCGCCGCACGGGCCGCGGTGGTCGAGGGCCACGTACGCGATGCGCCGGTAGCAGTCGTTGCCGTACGTGCGCCCGTCGCAGCCGCAGACCGGGTCGTAGTGGGCGGTGCAGATGAGCGGTTCGTCGGCGACGCAGGTGCCCGCGAGGTCGGGGCCGCAGAAGTCGTTCCCGCTGTAGTCGCAGGCCAATCCTTCCCGGCACGCGAGCCCCGCGATGCCGCCGCAGAGATCGCCCTCCTCCCCGCCGGGCTCCTCGCCGGCGCACGCGCCGCTCCGGCAGTGCACGGTCAAGTGGTAGCTCGCGGGCGTCGGGCGCCGGAAGTAGGCGTACCGGTAGGTCGTCGCCAGGACCAGGTAGTCTCGGTCGTGCTCGAGCGTCACCTCGAGGCACGAATTCAGCGTCCCGGCGCAGTCGTCGTTGTGAGCGGCCAGCTCCCAACCGGAGTCGCCCTCGACGTACAGCATGACGAGCAGGTCGTCGCCCTCGCGGCTCGCGAGATCGACGAAGACGGCGTCGCCGAGGCCGCCCGCGAGCAGCCACGTGTGATAGGGCGCGCGGTGGGTGAGCTCGCCCGTCTCTGTGACGTCGATCGCGATCTCGCCCTGGTGCAGGCCGCGCCCGTCGGCGGCGCCCGGGTCACCCGTCACGGCGAACGTCTCGAGGCCCCCCTCGTCGCCCTTGGGCGTGCCCGTCTCGGCCGCACAGGCGGTGAGGACGAGCGCAGAAGTCGCGAAAGTGAGCAAGCCGGCGTTGCGTAGCATTCGTACAATCCCCTCGATGCAAGAGTCGCCGCGCGCGAAGCAAGTCGTGTGCCCGCGCAGCGAGCATCTGCGTTCTCCGAAATCGTCGCGCGCTCCCGTCCCGCACGCGGAGAATGCACGGCGTTCGCCGCACCGACGCGGGCTCCGAGCGGCTACCTCGGTGGCCGCTGGCTAGCCCACCTGCCGCCCGAGGCCGTCGTTCGCCCTCGCGGCCAGGCTACAGCCAGTCCGGGTCGAGGCGCAGGTACGAGTCCTCGCCGCTCCGACAGAGGTCGGCGAGGTGATCGACGCGGGGGAGCTCGGTGCAGATCCAGTACTGCGCGCCGGCGAGGAGGCCGCGCAGGAACGGGGCGCGCTCGTCGCCCGCGGCCAGCCGTTCGTGCGCCACCGTGGCCATCCGGAGGTGCTGCCAGGCGACGGCGAGGATCGAGAAGAGCTCGAGGTAGTCGGCGCTGTGGGCGAGCATCCCCTCGACGTCCCCCGCGAGCCCTCTCGCGCCGAGCTCGGCCGTGAGCGAGGCGACGAGGTCGAACCGCCGCCCGACGGACTCGCACCAGGCGCCGTTCACGCCCGCCCTTCGGGCGCGGGCGACCGCCTCCGCGATCTCCTCGCCGAAGAGCCGGAGCGGCGCGCCGCCCTGGGCCACCACACGCCGGCCGAGCAGGTCGAGCGACTGGATGCCGGTCGTGCCCTCGTGGATGCTGTTGAGCTTCTGGTCGCGGAGCCACGCCTCCGGCAGGTACTCGCTCGAGTAGCCGTACCCGCCGTGGACCTGCACGGCGAGCGCGTTCGCCTCGAAGCCGTGCTCCGCCGGGAAGCTCTTGGCCACGGGGGTCAGGAGGTCGAGGAGCAGCCGCGAGCGCTCCCGCACCGCGGGGTCGGCCGCGTGCTCCCACAGGTCGGCCCAGCGCGCCGTCGTCGCGAGGAGCGCGAAGGCGCCGTCCACGATCGCCTTCTGCCGGAGCAGCATGCGGCGCACGTCCGCGTGCTCCACGATCGGCACCGGCGGCCTCGTCGGGTCCCTGTCGCCGAGCGCCCGGCCCTGCGTCCGCGTCCGCGCGTACTCCACGGCCTCGTGGTAGGCGACCGAGGCCGTCGCGGCGCCGTTGAGGCCGATCATGATCCGGGCCTCGTTCATCATCTGGAACATCTGGCGCAGCCCGTGGTGCGGCTCGCCGACGAGCCAGCCGCGACAGTCGCCCCGCTCGCCGAAGCTCAGCGCGAGGCTCGGCAGCCCGCGCCAGCCGATCTTGTGGATCGCCCCGGCGACGCTCACGTCGTTGTCGACGAGGGCGCCATCCTCGAGGCGGCGGTTGGGGATCGCGAACAGCGAGATCCCCCGCGTCCCGGGCGGAGCGCCCACGAGGCGCGCGAGGGTGAGGTTGACGACGTTCTCGGTCAGGTCGTGGTCGCCGCCCGAGATGAAGATCTTGGAGCCCCGGACGAGGTAGCAGCCGCCCTCGGTGGGCGCGGCGGTCGTCGTGATGTCGGCGAGGCTGCTGCCGGCCTGCGGCTCGGTCAGGGCCATCGTGCCCGTCCAGCGGCCCTCGTACATCCGGGTCATGAGCTCTCGCCGGAGCGGCTCGTCGCCGAAGGACTCGATCAGGTGCGCCGCGCCCGTGGTCAGCGCGGCGTAGCCGTATGCGCTCAGGTTCGCGGCCATCAGGTAGGCGTGTGCGAGCGTGGCCACCGTCATCGGGAGCTGCTGGCCGCCCACCTCGGCCGGACGGGTCGCCGCGAGCACGCCGACGTCGACGAGCTGCGGGTAGATGGCGTGCATCGACGGGTGGACGCGGATGCGGCCGTCCTCGAGGCGCGGCGGCTCCTCGTCCATCGGACGGTAGGCCGGGAAGAGCACGTCGCGCGCGATCCTCCGGCAGCTACCGACGTACAGCTCGAAGGTGTCGCGCGAGTGGTCCTCGAAGTACGCGAGGCTGCACAGCGCCGGCGCGTCCACCAGATCGTACAAGAGAAACGAGACGAGCCGGTCGTCGACGAGCGGGTTCACTGGAGCGCTGCGAAGCACGAAAGAGAGGCGTAGCGGCGGACGTGGTGCATCTCGTCGCCGTAGGAGCGGTTGAGCGCCTCCATCCGCTTGAAGTACAGCCCGATGTCGTGCTCGTCGGTGATGCCGATGCCGCCGTGTAGCTGGATGGCCTGCTGGCTGACGAGCTTGCCGCCCGTCGCGAGCTGAACCTTCGCGGCGCTGACCGCCGCGCGCCGGACGTCGTCGTCGTCGTCCTCGTCGGCGCGGATCGCAGCCTCGATTAGCAGCGACCGGCACACCTCCGCCTCTACGAACATGTCGACCGCTCTGTGCTGGAGCGCCTGGAACGTCCCGATCTTGACCCCGAACTGCTCGCGCTCCTTCAGGTACTCCACCGTCATCTGCAGCATCGTCTGCACGATGCCCATGCCCTCGGCGCAGGCCGCGGCGGCTCCGCAGTCGAGCGCGCGTTCGAGCGCGGCGGCGCCGTCCGACGCGAGGAGCCGATCGCCGTCGACCGCCGCGCACTCGAAGCGTAGGGTCGCCGCGCGCCGCCCGTCGATCGTCTGGACCGGCCGCACCGAGACGCCCTTCGTCTCGCGGTCGACGCAGAAGAGGGCCACGTCGCCGTCGAGACGCGCCGAGACCACGAACTGGTCGGCGGCGTGACCGTTCTCGACCCAGACCTTCTCGCCTTCGAGGACGAAGCTGCCGCCCTCCTCGGTGGCGGTCGTCCCCACGTCGTGGACGTCGTAGCGGCTCTGGCGCTCGGCCCACCCGAGCGCGAGCGAGGTCCGCCCCTCGACCATCGGGGCGAGCCACCGCTCCTGCTGCTCGTCGCTGCCCGCCCGGGCGAGCGCCGTGCCCGCGAGCACGACCGACGGCAGGTACGGCTCCGGCACGAGCGTCGTCCCGAGGTTCTCGACGACGAGCGCCACGTCCACGAACCGTCCGCCGAAGCCGCCGAGCGACTCCGAGAAGGGCACGCCCAGCCAACCGAGCTCGCCCATCTGCCGCCACACGCCGGGCTCCCACCCGCGTTCGTCGTCGCGCAGCCTGCGGAAGCGTCCGACGGGCGAGGACTGCTTGGCGAAGTCCGCGACGGTCTTCGCGAGCATCTTCTGATCTTCGCTCAGCTCGAAGTCCATTCCGCTCTCCTCAACAGCTCGGAAGCCCCAGGATCCACTTGGCGATGACGTTCTTCTGGATCTCGTTCGACCCGCCGTAGATCGTGGTCGCACGGTTGTAGCAGTACGCGGGCCCCACCCACTGCTCGAGCGGAGGCACGACGCCGTCCTCGTTGAACCAGGTGAGCGAGTCGTTGCCCATCAGGTCCATCGCCAGCTCGAAGACTCCCTGGAGGATCTCGGAGCCGCGGATCTTCAGGATGGACGACTCGGGGCCGGGCGCGTGGCCGAGCTGCGCCCCGGCGAGCGCGCGGTAGTTGGCCATCATGAGCCCGCGGAGCTCGATCTCCAGCCTGGCGATGCGCATCCGCCACACCTCGTCCTCGAGGAGCGGCTTGCCCCGGTGCATCTCTTGCGCGGCGATGCGCTTGACGCGCCGGAGCGCGCGGCGGGACGTCCCGACCGCGGCGATCAACGTGCGCTCGTGGCCGAGGAGCGCCTTCGCGAGGGTCCAGCCGCCGTTCGAGGGGCCGACCAGGTTCTCCTTCGGGACCTTCACGTTGTCGAAGAACGTGTCGCAGAACGCCGGGGTGTGGCCGATGGTGAGCATCGGCTTGGCCTCGACGCCGGGGGCCTTCATGTCGATCAGCAGGAAGCTGATCCCGGCCTGCTTCTTCACGGTCGGGTCGGTGCGCACGAGACAGAAGATCCAGTCGGCGTACTGCGCGTAGGTCGTCCAGGTCTTCTGCCCGTTGACGACGAAGTGGTCGCCCGCGTCCTCCGCCCGTGTCTGGAGCGCCGCGAGGTCGCTCCCGGCGTTGGGCTCGGAGTAGCCCTGGCACCACACCTCCTCGCCGCTCAGGATCTTCGGCAGGAAGCGCGCCTTCTGGGCGTCGTTGCCGAACTGGATGAGGAGCGGGCCGACCATGGAGAGCCCGAAGGGGCTCAGGAGCGGGGCGCCGGCCAGCTCGAGCTCCTCGCTGAGGATGAACCGGTGCGTGGCGTCGAAGCCCGGGCCGCCGTGCTCCTTCGGCCAGTGCGGCGCGACCCACCCCTTCGCGTAGAGGACCTGGTGCCACTCCATCACCTCGTCGTGGGTGAAGTGGCCGTCGACCTCGGCCTTCGCCGCGATGTGCGGCGGCATGGCCTCCGCGATCCAGCTCCGCACCTCGTGCCGGAAGCGCTCTTCGTCGGGCGTGAACGACAGATCCATGGCGAGGGAGACTATGGTTCCCTCCTGTCACTGGCAACGGGTGCGCTATACAGGGCCCGTGGCTGACCGGCTGCCGGGCTCACCCTCCCCGCTCCGCACCCTCGTGGCCGCGTCGATCCTCGTGCTTTTCGTGGGTGCTTTCACCCTGTCGAGCCTGGTCGAGTGGGCGCGGCAGACGGTCCTCGACCCCGCGTACGTGAAGCCGCTCCTCCGGGACGCGGGCGCGTACGCGTTCGTCCGAGAGGAGGCGCTGCCGGCGTGGCTCGACCGGCAGCTCGACGCGTTCGGCGTCGAGGAGGCGCAGCACCGCGCCTTCGCCGTGCAGGTGCTGCTCGACGTGGTGGGCGAGGAGGAGCTGCGCGAGCGCGTCGAGCACGTGCTCGACGAGGCCCTGCCCTTCGCGACGGGCGACCGGGACGAGCTGACGATTCGGCCCCGGCTGAGCGAGTGGGTGCTCGAGGTCCCCGAGGCGCTCGCGCGGCTCGAGTTCCCGGCGTGGCTCGTCGACGCCGTGCTGGCGCCGAGGCTGCGCCCCGCGCTCGCCGCGCTCGCGAGCGAGCCCCTCTCGGTCCCCGTCGAGCCCGGCGAGGCGCGAGAGATCGCGCGCCTCATCGCGCCACCCGAGTGGACCGACGGTCAGGTCGTCGGCGCCACGTACGCGGTCGCGAGGTGGGCGGTCGGCGCGCAGCGCACGTTCGAGATCCGGATCGACTACTCCGAGCGGGTCGGCCCGGCGACCACGGTCTTCAAGCAGCTCCTCCGCCGGTCACGGGTCGAGGACGTCCTGCTCGACCGCGTCGTCGTGCCGATGGCCGCGCAGGCGCTCTCCGAGCTCGAGCCTTTCTCGGAAGAGGTCCCGGATGGCGCGCTCCGGGAGTCGATCCGCCGCGCGGCGCCGCGGGGCTGGATCGCCCGGCAGGTCGACGGCGTCATCGACGCCATGGGCGAGTGGCTCGCCGGGCGCAGGACCGACCTGGTCTACACGGTCCAGACCGGGTCGCTCGCGGGGGCGGCCGATCGGATCGTCAGGGAGATGCTGCGTCAGACGCTGGGCGACGACGCCGGGCCGCTCGCCGGCCCGCTGCTCGCGCGGGTGCGGCGGTACTTCCCCGAGCAGACCGTCTGGTCCTCCGAGAACCTGCGTGCCGGCGTGGGCGAGGAGACGTTCGAGCAGCTCCTCACGGTCCGGCGCATGGTGACCGAGGGCTTCGCCTACGACCACGAGGACCTGCGCCGCGACCTTCGCTCGCAGCTCGGGCTCGGCGACGAGCAGATCGATCGCGTCCGGCACGTCCTCGGCGCGAGCTACGCCTACACCGAGGCGGACCTCTTCGGAGCCGGGCTCGGCACCGAGGCCGAGTCGGTCCTCCTGTCGGCGCGGAGCGCCATGCGGTACGAGCTCGTCCCGCACGTGGTCTCGCTCGTGCTGCTCGTCGGGCTCTTCGCCGCGGCCGGGCCGGGTGGATTCCGGCGTGGCCTGTATGCGCTCGCCGCCTTCGCCGCCGGGGGGCTGGTCGTGTGGGTCGTCGCCGCGCCCGCCGTGGCTGCAACGCTCGAGGCCCACCTCGTCGCCGCGCTCCCGGGCTCCGAAGAGCTCGCGGGCCACCCGTTCCTCGACGGGCTGCTCGAAAGGCTGCGCCAGACGGCCGGCGTGCTCGCGGCGTGGGGCCGCGCCGTGTTCCTGCTCGGCGCCGTGGCCTTCGTGCTGCTCGCGCTCGCGGCGATGCGCGCGAGGACGATGGCTCGGAGCTGAGTCAGAGAGGGGCCAGGAAGGCCGACAGCTCGCCGGTCACCTGGGCCGGGATGGTGTGGCCGCCGTCGAATGGCACCCAGGTGACGGTCAGCCCCGCGCCCTCCAGCCGGTCGCGGAGCCGCTCGGCCATGGCGAAGGGCAAGAGGGGATCGCTTCGGCCGTGGCTCACGAGCACGCGGAGGTCGGGCCTCGCGCGCATCCGGGGAACCCACTCGGCCTCGGCCAGCAGCGTGCCGGAGAGGGCGGCGACGGCCGCGGGGTGTGGCTCCATGTGGAGCGCAACGTCGAGGGCCAGCATCGCTCCCTGCGAGAAGCCGACCAGGGCGACCCGCGGCGGTGGCACGCCGAGGTCGCGCACGAGCGCCAGGACCTTCCGGCGCGACGACGCCATCCCGTCCGGGACCTCGCCGGAGAGATCGCGCTCGCTCGCGCGGCGCAGGCGGTCGACGTCGAGCGGCCACCACGCGCGGCCGCCCCCGCCGAGGTCGATCGGAGCGGCCGGCACGACCACGCGGATGGCCCTCGGGAGGGAAAGGCGGCGCGCGAGCGGGACGAGGTCGTCCCCCGCGGCGCCGTAGCCGTGCAAGAGGACGACGACCGGTCCGTCGCCCCCACCGTGCCCATCGGTCCCCCCGAGGAGCACGGTCGAGAGGCCACCGAGCAGGCGGGTCGGGGGGCCCTCGGCCGACCCTGCCGGCTCCGCGGGTCCCGGCGCAGGTCGCTCGGCCGCCCGCGGCGTCGAGCCGTCGCAGGCGCCGAGGCCCGCGAGCAGGGCGAGCAGCAGGGCGAAGCGCACCACGGCCGGAGCGTATCACCCCGCGATCTCGGCGGCGCGGGCCAGGTGCTTTGCGCCCCGGCGGATCTCCGCCATGACGTTCTGCCAATACGCGACGTCGCGCGCCTCGAGCTCGCCCGCCGCCGCCGCGCGAATGTGCTCGGCCTGCACGGTCTTGTACCGTTCCTCGAGCGCACCGTAGAGCCGCTGGCCCTCGCCGACGTAGTACGACCGCGCGCCCGGATCGGTGACGCGGACGACGTCGCGCGCTGCTTCGAGGACGCCGCCCATCGCCCGCGTCGCGGTGTGACCCTCCGCCTCCGCGCGGTGCTCCGCGACGTCCGCGGCCTGGTCGACCGCGATGAGGTAGTGCTGGGATGCGTGCACCACGCGCTCGAGGCCCTCGGCGACCTCGGTCGGAAGCTTCCGCCTGTCGAGCCGTCGCACGTAGTCCGAGATCGCCGCGAGCAGCGAGTCGAAGGAGGCGCGGCGACGCGAGAGCGCCGCGGGGCTCACCGGCCGATCGGCGAGCGCCGCCGACAGGAGGCGCGCGGCGAGGTGGCCGAGCCGCTGGTGCTCGAGCCGGATCGCCTCGAGCGCCACCGCCGGGACGGCCAGGACGGTGTCGTCGAGGTGCCGCGGGGTCCCTTCTTCCTCCTCCTTGGTCCGGAACCGGCGCTTCAACGACGCGACGAGCCGCCCGCTGATGGGGATCATCAGCAGCACGCCGAGCACGTTGAACACGGTGTGGAAGATGGCGAGCGACGTCGCGGTGGCGGCCGGGAAACCGGACGCCTCGAGCGACCAGGCGATCGTCGAAAGGAGCCAGGGCAAGAGCGCCAGGGCGACGACCGCGGTGATCAGGTTGAACGCCACGTGCGCGGCGGCGGTGCGCTTGGCGTTCGGCGTGGCGTCGATGGTCGCGAGAACGGCGGTGGACGTGGTCCCGAGGTTGGCTCCGACGACCATGGCGCCGGCCATGGGGAGATCGAGCACCCCCTGGGACGCGGCCGTCAGCGTGACGGCGAGCGCGGCGCTCGACGACTGGGTGAGCGTCGTGAGCACGAGCCCCACGAGCACGTACACCACCGCCCCGCCCACGCCCCCGGGCCCGAAGCCCGCGACGTCCGCGCCCTCGGCGAGCTCTCCGAAGGCGCTCTCGAGGAACCCGATCCCGAGGAAGAAGAGGCCGAAGCCGGCGAGCGCCTCGCCGAGCGCGCCGCGCCGCTGCTCGGGGCCGGTGACCTTGAGGACCGTCCCCAGGCCGACGAGCGGGAGCGCCATGGCCTCGATGTTCACGTCGAGCCCGCTCACGGCGACGATCCAGCCCGTGATGGTGGTCCCGACGTTGCTTCCGAAGACCACCCAGACCGCGCGCGGCAGCTCGAGCAGACCCGCGTTGACGAAACCGATGGCCGCGACGGTGACGGCGCTCGAGGACTGGACCGCGGAGGTGATGCAGAGGCCCGCGACGAGCGCTCGGACGCGCGTCTGGGTCGACCGCTCGAGGATCCGACGGAGCGCCGACCCCGCCGCCACGCGCAGGCCGTCGGTCATCAGCCGCATCCCGAGGAGGAACAGGCCGATGCCCCCGACGAACGTCCCGACGATCGCGACGGTACCCATGATGCGCTCTAGAAGTGCGCACCGCGAGGCGGTTGTCACCGGGCTCAGGGCTCAGTTGCAGGTGCCGCCGCCGCAGCTCTCGCCGGCGGCGCAGGCGTGGCCGCAGGACCCGCAGTGCATGTCGCTGTTCCGGAGGTTCGTCTCGCAGCCGTCGGACGGGTCGGTGTTGCAGTCACCCCACCGGTCCTCGCAGCTCGCGACCGAGCACACGCCCGCCGTGCACACGCCCGTGCCGCGGGCGGGGTTGCAGCCCGCGCCGCAGCCGCCACAGTCGCTCAGGGTGTCGAGCGAGCGCTCGCAGCCGTCGGCCGGATTGCCGTTGCAGTCGCCGAACAGCGCGTCGCAGCTTTCGACCGCGCAGGTTCCGGTGTCGCACGTCGCGGTGGCGTGGTCGAGGGCGCAGGGCGTGTCGCAAGCGCCGCAGTGGGCGAGCGTGGTGAGGGCCTGCTCGCAGCCGGTCGCGTCATCGGTGTCGCAGTCGTCGAAGCCCGCATCGCAGGCCTCGAGCGCGCACGCCCCGTCGGTGCAGGCGGCCGTGGCGTTCGTATACGCGCAGGCGTTGTCACACGCGCCGCAGTGCTCGACGGCGTCGAGGGCCGCCTCGCAGCCGTCCGCGGCGTCGGCGTTGCAGTCGTCGAAGCCCGCCTCGCAGGCGTCGACCGCGCACGCCCCGTCCGCGCAGGTGGCCGTGGCGTGTTCGAGCTCGCAGGTCATGCCGCAGGCGCCGCAGCTCTCCGTCGACGTGAGGTCGGTCTCACAGCCGTCGTCCGGATCGCCGTTGCAGTCGTCGAACCCGGCGTCGCAGCCGGTCAGCGTGCAGGTCCCGCCCGAGCACGCCGCGGTGGCGTTGTCGGGCGAGCAGACCGCTCCGCACGCGCCGCAGTTCAGCAGGTCCGAGTCGAGATCGAAGTCCTCGTCGACCGCACCGTCGCAGTCGTCGTCGAGGCCGTTGCAGCGCTCGTCCACCGCCACGCAGCTCCCGCCGTCGGCGCGGGGGAC
Source organism: Candidatus Neutrinellum sp. (assembly GCA_039794305.1). Classification (GTDB taxonomy): domain Bacteria; phylum Myxococcota_A; class Polyangia; order Polyangiales; family JBDIVX01; genus JBDIVX01. The sequence goes on from JBDIVX010000021.1 coordinate 33,771, forward strand.
GTGGCCGCTCCACTCGGGGAGCGTGTCGGGATCCACCACCGCCGAGCGGCAGCTCCCGTCGACGCACGTCTGCTCCCCGGAGCAAGTCGTGTGGAGGCACGACCGGGAGAGGTACATCGTCAGGACCAGTGTCTTACCGGTTCGGAAGTGGGTGCTCGCGCGACGCTCGACGACCTCGGCGCCCCTTGACAGCCCCACCGCGCGCACGTCGATCGGGCCGAGGCTGCCGCCCGCGTGCACGATCCCGACCGTCCGCGGCAGGGGCTCGGCGCGCGAACCGGTGAGCTGGCCGGTGGCCCCCATGGCCACTCCATCCACCTCGACCCGCACGGCGTCGAGCTCGCCGGGCACCGAGAGGTTGCTGTCGACGACCACGAGGATCTCGGTGACCTCGTCTCCCGCGCACGCGCACAGGGCGACCAGGAGGAGCGCAGGGGCGGAGCGCTTCACGGCCGCACCTCCAGCACGCCGGGGCTCAGGTTGCCCTGGACGGGATCGGGCTCGCCTCCGGAGGAGACCAGGACGCCGACGAGGACGGCGCCCACGACGAGGGCACCGACGCCGGTCCAGAACCACCACTCGCCGAAGACGCTGCCGCCGTGCTCGCCGTCGTCCTCGGCGGCGAGCAGCTCGTCGTCCACCGCCGTGCCGGCGGCCTCGGCGGGGCTCGGGACGGCGGTCGCGTCGAGCCGCACCTCGACCGACTCGCCCTCGCCGACGCTGACGGTCCGGGCGTCGACCGCCTCGGTGCCCCGGCGCAGCGCGACCTGGTGCGAGCCCGGGTCCACGGGGACGGGCCGGCCGATTCGATCGAGCGCGAGCTCGTCCTCGTCCACGGTGATCCGCGCGCCGGCCTCGTCCCCGTCCACGTGGACGGTCAGATGCCCGAGGCGGGGCTCGATCGAAGCGAGGAGCCGCTCCGCGTCGCGCCGCATGCGGCGGTCGACCTCCGGATCGTCGACCACGTCCGCGAGCAGCTCCGAGGCCTCGGCGATCTCGCCGGTCTGCTCGAGGGCGACACCCAGGTTGTACTTCACGGCGCCGGTCGCCCGGACCTCCATGACCGCGCGGAATCGCGCGGCGGCCTCGGGCCAACGCCCCTGGTCGCTGAGCTCGACCCCCTGCTGGAACTGGGCGCGGGCGCGCTCGAGGTCCGCCTCCGACTGCGCCAAGGCCGTGGACGTCACGCCGAGCGCGAGCACGAGGGCGAAGTACGCCGAAGCTCTCCGGCTCACGGAGACGAGCGTATCACGGCAAGCTCGAGCGCTGAACGGGCATTCCGTGCGGGGCGCTCGGCGGATCGGCCCTCTCCACCCGAGGCTCCTCGGAGGCTCCCGCGATCGCGAGCCCCGAGAGGATCCACATGAAGATCACGGACCGCCAGAGGTAGAGGAACACGTGCACCGGCGACGGACGGTGCATCGCACGTGCCACGGCAATTCCCCGCGGAAGCGCGCACCGACGGTTCCCGAACCGGGGCACAGCCGCTCGGCTGTGGCGGGGGCGCGCCGGAAAAACGGGCGACGAAGTCGGCGACATGTGCACCGCGGCGACGGTCGCCGGGGCCGCGGCCGGGCGCGTGCGTCGACGGTTCCGACCGCGGACTGCGGACGGGCTACGAGTGTCTCACCGGGCGGTGCACGACGTCGCGGCGCGGTGCTCGCGACACCTGGCGCCTGGCGGAGCGAGGCCCGGGCGGACGAGCCTTGCCGCGCGCTCTGTGGGCCCGCAGGCTCGCGTCGAACACCCGGACGAACGTCGCGAGCTCGGCGGCGATGTCTTCTCTGGCGAGGGTGTTCTCGACCGCGGCGACGCCACGATCGATGACCTCCCGCTCGGCGTCAGGGACCGTGATCTCGACCTCGTCCATCCGGCGTGCGCGGAAGATCGCCCGGAGGGTACGGACGGCGGCGCCAGGGAGGCCGCGCACCGTCCCGAGCGCCTCCTCGAGCGCGTGACGAATCGAGCGCGCGTCGAAGGCCAGCGCGGCGTCGTCGAAGGCACGCCGGACGAGGCGCGCCTCGGAGGCGAGCTGCGCGCGAGAGCCGCCCAGGAGCATGCCCGAGTCGAGAGCGCGATCGAGGGCGCGGCCGAGGAGCAGCGCGTGGGTGAGGTCGCGCGACAGGCCGCGGGCGGCGCGGACGAAGGCGGCGATCTTCCGCACCGGAGAGAGCAGGAACGCGACCGGCAGCCAGAAGAAGAACGTCAGGCATCCGACGACGCATCCGCCCTCTCCCTCGTACAGGGGCGCGACGCACGCCGTCGGATAAGGCCGGCCGTGCGCAGCGAGGCTCCGCGCGACCATGGTCCGGAGGATCCGCACGCGCAGCCAGTCGTCGACGAGCGGCATGGGGACGAGGCGCGTGGCCGACGCGAGCAGGGCGGTCAGCGCACGCACGTGCGTCGTCTGGGGGGCGGACGGTTCCGTCAACGGGTCCTCTCGTGTCCTTACGCACGCGCCCCCGCGGGTCGAGGTGCCGCGTGAATCGGCCCGCGGCCCGCTGCCGCGGCGTGGCCGATAGAGGCGCGCGCTACGCCCCGCACGGGGTGAAAACGCTTTGGGTATCGGCTGGCACGGGCGTTGATGTCGCTCATCACGTGGAACGGAGGACGACCATGCGACGATTTGCCATCGCGGCCCTGGCCCTCGGGGTGCTCGGCGCCGCAAGCACTGCGAAGGCCGACGACACCATCCTGTTCGTCGGCAACCTGGGCGTGAGCTACGGGTTCAGCGATCCCTATGACGACCTGTACACGGTCGGCGGTCAGGTGGGCGGCGGCGTGTACTACAGCTTCACGCCGCGGCTCGCGATCGGCGGGCGCATCGACGGCATCGGGCTCCTCGAAGGCGACGAGGAACGCGGCAGCTACGGGGCCGCGAGCCTGATGGCCGCGGCGCGGTTCCGGCCGCTCGTCGAGCCTCGCACGCGCGCCACGGGCCTCTACGTCGAGGGGGCCATCGGCCCCGCCATCGCCGAGGACGACGGCAGGCTCGCCTTCGCCGCCGGCATCGGCTGGAACTTCGAGGTCGGCGCGCTCGGGATCGGACCGATGGTCCGGTACACGCAGGTGATCGAGCGCGACCGGCAGGAGCTCCAGGGCGAGGACGCGCGCATCGTGACGGCCGGCGTCGAGATCGTTTTCGGCGACGCGCGCGAGGCGCCGATGCCGGCCTACGGCGAGCCCGCGGCGAAGGGCGAGCCGGGCTTCGAAGAGGGCCGCATGGTCATCGACGAGCAGGTGTTCTTCGACTACGACGAGGCGACGCTCCGGCCGGAGGGCCGCCAGGTCCTCGACTACGTGGCGGAGCAGTGGCGGGAACAGGCCGACGGGTGGAAACGCCTGCGCGTGCAGGGGCACGCGGACGAGCGCGGCCCGGCCAGCTACAACGTGGACCTGAGCCGCCGCCGCGCCGAAGCCGTCGCCCGATACCTCGCCGCGCAAGGCGTCCCGGCGGAGCGGATCGACGTCGAGGCCTACGGCGAGAGCCAGCCGCTCATCGAGGACGCGACGAGCGCGCGCGACTACCAGATGAACCGACGTGTCCAGTTCGAGATCGTACGCGAGTAGCGGACGCCGAAGCCGGGCGCGGACCCTCCCGCGCCCGGCGCCCGCAGATGCCGGGGCTTGACGGGCCCCACCCCATCACTAGTACACAGGCGACCGTGGGGAATCGGACCGCGCCCGCCGATCGGAGCCGTGAGGCCCAGCTGCTCGAGATGGGCCTGCGCCGCGTGCTCGTCGAGAAGGTGGCGCCCGCGGTCGACTGCGGACGCCATCCGGCCAAGCGCACGGTCGGCGACCGCGTCGTCGTGGAGGCCGATCTGGTCGCGGACGGCCACGAGAAGGTCGCCGGCGCCGTCCTGTACCGACCTCGAGGCGAGCCGACCTGGCGCGAGGCGCCGCTCGAGCCGCTCCCGAACGACCGCTGGCGGGGCGCCTTCGTCCCCGACCGGATCGGCCGCTGGGAGTACACCGTCGAGGCATGGGTGGACACGTTCGCCACGTGGCGCGACGGCCTCCACAAGAAGGCCGACGCCGGCCAGGACGTGCACCTCGAGCTGCTCGAGGGGGCCGAGCTGGTCCACCGCGCCGCCGAGCGAACGTCCGGCGAGGACGCCGAGGCGCTCTCCGAGGTCGCTCGCGCCCTCTCCGACGAAGAGGTCGACGCGGCGGTGCGGGTGGAGGTCGCGCTCGACGCCGCGCTCGCGGCACGCATGCACCACAACCCGGACCGGACCGACGCCACCCGCCACGATCCTCCCCTCGCGCTGGTCGTCGACCCGGTGCGCGCGCGCTTCAGCGCATGGTACGAGCTGTTCCCTCGCTCCTCGGGACCGAACGGGGCCCACGGCACGCTCGCGGACGCGGCGGAGCTCATCCCCTACGTCGCGGAGATGGGCTTCGACGTCCTCTACCTGCCTCCGATCCACCCCATCGGGCGGACGCACCGCAAGGGTCCGAACAACACGCTCGGCGCCGGCCCGGACGACGTCGGCTGCCCGTGGGCGATCGGCGCCGCCGAGGGCGGTCACAAGGCCGTGCACCCCGAGCTCGGCACCCTCGACGACTTCCGCCGGTTCGTCCGCCGGGCCAACGAGGCAGGCCTGGAGGTCGCCATCGACATCGCGTTCCAGGCCTCGCCCGACCATCCCTGGGTGAAGGAGCACCCCGAGTGGTTCCGGCGGCGGCCCGACGGGACGATCCAGTACGCCGAGAACCCGCCCAAGAAGTACCAGGACGTGTACCCGTTCGACTTCGACTCGAAGGACTGGCGCGGCCTGTGGGAGGAGCTCCTGAGCGTGTTCCTGTTCTGGATCGACCAGGGGGTCCGCACCTTCCGCGTGGACAACCCCCACACCAAGTCGCTCCGGTTCTGGGAGTGGTGCATCGACCGGATCAAGTCGGAGCACCCGGACGTCGTCTTCCTCTCGGAGGCGTTCACCCGGCCCAAGCTCATGTACGCGCTCGCGAAGCTCGGCTTCACCCAGAGCTACACGTACTTCACCTGGCGCACCACGCGGCACGAGCTCGCGGAGTACCTGGCCGAGCTCACGCGCACCGAGGCGCGCGAGTTCTTCCGCCCCAACTTCTGGCCCAACACCCCCGACATCCTCCCGGAGCACCTGCAGCACGGGGGGCGGGGCGCGTTCCTGTCGCGCCTGGTGCTCGCGTCCACGCTCTCGAGCAGCTGGGGCATGTACGGGCCGGCCTTCGAGCTGATGGAGAGGGTGCCCCGCCCCGGCGCCGAGGAGTACGTCGACAACGAGAAGTACCAGCTCCGCGACTGGGATCTCGAAGCGGACCATTCGCTCCGGCATGTCGTCGCCCGGATCAACAGGATCCGCCGAGACCGCCCCGCGCTCCAGCACACCGACAACGTCCGCTTCCACGCGACCGACAACGACGAGCTCATCTGCTACAGCAAGCAGTGGGAAGACGACCTCGTGCTCGTGGTCGTGAACCTCGACCCGCACCACCGCCACTCGGGGTGGGTCGAGCTCGACCTGCGCTCGCTCGGCGTCGATCCCGAGCACCCCTACCTCCTGCACGATCTACTCGGCGACGCGCGATACGTGTGGCACGGCCCCCGCAACTTCGTGGAGCTCGACCCGCACGTCATGCCGGCCCACGTCTTCGAGGTCCGCCGGCGCACGCGGACCGAGGTCGACTTCGACTACTTCGAGTGATGGCAAAGAAGACCGACGACGAGGCCGTCCTCCTGGCGGACGATCCGCTGTGGTTCAAGGACGCGATCATCTACGAGCTGCACGTCAAGACGTTCCACGACTCGAGCGGCGACGGCGTCGGCGACTTCCGCGGGCTGATCGACAAGCTCGACTACCTGCAGGACCTGGGCGTGACGGCGCTCTGGATCCTTCCGTTCTACCCGTCGCCCCTGCGCGACGACGGCTACGACATCGCCGACTACCGGAACGTCCACCCGGCCTACGGCACGCTCCGTGACTTCAAGCGCTTCCTCGACGAGGCACACCGGCGCGGGCTCCGGATCATCACCGAGCTCGTGATCAACCATACGTCGACCGATCATCCGTGGTTCCAGCGGGCCCGACGCGCGCCGAAGGGGAGCAAGCACCGCGACTGGTACGTCTGGAGCGACGACCCGGAGAAGTACGCGGGCACACGCATCATATTCCAGGACTTCGAGAGCTCGAACTGGACCTGGGATCCCGTCGCGGAGCAGTACTACTGGCACCGCTTCTACTCCCACCAGCCCGACCTGAACTTCGACAACCCCGAGGTCCAGAAGGCGGTGCTCAAGACGGTCGACTACTGGCTGGACATGGGCATCGACGGCATGCGCCTGGACGCCGTGCCCTACCTCTACGAGCGGGAGGGCACGAACTGCGAGAACCTGCCCGAGACGCACACCTTCTTGAAGCGGCTCCGCGCGCACGTCGACGAGCGGTTCGACAACCGGATGCTCCTCGCCGAGGCCAACCAGTGGCCGGAGGACGCCGCGCAGTACTTCGGCGACGGCGACGAGTGCCACATGAACTTCCACTTCCCGCTGATGCCGCGGATGTTCATGGCGCTCCAGCTCGAGAACAACTTCCCGATCCTCGACATCCTCGCGCAGACGCCCCACATCCCCGACAACTGCCAGTGGGCAGTGTTCCTCCGGAACCACGACGAGCTGACGCTCGAGATGGTGACCGACGAGGACCGCGACTACATGTACCGGGTCTACGCCCACGACCCTCAGGCGCGGATCAACCTCGGGATCCGGCGCCGGCTCGCGCCGCTGATGCAGACGCGCCGGACGGTCGAGCTGCTCAACGGGCTCCTGTTCTCGATGCCTGGGACGCCGGTCCTCTACTACGGCGACGAGATCGGGATGGGCGACAACATCTACCTCGGCGACCGCGACGGGGTCCGCACGCCGATGCAGTGGAGCAGCGACCGGAACGCGGGGTTCTCGCGCACCAATCCACAGAAGCTCTACCTGCCGGTCATCATCGACCCCGAGTACCACTTCGAGTCGGTCAACGTCGAGGCGCAGCAGAACAACCCTAGCTCCCTGCTCTGGTGGATGAAGCGCATCATCGCGCTCCGGAACCAGTACCAGGTCTTCGGCCGCGGCAGCTTCGAATTCCTGGACCCGGAGAACCCGAAGGTGCTGGCCTTCACCCGGAGCTACGAGGGGACGACGGTGCTGGTCGTCGCGAACCTCTCGCGCTTCGCCCAGTTCACCGAGCTCGACCTCTCGAAGTACGAGGGCACGGTGCCGGTCGAGCTGTTCGGCCACACCGAGTTCCCGTCGATCGGCGAGCTCCCCTATCTGCTGTCGCTGGCACCCCACTCGTTCTACTGGTTCGAGCTCCGCCCGCAGGACCAGGAGCACGTCACCACGGGGCTGCCCACGATCGACGTCACGGGGAGCTGGGAGAGCCTGCTCCGCGGCCGGAGCCGCCGCGCCTTCGAGCGCGTACTGCCCGAGCGGATGAAGGAACGGCGTTGGTTCCGTGGCAAGGGTCGCAAGACCAAGTCCGCGTCCATCGTGGACCTCTACCCTCTGGACACCGACGAAGGCCGGGCGTTCTTCGCGATGGTTCGGGTCGAGTACCTCCACCACGCGCCCGAGACGTACGTCATGCCCATGGCGTTCGCGACCGGGGAGCGCGCGCGGGAGCTCCTCGACGACTGGTCGCACACCATCGCGGCCCGCGTCCGCGTCAAGCCGTCGAGAGGCAAGAGCGGCGAGGCCGCAGAGGGCGTCGTCTACGATCCGCTCGGCACCGACGCCTTCTCGAGCGCGCTCCTGCGCGTGCTGATGCGCCGACGGTCGCTGCAGGGAGACCACGGGCAGGTCGTGACGAGCGCTTCGCGGCGCGTTCGAGACCTCTCGAAGCGTGGAGACGTGGACCTCGAGCCATGGGTGCTCGGGGTCGAGCAGACGAATACGAGCGTGGTGTACGGAGACCAGCTCATCGTCAAGGTCTTCCGTTTGCTCGAGGACGGCCCGAGCCCCGACCTCGAGATCGGGCACTTCCTCACGAAGCGCGCCGGCTTCGAGAACGCACCATCCGTCGAAGGCTGCTTGACCTTCGAGCCCGACGAGGGGCCGCCGTCGACGCTCGGGATCGCCCAGGCGTTCGTCCCCAACCAGGGCGACGCGTGGACGCTCACCCGCGACATGCTCGGGCGCTACTTCGAGATCGCGCTCGCGCACACAGAGGTCTTGATTCCCCCCGTGCCCGAGGCCCCCCTGCTCGACCTCGTCGGGCAGGAGCCCCCCCAGCTCGTGGCCGACGTGATCGGCACCTACCTGCCGCTCGTCCGGCAGCTCGGGATGCGCACGGCGCAGATGCACCTCGCCCTCGCGAGCGATCGCGAGGATCCGGCCTTCGCGCCCGAGAGCTTCACGGAGCTGCGCCAGCGCTCGCTCTACCAGGCCGCCCGCACTAGGCTGAACCAGACGTTCAAGTCGCTGCGCCGGCGCGGCGCGCTCGACCGGCTGCCCCCCGACCTGCGCGACGAGGCGCGGGCGATGCTCGCGCGACAGTCGGAGATCGACGCCCGCCTCAAGGAGATCGTCCGCGAGAAGCTCGACACGTGCCGGATCCGGGTGCACGGCGACTACCACCTCGGGCAGGTCCTCTACACCGGCAAGGACTTCGTGATCATCGACTTCGAAGGCGAGCCCGCCCGGCCGATCGGGGAGCGCCGCTTCAAGCGCTCGCCGCTGCTCGACGTGGCCGGGATGCTGCGGTCCTTCCACTACGCGACCGTGTCGGCGCTCCACTACGGCACCGTGCGGGCGGACGACCGGGCGTCGCTTTCACCGTGGGCGCACCTGTGGCATCGATGGGTGTCGGCGGCCTATCTCGGCTCGTACATCGAGGCCGCCGAGGGGTCGAGCTTCGTGCCCCCGGACCGGGACCAGCTCGAGGTCCTGCTCGACTTCCACATGCTGGACAAGTGCATCTACGAGCTCGGCTACGAGATCGACAACCGTCCCGACTGGCTCAGCATCCCCCTCAGGGGACTGTCCGATCTGCTCGGAGAGGAAGAATGAACCGCTCGACGAAACCGCCCCCTTCTCCCCTCACCGACGACGACCTGTTCCTGTTCAACGAGGGGACGCACCACCAGCTCTGGGACAAGCTCGGCGCGCACGTGCGCCCCGAAGGGACCCACTTCGCCGTGTGGGCGCCGAACGCGAACCACGTGTCGGTGATCGGCGACTTCAACGGCTGGCAGAAGGGCGCGAACGAGCTGTCCGCGCGCGGCTCCTCCGGGATCTGGGAGACCTTCGTCCCCGAGGCGAAGCGGGGCTCGGTCTACAAGTTCCACATCGGGTCGCACAACCAGGGCTACCAGGTGGACAAGGCGGACCCCTTCGGCCTGTTCCACCAGGTCCCGCCCGAGACCGGCTCGGTCGTGTGGGATCTCGAGCACGAGTGGCACGACGCACAGTGGATGCGGGAGCGGCGCGCGCGCTTCTCGTGCGGGGCGCCGGTGAGCATCTACGAGATGCACTTCGAGTCGTGGGCGCGCGTGCCGGAAGAGGGCTATCGCTCGCTCACCTACCGCGAGATGGCGCCGCGGCTCGCGGACTACGTGAAGCGCATGGGCTACACGCACGTGGAGCTCCTGCCGATCATGGAGCACCCGTTCAGCGGGTCGTGGGGCTACCAGGTCACGGGCTACTTCGCCCCGACGAGCCGGTTCGGGACGCCGCAGGACTTCATGTACCTCGTCGATCACCTCCACCAGAACGGCATCGGTGTGATCCTCGACTGGGTGCCTGCGCACTTCCCGACCGACGAGCACGGGCTCGGCTACTTCGACGGAACGCACCTGTTCGAGCACGCCGACCCACGGCAGGGCTACCACCCCGACTGGAACACCTACATCTTCAACTACGGGCGCAACGAGGTTCGTTCGTTCCTGATCTCGAGCGCCCTGTTCTGGCTCGACCGCTACCACGTCGACGGCCTGCGCGTGGACGGGGTCGCCTCCATGCTCTACCTCGACTACTCCCGCGAGGAGGGCGAGTGGGTCCCGAACGAGCACGGTGGGCGCGAGAACCTCGCGGCGATCTCGTTTCTCCGGCGCACGAACGAGGTGGTCTACGAGCGGTTCCCGGACGTACAGACGGTCGCCGAGGAGTCGACGGCGTGGCCGGGCGTGTCGAAGCCGACTTACGTCGGCGGCCTCGGGTTCGGCTACAAGTGGGACATGGGCTGGATGCACGACACGCTGAAGTACATGTCGCTCGATCCGGTCCACCGGAAGTACCACCACGGCCAGCTCACCTTCCGCGGCCTCTACGCCTTTCACGAGAACTTCGTGCTCCCGCTCTCACACGACGAGGTCGTGCACGGCAAGGGCTCGCTCGTCGGCAAGATGCCGGGGGACGACTGGCAGAAGATGGCCAACCTACGGGCCCTGTTCGCGTACATGTGGGCCACGCCCGCCAAGAAGCTGCTCTTCATGGGCGGCGATCTCGGACAGTGGAACGAGTGGAACCACGACGGCAGCGTCGAGTGGCACCTCGAGCAGCACGACAACCACCGCGGCGTCCAGCGGCTCGTCCGCGAGCTCAACCGCGTCTATCGAGGCGAGCCCGCGCTGCACGAGCTCGACTGCGACCCGGCCGGCTTCGAGTGGGTCGACGCGAACGACGCCGAGAACAGCGTGCTTTCGTTCCTGCGCAAGCCCGAGGATCCCAAGGGCGACCCGGTGCTCGTCGTGCTGAACCTGACACCGGTCCCGCGCCACAACTACCGCATCGGCGTGCCGAAGGGCGGCTGGTGGCGGGAGATCGTCAACACCGACGCCGGTGAATTCTGGGGCGGCGGGCTCGGGAACATGGGCGCCGTCGAGGCGAGCCCGGTGGCCATCCACGGCCGGCCGTTCTCGGTGAGCCTGCTCTTGCCGCCGCTGTCCTGCCTCTACCTGAAGCCGGGATCGCCCCCATAGGGCCTGCATGATCCCGAGGGGGACGTATCGCCTGCAGCTCCGTCCCGGCTTCGGCTTCGCCGAGGCCGCGGCGTCGTGCGACTACCTCGCGGCTCTGGGCGTCAGCCACCTGTACTCGTCGCCGGTGCTCCAGGCGGCTCCGGGGAGCACGCACGGGTACGACGTGGTCGACCCTACCCACCTCAGCCGCGAGCTCGGCGGCGCGGGCGGCTTCGCCGAGCTGTGCCACGCGCTCGCCGCGCACCGGCTCGGCCAGGTGCTCGACGTGGTCCCGAACCACATGGCGATCGGCAGCGAGCGCAACCGCTGGTGGTGGGACGTGCTCGAGAACGGCCCGGCGAGCCAGTACGCGTCGTACTTCGACGTCGAGTGGGTCCCGCCCGCCTTCCACGGCGACAACCGCATCCTGTTGCCCATCCTGGGCGACCACTACGGCCGCGTTCTCGAGGCGGGGGAGCTGTCATTGGCTCGCGAGGGCGGCAAGCTCGTCCTGCGCTACCACGACCACGAGCTGCCGATCGCGCCGCGGTCGCTCGGAGGCCCGCTCGGCCGCGCCGCCGAGCGCTCGGGGAGCGACGACCTGGCGTTCGTGGCCGACCACCTGGGCGCGCTGCCGCTTCCGACGGCGACCGATCGGGAGAGCACGCGGCGGAGGCACCGCGACAAGGAGGTCCTCGGCCGGCAGCTCGAGTGGCTGCTCGCGACCGACGAGGAGGTGGCCGCGGCCGTCGACGAGGTGATCGAGGAGACGAACCGGGACGTGGAGGCGCTCGACGCGCTCGTCCAGCAGCAGAACTACCGGCTGGCCTTCTGGAGGACCGCGGGGCGCGAGCTCGGCTACCGCCGGTTCTTCGACATCGACAGCCTCGCCGGTGTGCGCGTCGACGACGAGGTCGTATTCGCGGACACGCACGCGCTCGTGCTCGAGCAGGTCCGGAGCGGCTGCGTCGACGGGCTGCGGATCGACCACCCGGACGGCATCCGCGACCCGGAGCTTTACCTCAGGCGGCTCAGGGACGCGGTCGGTCCCGACACCTGGATCGTCGTGGAGAAGATCCTCCAAGCAGGCGAGCACCTCCCCGAGAGCTGGCCCGTCGAGGGCACCACCGGCTACGACTTCCTCGACCTCGCCGGAGGACTCTTCGTGGACCCCGCCGGCGAGGAGCCGCTCACGCGCTTCTATGCCGAGCTCACCGGCGAGCCCACCGACTGGGCCGAGATCGTGCGCGACAAGAAGCACGTCGTCATGCGCGATACGCTCGGGAGCGAGGTCAACCGCGTCACCGAGCTGATGCTCGACGTGTGCGAGCGGCACCGCCGCCACCGCGACTACACGCGCGACGAGCTTCGCGCGGCGCTCCGCGAGGTCATCGCGTGCTTCCCCGTCTACCGCAGCTACGTCCGCGCCGAGGCAGGCGAGCTCGGCGAGCAGGACCGTCGCCACGTGCGCGAGGCCGTCGGCCGTGCGCGCGAGCACCGCCCCGACCTCGATCCCGAGCTGTTCGCGTTCCTCGAGGACGTCCTCTTGCTGCGGGTGCGCGGCGAGGCGGAGTCGGACCTGGTGATGCGCTTGCAGCAGGTCACGGGCGCCGTCATGGCGAAGGGCGCCGAGGACACGGCGTTCTACTGCTACAACCGCTTCGTCGCGCTGAACGAGGTGGGCGGCGAGCCCGGGCGGTTCGGGATCGGGCTCGAGCGCTTTCACGAGGCGATGCGAGGGCGCGCCGCGCAGTGGCCCGAGGGCATGCTCGGCACGTCGACGCACGACACGAAACGGAGCGAGGACGTACGCGCGCGCCTCTACGTGCTCTCCGAGATGCCCGGCGAGTGGATCGGGGCGGTCAGGGGCTGGCAGGGCCGCGCCGCCCGCTACGAGAGCGACGGCCGGCCGGACGCGAACGACACGTACATGCTCTTTCAGAACCTCGTCGGCGCCTGGCCGATCGACGCCGAGCGCATGACGGCCTACGCCGACAAGGCGGCGAAGGAGTCGAAGCGGCACACGTCCTGGACCCGGACCGACGCCGACTACGAGGCGGCCGTCCGCCGCTGGGTGGAGGGCGTCGCCGGCGATCGCGAGCTCGTCGCCTCCATCGACACGTTCGTCCGGTCCATCGCGCGCGACGGCTACCTCACGTCGCTGGCCCAGACCCTCCTGAAGCTCACCACACCCGGCGTCCCCGACATTTACCAGGGCACAGAGCTCTGGGACCTGAGCCTCGTCGACCCGGACAATCGGCGCCCGGTCGACTTCGCCCGGAGGAGGCGGCTCCTGTCCGAGCTCGACACGCTCTCGCCGGAGCAGGTGATGGCGCGCATGGACGAAGGGCTGCCCAAGCTGTGGCTCGTCCGCCAAGGCCTGCGGGTGCGCCGGGACCACCCCGAGGCATTCCGGGCGGGCGCCTCCTACGAGCCGCTCCGCGCCGACGGCGAGCGCGCCGAGCACGTCGTCGCGTTCGTCCGCGGCGGGCGCGCCGTCGCGGTGGCGCCGCGGCTCGTGCGAGGTCTCGGGGGATCGTTCGGGGACACGCGGCTCCCGCTCCCGCCCGGCCGATGGCACGACGTCCTCACCGGCCGGTCGCACGAGGGCGGGACGGCGCAGCTCGACGGGCTGCTCGACGCATTTCCGGTAGCGCTGCTGGTGTCCGGCAGCGAGGAGGGGGGCTGACCATGGAATCGACCTTGCGCGTGTGGGCGCCCGAGGCGGGCCGAGTCGAGGTGGAGATCGGGGGCGCGTTGCGCCCGATGACGCGAGGCGACGGCGGGTACTGGATCGGCCCGACGGTCCCGCCCGGGACCGACTACGCGTTCGTGGTGGACGGCGAGGGCCCCTTCCCCGACCCCCGCTCGGCGCGGCAGCCACGAAGCGTGCACGGTCCGTCGCGCACCGTGGACCACGGCGCGTTCGAGTGGGGCGACGCGGGCTTTCGCCAGCCGCCGCTGTCGGGTGCGGTCGTCTACGAGCTGCACGTCGGCACGTTCAGCCCCGAGGGCACCTTCGACGGCGTCGTCGGGCGGCTCGATCACCTCGTGGACCTCGGCGTCACGCACGTCGAGCTGATGCCCGTCAGTGCCTTCAGCGGCGCGCGCGGCTGGGGCTACGACGGCGTCGCGCTGTTCGCGCCGCACGAGGCCTACGGAGGGCCGGACGGGCTCGCGCGGCTCGTCGACGCCTGCCACCGGCGCGGGCTCGCGGTCGTGCTCGACGTCGTCTACAACCACCTCGGCCCGGAGGGGAACTACCTCGCGCGCTTCTCGCCGCACTACTTCACGGACCGCTACCACACGCCGTGGGGCAAGGCGGTGAACCTGGACGGACCGTGGTCCGACGAGGTGCGGCGGTTGTTCTGCGACAGCGCGCTCGGCTGGCTCCGGGACTACCACGTCGACGCCCTGCGCATCGACGCGGTGCACGCCTTCCTGGACACTTCGGCGGTCCACCTCCTCGAGCAGCTCGCCGACGAGGTGGACGCCCTCGAGGCCGAGCTCGAGCGACCGCTGGTGCTCATCGCCGAGAGCGACCTGAACGACCCGCGCGTGGTGCGCCCGCGCGAGGTCGGCGGCTACGGCATCGACGCCCAGTGGAGCGACGACTTCCACCACGCGCTCCACGCGGTGCTCACCGGCGAGCGGGCCGGCTACTACGGCGACTTCGGCTCGCTCGCCGACGTGGCCCGGGCGCTCTCGCGCGTCTTCGTCTACGACGGGCGCCGCTCCGGGTTCCGCCGGCGGCGCCACGGCCGCCCGGTCGGAGGCCTGTCCGGCCACAAGTTCCTCGGCTACCTGCAGACGCACGACCAGGTCGGCAACCGCGCCACCGGCGATCGGATCGGCGCGATCGCCGGCACCGACCGGCAGAAGATCGGCGCCGCGCTGGTCTTCACCTCGCCCTTCGTCCCCATGATCTTCCAGGGCGAGGAGTGGGCGGCCTCGAGCCCGTTCCAGTACTTCACCGATCATCAGGATCACGAGCTCGGCCGGGCGGTGAGCGAGGGTCGCCGCTCGGAGTTCCGTGCCTTCGGGTGGGACCCCGAGCAGGTCCCCGACCCGCAGCATCGGGCCACCTTCGAGCGGTCGAAGCTGCGCTGGGACGAAGTCGCCGACGAGCCGCACCGCGGCATGCTCGCGTGGTACCGGAGCCTCGTCGCGCTGCGCCGCGCCCATCCTTCCCTCCGCGACGGCCACCGCGAGCTCGTCGACGTCGCCTTCGACGAGCAGGCCGAGTGGATCCGCGTCACCCGCGGCCCGGTCACCGTCTGCTGCAACCTCTCGCGGGAGCGCCGGACCGTCCCCCTCGGGGCCGAGGCGCCGCGCGCCGTCGCCCTCGCCTCGAAGGAGGAGGCCGAGCTCGGCCAGGGTGGCGTCGCGCTCCCGCCCGAGTCCGTCGTCGTGCTCGCGCGTTGAGCCCGCAGGGCGAGCTCTACGGCCCGTCGGGCCCAGCCGGACCCGCCGCGCCGAGCCAATCCGGCCGCTCTCCGGGTGTCCCCTCCCCGTGCCGGCTCATAAGATCCCCGCCCTCCGGGCACCAACGGACGTGGAGGCCACGTTCCCGAAGGTGGAGGAGGGAGACGCGCGGGCGGAGCCGGCGCGGTACGACCTGGCGGAGGTGTTCGACGCTCACGCGGCCTACGTGTCGCGGGCGCTCCGGTGCCTCGGCGTGCGGGACCGCGAGCTCGGCGACGCCTGCCAGGAGGTGTTCCTGGTGGTGGCGAGACGGCTCGACGCGTTCGAGGGGCGCGCGCAGCTCCGGACCTGGCTCTACGCCATCTGCGTCCGGCAGGCGATGCGGTTCCGCCGCCGGGCCGCGCGGCGCCGGGAGGACGCCGTCGCCGAGCCCCCCGAGCCGCCCGGCCGGGTGGCGACACCGCAGGAGGAGGTCGAGCAGCGCCGCAGGCTGGCCGACGCCCTGCGCATCCTCGACCGGCTCGACGCGGACAAGCGCGCCGTCTTCGTGCTCTACGAGGTCGAGCAGCTCCCGATGAGCGAGGTCGCCGAGATCGTGGGCTGCCCGCTGCAGACGGCGTACTCGCGGCTGTACGCGGCGCGGCGGCGCATCGCCGAGACGCTGCGGGAGGGCACGCCATGAGCGACGCCGAGATCCGAGACCTGGTCGGCGCCCTGCGTTCGAGCGGCCTGTCCGTGCGTGAGCTCGGCGGCGTGCGCGAGGCGGTCCTCGCGGCGGC
Organism: Candidatus Neutrinellum sp.; assembly: GCA_039794305.1. Taxonomy (GTDB): domain Bacteria; phylum Myxococcota_A; class Polyangia; order Polyangiales; family JBDIVX01; genus JBDIVX01. The sequence goes on from JBDIVX010000021.1 coordinate 49,904, forward strand.
GAAGCCCGTGGCCGCGACGGGCGGCACGACCCTCCTCGGCTCGGGCCTGATCAAGGGGCTGGCGATGGTCGCCGTGATCGCGACGGCGCCGCTCTTGCCGCCCGAGCCCGCGCCCCCGCGCGCCCTCGCGCCGCTCGTGCAGCACACGAGCGGGCGCACCGCTCCGCGTCCCGGCGTCTGGCCCACCCTCGAGGTCGCGCCCCGCGCGGCGGCCGCAGCGACGCGCCCACAGGCGGCGCCGATCGCTCCGGCCTGGGCGACGACTCCGCCGCCCCCGCCCCCCGCCGAGCCGCCCCTCCTCGCCCTGAACGGCCCCGCCGCGATCGCGCCGCCGGACGAGCTGCCGCCGTCCGAGGCCCTCGCCGACGGGATCCGCCGCTATGCGCGGGGCGAATGGGCGGAGGCCGCCGCGGCCCTGCTGCCAGTCCTCGAGGGCCGCACCGCGGACTCGCTCGCGGGCCGGCAGCACGCACAGCTCGTCCTCGCCAAGGCGCTCTTCCACCTGCGCCTCTACCACGCGTCCGCGATCGTCTTCGACGCCATCACGCGCGAGGGAGAGTCGCACCCGGCTTTCGAGGAGAGCCTGCCGTGGCTCGCGCAGCTCGCCGAGCACCTGCCCGAGCCGACGGCGCTCATCGAGTCCATCGGACGCTACCGGCGCGAGCAGCTCTCGCGCCTCGGCCGGCGCCTGCCCGCGGCGCAGTACGACGAGCTGCTCTACCTGCTCGGGCGCGACCGCTACGCGCGCCGGGACCTGTCGGGCGCCATCGCCCTGTTCCGCGAGGTCCGGCCGGGATCGCCTCGCTACGTGCACGCCCGGTTCTTCGAGGGCGTGAGCCACGTGCGCCTGCGCCGCGCGCGGCCGGCGGTCGCGGCCTTCCGCGAGGTGACCCGGGCGTTCGACGAGGGACGCGCCGGCGACTTGGACGACGCCGCTCGGCTGCGCGACCTCGCGTGGCTCAGCCTCGCGCGCGTCTACTACAGCGCGGGCCGCGCGAACGGCAGCCCGCGGGTGCTCGGCAACGCGGTCGACGCGTGGAACCGAGTGCCGGAGGACAGCGAGCACTGGCCCGACGCGATCTTCGAGCAGGCCTGGGCGCTGTTCGTCTCGGGCGAGCACGACCGCGCCCTCGGGCGCGTCCACGCGCTGCTCTCGCCGTACTTCGAGGACCGCCACTACCCGGAGGCCTACGTGCTGCGCGCGGTCGCGCTCTACCAGCGCTGCCAGCTCGACGCCTCCGAGCAGACGGTCGAGGCGTTCCACCGGAAGTACGACCCGGTCCACGGCGCGCTCCGCCGGACGCTCGCGCGGCACGGCGACCCGGCGCGCGCGTTCTCCCTGCTCGACGCCGTGCGGTCGGGCCGGGCCTCGCTCGACCCGCGCGTCGCCCGCCTCGTCCGGTCGGCCTTCGACGACCGCGAGCTGTCCCGGCATCTGTCCGAGGTCCGCGCGCTCTCCGAGGAGGACGCGCGGGTCGCCGGGCTCGCCGCCGGCAAGCCGCACCTCGAGCCGGTCGCGGCCTGGCTCGGCCAGGAGCTGGCCGTCGCCCGCGCGCTCGCGGCCGACCGCACCGGCGAGCTCGCGCACCTCCGCCTCGAGCGCCTCGTCGACGAGCTGGGGGAGCTGATGAACCAGATGGACGCCGTGCAGCTCGAGATCCACACCGAGCGTCGCCGGCGCCCCCAGGGCTACGCCGCGGCCGAGGACGACGTCACGATCGTCGCCGACCAGGAGCACGTGGTCTGGCCCTTCCGCGGCGAGTACTGGGAGGACGAGCTCCCCTACTACCGAGTCCACGTCCCCGGCCGCTGTCAGAGGTGAGGGCGGCGAGTCGCACCGACGGTGGATGCGTGATATATATGTCGCGCATGCACAAGACGACGCTGTATCTCGACGACGAGATCTATGAACAAATTCGGCGACGGGCCGAATCGTCCGGGAAGACGCAGGCCAGCATCATCCGCGAAGCGCTGGCCAGCTTCCTCGCTGCCTCGGCGCCGCGACCTTCCAGCATCGGCCTTGGCGACAGCGGCCAGGGCGACCTCAGCGAGCGCGTCGAGGAGCTGCTCGAAGGCATGGGAGAGGCGTGATCGTCGCCGACACGGGGGGGCTCATCGCGCTGCTCGACCGGAGCGACCGCCACCACACCCGCGTCGCAGAGCTGTTCGACCGAACGCATGCGAGGTGGGTGCTGCCATGGGCGATCCTGCCCGAAGTCGACTACCTGGCGCGAACGCGGCTCGATGCCCGGGTCTCTGTCGCGTTCGCGCGTGACGTGCGCGACGGGGCGTTTCGTGTCGACTCGCAGGCCGCGGCGGACCTCGGCCGCGCCGTCGAGCTGCTGGAGGCCTACCCCGACCTCGATCTCGGCCTCGTCGACGCCGTGGTGATGGCCCAGGCCGAGCGCCACGCGGCGGAGGCGATCGTCACGTTGGATGCGCGAGACTTCCGAGCGGTCAGCTTGGCGATCGACCCGCCGCCGCGTCTGCTGCCTCTCGACTCCGAGTAGCCGGGCTCGATGCGGCGACTCTGCAGAGTGGCTTGAGGGTCAGAGAAGGGCGGGTGTGCGGATCGCGCTCCCCGATCCAGTCGGCGAGCGAGATCAAGCTCCGCACGGCGGCAGGCGCGTCGAGCACGTAGACGACCGAAGGGTGCTCGCGGAGCGACATCGGAGTGCGGTGGCTCGCGAGCAGCACGGTGCGGGGCGGGCTCTCGGGCAGCTCACGGGCGAGCGACGAGAGCAAGGTCGTGAGGTCCTCGCCGCCCGTGGCGTCGGCGAGCACGATGTCGGGAGCGCGGTCGTGCTCGCGCACCGCCTCGAGCGCCGACGCGACGTCGGTCGCCTCGTCGACGACGAACCCTCCGCGCAGGAGCACCTCGGCCGCGGGCTCGCGCACCCGCGCATCCCCGCTGAGGATGAGCACCTTCGTCGGCTGGTCCATGGCGCCTCCATACGTACCAGCCCACGCCGCGACAAGTCATCATCCCGTGTCGCGGACGGCGGCTTGCCGAAGCGCAACCGCGTGTCCGGCGCCGGGCGAGATCACGCGCCTCACTTCGCGGCGAGCGCGCCCTTCGCCGGCTGGACCGGCCAGGCCGCGATCAGGAAGTCTCGGGGGACATCCCGCAGGACCCGCAGCACCTCGAAGGCCGGCACGTTCCGGTCGGAGCTGTCCGGATCGAACACGGACAGGCACGGCGCAGGACCGTCGCTCTTGATCGAGAGCGTCGTGCGATCGAGCCTGGCGATGCCTCCGGCGGCGGGTTGCCCGACGTAGAGCGTCCGGTCGCGGTAGTAGAGGACCGCGAGGTGGCGCGCCCGGGGATCGAGCAGCACCAGCTCCGCGTCCTTGCCGCACAGCACCCAGCCGTCGATGTGCTCGAGCGCGGCCCACTCGAGGCGCACGCGCAGGGCGTCCACCGGCTGCGTAACGACGTCCCCCCAGACGAGGATGCAGCCCTCGCGACCGCCCGCCACCGCGTGAGCCGCGCGGGTCACGTCGTCGATGGAGTGCGCCGGGTCGATCCGGATCACCACCGTGTCACCGCGTTTCATCGGCGCCTGCGCGGCCCCGCAGGCCGAAAGCGCGAGCGCGGCCACCACCCACACCGCTCTCATGGGTCGAGGCGCCTTCACGATCGGTGCCACGCCGGAACTCCTCGGGCTCTCGGCAGGCAGGCGAGCAGACGCCGTGGCGTTCCGCGACGGCGCGGCACCCACGGCTGGCCCCAATCGCTACGCCGGCGAGGGCACGGGCTCGACGCGCCGGTGCCGTTGCAGGAATCTCGCCACGGCGAAGCACGCCGCCGCCCAGGCGAACCCGACCATCCAGCCCGCGATCACGTCGGTCGGGTAGTGGACGCCGAGGTACACGCGCGAGAACCCGACGAGCACCGCGAGCCCCACCGCCGCGCCGAGCAGGTAGACCCGGGCCCGCGGGCGCCTCACCACGCCCAGGAGCATCGCCCCGAGCGTGGGGTACACGACGGCGGCCCCCATCGCGTGCCCGCTCGGGAAGCTCTGCGTCCGGGCGGTCGCCCCCGGGACGAGATCCGGCCGCGGGCGATCGAACGCCTCCTTCATCACGAACACGAGCAGCATGGCCCCGGCGACGGCGACGAACACGAACAGCGCCGTGCGCGGGCGCCCGTCGAGCAGCAGGTAGCCGACGACTCCGAGCGACAGGAGCGTGACCACGGTGAGGCTGCCGAGCGCGGTCAGGTCCTCGACGGCGCTCTCGAGCCAGCGGGGGCCGAGGGGGTCGGCGGGATCGCCGCGCTCGCGCAGCGCGAGCAGCACCGTCTCGTCGAGCCACCGCGTCTCGCGCTCCACGACCTCGTCCGCGATCTCCACGAACCCCCAGAGCAGGAGGAACGTCAGGAGCAGGGCCGCGAGCACGGTCCAGTCGAGCCGCTCGAGGAGCCATCGGGCTCGGACCTTCATGACGAGGGCACCGGGCTTGCACCGGTTGCCTTGGTCCGTAGCGAGGGTCGTGCCAGATTGGTCGACGTGGCAGACGAGGCGCGCAGAAAGCCGTTCCAGTTGCTCCGCTCGTTCGCGCTCGCGGACTTCATCACGCTCGCGAACGCGGCGTGCGGCACCGTGGCGATCCTGCTGTGCGTGAGTCACGTGGAGGCGGGAGACTCCGGGCTGCTCTGGGGGGCCTTCGTCATGTTCCCCCTCGCGCTGGTCGCCGACGCCCTCGACGGTCGCGTCGCGCGGTGGCGGCGCCGGCAGTCCATGCTCGGCGCGGACCTCGACTCGCTCGCCGACGTCATCTCCTTCGGCGTGGCGCCGGCCGTGCTCGGGTACACGGTGGGGCTCCGAGGCGGGTGGGACGGCGTGGTGCTCGTGTACTTCGTCGTCTGCGGCATCAGCCGGCTCGCGCGCTACAACGTCACCGCGGCGAACCTCGCCGACGAGAAGGGCAAGGTGCGGTACTACGAGGGCGCGCCGATCCCGACGAGCGTCGGCATCGTGGCCGTGCTCGCGATCGCGCACGGCGTGGGGGCGGTCGGGGCGGACCTGTGGATGGGCGTGTGGGACCTCGGCCCCTGGCAGCTCCACCCGCTCGTCCTCGTCTACGCGCTGAGCGGCAGCCTGATGATCGGCACGTTCCGGATCCCGAAGCCCTGACCTTCGCGGGCTCTCACCGCTTGCGCACGCGGTCCGATAGGAGCTGGTGGCGGTCGTTGAAGAGCCTCCGGTAGACCCAGAGCGCGACCAGCATGCACCCCGCCGAGGTGGCCGCGGCGATCATGAACATCACCACGATCTGGTACTTCACCGCCTCGATCGGGTCGGCACCCTGGAGGATCTGGCCCGTCATCATGCCCGGGAGCGACACGATGCCCACGACCGCCATGGAGTTGAGGATCGGGATCATGCCGCGCCGGACGGCGTCCGCGAGCGGTTCGCGCACGGCCTCCCACCGCGTCGCACCGAGCGCGAGCTCCATCTCGACGCGGGCGCGCCGGTCGCTCAGCGACTCGAGCATCTGGTCGAGGCACAGCGAGATCCCGGTGAGCCCGTTGCCGAGCACCATCCCGAGCAGAGGGATGACGTACTGGGGCCGGTACCAGGGGTCGACGCCGATGACGAGGCCGGTGACGACGAAGGTGGTCGCGCACGCGGTGATCACCAGCGTTCCGAACGCGCCGGCGTGCGCACCCGGAAACGTCCGCCCCGACCGAGCCACCGCGGCCCGCGCCGCCGCGCCGATCATGATCGCGATGATCCCGAAGAGCACGAGCGGGCGGTCGATCCGGAAGACCCAGTGGAGCACGTAGCCGACGAGCAGGAGCTGCACGACCGTCCGGACGGCGGCGAGCGCGAGCTTCCCTTCCACGCGCACCTGGAGAGCCAGGCTGACCAGGCCCGCCACGAGCACGAGGGCGGTGGCGACGACGAGGTCGAGCCAGTCGAGCGGGACGGCGCCGGCGGCCTCAGGCACGTCCCCCCTCCCCCGCCGCGAACCGAGCCAGATCGACCACGCGGTCGCACCACCGCTCGGCTTGTTCGGCGTCGTGCGTGACCACGAGCGCCGCCGCGCCGCGCTCCGAGACGTCGCGCGTGACGAGCGCCTCGACGGCCCGGACGGCGCGCGCGTCGAGCGCGGACGTCGGCTCGTCGAGCAGGAGCACGTCGGGCTCGACCAGAAGCGCGCGCACGAGCGAGACCCGCTGCTGCTGGCCCTCGGACAGAGTGGGCGCCGCCTGGTCCAGGCGGTCGTCGAGCCCCAGCTCCGCGAGCGCGCGCTTCGCCCGCTCCTCGGGGAAGGCTCCCAGGCTCGTGCGGTAGCCGAACGGTCGCGCGAGGTTCTGTCGCACCGTGTCGTCGAGGAGCTCGGGCCGCTGCGCGACCAGGCTCACCCGCCTCCGCCACTCTGGATAGCCCCAGTCGGCCGGCCCTCGGCCGCGCAAGGTCACTTCGCCGCGCACCGGATCGCTGAGCAGCGCCAGGGCGCGCAGGAGCGTCGTCTTGCCGCTCCCCGACGGGCCGACGACGCCGACCGCCTCTCCCGGCTCGAGCGCGAGCCCGACCCCGGCGAGCAGGGGGACACCGCCCGCCGACACGGCGAGATCGCGCACCTCGAACAGAGCCATGGCCAGGTGGCTCTTATCATGCCAGCGTCCCCCAGATGAGCCGCAAACCCACAGCCTACTGGGACTACCTGAAGCTCGAGGAGCTGCTCGGCCTGCAGGGCGGGCTCGAGGGCGACGACGACGCGCTCGTCAACGACGAGGTGATGTTCATCGTCGTCCACCAGATCGACGAGCTCTGGTTCAAGCTGATGATCCGCGAGCTCGTCTCCGTCCGTGACCTGTTCGCGCAGGATCCCGTCCCGGAGTCGTCCCTCGGATCGGCGGTGCGGGGGCTCCGGCGCCTCGGCCTGCTCTTCCGGAAGGTGGCCGACCACTTCGACCTGATGGAGACCATGACCACGCGGGACTACCTCTCGTTCCGCGACAAGCTGAGCCCCGCGAGCGGCTTCCAGTCGGCACAGCTCCGCGAGGTCGAGATCCTGATGGGCCTCGACGCGGGCTCGCGCATTCCGCTCGGCTACGAGGGCAGCTACCTCGAGGCGCTGCGCGAGGCGGACGGATCCGAGTCACCGGCCTACCGCCGCGTCGTGCGGCGGATCGACGACCGCCCGTCCCTCCGGGACGCCTTGCGGGCGTGGCTCTACCGCACGCCGATCCAGGGCTCGCGGCCCGGCGACCCCGGGGACGCCGAGACCGTGCGGCGCTTCGTCGAGGCGTACGTCGCAGCGCACCGGAGCGAGCAGGAGGAGGCGCTGAAGCTCCGCATCGGGAGCAACCCGCGCGACCGCGAGCGCATCGAGAAGCGCCTCGCCGACGAGACCGAGAGCGCGTGCGCCTTCCTCATGGCCCTCGACCACCCCGAGGAGGAGCGCCCGGTCGCCATGCGCGTGCGCGCGGCTCTCGTCTTCATCGAGAGCTACCGCGAGCTGCCGCTGCTCACCTGGCCGCGCGAGATCCTCGACGCCGTGGTCGCGCTCGAGCAGGCCTCGCTCGTCTTCCGCCAGCGCCACGCGCGCATGGTCGAGCGCGTGATCGGCCGCCGCACCGGCACCGGCGGCTCGGCCGGCGTCGACTACCTCGACCAGACCGCGCTCGCGTACCGCGTCTTCCGCGACGTCTGGGCCGTCCGCACGCTGCTCGTCCGCAAGGAGGCCCTGCCCCCGGTCGACGAGGCCGAGGTCTACGGGTTCGTGGCGGGGTGAGGACCCGGGGCTATTCGAGGTCGTCCGGATCGTAGCCGAGCTCGCGCAGGCGGGCGGCGTAGCGCTCGGCGCGGCGACACCGCCTCGGGCGGCGCGCGCGGGTCGCGCGGGTCGATGGCCCATCGCTCGGCGGGCTCGGTCATGCCGAGCTCGTAGCGGGCGGTCGTCAGCCCCTCGCGAGGCTCAGGTCGAGCTCGTCGAGCTCGCGGATCAGCGGAGTGCTAGGGAGTGCTAGGGGACGGACCTCGGTTTCTCGGTTCTCTGGGCCGGAAAACGCCGTGGCTACGTGGAGCGAAACCGAGAAACCGAGGTCCGCCCCCTGGGCATTCCGCAGAGGCGCGAACAATCTCGATATCCCACAGGCGCAGTGCACCGTCAGACGAGCCGCGTCGACGGGCGGATCGGGCCGATCGGGGCGCATGCACGAGGGCGCGCCCTCGGGTCGAGCGTATTGAGCGCCCATACGCGCGGTGCGAGACTGCGCGGCCGAGCGCATGACCCTCCCCGCACCCCACGAGCTCCCGCGGACTCCGCGAGACCTCGTCCGGCTCCCGCTGCGCCAGCGGCTGCTCACGGCGGGGATCGAGGCCGCCTTCGGCGTGACCGGGGCGTGGGAGTACCCGATGCGGGCGCAGGGCGATCTCGAGCGGATGCGCCTCCTCGACAAGGTGTACTGGGTCCACAAGGCGGGGCGGCCGATCCGGCGGGCGCGCCGGGGCTCGGGCCTCGAGCGGTACTTCGCCGGCGTTGCCCGGCGCGAGTGCCGGCCGCCCGACGGCTTCGAGGTCGAGGCGGAGCTGCGCCTGTCGGCCGCGGGCGACCTCATGAGCCACCCGTACCTCGCGCGCTCGGCGGGCTACCTGTACGAGCAGGTGGCCGACGACGTCTTCGGAGTCGATCTGGCGATGGCCAACCTCGAGTGCCCGCTCGTGCCCCACGTGAAGAAGGACCTCGTGATCTCGTTCGACGAGGCCCCCCCTCTCGTGTTCGATCGCGAGCAATTCGCCGCGGCGAGCGGGACCGATGGGCGACGCTTCGCGTTCGTTTCGACGGCCTGCAACCACTCGCTCGACCACGGCCCGGGCGGCGCGGAGAGCACCCTGCGGCTGCTCGCGCAGGAGGGCATCGCGCAGAACGGCCTGAACGCCTCGGAGGAAGACGCCGACCGCGCCACCATCCTCGAGCGCGGCGGCTTCCGGCTCGGCGTCGTCGCCTACACGTTCGGGCTGAACGGCTTCCGGCCGCCGCCCGACCGGCCGCGCCTCGTGAGCCGGATGCCCCTGAACGACGGCGTCGACGCGAACGACTTCGCGCAACTCTCACGGCAGCTCGCGCACTGCCGCGCCGCGGGCGTGGACCTCGTGGTGGCGCAGCTCCACTGGGGGATGGAGTTCGAGCTCTACCCCACCCCCGAGCAGGTCGACCTCGCCCACCAGCTCGCAGAGCTCGGCGTCGACCTGATCGTCGGCCACCACGCCCACGTGCTCCAGCCGTTCGAGGTGTACCGGACGCGCCGCGACCCGCGGCGCCGGGTGCCGATCTACTACTCCCTCGGGAACCTCGTGAATCCGTGGTCCGCGCCGTTCCTCTGCCGGAGCGGCGTCGCCAGGGTCACGGTCGCACGGGGGCGCGTCCCGGACGGAAACCGGCGCACCTACGTGACCCACGCGGAGTGCCGCGAGGTGGTCCAGGAGGTGGACGGAGTGCGCCGGACGATCCGCCTCCGGCACGCCTGAGCCTCGAGGGGTGAGCCCGCGTCAGCCGAACAGCGCGTCGGCCACCCGCTCGGGATGCGTCAGCGGCAGACAGTGCGCGTCGGTGTCGATCACATCGAGGCGCGCGTCGCTGCCGAGGCTCGCGTAGGCCTCTCCGAGGGAGAGCGGCACCAGCACGTCGCGCGCCCCCTGGAGGATGACGGCGGGCGTCGAGAATGGCTGGACGGCGCGGCCCGGCTCGGCGAGCTCGAGCGCGCGCCGAACGTACCGGAGCCACTGATCGGCGGTGCCGGCCGCGAGCATCGTCCGGACGATCTGCACGACCTCCGGATCGCGGGCGCCGTCCTCTCCCAGGATCCCGTTCGCCACTGCCTCGCGCACCTGCGCGAAGGCTTCGCCGCCGGCCTCGATCATGGACCCGAGCTGCCGGCGAGCGGCGGCTCCTTCGGCGTCCATGTGGGCCAGCCCGGAGACGGTGACGAGCCGCTCGACGCGGTCACCGAGACGAGGCAACAGGCGCCCCGCGAGGTATCCCCCCATCGAGTAACCGCACAGCCGGAGGCGCTCGGCGCCCACCTCTTGGATGGCGCGGAGCACGGCCCGTTCGGTCTCCTCCAATCCCGCCGTGGACGCCGGGGCCTGGCCGTGGTCGGGCATCTCGATCACGAGGACGCGCCGATCGCCCCGGCGCTCGACGACCCGCGCGAAGTCGCTCGCGTCTCCCGGCACGCCGTGCAGGAGGACGTGTGCCGTCCCCTCGCTCGGCCCGTGCTCGGTGACCTTGGTGCGTTCCACGGCGGAGATGATAGTCGGCCGCCGAGAAGACTCAAGACGAAAGAGGCCGGCCCGACCTTGATGCGCCCCGCGCCGACCCTTAGATGCTCCGTGATCGCGAGCATCGGCCACGGTGACGATTGTCCACAATCCGGCGCGCGAGCTCCCGCTTCCCGCGCACTTCGACGAGACGCGCGCGGGTGAGGTCTGGCGCGTGCCGTACGAGGAGCGCGCGCGCGAGGCGCGGGCGTGGGCCATGGAGCACGGCATCGGCGTGTCTGCTACCGATCGCTTCCGCATCGCGCTGGTCCTCGTGGACGTGCAGAACACGTTCTGCGTTCCGGGCTTCGAGCTCTACGTCGGCGGGCGCTCGGGCACCGGCGCCGTCGACGACAACCGGAGGCTCGGCGCGTTCATCTACCGCAACCTCCGCCGGATCACGGCGATCGTGCCGACGATGGACACCCACCGCGCGATCCAGGTCTTCCACGCCGTCTTCCTCGTCGACGAGCGGGGCGACCCGCCGCCGCCCTACACCCTGGTGTCCGTCGAGGACGTGAGGAGCGGCCGCTGGCGCTTCAATCCCGCTGCGGGCGGCGCGCTCGGGCTCGACCCCGACTTCGGGCAGCGCCATCTCGAGCATTACACGGAGCAGCTCGCCGAGAGCGGCAAGTACGCCCTCACCATCTGGCCCTACCACAGCATGCTCGGGGGGATCGGGCACGCGCTCGTCTCGCTCGTCGAGGAGGCGGTCTTCTTCCACGGCATCGCGCGCATGAGCCAGCCGAACTTCCACGTGAAGGGCGACAACCCGTTGACCGAGCACTACTCCGTGCTCGGGCCCGAGGTGACCGAAGGCCCGGACGGCCGGCCCATCGCCGGCAGGCGCCAGCCGCTCGTGGACGAGCTCTTGTCCTTCGACGCCGTCGTCGTCGCGGGCCAGGCCAAGAGCCACTGCGTCGCCTGGACCATCGACGATCTGTTGCGCGGCATCGAGGAGCAGGACCGCACGCTGGCGCGCCGCGTCTACCTCCTCGAGGACTGCACGTCGCCCATCGTCGTGCCCGGCGCCATGGACTACACCGAACAAGCCGACCAGGCGTTCCGACGGTTCGCGCAGGCCGGGATGCACGTCGTCCGCTCGACCGACCCCATGACGAGCTGGCCGGGGATGCCGTCCTGACGGTCGGTGGACGCGACGGCGGGCAGCGGTTTGCGCCCGCCCCCCCGTTCGTACCACCCTGTTGGCGTGGACGCGCGTGTGGCGGCGGTGGCAGCGGGCGCTGCGCTGGCCCTGCTGGTCACGGCCAGGGCAGGCGCGGCGCAGGAGCCGGGCGGGGACGAGACCCTGGCCGACAGCCAGTCCGTCGGCTACGCGGACGAGGGCCGCCTCGAGCACCCCTTCGCCATCCAGACCTCGGATCGGCTCCTGGCCGTCAAGCCGCAGCGCTTCGGTACGCGTGAGCTGGTCGGCCTCCTCCACCGCGCGGCCGACGCGGTCGCGCGCGAGGCGCCGGGCGCCGTCCTGGCCGTCGGGGATCTCTCGAGCGAGACCGGCGGGCCGCTCGCACCGCACGGCTCGCACCAGAGCGGGCGCGACGCCGACGTCGGGTTCTACATGCTCGACGAGAGCGGAGCGCCGCACCCGCGCGGGCTCTTCCTCGACGTGAGCGCGGACGGCACCGCGAGGCGGGGCGGCGCGAGGTACCTGTTCGACGACGCGCGCAACTGGGCGCTCCTGGTCGCGTTCGTGGACGATCCCATGGCGGAGGTGCAGCACGTGCTCATCGCGTCGCACCTCCGCGAGCGCCTCCTCGCCTACGCGCGGCGGATCGAGGCGCCGGAGGATCGGATCCGGCGCGTGGAGCTCGTGACCCGGCACATCCGAGGCAGCGAGAACCACGACGATCACTTCCATGTGCGGATCTACTGCTCGGTCGGCGACCGGCCAGAGTGCCTCGACAAGCCGCCGCTCCATCCCTGGTACTACGGCACGCCGAGCCCCGACGCCGTGGTCGCGGCGCGCGTCGCCGACCTCCAGCGCGCCGCGGCCCTGCGCCGCGCGCAGGCGCAACAGCGGCAGGCGCTCTCGGAGCTCTTGCGGGGTCAGGCGCTCGCCGAGGCGCAGATCGAGATCATGGCCCGCGAGCTCGCGCGCGAGCCGAGCCGCCAAGAGGCGGCCGAGCGGCGCCGGGCGGCGCGCCTCACGCAGGACGAGCGGCGGGCGCTCGGCGCGCTTCGGCGTCAGGAGAGGGAGCTGCGCCGGCAAGAGGCGGAACATCGCGCGGCCGAGCGTGGCCGAGCGGCCAATCTGGCCGCCGACGCGCGGCTCTGGGAGGAGGCGGAGCGCCGGCGCGCGAGGGAGCTACGGGCGACGGCTCGGCGCTTCGCCGACCGCGAGCGCGGGCGGGCGGCGGAGCTGCGCGCGGCCGAGCGGCGGGCCCGGGCGCTCCTCCGACGGGCCGAACGCCAGCAGGCCCGCGACCGCCTGCGTGCGCTCGAGCTCCTCGAAGAGGGAGAGCGCCTCCGCCGCCAGCGTGCGCGAATCGCCGACCGGCAGAGGTAGGTCACTCCGCCGGGTGCGCCGCCTCGGGCTTCTTCCTGCGGATCGAAGACACGGCCTTCGCCACAACGGCGCGAATGTCGATGAGGATGCTGTACATCGTCGGCACCAACACGAGCGTGAGCAGGGTGGCGAAGGCGAGGCCGAAGATGACGGCGACCGCCATGGGCCCCCACCATTCGGCGCTCTGACTGCCGACGACGAGCTCGCCCGTGCCGAAGTCGAAGCTTATGCCGGCGGCCATGGGGACGAGGCCGAGGATGGTCGTGAGCGCCGTGAGCATCACCGGCCGGAAGCGGGTCATGCCGGCCTCGACCAGCGCGTCGTGCGGCTCCCACCCCTCCTCGAACCGTAGCTGCTGGACGTAGTCGAGCAGGACGATGCCGTTGTTCACGACCACACCCGCGAGCGAGATGATGCCGATGCCCGTCATGATGATGCCGAAGGGCGTCCCGGTCAGGATGAGACCCCAGAGCACTCCGACGAGCGAGAGCAGCACCGACGCCATGATGATGAGCGGCACGTCGTAGCGGTTGAACTGCGCCACCATGACGATCGCGATCAGGAAGACCGCGACGAGGAACGCGTTCCCGAGGAACTCCTGGGCCTTCTTCTGTTCGTCGTTCGCGCCGCCGAGGCGCAGGTGAGTCCCCTCGGGCACCTCCGTCTTGCCGATGTGCTCGAGGACCACCGCGCGGACGGCGTTCTCGTTGAACCCCTCCTCGATGTCACCCTCGATGGTGACGACCAGGTCCTGGTCGATGTGCCGGATGGACCCGCTCCCGCCGGCCAGCTCGTAGGAGGCGACGGCGGAGAGCGGCACGGCGAACGTGTCGGGGCTCGTGTCCTCCCGGCCGGGGATCCGCATCGCCAGCGCTGCCTGCAGATCGTCCCGGAACCGCGGGGCGAGCTCGACGACGATGTCGTACTCGTCCTCCCCGTCCCGGAAGGTGCTCGCCTGTGCGCCGGCGATGGCCGTCCGAACGGCGCCCGCGACGCCCTGCGTGTCGGCGCCCACGCGCTCGGCGGCGGCACGGTTGATGCGCAGACGCAGCTCCGGCCGGCCCACGCGGTAGTCGTCGGACAGGTTGGTGGTCCCCGGGATCTCGGACAGCTCACGTCGGACGCGGGCCGCGATCGCGCCGACCTCGTGGAAGTCCTCGCCGTGGACCTCGACGGCGATGGGGGCGCCGACCGGCGGCCCTTCGCGCTGCTTCTCGATCTCGATCTCGGCCCCCGGGATCTCGCCGAGCTGCGCCCGGATCCGGTCGATGGTGTCCCGGGTGTCCTCGATGCGCGGCGTCTGATCTTCCTTCGCCTTCGTGTGGTGCGGCAGGAAGTCGATCGTGATCCGTGCCTGGTTGCTCGCCGCCTGCGCCCCCGCGAGGACGTTGCCTCCGCCGGCGACGCCCGTCTCGGCGACGAAGAAGTCGACGTTCCGCTCCCGCGCGATGATCCGCTCCACCCGTCGGACGATGCGGTCGGTGGCCTCCACATCCGTCCCGTCGGCCGCGCGGATCGTGACCGTGGCCTGGTTCGGCTCCATCTCGGGGAAGAACTCGGTGCCGTGGTTCAAGGCTCCGAACGCGATGACCGTGCCGACCAGCGTCGCGAACCCGAGCCCGGCGGACACGTAGCGACGGCGGATCGACTGCTCGAGGAGCCACCGGTACGCGCCCATCACGCGGTTGTCGCGCGCCTCCTCCTTGCTGCGCTTCGAGGGCTTCATCCAGCGCGCCGTGATGACGGGGAGGATGAGCACGGCGGCGACCAGCGAGCAGATCAGGAGGATGACGACGGTCTTCGGCAGGAAGCCCATGAACTGGCCCAGGATCCCCGTCCAGAACAAGAGCGGCACGAACGCCGCGACGGTCGTCGCGGTCGAGGCGATGACGGCCGGCGCGATCTCCCGCGCGCCGAGGATCGATGCCTCGGTGAGCCCCTTTCCCTCCTCGACGTGCCGGTAGATGTTCTCGACGAGCACGATGGCGTTGTCGACGAGCATCCCGAGGCCCATGATCAGCGAGAACAGCACGATCATGTTGAGCGTCATCCCGAGCGCCCACACCACGATCATGGCCATGAGCATCGAGAGCGGGATCGAGAGTGCGACGAAGAGCGAGTTGCGCACGCCCATGAAGAACAGGATCACGCCCACCACCAGGATCAGGGCCGTGATCACGTTGTTCTCGAGCTCCTTCACGACGTCGGCGATGTCGCGCGACTGATCGCCGATGACCCGCCACCGGACGGCCTCGGGCCAGGCGCCGGCGTGCTCGGCCACGACCGCCTTCACGGCATCGGCGACTTCGAGGATGTTGGCCCCCGTCCTCTTCGTGACGGCGACCGTGACCGCCGGCTCGCCGTTCATCCGCGCGTACGTGTCGCGGTCGGCGAAGCCGTCGACCACCGTGGCCACGTCGCGGACGAAGACCGGAACGTCGCCGATCCGCTTGATTGGCACGTCCTCGATCTCGCGGGGATCGGTGATCTCACCGGGGACGCGGACCAGGAAGTTGGAGTCGCCGGCCTGCACGTCGCCGCCGGGGATGTTCACGTTGGCGGTGGCGATGGCGCCGACGACGTCGTTCAGCGACAGGCTGTAGTGCTGCAGCCGGTACGGATCGACCTGGACCTGGACCTCGCGCGTCCGGCCGCCGCTCAGCTTCGCCTCGAGCACCCCGTTCGCGCGGCCGATGTCCTCCTCGAGCCGCTCGCCGATGTGCTTGAGGCGCTCCTCGTCGATGTCGCCGGAGAGCGCGACGATCATGATCGGGAAGTCGGAGAACGAGATCTCTCTGATCTCCGTGTCCTCGGCGTCGTCGGGCAGGTCCGGGGTGACCCGGTTCACCCGGTCGCGCACCCGCTGGAGCGCGTCCTCGATGACCACCTCCGGCTGGAACTCGAGGGCGATGATGCTGACGCCCTCGGCCGAGGTGCTGGTCATCTGGTCGATGTCCTTCAGCCCCGCGAGCTCGTTCTCGAGCGGGATCGTGATGAGGCTCTCGATGTCCTCGGGCGACACGCCGATGTAGGGCGTGGTCACCATCACGACCGGAACCTCGATGTCCGGGAAGGACTCGCGAGGCAGGGCTCGGTACGTCAGCCAGCCGAACAGCAGGATGCAGGCGACGGCGAGCAGGACGACGGGCCGGTGACGTACGACGAAGTCGATCATCGCTCGAAGACCACGCGACCGTTCGTGCAGCAGGCCCCTTCGCGCGCCACGAGCACCGGGTCACCGTCGAGCAGGTCGCGGTGACCCGTGACGACGACGCGGTCACCGGGCGCGAGGCCGCTCTCGATCACGACCTGGTTGCGCACGACGCGGCCGAGCTCGACCGGCCTCCACCGGGCGGCGGTGCCGTCGAGGACGAAGACGCCGAGGCCCTCGCGCCGGGTCACGACGAAGTCCTGGGGGACCAGCAGCTCGTCGCCGGCGGCCTCGGTCGCCACCTGGACGTTCGCGATCATGCCCGGGAGCAGCCGGCGCTCCGGGTTGGCGACCTCGATCTCGACCGTGAACGACCGGGTCCTGAGGTTCGCCGCGGGGTTGATGTGGACGATGCGGCCGGCGTGGGAGTCGGGCTGCGCCTCGGTCCGCACGCGGACCTCGAGGCCCTCCGAGAGCGCGACGACGTCGCGGTCGGGCACGGTCGCGACCACGTGCACGGGGTCGAGCTGGACGAGGCGCACGATCGGGGCGCCCGGCGGCGCGACCTCGCCCACCTCCACGCCGACGTCCGCGACGATCCCGTCGAACGGAGCCCGGATCACCGCCCGGCTTGCGGCGACCTGCGCCGAGCGGTGCGCGGCGACGGCAGCGGCATAGCGCGTCTCGGCCTGGTCGCGCTGCGCCGAGGGGATGGCGTCGCCGAGCCGGTGCGCGCGGTCGCGCTCCCGCTCGGCGGCCTCCTTCTCGATGCGGGTCTGGCTCAGGCGGGCGCCGTGGCTCGCCGTGTCCACCCGCGCGAGGACCTGGCCGCGGCGGACCTCGTCTCCCTGATCGATCAGGACGCGCTCGACGTAGCCCCCGAGCGCCGCACCGAGGAGCGCGTCACGGGAGCCCTCGATCTCGCCCGGCAGCGCCAGCTCGAGGCGCGCCGACGACGGCCGCACGGTAGCCGCCTCGACGCGTCGGGCGTGCGCCGACTCCTCGGCCGCCTCCGTGGGGGCCGCGTTGACGGCGGGGGGCTCTTGCTGCTGCCCCTCGGCATGCGGGCACCCTGCGAGCAGGAGCAGGCAGAGGGCCACACGAACGCGACGCATCACGACGCCCACCCCCTGAGGACGCTGTCGATGACGCGCGAGGGGAAGTCGGGCGGCACGCGCTCGCCGGCGATCGCCCGCAAGAGGTGCCGCTCGACGCCGCCGGCCAGGAGATCGGCGGCCAGCACCGGGTCGAGGTCGGCCCGAAGCTCGCCGCTCCGGATGCCGTCCTCGAGGACGGCTCGGGTGGTCGCCACCTCCTGATCGATGGCGCGGTCGAAGTCGTACTCGGGCTGGCCCTCGTCGGGGCTACGGCTGGCGCGAAACACCATGCGCAGGCCGTGCGGCTCGTCTCGCACCAATTCGAAGATCATCCGCACGCCCGCCTCCAGGCGCTCGCGGCAGGTCGACTGGGCGACTGCCCGTCGATGTCGTTCCCGGACCTCGGCCGCCACCCGCTCGATCGCCTCGAGGAAGAGCGCCTCCTTGCCGTCGAAGTGGTAGTAGAGCGCGGGCTTGGTGCAACCGGCCGCCCGGGCGACCTCCTGGATGTGGGTCCCCCGGAACCCACGCTCCGCGAAGAGGCGGGTCGCCGCCTCGACGATCCGGGTCCGGAGGGACCCATCCAAGTCACGCGACGCTGTCCGCTCCCCCCCGGCATCGACGGCCGAGTCCTGCGGCACCATGTCAGCTCCTTCCCGGGCGACCGTACGATCGGGTCGGTTGGCCCCGCGGTCAACCGGATGTAGCCCCGTCCGGGGTCGTGCGCCAGCAAATCCTTCTGCACCAGATCTTCCCGATGTCGACGAGCCTTCGGGTCGCCCGTGACACCGGAACCCTCGCGCCTCTCCGTGGCCCCGAGGTCCCCAGAAGGCTCACCACCCGGAACATGCGCTCCGGCCTCGGACTCTCTACACTTGACGCGATGCGTCGGTTGCTGGCGATCGCGGCGACGCTGCTCGTCGGATGCGGCGGGTGCAGCGGCGCCGACGGCGGAGGTCCGGGCGGGGGCGATGGCGTCTCGAGCGCGTCCGGGGGGGAGCGGCCGGACTCGTGCCCGGCGCGGGCCGAGGCGCCGAGCCCGCTGCCGGGGGTCGAGGCGCGCCACCGGACCCTCGCCTACTGGAAGGAGCGCGCCGAGACGTACGGGCCGCTCGACGAGGTGCTCCTCGATCCCGACGGCGTGCGCAACCACGAGCGTGCGCTCGCGCTCCCCGTCGAGGACCGGCCGCTCGGTCACGCGGACCTCCTCGCCGAGGTGGACGTCCCTCTTCTGCGAACGGAGGTGACCGAGCGCCTCGCGTTCCTGCACGAGCGGGTCTCCTCCGGCGCCTACCTCCGGGCGGACGGCACACGCCTGCCGGCCGAGGTCGCCGACGCGTTCCGGCCGCCCGAGCGGCTGCCGGCCCTCTCGCCGGAGCTTCGGACGGCGCGGGGCCTGGTCCGGTTCCGGTGCGGGCCGCTCGCCGACAGCGTCTACACGGAGAGCCTCGACCTGCGCTTCGACCGGAACAACTGCTCGACCGCCCACCCCGGCGAGGTCGTGCAGCTCCTCGCGCGGTGGGAGGGCGGAATGTGGCTCGCGCGCACGGGCTACACGCTCGGGTTCGTCGCCGAGGACTCGGACCTGTCGCCGGTCACGCCCGAGCAGGCGCGTGCGCGCGTCGAGAGCGAGCCGCGTCCGATCACGCGGCGGGCCGTGCTCGAGGCGGCGTTCGAGCTGCTCGACTCGCCCTACGGGTGGGGCGGCGAGGGCGGCGGGCGTGACTGCTCGCGTTTCCTGATGGACGTGCTCGGCGGGTTCGGGCTCGACCTGCCGCGCCACAGCGGACGGCAAGCGCTCGCCGGCACGTTCTCGATCGACGTCGCCGAGGTCGAGAGCGAGCGCGAGAAGCTGCTCCTCGTGGACAGCGCAGCCAGGAAGGGGATCGTGCTCCTGCACTTCCCCGGGCACATCATGCTCTACCTCGGCCGCACCGAGGAGGGCACGCCGATGGCGATCCACGCGTTCGCCGAGTACCTCGAGCCGTGCGAGGGCGTGACGCTCGACGACGGCACGCGGGGCGAGACCCTGCGCATGGTCGACCGCGTGACGGTCAGCGACCTCTCGCTCGGGCGCGGCACGAGCCGGACGTCCTTCCTCGAGCGAATCACGCGCGTCACGGTCCTCGGAAAGGCCCCGGGCGTGGAGCTCCGGGGCGCGGCGTCGCTGCGCAGCGCGGCGCCGGTCGTGGTCCCGGAGGAGGAGTGCAGGGACACGCTCGACCTGGCGGTGTTCCGTTCGCCCTCGGTGCCGAACGCGCAAGAGCCGCTCCGGGTGATCGTGACGGCGAGCGAGGATCCGGGGCCGGTCGAGCTCGTGCTGGTCGCGCCCGACGGCAGCCGCGTCACGCCCGAGGTGCGGACGCTCGGCGGGCCTCCGTACACGTGGTGGACCCGGATCGACTCGCCCGCGCCGGGGCGCTGGACGGCCGTGCTCGGCGACGGGTCCCGGGTGGCCGCGTGCGAGCGATTCGCCGTCCGGACCCACCCGCCCGAGCCGAACGAGGAGGGCCGGGACCCGGCGGCGTGGACCCCGCGGTGGAAGTGGGAGCGCGACACCGAGAACCTCTACAGCGCCTGGGTGGAGCAGCTATTCGACTATCCGATCGACGAAGACCTCACCTGGCCCGACCTGCAGACGCTGTTGCGCGATCCCGACCGGAACCTGCTCTACGACCACCTCTCACTGGGCGAGGAAGCGGACATCGCGCTCGGGCCGGACTGCGCCGACCTGCCCTACTTCCTGCGGGCGTACTTCGCGTGGAAGGTGAAGCTGCCCTTCGCCTTCCGCCGATGCAGCCGCGGCAACAACGGCCGCCCGCCGTTCTGCGGGGAACCGAACACGACCCTCGCCGATCGCCAGTCGGGCGGCGACGTGCCGGCCTTCACCCTCTTCATGCGTGACGTGGCGAACGGAGTGCACTCGGCGAGCGCACGGACCGCGCCGGACGACGACGGGACCGACGTGTATCCCGTTCCCATGACGCGCGAGGCGATCACGCCCGGGACGGTGTTCGCCGATCCGTACGGGCACCTGCTCGTCGTGGCCGGCTGGATCCCGCAGGGGGCGACGAGCTACGGCATCCTGGTGGGCGCCGACGCGCAGCCGGACGGGACCATCGGGCGCCGGCGGTTCTGGCGGGGCTCGTTCCTGTTCACGCCGGAGACCGACCAGGTAGGGGCGGGCTTCAAGGCGTGGCGGCCGCTCGTGTACGACGCCGAGGCCGGCACGATCACGGCGCTCACCAACGACGAGCTCCGTCGGACCGACGAGCACGTGCGGTGGTCGGCCGACCAGTACGAGGGAACGGCCGACGACTTCTACGACCGGATGGAAGCGCTCATCAACCCGCGTCCGCTCGACCCGCAGGCGATGCAGCGCGTGCTCGTCGACGCGCTCGAGGAGGCCGTCGCGCGACGTATCGTATCGGTCGACAACGGCGTCGAGTTCATGGAGGGGCGTCGCTGGGCGCCCATCGAGATGCCGAGCGGCTACGACGTGTTCGAGACGACCGGCGCGTGGGAGGACTACTCGACGCCGGCGCGCGACATGCGCTTGCTCATCAGCATCGACGCCGTGCGCGGCTTCGCCGACGCGGTCGAGCGAAACCCGGAGCGCTTCGGCCTCGCCGCGTCCGAGGCGGCGGAGACCGTTCGCGCGCTTCGCGCCGCCCTCGAGGAGGACCTGCGCGGCCGCACATTCACGTACAGGCGCTCCGACGGCGGCGATCGGCGCCTCACCCTGCTCGACCTGGTCGAGCGCGCCGAGCGCTTCGAGGTGGCCTACCACCCCAACGACTGCGTCGAGATCCGCTGGGGCGCCGCCCCCGACAGCGACGAGATGTCCACCTGCGACCACCGTGCCCCCCCCGACCACCGCGCCCGCATGCTCCGCTACCGCCAGTGGTTCCAGTCCCGCCGCCGCCCCCCCCGCTGAACCGACCGATAAGCGACCGACCGATAGGGGACGGACCTCGGTTTCTGATACGACCGATAAGGGACGGACCTTAGTTTCTTAGTTCTCAACCACGGAACCACAGCGTTTTCTCGTGAGAGAAAGCGAGAAATCGAGGTCCCTCCCCTGAGGGCCGCGGGGTGGTAGCGTGGGCGTGGAGGGTGGCGATGGGGGCGGCTTGGCGGTGGGTCCTGGTGGCGGTGGCGCTCGGGGCGTGCGGTGACGACGGGGCCGCGGTCCATGACGGCGGCGGCGCGGACTCGGGCCGCGGCGCGGACTCGGGCGGCGGCGCGGACTCGGGCGGCGGCGGGACGGACTCGGGCCCGCGGGCGGACTCCGGGGGCGGAGGCGGCGAAGGCCACTACTTCCCCGCCGGCTCGTGGTTCCTCGAGGACGTGTCGGACACCCCGGCGGCCGAGTACTCGGACGAGGTGATCGGCGCGCTCCGCGAGGCGGGCGGCTGGGGCAAC
>JBDIVX010000022.1:0-69917 GCA_039794305.1 Candidatus Neutrinellum sp.
CAGGCGTCCGACGCGCGCGAGCAGATCGCCAGGACGCTCCGGAGCGCGCTCCGGGAGTGACCGGCGTCAGTCCGGGCGGAGCATCTCGAAGGCGCGCAGGAAGTTCCCCCCGAGGATGCGGCGGATCCGCTCGTCGCTCCACCCACGGTCGAGCATGTGCTGCACGAGGCGGACGTAGCCGAGCGCGCCGTCCCGGAGGTCCGGCGGCGGCACGATGAACCCGTCGTAGTCGCTCCCGATCGAGACGAACTCGTCTCCCGCCACGTCGATCACGTGCTCCATGTGCTCGACCACCATCCGGCCGTCCAAGGGGCCGCCGGGCCTCGCGAGGAACCCCGCCTGGAAGATGATGCCGACGGTGCCTCCGGTGTCGGCGACCGCACGGATCTGGTCGTCGTCGATGTTGCGCCACATGTCGCGCACCGCGTCGACCCCCGTGTGCGTGACGAGGAGGGGCTGCGTCCGGTCGTGCACCTCGACCGCGTCCCAGAACCCCGTGACGCTGATGTGCGCGAGGTCGACGAAGACCCGCTCGGCGTTGAGCTGGCGGACGAGCTCGCGCCCCCGGTCGGTCAGCCCGCGCCTGCGCCCGAAGGACGCCGGGCTCGAGGTCGTCCCGAACGTCGAGCTCGTGAGGTGGACGACGGTGACGCGGGTGAGCATCCGGTCGGCGATGACCGCCGGGCCCTCGGGGGCCGCCTCGAGGGCGTTGCCGCCCTGGATGGCGAGGAGCGCCGCGTGCGCGCCGTCCGCGCGGGCGCGCCGGTACTCGGCGAAGGTGCGGACCACGCGCATCCGGCCCTCGGTCGCCTCGATGGTCGCGCGGAGCCGGTCGAAGTTCCGGAGCGTCACCTCCAGCTTCTTCTTGGCCGGGCGAATCACGTTCGTCGAGATGGACCACATCCCGCCGGTCAGGCCGCCCTCGATGGCGCGCGGGAAGTCGAGGTGGCCGAAGAGGCGGCCTCCGAGGAAGGGCCGATCGTGGCGGACGTGCAGGTCGTAGCCCCACAGGCGCGGCGGAATGTAGGACTCGACGTGGAGGTCGACGACCTCGGAGCCGTAGAGGAGCTGCGCCGCGTCGAGGGAAACCCCCGCCCGGTCCGCGAGCTCGCGATCGGAGAGCCGCTCGAGCGCCATGGCGGGGTAAGCTAGCGCCGATGGCGCCCCGTGCATACCTCGCGCTCTGCCTCGCCGGGCTCGGCGCGGCGGGCTGCCTCGAGGACGACGGGGGCTCCGGAGCCGACGGCGGGCTCCGCTTCGACGCAGGACCGGACGCGGCGCACGCCGACGCGGGCGACACGCCCCCCGAGGCGCTCGACGACTACGTCCGGTGGGAGATGGAGCGGCACGGGATCGCGGGGCTCGCCGCGGTGATCGTGAAGGACGACGCCCCCGTCTGGACCGGGACGTTCGGCTTCGCGAACGTCGAGGACGCCATCGCCGTGGACGGGGACACGCTGTTCGCGGTGGCGTCCATCTCGAAGACGATCGTCACCGTCCCGCTCCTCCGGCTCGTCGAGGACGGCATGCTCGACCTCGACGCACCGGTCGACGACTACCTGCCGTTCGCCGTCCGCCACCCGGGCTTCCCGGACGTGCCCGTGACCGCGCGCATGCTCCTCACGCACACGTCGGGGCTCGAGGACGACTTCGCGACCCTCGCGATGGTCATGAACCCCGGCGCACCGACGATGACGCTCGCCGAGTTCAGCGAGGCCTACGTGACCCCGGGCGGCGAGCTGTACGCGGAGGCCAACTGGGGCGCGCGCCCCGGCACCGAGTGGTCGTACTGCAACGCGGCCTTCGGCCTGGTCGGCTACCTCGTCGAAGCGGTCTCCGGAGAGCCGCTCCCGGACCGCACGCGGGTCGATCTGCTCGAGCCGCTGGCGATGACGTCGAGCGCGTGGTCGTACACGGACGTGCCTCCCGACCAGCTCGCGGTCGGCTACACGTGGAACGCGCGCACGGGCTTCACACCCGTCGAGTACGAGGGCCTGGCGTACTACCCGGCGGGCGGCTTCGTCACGAGCCTGAACGATCTCACGCGCTTCCTCCGGGCCTTCATGCGCTACGGCGAGCTCGACGGCGAGCGCGTCCTCGAGGAGGCCACGGCGACGGCGATGCGCGAGCGCCAGGTCCCCGACGTGTACGACCGGCAGGCGCTCACGTGGCGCTACACGACGCGCGGCGGCCACACGTACCTCGGCCACAGCGGCGCGACGCTCGGCGGAAGCGCCAACATGATGTTCCGCCCCGACGACGGCACGGCGATCATCGTGCTCACGAACAGCGACGCCTACGTGCTCGCGCGCCTCGGGCTCACCGAGTCGTCCGACGCGCTCGGCCGCATCCTCGATCGGCTGGACGCCGAGGCGGACGGGATCTGACGGTCACCTTCACGACCAGCGGATGTCCATCGTCCCGTCCGACAGCGTCCGGAGGTGGATGCGGACGTCGGGCACGAGGCGGTGGTAGCGGATCGGCCCCTCGACCACGCCGACGTAGTACGCGTCGAGGTAGCCGAACACGTCCGTGAAGTCGTAGCGCCAGTGCCGATCGCCGAGCCGCTCGGCGACGGCCTGCCCGCGGGTGAGCGACACCTCGAAGGACTTCGGGCCGACCTGAAAGATGCGGTCGAGGTCCTTGCCGAGCACGCCGAACACGACCCGCCCGATCATGCTCTCGACGAACGCCGGGTAGGCGAGCCAGCCGAGGCGGCGCATGCCCTCGCGCGTCGGGACGCCCGGGTAGAGGAGCCGGACGGCCGCTTCGGTGATCTCCATGTGCTCACGCAGCGGGTAGTCCTTGAAGGGGATGTACCGGCGGCGGGCGAGACCACGCGCCGCGTCCGGGTCCACCCTCCGCACCTGCGCGAGCACGTCGTGGAAGAACATCCCCTTGCAGTACGCGTCCGGCGGCACCCGCTCGAGGTACGCGCCGGTGTCGAGGTCCGTGTCGAAACGGGGCGTGACGAACCCGGGTGCTCCTCTGGCGGCGGCGTCCACGGCTCCTTGTACCACGGGCATTGATCCTCGCGGCGTCGGGCCTAGGGGCACCGCAGTGACGCACGTCCGCTCGGCATTGGTGTCCCTGACGGTGGGGGGACTGTTCCTCGGCACCGCTGCGGGCTGCCGCGAGGAAGAAGCCGCACCGCCGGGGGAGGCTGCGCCCTCGGGCGAGGGCGAGGGCGAGGGCGAGACCGCGGGCATCTCCGAGCAGGCGCGGCAGGAGGCGCGGCAGATCTTCGACTCCCGCTGCGTGCCCTGCCACGGCGCACAGGGCGGGGGCGACGGCCCGGCGGCCGCGGCACTGAGCCCGCGGCCCCGTGACTTCCGCCTCGACGAGTGGCAGCAGTCGGTCACCGACGAGCACATCGAGCGGATCATCGTGTACGGGGGCGCCGCCGTGGGGAAGAGCCCCACGATGCCGGCCAATCCGGACCTCCAGCCGAAGCCGGAGGTCGTCGCCGCGCTGCGGGAGCACGTCCGCAGCCTCGGCCAGTGACGTCGCGCGCAGGTGCGACTCGGGGGTGAGGAACATGATCGACATCGGGAAGAGAGCCGTCGTCGCAGCCCTGGCCGGCCTGATCGCGGGCACGAGCGGCTGCGGCGGCTGTCGTGAGGAGGAAGAAGCCGCCGCCCCCAGCGGGCGGACCCTGCCGGAGGTCATGGAGGCGCGGGAGCTGTCGGAGGCGGACGTCCAGGCCGCCGTCGAGACCTACACGCCCACCGGCCGGCGCGACGAGTTCTACATGTTCGCGTCCGGCGGCCACAGCGGGCAGGTCATCGTGATCGGCATGCCGAGCATGCGGATCCTCAAGTACATCGCCGTCTTCACGCCGGAGCCGTGGCAGGGCTACGGGTTCGACGAGCGCACGCGGCAGGTCCTGCGGAGCGGCGACCGCAACGGCGAGGAGCTCAACTGGGGCGACACACACCACCCGGCGCTGAGCGAGACGAACGGGGACTACGACGGCGACTTCCTGTTCATCAACGACAAGGCGAACGCGCGGATCGCCGTCATCGATCTGACGGACTTCGAGACGAAGCAGATCGTCTACACGAACCTGAGCCGCTCGGACCACGGCGGCTCCTTCGTCACGCCCAACACGGAGTACATCGTCGAGGGGCCCCAGTACCCGGTCCCCCTGGGCGGCGAGTACGCCGACATCTCGGAGTACGACGAGCGCTACCGGGGCGCGGTCATGTTCTGGAAGTTCGACCGCGAGGCGGGGCGCATCGACCCGGAGCGGTCGTTCGCGCTCGAGGTCCCGCCCTACATGCAGGACCTGTCGGACGCGGGCAAGGGGCCGAGCGACGGCTGGGTGTTCATCAACTCGTTCAACACCGAGCGCTCGACGGGCGCCGGCGAGGAAGGTGACGCTCCTCCGCTCGAGTCCGGCGCGTCGCAGAACGACATGGACTACCTCCACATGATCAACTGGAAGCGAGCCGAGGAGCTCGCCCAGGCAGGCCGGACCGAGACCATCGCGGGGACGCCGATCATCCGGCTGCAGACGGCCATCGACGAGGGCGTCCTCTACTTCGTCGGCGAGCCGAAGAGCCCGCACGGCGTGGACGTCGCCCCGAACGGCCGGGACATCGTCATCAGCGGCAAGCTCGACACCCACGTCACGGTCTACGACTTCGAGAAGATGAAGGAGCTCATCGAGCGGGAGCAGTTCGAGGGGCGGGACCCCTACGGCGTGCCGATCCTGCCGTTCCGGGAGTCGATCCGAGGGCAGTGCGAGCTGGGGCTCGGACCCTTACACACCCAGTTCGACGACCAGGGCTTCGGCTACACGTCGCTCTTCATCGACTCGAAGATCGCGCGGTGGTCGCTCGACGACCTGGAGCTCGTGGACACCATCCCCGTCCACTACAACGTGGGCCACATCGCGACCGTCGCGGGCGACACGGTGAGCCCGGCCGGCCGCTACCTGGTCGCGATGAACAAGTGGGCGCTCGACCGGTTCAACCCCGTCGGGCCGCTCTTGCCGCAGAACTTCCAGCTCATCGACATCAGCAACCCGAACCAGATGCGGCTGCTCTACGACCTACCGATCCCGCTCGGGGAGCCGCACTACGCGCAGATCATCAGCGCCGACAAGGTCGAGCCGCTGCAGGTCTACAGCCCGGTCGGTTACAACTCGACCACGGGCGAGGTCGATGAGAACGCCGTGCAGGGCGGAAGCGAGCGCGTCGAGCGCCGGGACGACGGCGTCCACGTGTACATGACGGCGATCCGGAGCCACTACACGCCGGACGTCGTCCGCGTGAACGAGGGCGACACCGTCCACTTCCACATCACGAACCTCGAGCAGGCCCACGACGCCACCCACGGGTTCTCGATCGCGTCCCACGACGTGAACCTGAGCCTCGAGCCGGGCGAGCACGCGGACGTCACCATCGTGGCGGACACATCCGGCGTCTTCCCGATGTACTGCACCGAGTTCTGCTCGGCGCTCCACCTCGAGATGGCCGGCTACCTCCTCGTCCAGCCCGCCGGCGCCGGCGGCGGGCGGACGCCGGCCGGTGGGGCGGGTGGTGGTGAGACTCCCCCCGCCGGGGGCGAGACGCCCGGCGGCTGAGGGTCGCGCCCTTGCGACGGCGGCTCTCCTCGCTCGTTCTCGCGCTCGCGCCGGCTCTCGTGGCCTGCGCGGGCGCGGGCGACGGCACCGGGCCCGAGGTGCGGTCGACGGAGCCGCCGCCGCGCCCGGACGCGTGCGTCGCGGTGGCCGCCGGCGAGCCGCTCGAGGCCAAGCTGGACGCCGTCCCCGAGGGGACGACGCTCTGCCTCGAGCCCGGGCGGTACCGTGGGCCGATCCACGTCGGCCGACGGGTCGCGATCTGGGGGCCGCGCGACGCGGTCATCGAGACGAGCGGCGTCGGCACGACGGTGCTGGTGACGGCGGACGGCGCGAGCCTCGCCGGCGTGACGGTGGACGGGAGCGGGGGGCGCTTCGATCAGCAGGACGCCGCGGTGGCGGTGAAGGAAGCGGACGGCGTGCGGGTCGAGGGCGTGCGGGTCGTCAACGCCGTCTTCGGCATCCTCTCCGAGAAGACGAACCGCACCGTCATCCGTCACAACCACGTCGAGGGCGACCCGACGAGCCCGCACGGCATGCGCGGCGACGGCATCCGGCTCTGGGAGACGCGGGAGGCGATCGTCGAGGGCAACCTCGTCCGGCACAGCCGCGACATGGTCGTCTGGTACTCACCGAACAACCGCTTCGCGAACAACCGCATCGAGCACAGCCGCTACGGGACGCACTTCATGTACAGCGGCGGGAACGTCGTCACGGACAGCGTCTACCTCGGCAACGCGGTGGGCATCTTCGTGATGTACAGCCGGGACATCCGGCTCGAGGGGAACGATCTCCTCGACTCGCAGGGCCCCTCCGGGATGGGCCTCGGCCTGAAGGAGTCCGGGAACATCACGGCGGTCGACAACCGGTTCGTGCACGACTCCGTCGGCGTCTACATCGACACGAGCCCGCTCGTCATCGGGGACCACGACACGTTCGAGCGGAACACATTCCAGCTCTGCGACCGCGCGGTCGTCTTCCACGGGCGCGCCGACGAGAACGAGCTCCGCGCCAACGCCTTCCTGTCGAACCGGGAGCAGGTCGTGGTGGAGGGCGGAGGCGACGCTCTCGCGGCCACGTTCGCCGGCAACCGCTACGACGACTACCAGGGCTACGACCTGGACGGCGACGGCGTCGGCGACGTCCCCTACGAGATCCGCAGCCTCTCGGGCCAGCTCACGAGCAGCCACCCGAACCTGGCCTTCTTCGCCGGAACGCCGGCGATCGGGATCGTCGAAGCGATCGGGGAGCTGGTGCCGCTGTTCGCGCCGCAGACGATCATGGTCGACCCACGGCCACGCCTCGAGGGCGGCGGGGCGTCCAGAGCGGAGGGGTCCTGAGATGCACGTCGAGCTCCGCGGCGTGACGAAGCGTTACGGTCGGCAGGCAGCCCTGCGCGACGTCGACCTGGAGATCGAGCACGGCGCCCGGGTGGGGCTGGTCGGGCCGAACGGCTCGGGCAAGTCCACGCTCCTGCGCGTCGTCATGGGCCTGCTCTCGTGCGAGGGGGACGCGCGCCTCGACGGGAGATCGTCCTTCCACGAGCGCGAGCGCGTCGCCGACCACATCGCCTACGTGCCGCAGATCGCGCCGCAGCTCGGCGCCACCGTCGGCGAGGTCGTGCGGGCGGTCTCGACGCTGCGCGCGATCGATCGGGGCCGGGTGCGCGAGGTGGCGGAGGCGCTGGCGCTCGATGTCGACGGGGTCGGCGCGAGGCCGTTCCGCGCGCTCTCCGGGGGCATGAAGCACAAGCTGCTCATCGCGCTGGCCTTCGCGACGAACGCGACGCTGTTCATCCTGGACGAGCCGACGGCGAGCCTCGACGAGCGGTCCCGCGAGCGGTTCGCGGAGCTCTTCGAGACCTGGGTGGACGGGGCGACGGTGCTCCTCTGCTCGCACCGGGCCGAGGACGTGCAGAAGCTCGCCGACCGGGTCGTCCACCTGGACGAGGGGAGGGTCACCGCGCGATGACCGCACGGATCCTCAGGCGAGCGCTGGTCCTCCTGCTGGTCGCCGGCGGCGTGGTCGGAGCGGTCGCGCTCCTCTTGCGCGTGACCAACCAGCCCCCCGAGGGGCCCGTCACGCCGGCGTGGGACGAGGACACGTGCGCGCACTGCCGGATGCACCTCGGCGAGCCGGGCTTCGCCGCCCAGCTCCAGACCAAGGACGGCGACGTGCTGTTCTTCGACGATCCGGGGTGCCTCTTCGAGTGGGTCGACGAGAACGCCCCCCGCGTCCACGCGGTCTACTTCCATCACCTGACGGAGGACCGCTGGATCCCGGACGATCGGGTCGCCTTCGTCTCCGTCCCACGCAGCCCGATGGGGTACGGCCTCGGCGCGGTCGAGGAGGGCGAGCGCGGCGCGATCTCCCTCGCCGAGGCGCGCGAGCAGGTCCTCTCGGAGCCCGGCGCGCGGGGGAAGCCGTGACGTCCTTCGGCCGGCAGGTGCTCGCGGCGGCGCGGCTCGACCTCGGCGACGTGCTCCGCTCCCGGTGGCCGCTCTTCGCAGCCGCTGTGTACGTACTGCTCGCGGGCGCGCTCGTGATCGTCGGCATGAGCGAGTCGCAGGTCCTCGGGTTCACCGGGATGAGCCGCGTGCTCCTGTCGTTCACGCACGTGCTCTTGCTGGTGATCCCTCTGCTCGCGCTCACGGCCACCGTGCAGGTGGTCAACCGCGCCCGCGACGACGGGACGGTGGAGCTGTTGTTCAGCCACCCGCTGTCACGCGCGGCCTACGTCGTGGCGGTGAGCCTCACCCGCTACCTGGTGCTGGCCGTGCCGCTCGTGGTCGTGCTCGTCCTCATGGCCGCCCTGGGCACCGCGCTCTCGCCCGAGGACGTCCCGTGGGCCATGACGGTGCGCGCCGCCGGAGTGAGCGCGGCGCTGCTCTGGGCGTTCGTCGGTCTCGGGATGGCGGTGTCCACGGGCACGCGCAACCAGGCGCGCGCGGTCGTGTGGGGGCTGCTCCTGTGGGCGGCCGGCGTGGCGCTGCTCGACCTCGCCGTCGTGGGCCTGCTCCTCCAGTGGCGCGTGGACGCCCGCGCCGTGTTCGTGCTGGCGTCCGTGAATCCGGTGCAGGCGGCGCGCCTCGCGCTGCTCTCCGGGCTCGATCCCGACCTCGCCACGCTCGGGCCCGTCGGCTTCTTCCTGTCCCGCAAGGTGGGTTCGGGCGCGCTGCTCCTGCTCGGGCTCGGCTGGCCCGTCGCGGTCGGCAGCGCCGCCTGGACCTGGGCCTTGCGTAGCTTCCGTAGGGGGGATCTCGTCTGAACGGTAGGGAGAGACGGTCATGAAGGTGATGCTGGCGAAGTTCTACGCGTTCCTGAGTCGTCCGATCCGCCCCTGGAGCCGCTTCGTGCTCCTCGGGCTCGCGGCGCTGCTGGTGCTCAGCTACTTCTGGCCGCTCTGGCGGATCAGCATGGAGGCGCCGCAGTACCCCCGCGGCCTCTACATGGACATCTGGAGCTACACGATCGAGGGCGGGAACGAGGGCCAGCACCTCCAGGAGATCAACGGGCTCAACCACTACATCGGAATGCGCGAGATCGACCCGGCGGACTTCAAGGACCTCGACTGGATGCCGTTCGGGATCGGCATCCTCATCCTGCTCACGCTCCGCGTCGCCGCCATCGGCAACATCCGCTCTCTGATCGATCTGACCGTCGTGTCGGTCTACCTGCTCGGGTTCATGGGCGCGCGCTTCATCTACAAGCTGTACGTCTACGGCCACGAGCTCGACCCCGAGGCGCCCGTCACGATCGAGCCGTTCACACCGGTCATCGTCGGCACCAAACAGATCGCGAACTTCACGACGCACAGCCTCCCCCAGCTCGGGACGCTGTGGTTGGTGCTGTTCATCACGGGCCTCGTGCTCGTCACCGGGTGGCACCTCGTCGCCGGCCGCCGCGCCGCCAAGCGCGCGGGGGAAGAAGAGGCTGCGCCCACGGGGCGCCTGGTGGAGGCCCAGAGCCCCGGCTGACCGGCGCTTCGAGCACGTCGGCGGGCTCGCCCGCGGCACCGCCACGGACCGACCGGGCGCCGCTCGGCGGCTTGCGATATGCTCGCGGACCGATGGGTGCGACATGCCCTGCGTGCGGCGGCTCCACCGGGCTCGGCGGTGATGGGCCGCCCTGCCTGTGCGACCTCACGCCGCTCGAGTCAGAGCCGGAGGGCGCGCCCGCGGTCCCGCGCCCGCGCGGCGGCGGACCGACCGCGGCGAAGGCGCTCAGGTGTCCTTCCTGCGGCGGGTGGCTCGAGACGGGCGCCCGGCGCTGTGGCTACTGCTCGGTGGAGCTCGCCAGCGTGCGCTGCTGGCGGTGCTTCGAGCTGTCCTTCGCCGGGACGAGCATCTGCGGGCGGTGCGGCGCCACGCTCGGGCTCGAGGGCGACCTCGGGGAGACGGAGCACCGCTGCCCCGGCTGCGACGCCGACGTGCTGCACACGATCGCCGTCGGCGATCACCGCGTGATGGAGTGCGCGGCCTGCGCCGGGATCCTGGTCGACCACGCCACGCTCGAGCGGCTGACGCGCGCGCGCGAGGCCGAGGCGGGCGTCCGCCTGGTGGGCGGCCCCCGGCGCGCCGAGGTCGCGATGACCGAGCCCGTCCGCTACCGGGGCTGTCCGCAGTGCGGGCAGATCATGGCGCGCCAGAACTTCGGGCGGAGCTCGGGCGTCATCGTCGACGTCTGCACGGAGCACGGCGTGTGGTTCGACCCGGACGAGCTGACGGCGGTGCTCCAGTTCGTGGCGAGCGGCGGCCTGGCTCAACGCCGGCAGCGCGACCTCGAAGACGCCAAGGAGGAGCTCCGGCGGCGGCGCACGCAGGCGCTCATGGAGCAGGCGCGCGCGGTCGGGCGAGCCCAGGAGCCGGGCTCGGTCCACAGCGGCGGCGCGCTGCTGAGCGCGCTCGCAGACTTCTGGCTCGGCTGGTAGGCGCGGGGCGCGCGGGGCGCGCGCTCTCGGCGGCGGCGCCGGCGTACGCGGCGGACCTCCAGTTGCTCGCGGCCATCGCTCCGGTCAGCGGAGACACGGCCCACGCCGGGAGCACCTTCACGGTCCGCTACACGATCTTCAATACCGGCCAGGCGCTGTCCCGGGACTTCCACGTGACGATCCGGTACTGCCCGAGCGCCGCACCGACGGGGTGCGTGGACCTCGGCGGCACGCTCATCACGGACGACTTCGGGGTGGACGAGGGGCGGGTGTACGACTCGCCGGCGCTCACTCTTCCGGGCGTGGTGCAGTACGGGCGGCGGTACATACGAGTACGCGAGACTGGTAGGGGACGGACCTCGGTTTCTCGGTTTCTCCAGCGAGAAACACTGTGATCTCGTGGCGCGAAACCGAGAAACCGAGGTCCGTCCCCTATTGGATTGTTAGTTGGGGACTATGTGGATGAGGCGACCGGGGACGACGGTTGCCTCGCTCAGTGGCGGCGGCGCCGCCGGATCGCCAGGACGATGCCGAGGAGGGCGAGGCCGAGACCAGCTCCAGGGTTCGCCGACGCGCCGGCGGCGCGGCAGCCGCAGCCCCCGTCGTCATCGGCCGAGCCCGAGCCCGCGTCGCCGCCGCAGTCGAGGTCCGTGTCGAAGGTGCCGCTCGCGCAGTCGTCGCAGCCGTCCATGTCCGAGTCGCCGCACCGGGTGGGATCGTCCGGGAACGCGTCATCGTCGTCGGGCTGCCCGTCGCCGTCGCGATCGGCGGCGACCCGCACGGCGTGGCCTGCCGTCACCTCCCCAGTCGCGCCATAGGTGAGCACAGCCCGAAGGTCGTAGCTCCCCGTCTCGTCGAACCGGAGCGTCACGGCGACCACGCCGGTGGCCCCCGCAGCGAGCGTGCCCAGATCCCAGGTGAGCGTGTCGCCTGCGGCCGTCGCCGCCGGCTCGGTCGACACGACCTCGAGCCCGGCCGGGATCGTGGCGGTGAGCACGGCGCCGCCCGCCGGCGCGTCACCGGTGTTCGAGTAGCGGAGAGTGAAGGGCTCCTCGGTCGGGAGCGCGTCCGGGATGAGTGTGCGGCCACTCCACGCGAGCGCGATCGATGGAGTGAGGGCTCCGGTCACGCAGTCCGCCTCGAACAGTGCGTTCAGGAACAGCCGGGTGCCCTGGCTCTCCGGGCTCCCGCTGAGCGGCGTATCGGTGGAGTAGCTGTGCCCGCCGAGGTAGCTGACCTTCCCCAGGTTGCACTCGGTCGGCTCGGCGAACTCGTCGTGGGTGGTGATGTCGCACTCGCCGTCGACGAAGCCGGTCATCCAGACGTCCTGGTCGCCGGGTCCCATGGGCCCGGTGATGAACGTGACGTCGAGGTCGTTCTTGTATGCCGTCATCAAGAAGCTGCTGAGGTTGTACGCGGGCTCGCTGCCGCCGACCGTGCCGAAGACTCCGTCGAGCTGGTTGTAGGGAATGCCCGGCTCGAGGATCTGGAGCTCGTCGTCGTCGGGCTGGTCGGCGATCAGGAAGCCCGCGCCCTGCTCCTTCACGTCGCGGGGCAGGCAGCAGTCCCGCGTCCCGTCGTCGCACCCGTTGGTCACGCACTCGAAGTCACCGCCGCCGGCGTCGCACGGACAGTCGGGCGGCATGCCCTCGGTCGTCAGGAAGTGACCGAGCCGCCCTTCGTCGTCCAGGAAGGGCCAGGCCGGGTTCGGCACCGTGTTCTCGTAGGCGTTTACCGCCTGGCATTCGGCGAAGAAGTGGGTCGGGAACGACAGGAACTCCCGGACCTCGGCGACGACCTCGTGCCCGTGGTAGGTGAAGGTCTCTCCGGCGCATTCTTCCTGTGTCGCGGGGCACGCGCCGCCGTCGCACTCCACCGTCTCACGGTCGTTCACGCCCCAGTGCATGCTCATGATCTGGCAGAAGGCGGGAGTGCCATCGGGATTGAAGAGCGCGCCGTTGCGATGATCCGTGTTCGGTGCGTCGCACGTGCCCATGTCGCCCATGATGCTCGGCACGGTGAGCATGTCGGGGTTGGCGGTGCCCGGTCCGCACTCGCCGCACCTGGCAGCGGGGAACTCGTTGCCGTTGGACTGGGGGATGCCCGCCGCGCGCAGGTAGCTGGTCGCGATGTTCTCGTTCCCGTCGGCGAACACCGCGATGGTGGGCGGCTGGATCATCTCTTTTCGCACGTTTCCGGTGAACGGCTCGGTGGTCTCGTGGACGGTGACCACGCCGAAGACGGTGCGCTGTGCCCACGGGTTGTCGCCCCAGGTGCTCTCGTCGTTCCACGCGTCGATGATCGCGACGGCCTCCTCCGCGTCCCCCGCGTCGATCACGAAGGGCCCGCCCCGGTAGCCGTGGGACGAGATCTCCGTGCCTGGCGCCATCTCGCCTTCACCGTCCCACAGCACCATCGCGCTCACGAAGAAGTCGGGGCTCGCCGTGGGGTAGTCGCACTTCACGCCGGAGCCTTCCTCGGCGCAGTCCCACGCGCACTCGTCGCCTGGAGTGTCGCAGGGCGCGTCGTGCCAGACCTTGTCCTCGTCGATGACCCAGTAGACGGTCACACCCTGCCGGAGGAGCTGGTAGACGAGGCCGTAGGCCTGGAACATCCCGGAGTCCTGGTAGGCCAGGTCCATCGGGATGACGAGGCTCCCTGCGGCGAAGTCGCGGGAGTAGCCGGCCTCCGCCGGTGCCGCGACCAGGAGACAGAACCCGAGGATCGTTGCCGAGAGTAGGCGGTGTGGGTACATTCCCGTCGATGGTACGCGGGCCCTCGTGTGGGATTCGACCCTACGTGGTCGGGCGACGTCTGCCCAAGATGAGGTAGAGCCGGCCGCCCGAGGTGAGCTCTGCGGCTCCGGGACCGGGAGCACCGATGAGAACGTCGTCGAGCCCGTCGCCGTCGAAGTCGCCGGCTGACAGGCTCTGGCCTGCCGCGTCTCCGTAGCCTTCCTCGGGGTAGTGCCGTCCGGTGAAGAGGACGCCGTGATCCTCGAGACGGTAGGTGGACTCGAGACGGGCGCCCGTCCCGAGGACGAGGAGCACGCCGCTCAGGTCGTGGCCGTGCACGCCCACCATGAAGTCGTGGTGTCCGTTGGCGTCGAAGTCGCCTACCGAGGCGGGTGGCACCGACGAGCGTTCGGCCTCCGCCAGATCGAGCTCTGCGTCGGCGTCGCCGGGCCGCACCTCGCCGCCCAGCCCGCCTTCGCGCCCGTAGAGCAGCCGGAATGGCTCGGGGTCGGCGCTGGAGCACACGTCGGCTCTGCCGTCGGCGTCCAGGTCTCCAACGGCGCCGAACCAGGGGGTCGGGAAGTCGACGAAGCGGCTCTGACGAAGGAGGACGCTCTCCACGTCCACCCGACCACGAAAGCGATCCTTGATCCCGTGGAACAGGATCAGGCCGGCAGTGGGCAAGCGATCCGGCGCGATGGCGAGGAGCAGATCGCCGGGGTCGTCGCCGTCCACGTCCCCCGCCCCGATCGCGTCGTACCCGAACGCTCTCGCGTCGACGCTGGAGAACAGGGTCGCGTGCGAGTCCTGCATGTCTCCCGGCGAGAGCCTCTCGCGGCCACCGTAGTAGACGTGCACCTGTCCCTCTGCCGCGGGGAGCGAGGGGGACACAGGTGAGAGGATGACGAAATCCGCAAACGTGTCTCCGTCGAAGTCCCCGATGCCGCGCATCCTGTGACCGGCGCTGCGGCAGGGCTCCTCGTCCACGAGCGCGACGCCCAGGCCCGCGATCGGTTGCCGGCCGCGAAGGCGCGTGCCTCCGTACACGACGTGCACGGTCGCGTGCTGGTCGACACAACCGAAGTCCGGAGAGTCGGCGACGAGCAGATCGTCGAAGCCGTCGCCGTCGAGATCACCCGCCGCGGCGACCTGCGCGATGCCCTCGAAGCCATCGATGGCCGGATGGCTTCCGGGCAGCTCGACCAGCCCGGGCAGGGCCCCACCGTGCACCAGGGCCACGAACGGAGTCGGCTCGTCGGGCCGATGTGCGACGACGGCGACGTCGTCCTTCCCGTCGCCGTCGAGGTCGCCGACGAAGGCCATCCGCAGGCCGATCACTCCCTCGTGCGCGGTGAAGATCGTGTCGGCGACGCTCGGAAGGTCGACGACCGTGCCCGGCGAGAGCGGGTCGCCGGGGCCCGGCCCGGGGACCGGCGCATCGGGCGGCGGGAGGGCGTCCGGATGCGGCTCGCCCCGCTCCCGCTCCTCTCGCTCGCGCTCGACCGCCGACTCCGGGCTCGCCCCCGCACCGCACCCGACCAGAATCGCTACCCAGACAAGCCGTGCGAATCGACCCATGCACTCACCTCCGCAACAAGTGAGTCGCCCGGCGCCCGGAGACTTTCCAGCTTGTCCCAACCGACCCCCCGCGCCCCACCCCAGTCGCCAGTCCGAGACACGCGACTGATAGGGGACGGACCTCGGTTTCTCGGTTTCTCCAGGACTCGCGACTGATAGGGGACGACTGATAGGGGACGGACCTTAGTTTCTTAGTTTCTCCAGCGAAAAACGCTGTGATCTCGAGACTGATAGGGGACGGACCTTAGTTTCTTAGTTTCTCCAGCGAAAAACGCTGTGATCTCGTGGCGCGGAACTAAGAAACTAAGGTCCGTCCCCTATTGGGTTGGGGGGGGGTCTTTAGTTGGGGACTATGTTGATGAGGCGGCCGGGGACGACGATGACTTTGCGGGGGGGGGCGTCGCCGAGGTGCTCGCGGACCTTGGGGTCGGCGAGGGCGAGCTTCTCGAGGGTCTCGGCCTCGGCGCCGGCGGGGACGAGGAGCTTCGCGCGGACCTTGCCGCGGACCTGGACCGGGATCTCGACCTGGTCCTCGACGAGCATGGCCTCGTCCCACTCGGGCCATGGCTGATCGATGAGCGGCACCTCCATCCCGAGCCGTGAGGCCAGCTCGTCGCCGAGGTGAGGCGCGAAGGGGGACAGGATGCGCACGAACCGGGCCGCCTGATCGGCCGTGAGGCCGCGGGCGCCCGTGGCCGCGTTGACGAGCTCCACCATGCGCGCGAGCGCCGTGTTGAACGCGAGCGTCTCGAGACCGCGCGTGACCGCCTCGATCGTGCGGTGGAGGTGCTTCTCGATCGCCGGGTCGGCCTCGGTCGCGAGCGTCGTCTCGCCCGTCGTCTCGTCCACGAGCAGCCGCCACGACCGCTGTAGGAACCGGTGCATGCCCATGATGTCCTGCGTGTTCCACGGCTTCGCCACCTCGAGCGGGCCCATGTACATCTCGTACAGGCGGAAGGTGTCGGCGCCGTACTCGGCGATTACGTCGTCGGGGTTTACGACGTTCTTCAGCGCCTTGCTCATCTTGGCCACGACTGGGGTGAGCTGCTCGTCGGTGCCCGTCTCGAAGAACTGCCCCGGTTGGCGCTCCTCCACCTGATCGACGGGCACGAGCGATCGATCGGACCGCTGATAGGCATGGCTCAGGATCAGCCCCTGGTGGAACAGCTTCCGGAACGGCTCGTCCCCGCTCACGTGCCCGAGGTCGTGGAGCACCTTGTGCCAGAACCGGGCGTACAAGAGGTGCAGCACCGCATGCTCCGACCCGCCGATGTACAGGTCGACGCCGCGCTCCCCCATCCAGTACCGCTCCGCCTCCTCGCCGACGAACCGCTCCTGGTTGTTCGGATCGCAGAACCGCAGGAAGTACCAGCACGACCCGGCCCAGCCCGGCATCGTGTTGAGCTCGCGCGTCACCTTCGCGTCCGCCGGCAAGCCCGCGACCCCCGCTTCACCCGCGGTCGTCTGCACCCAGCCCTCCGCCTTCGCGAGGAGCGGCTTCGGCTCGTCGCTCTCCTCCGGCTTGTAGTCGGCGAGCTCGGGCAAGACCACCGGCAGCGCCTCGTCCGAGACGCGGTGATGGTGCCCCGCCTCGTCGTACACGATGGGGAACGGCTCGCCCCAGTACCGCTGCCGGCTGAAGAGCCAGTCACGGAGTTTGTAGTTGATGCGCCGCCGGCCGATGCCCTTCGACGCGAGCCAGTTGACGATCTCGGTCTTCGCGTCCTTGGTCGACAGGCCGTCGAGCGAGATCTCCTCGTTGGCGCAGTTGATGGCGCGGCCTTCGCCCGCGAAGCACCCCTCGCGCTCGCCGCCCTCCGGCTCCACCACCTCCACGACGGGCAACCCGAACTTCTCGGCGAACTCGAAGTCCCGCTCGTCATGCGCCGGGACGGCCATGATCGCCCCGTGGCCGTACCCCATGAGCACGTAGTCCGCGACCCACACCGGGATGCGCTCGCCGTTCGCCGGGTTCACGCAGTACGCGCCCGTGAAGACGCCGGTCTTCTCCTTCGTCTGCTGCCGCTCGAGGTCCGAGCGGTGGCGCGCCTCGATCGCGTACGCCCGCACCGCGTCCACGGCCGTCTCGGGCGCGGGCTCGGCGATCACCGCATCGACGAGCGGGTGCTCCGGGGCGACCACCATGTACGTGGCGCCGAAGAGGGTGTCCGGGCGCGTCGTGTAGACGCGCAGCCCGTCGATCCCCGCGACCGGCTCGGCGAGCGCGAAGTCGATCTCCGCGCCCTCGCTCCGCCCTATCCAGTCGGTCTGCTTGATCTTGGTCGACTCGGGCCAGTCGAGGTCCCGGAGCCCGTCGAGGAGCCGGTCGCCGTACGCCGTGATCCGGAACAGCCACTGGCGGAGCGGCTTGCGGAACACGGGGAAGCTGCCGCGCTCGCTCCTGCCGTCGATGACTTCCTCGTTCGCCAGCGCCGTGCCGAGCTTCGGGCACCAGTTGACCGTCTGCTCGGCGACGTACGCGAGCCGGTAGCTGTCGATCACCTTGCGGCGGTCGTGCTCGTCGAGGTCGTGCCACTTGCCGAGCGGCGCGTCCTTCTCGTCGCTCGCGAGCTCGGCCGCGTCCGGGTTGATGCGCGGCGCCCGCGCGCCCGACTCGAGCTCGGCGAGGAGCTCGGCGATCGGCCGCGCCTTGCGTTGCTCGGGGTCGTACCAGGCGTCGTAGATCTGGAGGAAGATCCACTGCGTCCACCGGTAGTAGTCGGGATCGATCGTCCCGAATTCCCGGCTCCAGTCGTAGCAGAAGCCGAACCGCTGGAGCTGCCGCCGGAACGTCTCGATGGACTTCTTGGTCGTGATCGCGGGATGGATGCCCGTCTGGATCGCGTACTGCTCGGCGGGCAGGCCGAACGCGTCCCACCCCATCGGGTGCAGGACGTTGTAGCCGCGCATCCGCTTGTACCGCGCCACGATGTCGGTCGCCGTGTAGCCCTCGGGGTGCCCCACGTGCAGCCCCGCGCCGCTCGGGTACGGGAACATGTCGAGCACGTAGAAGCGGGGCCTCTCCGCGTCGAAGCCGGGCTCTCCCGGGTTCGGCTGCCGAAACGTGTCGCGCTCCTTCCAGAAGGCCTGCCACCGCTCCTCGACGGCGTTCGCGAGCTCGGCGCCGTAGCGGTGCTTCCTGCGGTTTTCCTCCGACATGGGGGGCGGAGCATACCCCGAGTCCTCCGGGCTGGCATGGGCGATTGCGCCTCCGATCCGCGGCTGGTAGGCATCGGGCTGATCCCCTTGTCGACGAGGTGCTCCCGATGCGTTTGGGCTCGATCCTGGTGGCGACCTTTCTCGTGCTTTGCGGCTGTGGTGACGATGACGAGCCCGCGAGCGGCGGCGGCGAGCAGCCTGCCGCGGGCCGCGAGCCCAGCAAGCAGGGCGGAGGCGCCGAGCCCGCCGAGCCCGCGGCAGCCGCCCAGACGGCCGAGCTGCCCGATTCGCTCCCGAAGGGCCTCCTCCTCTCCTACGCGCAGTTCCGCGTCGACAACGGACAGGTGAAGCCCGAGCCCGGACCGGCGCGCATCGAGATCC
This sequence comes from Candidatus Neutrinellum sp., assembly GCA_039794305.1. Classification (GTDB taxonomy): domain Bacteria; phylum Myxococcota_A; class Polyangia; order Polyangiales; family JBDIVX01; genus JBDIVX01. The sequence goes on from JBDIVX010000022.1 coordinate 18,371, forward strand.
TGACGCGCCGGGACGGACAGTGGCAGACGCAGGTGATCGAGGACGACGAGTCGGTCGTCTTCCACAAGGCCATGCTCCTCGAGCCGGCGAGCGGAGCGCCGGGCATCCTGACTTTGGCCGGCACCGCCCCGGTGGCGCCGGCGCAGCGGTCCCAGGCGGCGGCGAAGCTCGAGCTCTGGCGCAACACCGCCGAGGGCTGGCGCGCGCAGACGATCTGGCAGAGCACCTTCGGCGGCCGCGTCAACCGCATGCGCGACGCCGAGGTGGCGGACCTCTTCGGCGACGGACGGCCCGACATCGCGGTCGGCACGCACGACCAGGGCGTCGTGGCGGTCATGCGTCAGGCCGAGTCCGGCTCGTGGAGCGCCTTCGAGCTCGGCCGTGAGGAGAGCACCTTCATCCACGAGATCGAGATCGGCGACCTGAACGGCGACGGCGTCCTCGAGGTGTACGCAACCCCGAGCGAGCCGAACACGCTCGAGGGAAACGAGCAGCACGGCGAGGTGGTTCGCTTCGTCCCGAAGAACGAAGAGGGACGGCAGGTCGTGGCGGACCTCGGCAACCGGCACGCCAAGGAGATCCTCGTGGCCGACGTGGACGGCGACGGGCGGGACGAGCTCTACGTCGCCGTCGAGGCGCTCACCGAAGGGCGCGACCCGAACGTGCGCATCGTCGAGCCGGTCGAGATCCGCCGCTACGACGCCGACACGCCGCCCGACCAGGGCGTCCGCATCGCCACCATCAACGACCGCTTCCTCCGGTTCCTCACCCACGGCGACGTGGACGGCGACGGCAAGGACGAGTTGATCGCGGCGGCCTACTCGAGCGGCCTGTGGCTCCTCGAGCCGGGCAGCGATCCACGAGGCGAGTGGTCGTCCGAGAGCATCGACCGCGACTCGGGCGGGTTCGAGCACGCCTCGGTCGTGGCCGACCTCGACGACAACGGCACGCCCGAGCTCTACGTCGCCGCCGACAACCAGGGCGAGCTGCGGCGGTACGTGTGGGTGAACGGCCGCGCGCGCCGCGAGACGATCCACCGCCGCGAGCTCGCCCGGTCCATGATGACCTTCAACGTCATCCCGGTGCCCGTCTCGGTCCTCCAGATCCAGGGGAACCGACCGTGACCACCGACTTCGTCCCGGTCCGCATCGCCGTCCTGACGGTCTCCGACACGCGCACGGAGGAGACCGACAAGTCGGGCCAGCTCCTCGTCGAGCGCGCCAAGGAGGCCGGCCACCTCGTCGCCGCGAAGCTCATCCTGCGCGACGACCGCGACGTGCTCGAAGCGCAGCTCCGCGGGTGGATCCGCGACGAGTCCATCGACGTGGTCATCGCCACGGGCGGCACCGGCGTCACCGGCCGGGACGTGACGCCCGAGGCGTTCTACGCCGTGTACGACAAGGAGCTGCCCGGCTTCGGCGAGCTGTTCCGTTGGCTCAGCTACGAGGACATCGGCACCTCGACGATCCAGAGCCGCGCGACCGCGGGCGTGGCCGGCAGCACGCTCCTCTTCGCGCTCCCGGGCTCGACGGGCGCCTGCCGCGACGCGTGGGAGAAGATCCTCGTCCACCAGCTCGACAGCAGGACCAGGCCCTGCAACCTGGTCGAGCTCTTGCCCCGGCTCCAGGAACCGCCACCTCCCGAGAGCTGACGGGGTCGCCGGCGCTCGAGTCGCCGACCCGCGGCGTGACGAGTCACCAGTCTCGTCGGTAGCCATTCTGCTGCAGGTGACGGACGTGGTTGGCGGACCGGCAAGCCCACTCGAAGCCGTTCCGGCAGCTCTCGTCCCAGATCTGGAGGGCTCGCGTGGAGTTCGGCCGTCTGAGCTCGCGCGGGAGCGACGTGAAGTCCGTTCCGAAGCCTGGGCGCGAGAAGTAACCGGCGAGGAGCGCGGCGAGCGGCATGCAGTCCTCCATCATGGTGCTCGTGTCGCCACGGCACCGCTGCTCAGCGAGCTCGAGCATGCGTTCGACGAGGGTCGAGGCGTCGCCGGGCATGCCATGCTGATTCCGGATGAAGCCGTTGATCGCCGGGTAGTAGATGAGCATGTAGCACGACTCGATGGAGCCGAGCTGGCAGCCTCGTCGATACGACCGCTCGACCTGCGGATAGGGGACGGTTTGGCCGTACTGGTAGCTGCTGTACTGGAGCTGCCCGAGCACGAAGCAGTCGTCGGCATCGTCACGCTGACAGCCCAGCTCCCCAAGACCCACGGCCCTGGCGTGGTAGGTCCGCGCGTCGTCGTGCGATTCGACCACGAACATCATCGCCCAGCATCCGCGTGCGGCGCCCGCGTCGCAGCCGCGGCGGAGCAGGCCATTGGCCCGACTCGCGTCACGCGCCGGAGCTCCATCGGGGTGGCCGAGGTACGTGATGGCGGCCGCCACGCACGCCTTGCCGTCACCGTTCGCGCACGCCTGCTCGCACGCCTCGACGTCGCGCCAGGGGTCGCACCGCGTCCCCTCCCCGGCGCGCGGTGCGCCGCGGCCTTCGCGCTCGAGCTGTCGCTGCCGCTCGGCTCGCGCGATCCGGTCGATCGCCTGCTGATGCTCTCGGCGAGCCTCCTCGAGCCGCCGCTGCATCTCGGCTTGCTCCCGCTGGTAGCGCTCCGCCGCGGCGCGCCGCTCGCGCTCGACCGCCTCCCGGACGGGGCCGTCGCAGGAGGCCGTGCACCGGCCGACGGCCTCGTAGTCCCGACACCAGGCGCCCCACCGGTCCGCCTCGCGCGGGTCGGAGCAGTCCGGGTCGTGGGCGGGCTCCGCCGAGTGATGAAAGTGCGTGCGCCAGCAGCGCGAGCGGCACTCGTCGGCCTGGCGAAGCACGGACTGGCTCTGCGCCGCCGCCGCCGAGCTCGTGGTGGCGACGAGAAACGCGAGAGCCGCTGCAAACGGAGTGCGCATCGCTTCCCCCTAGTGATACCGGAACGACATGATCGCGAAGAGCCCGCCGCCGAGCGACGGCGTGGGGAGCTGGTAGCCCGCTTCGAGGCTGTAGTAGAAGCCGCTGCCGAAGCGGAAGCGCTGCCCGAAGGCGACGGATGGGGGCCCGGCCGCGCGGTACCACGTGGCGCGCACGAAGGGCTCGAAGTAGCTCAGGAAGTACACCCACTCGTCGTCGCTGACCCGCCCGTTTCCGAGGCGGAGCGGCGCCAGCTCCACGTACGGGCCCGCGATCGGCGAGTTCGCCGAGAGGAGCAGGGCGCCGCCGACGCCGATCCCGCGGTACGCGACGCCTGCCCCGAGCAGGTACCGGAAGCCGTCGGCGTACTGCATGCCGTTCGAGACCGCGAGCTCGAACGGGAGCGCCCAGCGGCCCGCCTCCGCCTCCGGGTCGGGCACGACGCCCACGGCGACCTCGGGCCCTGCGCCGTGCGCGTCGTTGCCGGTGCGGAACGCGACCTCGAGGTAGAGGTCGAGGTCGGCGTCCCATGTGACGCGGTTGCCGAGCCGGACGACCGGGCTCGCGGTGACGTGCGGCGCCGGCCACGCGAGGTGCACGAACGGCTCGGCCAGGACGAGGCGGTCACCGCCGACGCGGTCGAGCCACAGGCCGAGCTGGACCGGCGCGACGCCGGCGAGGAAGCCGGCGCGCCCCTCGTTCTCGACGGGCGGGCGCGAGGGGTCGCTGTCTCGGCGCTGCCGCACGCTCAGCCCGATGCCGGTCGTCACGCCGATCTCCGCGCCTCCGAGCCACCGGAGCCGCGCCTGGTACACGAGGCCCGTCCCGTGCTCGGACGTCGGGGCCGCCGAGAGGCCGATCTGGTAGGACGCCTGCATGCGGGTGCCGCCGAGCGAGAACGCCGGAGGCGCCGTGTCAGGGCAGCCGTCGTCGTCCTCGTGCCCGTTCGGCGACTCGACGTCGGTTCGGCAGCGGTCGTGTGCGTCCGGGATCCCGTCCGCGTCGTCGTCCGTGTCGGGGCAGCCGTCGTCGTCCTCGAAGCCGTCGCGGTCCTCCGCCTCGCGCGGGCAGCGGTCGGCGGAGTCGGCGACGCCGTCGGCGTCGGCGTCGGCGTCCGGGCAGCCGTCTTCATCCGCGAGGCCGTCGCGGTCCTCCGGCTCGTTGGGGCATCGGTCGGACACGTCGGCGATGCCGTCGCGGTCGTTGTCCGGATCGGGGCAGCCGTCGGTGTCCTCGAAGCCGTCTCGGTCCTCCGGCTCGTCGATGCAGCGGTCGACGTCCTCGAAGATCCCGTCGCGGTCCTCGTCGCGGCGGCTCGCCGGAGCCTCGCAGCCCGAGAACCCGCGCACGAGGTCACCCGGACACCGGCTCGGCCGCCCCGCGCACGCCACGGTGGCCGGGTCCCACCGCTGCCCCGGGAAACAGCAGGCGCCCGACGGCAGGCGCACCTGGCCCTCGCTGCACACCGGCTCGACACACTCGCTCCCCGTGGGCGTCGGGACGAGGGGCGGCGGGCAGGTCGCGGCGCCGGCGCAGCTCCCGCCGGTGACGGACTGACCGGGCCAGCAGCACCGCCCGTCCGTGAGCGTGCGGCCTCGCTCGCAGAGCGGGATGTCGAGCTCCACGTGCTTGCCGGGCCGGACGAGCAGCGGCGCGTGGTGCGTCGCGCGGCCGTCCGCCTCGATGCGCAGCTCGTGGACCGCCGCCGGGACTCGGTCGAGCCGGAGCGGCGTGCGCCCGCGCGGCTCGCCGTCGAGCGTCACCCGAGCGCCCGGCGGGCTCGATCGGATCTCGACCGTGCCTTCGGCGTCGACGGGCGGGAGCGTGCGCGGGCAGCACCCGTCCCGGCGGAGGTGCGCGGGGCAGTCGGTCCGGCACTCCCGCCCCTGGGCGGCGACCGGTCCCGCCGTCGGCGCGCCGACGGCGAGGACCGGAAGTGCCACGAGCAGAACCCAGCGCCGCGTCCGACAGACCACGTCCCGATCTTCGGATGGTGCCGGTCGCGCGAGATCCGCGCCACCCGCTCCTCGGGCGAGGGCGCCGGCCGCGCTGCCGACGGGGGGAATGAGAGCCGCCGCCGGGCGGTTTCAGGGCAGCATCACTGCGCTTCCGACGCGTATCAATAACGAGACCCATGACCAAAATCATTACTCTTCTCGCATCCGTTGCCCTGCTCCTCGCCGCCTGCGAGGACCACACCGAGGGCGTGAGCTCCGCCGAGGTCGGCGAGGCCGAGACCGCTCCCGAGGCGACGGAGACGACCGCCGAGGCGTCGCCCAGGCGCGAGACGCTGGCCATCGACCGCGCCCGCTCATCCGTCGGCTTCACGGGCGCGAAGGTCACCGAGTCCCACGACGGCAGCTTCACGGAGCTCGACGGGAGCATCGAGCTCGACCCGCAGGACACGACGGCGAGCGCCGTGCGCGTCACGATCCAGGTCGGCTCGCTCCAGATCGAGCCCGAGCGGCTGCGCGACCACTTGAAGTCGGCGGATCTCTTCGACGTCGCGCGCTTTCCCACCGCGACGTTCGAGTCCACCGCGATCCGGGCGGGCGGCGACGGGACGGTGGACAACCAGCCCGCGACGCACACGATCACCGGAAACCTGACGCTCCACGGCGAGACGCGTTCGGTCACGTTCCCGGCGATCGTCGAGGTCGCCTCCGGTCAGGTGAGCGCGCGGAGCGAGTTCACGATCGACCGCAAGGACTTCGGCATCGTGTACCCGGGCATGCCCGACGACCTCATCCACGACGAGGTCGTGATCCGCTTCTCGGTCGTCGCTCCGCGCGGCGGCTGAGCCGGCTCACGCGAGGCTCGCGGCGAAGTCGGACACGAGCTCGGCGACGCGCGCCGGCTCGCGCTCGATCACGAGATGGGGCGCGTCGACCACCTCCCAGCGGAGGCTCGGGCGCACCTGCCAAAGCGCCCGGCGTCTGCGCCGGCCGAGCACCCGGTCGCGCGAAGCCTCGACGACCATGACGGGGACCGTCAGCGCGGCGAGCTCCTCCCGTACGTCCACGGTCAGAGCCTCCCGGACGCGGTGGGCCATGACGGCCGGCCGCACCGCCATGATCTCACGCCGCAAGACGTCCACTTCGTCGTCCGACGCGTCCGGCCCGAGCAGCCACTGCCGCAAGAACGCCCGGGGCGGTGGAAGCCGAAACGTCAGCGACGTGGCCACGAAGCGGAGCCAGCCAGGCACGGGCCGATGGGCGAACGTGGCCACCAAGACGACGCCGCGGACCACGCCGGCGTGCGCAGCCGCGGCCCGGACGGCCAGCGGCCCAGAGAACGACTCCCCCACCAGCACGACGGGCTCACCGGGGCTCTCGATCCGCCGAGCTGCCCAGCCGAGAAGGGCGTCGTAGCCCATGAGGCGCTCGCGGGGATACGCGACCACCTCGCCCGCCAGCGGTGGCGGCAGCGCCCGGACGAGGGGCAAGCGCGGCGCCTCCCCGCCGTCCAGGCCCGGCAGCACGAGCACCCGCACGACGGTCACTCGAGCCGTACGCGGACTTCGTGGGTGACGCCGTAGGACTCGACGCGGACGGTGGCCTCGCCCCCGGCCTCGAAGGTGGGGAAGAGCCAGAGCTCGCCCGTGACGAAGCCGCCGTCTGCGAGCTCGGACGTGGGAAGCGGCACGGTGGCGCTCGCCCAGGTCTCACCGGCGGGGCCGAATACGCTCGTGGTCTGGGCGATGCACGACGGAACGGCAGGACCCGAGAGGACGAGCTGGACGCCGAGCATGGTGGCCCCCTGGCCGCCGATCGTGAACGGCAGCGTGTCGCCGTCGGCGAGGGTCGCGCTCGTCACGATGCTGCGGACGGCGGCCGTGTCGATAGAAGCGGTGCTCGCGGGCGAGCGGCACACCTGCGTCTCCGGGACCGCGGGACTGCTCGGTCCACAAGCAGCCCCGAGCGACGCGAAGACGAGAACGCAAATCCGCCTGTTCATGCTCACTCCGCGGCGGCCTCGAGCCCTGTCCCTTTGCGCCCCCGCACTGCCTCGACCGCCCAGTACACCGCCTCCGGTGTCGCCGGGCAGGCGAGATCCACCCGCGCGGCGCCGTCGCCGAAGGCGCTCACCGCCTGGCGCAGCGCCTCGCGCACGCTGAACGCCAGCATGAACGGCGGCTCGCCGACCGCCTTGCTCCCGTGGACCACACCGTCCTCCGCCGCCCGCTCGAGCAGGCGCACGCGGAAGTCCTCGGGGCAGTCGTCGAGCGTCGGCAGCTTGTAGGTGGATGCGCCGCGCGTCGCGAGCCGGCCCTCGGCGTCCCACACCAGCTCCTCGCGCGTGAGCCAGCCGAGGCCCTGCAGGAAGCCGCCCTCGACCTGGCCGCGATCGATCAGCGGCGAGAGCGACTCCCCCACGTCGTGCACGATGTCGACGCGCCGAATCCGGTACTGCCCGGTGAAGCCGTCCACTTCGACCTCGGTCACGGCCGCCCCGTAGGCGTAGTAGTGGAACGGCTTTCCGCGTCCCGCTTGCGCGTCGTACCAGATGTTCGGCGTGCGGTAGAAGCCGCTCGCGAAGAGCTGGACGCGGTCGAGGTACGCCTGTCGCGTCACCTCGGCGAAGGGCAAGCCGGCGGCCGGCGCCTGGAGCGGAAAGACGCGCCCGTCTTCGAAGACGAGGTCGCCGGGCGGCACCCTCAGCATGCGCCCGGCGACCTCCGCGAGGCGTCCGCGGATCGTGTCGCAAGCAGCCTTCACCGCCGCGCCGTTCAGGTCCGAGCCGCTCGAGGCCGCCGTGGCGCTCGCGTTCGGCACCTTGTCGGTGCGCGTCGGCATGAGCCGGATCGACGCCAACGGCACGCCGAGCGCCTGCGCAGCGATCTGCATCATCTTCGTGTGCAGCCCCTGACCCATCTCGGTCCCGCCGTGGTTCACCTGCACGCTGCCATCGCTGTAGACCAGTACGAGCGCGCCTGCCTGGTTGAAGAACGCGGTGGTGAACGAGATGCCGAACTTGACGGGCGTGATCGCGAGGCCGCGCTTTTCGTGCGGGTGCTCGTCGTTGAAGCGCCGGACGTCCTCCCAGCGCGACGCAAAGCCGCTCTCCGACACGAGCTCGTCCCAGATCCGTCGGATGCGCCCGGCGTCCTTCACGGTCTGGCCGTAGTGCGTCTCGTCGCCCTCGCGGTAGAAGTTGCGCTCCCGGACGACGTGCGGTTCGATGCCCGTCGCGCGCGCGATCCGGTCGACGATCTCCTCGATCACGATCATGCCCTGCGGCCCGCCGAAGCCGCGGAACGCCGTGTGCGAAGTCGCGTGCGTCTTGCAGACGCGCCCGGTCACGTCCAGGTGCGGGAGCAGGTAGCAGTTGTCCACGTGGAACATCGCGCGGAAGAGCACCGGCTCGCTCAGGTCGAGGCTCCATCCGCCGTCGGCGAAGAGCTCGATGCAGGCGCCGAGGAGCTTCCCCTCCGCGTCGCAGCCGACGCGGTAGCGCGCGAGGAACGGGTGACGCTTGCCGGTCAGCACCATGTCCCGCTGGCGGTCGAGGCGGACGCGGACCGGCCGTCGCGTCTTCACCGCCGCGAGCACGGCGACCGCGGCGAACGGGTTCGCCTGAACCTCCTTGCCGCCGAAGGCGCCGCCCATGCGGAGCTGCTGACAGGTGACCTCGTTGTTCGCGAGCCCGAGCACGCGCGCGCAGATCTCCTGCGTCTCGGACGGGTGCTGCGTCGAGGAGTGCACGAAGACGTGGTCGTCCTCGTCCACGTAGGCGATGGCGGCCTGCGCCTCGAGATAGAAGTGCTCCTGCCCGCCCACGTGCAGCTCGCCCTCGAGAACGTGCGGCGCCTCGGAGATCGCGCGGTCGGGGTCGCCGCGCCGGATGCGCGCGAGGTCCGTGTGGAAGCTCCCGGCGTCGACGGCCGCCTCGATCCCGAGGATCGCGGGGAGCGCCTCGTAGTCGACCCGGACCCTCGCCGCGCCGAGCCGCGCCGCCTCCTCGCTCTCGCCGACCACCCAGGCGACCGCCTGGCCGTGGTAGACGACCTCCTCCGGAAACAGCGGCTCGTCGCGTCGGGCGGCGCCGGTGTCGTTCTCGCCGGGGACATCGTCGGCCGTGAGCACCGCGACGACGCCGGGCAGGGCCAGCGCGTCCTCGGTCGCGATCGAGCGCACGCGGGCGTGGGCGTGCGGCGCCATCACGGGCCAGCAGGCCAGGATGCCCTGGAAGCGTCCGGCGAGGTCGTCCGTGTACTTGGCCGCGCCGGTCACGTGAGCGCGCGCGCTCTCGTGGGGGATCGCCTTGCCGACGGCCCTCACGCCGCCGCTCCCTGGCAGTCCGCCCAGAGCTTGTCGAGCAGGCGCCCGACCATCGCGGCGCGGTACTCGGCGCTCCCGCGGTGATCGCCGAGCGGCGTGAACGCCCCGTCGAGCGCCACCTGCGCCTCGCCGACGGCCTGCGGGCTCCAAGGCTTGCCCACGAGCGCGGCCTCGGCGGCGTGCGCGCGGACGGGCGTCGCGGCGACGCCGCCGTAGGCGAGGCGTGCCTTCGTCACTCGGCGGGCGTCGTCGAGGGTGACGGCGAACGCGCCGGCGACCGTCGAGATGTCGTCGAGCACGCGCTTCGATACCTTGTAGAAGCGGCTGATCGTCGGGAAGGGCCGCGGGATCCGGATCTCGCGGAGCAGCTCGCCCGGCTCGAGAGCGGTCCTCCGGTAACCCGTGAAGAAGCGGTCGAGCGGGACCACGCGCTCGCCACCCCGACGTGCGAGGACCACCTCGGCGTCGAGCGCGAGCAGCACCGGCGGCGAGTCGCCGATGGGCGACGCGTTGACCAGGTTGCCACCGAGGGTGGCGCGGTTGCGGATGAGCCGCGACGAGAAGAGCGGCAGGAGCTGCTCGAAGATGGGGAGCTCACCCCGGAGCTCGTCCTCGAGCCGGCTCAACGGAACGCCGGCGCCGATCGCGAGGTGCCCATCCGCCCGCTCGAGGCGCCGCAGCTCCTCGATGCCCTCGAGCGAGAGGATCGACGCGTATCGCTCGTGCGCCTGGTTGATGGCGACGACCACGTCGGTCCCGCCCGCGACGAGGCGCGTCTCGGGCTCGTCCGCGAGGATCTCGAGCGCCTCGGCGAGCGCGGCCGGGCGGTGGAACCGCCGCGCGTCGACCTGGTAGCCGAACCGCTCGACCGCCGGCGCGGGCCGCTCGAGGCGCGCGAGGAAGCGATCGGTGGCCTCTGGCGGGCCGAGGGCCCGGGCCGCGTCGCGGATGGGCCGGTAGCCGGTGCAGCGGCAGAGGTTCCCGCCGATGGACTCCGGGTCGAGGCCTTCGCGGCCCTCCCGGTAGTACTCGGCGAAGAGGCTCATCACGAACCCGGGCGTGCAGTAGCCGCACTGCGATCCGCCCTCGCGGACCAGCGCCTCCTGCACGGGGTGGAGCCGCTCGGCGTCGGCCAGCCCCTCGACCGTCCAGACCTCCTGGCCGTGCACGGACGCGGCGAGGACGAGGCAGCTGTTGACGGGCTCGTAGCGGGCGCGGCCGTCCTCACCCGGGCGCACGAGCACGACGGCGCAGGCGCCGCACTCGCCTTCGGCGCAGCCCTCCTTGGTGCCCGTGAGGCCTCGGTCGCGCAGGAGGTGCAGGAGCGTGGTGTGGGGGTCGAGGCCCTCGGCCCGGAGCTCCCGACCGTTCACACGAAGGGTCACCCCGCCCATCCCCACAACCCTACCACGGGTGGCGCGGAGTGCCGCGAAAGGCCTTGATGTTACAATGGCGTGTCACCAAGGAGACGCCCCCGCGAGCCCATGGCCCGTCCCGCCTACCTCTCCATCGCCCCGACGGCGACCGAATCACCCGGGATCACACGGGATGACGCGGACCGGTGCGCGCCCGGGGGGGTGGGACCGAGGGCTCCGGTCTGGAAGGTGCACGACCGCACGCACATCGAGTGCGGAATCGACTGGGCCCTCGGGTCCGACGAGGCCTCGGAGCTCGAGTGGGACGCCTACTTCTTCGTGCCCGAGAGCCTCCGCCTCGACCGGCGCACCTACTCGAAGCAGGACATCTACTCGGACCTCCGCGCGTACGTGCGGCTGGCGGTGCCGGAAGCGGGCTTGTCCGAGCTCGCCGGCGCGCCGCTCGCCGCTCTGGCGCGCATCCTTCTGGAGGGGGATCCGGGGCGGGCGGTGTACGAGATGCGGTTCTTCGCCTCGTGCGTCCGCGCGGCTTCGGCGCGCGCGCGCAAGGACATCCTGCCGCGGCTCGACGGTTCGGACGACGTGGCCCGGGCCGCCGCCTTCGCCGACGTCGCGAAGCTGGTGGAGGACTCGGCGCACCTGGTCCAGGGCTTGCGTGAGGTGCTGCGCCGTGCGGGCGAGCTGCCCGATCCGGCGCCGGCGGCTGCGCGGTGGGTCGACGAGGACATCTCGCGGATGATCGAGACCCTCGGCGGTGAGCTCGCGGTCGCGCTGCAGCGAGCGCCCGCTCCCCGTGCCGTGCGTCAGGCCGCCGAGGAGCTCGCGGCGCGTGAGGCGCGGCATCGGCGGGACGCGGGGCTCTCGGGCGTCGCGTGGGCGGGCATCGACAAGAACGACATCGAGCACCTCGAGTTCCGGCGCCACGTGCTCAAACGGTTCACGGCCTCGGTGCTCTGGCTCACGCCGAAGCTCGAGGACCCGAGCCGGTGGGCGGTCCACCTCCTCTACGCGCTCGCCGCCGGGGTGGCGATGGCGTTCGCGGTCATCGCAGCGCTGTGGAACGGTCTCGAGGCCGACACGGGCGGGCTCTTCGTATGGGGGACCATCGCGGTGCTCGCCTACATGGCGAAGGACCGCATGAAGGCGTTCCTCCAGCAGGTCTTCTCGAAGGTCGTGTCCAAGCGCTACCCCGACCGGCGCTGGGTCGTCCACGAGGCAGACGGCGATCGCGTCCTCGGACGCGTGGATGAGCGCGTCGACTTCGTGAGGTTCGAGCGGCTGCCGAAGGACGTGCTCGCGGTGCGTCGCGCCACGCGCGAGCACCCGCTCGAGGAGCAGGCGCGGCCCGAGACGGTCCTCTGGCATCGGAAGGACGTCACCCTCCACTCCGACGCCATCGTCCAGACCGACCCGCGCGTCCACGCCATGCGCGAGATCCTCCGGCTCGACCTGCGCCGCTGGCTCGCCCACACCGACGACCCCAAGCGCCGCATCGTCTTCGCCGACCCCGAGACGGGCGAGGTCTGCTCCGCCATGGCGCCTCGCGTCTACAACATCGGCATCGTCTACCGCCTGCGCCGAAACGGCGACCCGACCGCCCCCTGGCACCGCGTCCGCGTCGTCGTCACCCGCAAAGGCATCCGCCGCATCGACCCCATCTCCTGACCCCCCGATCACGGACAACCCAGTGGTCTGTGGGTGGGGAGGGGCTAGCGGCGGCGGCGGGTTTGGAGGAGGGCTAGGGCGGCGAGGAGGGCGAGGATGTGGGGGGGGTGGTCGGCGGGAGTGGAGAGGGCGGTGCTGCAGCCGCCGGTGAGCTTGCTCGGAGTGCCGGGCAGGCCGTCGACGGCGTCGCGTGGGTCCTCGTCGCGGTCGTCGGGGTGGTCCATCTCGGACTCGTCGATGGTGATGGTGGTGACCGCGCCGCCGCTTGCGTCGAGCTCGACGCTGACGGAGCACGCGGTGGTGTCGCCCGCGGCGACCTCACAGGCTCGGGTGGCCTCGACGAGGCCGTCGCCCGTGACCTCGACCGTATAGACGCCGGCGGCCAGCTCGAACCGGAAGGAGCCGTCACCCTCGCGGCTCGTCGTCGACGCGCCGGTCTCGAGGACGCGCACCGTGGCGCCTACCACACGCCGGGTCATGTCCTCACCGACGAAGACGACGCCCTCGACCGCCCCCGCCGCGACCGCGGGCGCCAGCCCGACCGAGCACCACGCTTCACCGCCCGCCTCGACGGTGCAGGTGCGGCTGGCCGCGGCGAAGCCGTCCTTGCTGGCGGTGATCCGGTAGGTCGCCGGCGGCAGGGGCACCGACCAGGACCCCGTGTCGTCCGTGGTCGACGTGTCGCCCGTCTCGGCGATGACGACGGTCGCTCCCGCGAGCCGCGCGCTCGACTCGCTGAAGCCCTCGCCCAGGTCCTCGAAGACGACGCCGCGCGCGGTGCCGGCCTCGCTCCCCCGCATGAGCCCCACCGAGCACCACGTCTCGCCGCCCGCCACCTCGCAGGTGCGCCTCCCCGTGACGAAGTCGCCGGCCGAGGCCTCCACGGTGTAGGTGCCGCTCGGGACGTGGAGCTCCCACACCCCGTCGTCACGGGCGGTCGCCGACTCGGCGCGTCCGACCAGCCGAACGCTCGCGCCGCCGATGCGCGCGTCGGTGTCCGAGCCTTCGTACACGACGCCGACCAGGCGCACCGTGCCCGTGGCCGGCGGCGGATCGGTCGGCGTCTCGCAGAGCCCCTCGGCGAAGCCGGCGGCGGGCGTGCGCCCGAGGCGAGACTCGGTCTGGGGCCCGTACAGCCCGTCCTCCGCGATGCGGTCCTCCGGGTGGTTTCGGTTCCACAGGCGCTGGAAGGCGAGGATCGAGTCCGGACGACGGTCCGATCCCGGACAGTCGAAGTGCACGGGATCGCGCGAGCCCAGCCATCCGCAGCCCTGCGCCTCGAGGGCCGACCGCGCGCCGGAGTAGTTCCCCACGTCGACGGCGCGGCCGCTCTGGTGGTTGCTCTGCCCAGGTCGCGCGGCCAGTCCGCAGCCGCCCGAGTGGTAGAGGACGTACTGGTCCGCGAGCGTTCGGAAGGCGCTGTTGACCTGGATGGGGCCGCGCGCGGCGGCCCGGTGGAGCGCATCTCGCGCGGTCGCCTGCGCGTAAGGGTGGACGCGCGACGACGTGAGCGTGATCCCCTCGTGCGGCGCGAATCGCACGAACGCGCCGGGCCGGATGCACATCTGCGCCTCGGCGAGCTGGCGCGAGATGCCCTCGAGCCCCGCCGTGCTGCACGCGCCTCGCGCCGCGAGGTCACGTACCGTCTGCGCGGCGACGGACTGGGGAAGAACGAGGACTGCGAGGACGACGAGGCAGGAGCGGGCCGGCACGCCCGGCTCCTTGCGCAATCTCCGTACCAGACGAAACGGCCGCTCTGGACGTCGGCTTGCGGACTCGAGGCAGCAACCCCGGACGCAGCCGGCGTCACCCCGCCGTGCCGGGTGACCGGAAGCTGGTCACCCCAACCGCCGCCGACCGATCAGTTGTTCTTCGGCCGCTTCTCGCTCCACGGCATGTCGGGATGCCGCAGCGACTTGCGGTCCCAGTACCACATGACCTGCTGGTACGGGCGCGAGAGGTAGTGCAGGGGAGCGACCAGGATGTGCACCAGCCGCGTGAACGGGAAGATGGCGATGATGAGGAACGCTCCGATGATGTGGAGCTGGATCACCAGCGGCATCGCGCTCACCGCGTCGATCTGCGGGCTCAGCGTGAAGATGGACCACAGGTACGGCGAGAGGTCGGCCGCGAACCAAGACGACCCCCATCGCTGGCTGACCGCGATCCACAGGCCGAGGACGATCTGAGCGAGCAACAGCAGCTCGATCACGTGGTCCATCTTGTTGCTGACCATGCGAACGCGCGGATTGGTGAGCCGCCGGATGTACAGGAGCGAGAGGCCGAACAGAGCGCTCAGGCCGAAGGCGAACCCCGTGACCTCCAGCGCGATCAGGCGCGCGGGGTGGCCGTTCCAGAGCAGCACGCCCTCCGGGATGAGCCAGGCGAACAGGTGTCCGAAGAACGCCGCCAGGATGCCGAAGTGGAACGGCACCGAACCCCAGAAGAGGCTCTCGCCCTCCAGGAACTGCGAAGAGAGAGACGAGAACTGGAACCCTCTCGCGCGGTACCGGTAGATGGTGCCGACCAGGAAGGTCACGATCGCGAGGTACGGCAGCCCTACGAAGAAGAACGTGTTCATCAGGTTCATGGCGTTCCCTCATCCGCAGCCAGCGGGAGCGATACTTTGCCATCGCTTGCTTCGATGGCCATTTCCTTGGCGACCGACTTCAAGAAGTCCGACGTCTGCTCGAGCAGCGGCTTTTCCGTCAGCACGAAGTCCTCACCCAGGATGTCGTACAGCGTCTGCAGCGCGTGGCGATACAGGGTTCGAGTCTCGGGGTTCGATGCGATCAGGGTCTTGTGGTGTTTCTCGTAGAGCGCATCGTTCTTCGCGAGGCGCTCCGGGGCGAACTCTCCGATCATGATCCTCAGCGCGGGTCCGACGACTTCGCACACCAACTCGTTTCGCAGCTCCGAGTCGGCCAGCTTGGGGATCAGGCGCAGGAGGTTCGCGAGGTGATCGGGGAGCTCCGTCCCGCACTCGTTGCCGGCCTTCCGATGCTCGCGAGCCAGGTTCGAGAGGATCTCGCCCCTCTTGTAGTCCTCGCCGAAGAGCACGTAGCCGACGTCCAGCGTCGTCACTGCCTGGACGTCGAACGACCGCGTGTAGAGCTCCTGGATCTCGAGGAGACTGTCGATCGGGAGGTGCTCGCAGAACGCGTCCATCGAAGCACACGCCCCTGGGTGGTTGTCGGCGACGTACTGCCGGACACGCTGGACCGTCTCCGGGAACCCGTCCACCGGGTACTCGAAGAGCTCGGCCAGCAATCCGTAATCGCTCAGTCCCATGCTCAGGATCCTCGTTGCGGCGGCCGCTTGAAGCCGAAGCCGACCGCTCCCTTCGCGTCACCCGTGAACTCGAACATCTCGATGGCCTGCTCGCGGTGCGCCGGCGGGATGACGAACCGGTCCTCGAACTTGGCGAGCGACGTCAGGTAGTACACGTCGTCCGCCACGTCCGGCGTCATCCCCACGTCCTTCAGCGCCTTCAGCGCTTTGTCCTCGGAGATGTCGCCGACGGTCTTGAACCGCCGGTAGATCCGGATGGCCATGAGCTTCTTGATGCGTGCCGCGACCGCCTGCTCGTCACCGGCGCTGAACAGGCTGGCCATGTACTTGAGCGGGAAACGCGATTGATCGATGGTTCCGAACAGCTCCTCGGTGCTGGTGTCGTAGAGCCAGTCGTCGGGCCACCGCTTGCCGATCTCGTTGATCTTCTCGCGCTGCGCCGCGTCCTGCTGCCCGAGGCTCGCCATGACCGGCAAGAGCGGCGGCACGTAGAACAGCATGGGCAAGGTCCGGAACTCGGCGTGGAGCGGGAGCGCCATGCCCCACTCCTTGACGAACTTGTAGGTCGGCGAGCGCTGCGCCGCCTTGATCGTGGAGTCCGGCACTCCGTTCGCCTTCGCCGAGGCCACGACCTTCTCGTCGAACGGGTCGGCGAGGATGTCGAGGTGCTTGGCGACGAGCTGATCCTCGGGACACGAGGCGACGCTCTCGATCTTGTCGGCGTCGTACAGCATGACCCCGAGGTAGCGGATGCGTCCGACGCAGGAGTGCATGCACGCCGGGGCGTACCCGTTCTCGAGGCGCGGGTAGCAGAGAATGCACTTCTCGCTCTTGCCCGTGTGCCAGTTGTAGTAGGACTTCTTGTAGGGGCACGCGGTCACGCACATGCGCCAGGCGCGGCACACTTCCTGGTTGATCAGGACGACGCCGTCCTCGCCGCGCTTGTAGATCGCGCCCGACGGGCACGAAGCCACGCAGGCCGGGTTCAGGCAGTGGTTGCAGATGCGCGGGAGGTAGAAGAACGCGAGCCGCTCGAGCTGGAACATGGCCTCGCGCTCCGCCTCGCTCAGCTTCGACAGGTTCGGGTCCTGCCGCGCGTAGTCCGGCGTGCCGCTCATGTCGTCATCCCAGTTCGGGCCCATCTTGATGTCCATGGGCTCGCCGGTGATCAGCGACACGGGGCGGGCGGTGGGCTGATCGTCGCCCGGAGGGCTCTCGATCAGGTCCAGGTACCGGTAGGTGAAAGGCTCGTAGTAGTCGTCGATCGACGGCATCCGCGGGTTGTGGAAGATGTTCAGCAGCTTCCTCTTGCCCGCACCCTTGAGCCGCAGCGAGCCGTTCCCGTTGCCGGTCTTCTCCCAGCCGCCCTGGTAGATCTCCTGGTCTTCCCACTTGGTGGGGAAGCCGGCGCCCGGCTTGGTCTCGACGTTATTCCACCACTGATACTCGGCGCCCTTCCGGTCCGTCCAGATGTTCTTGCAGGCAATGGAACAAGTGTGGCAGCCGATGCACTTGTCCAGGTGAAACACCATCGAGACTTGGGATCTGATGTCCATCTTCTTCCTCGCGCGCTGCTAGAAGACGACCTTGTTCATCTTCTTGATGGTCACGTGGGTGTCGCGGTTCGGCGCGATCGGGCCCCAGTAGTTGAAGTGATACGAGAACTGCCCATACCCGCCGGACAGGAAGTTCGGCTTGAGGTGGACGCGCGTGAAGCTGTTGTGTCCACCGGCTCGCTTCCCGCCGCGCTCCTGGGACTTCGGGATGCCGGTGGTCCGTTCGGGCACGTGATAGACGATGCACACGCCCTTGGGGATGCGAGCGCTGACCGACGCCCTCGTGCAGTAGACGCCGTGGTCGTTGTAGACCTCGACCCAGTCGTTGTCCTTGATGCCCAGCGTCTCGGCGTCGGGCTCGCTGATCCAGCACGGCTCACACCCTCGCGAGAGCGTCAGCATGCGTAGGTTCTCCATGTACGTGGAGTGGATGTGCCACTTGCCGTGAGGCGTGAGGCAGTTGAGGACCAGCGCTTCCTTGTTCTTGAGCGTCTCCCGAAGGTCGCCGTAGGCCTCGGGCTTCGGCGACGGCTTGTAGGTCGGCAGGTTCTCCCCGTACGCGAGGTACATCTCGTGGTCGAGGTAGAAGTGCTGCCGCCCGGTGAGCGTCCGCCACGGCACGAGCTTGTCGACGTTGTACGTGTAGGCCGAGTAGGCCCGGCCGTCGTTCATCAACCCCGACCAGAGCGGCGACGTGTTGTACCGGCGCGGCTGGGCCTGCAGGTCGGCGTACCGGTAGCGGACGTCCTTCGAGCCCGCCGCCAGGTCGACGAGCGGAAGGCCCGTCTTCTTCTCCATGTTCTCGTAGGCGCGGGTCGTCAGGACGCCGTTGGTGAGCGTCGAGAGGTGCAGGACGACGTTCGCCGCCCACGAGTCCTCGCGGAGCGAGGGGAGCACCTTGCCGTCGATCTTCTCGACCGGGAAGTGGTTGGACTCGATGAGCTCGTCGTATTGCTCCTCGCACATGTAGTGGCTTCCGTGTGCGCCGAGCCCCTTCTTGCGGACGTTCTCGCCGAGGGTGATGTACTTCTCGTAGAGCTTCGTGTAGTCGCGCTCGACCACGACCAGCTTGTGCGTAGTCTTGCCCGGGATCGGCTCGCACTCACCGCGGTACCAGTCCTGGACCCGCGGCTGCGAGATCTCGTCGGGCGAGTCGTGCGACAGCGGGACCGTGATGATGTCCTTCTGCGGCTCTGCGAGGTTCTTCTTGGCGACCTCGCTCGTCGCACGCGCGAGGCCCTTGAAGATCTCCCAGTCGGTCTTGGCTTCCCAGACCGGCGCGACGGCCTCCGACAGCGGATGGATGAACGAGTGGAGGTCGGTGCTGTTGAGGTCCGCCTTCTCGTACCAGGACGCCGCCGGAAGGACGATGTCGGAGTAGAGCGCCGACGAGTCCATCCGGAAGTTCAGGTCGACGATGAGGTCCATCTTGCCGGTCGGCGCGACCTCGTGCCACTTCACCTCCTGGGTGTGCTCGGGCGCGTCCTTGCCGATCGCGTTCGAGTGGGTCCCGAGGTAGTGCTTCAGGGCGTACTCGTGCCCCTTCATGCTCCCCATGATCGCGTTGCCGCGCCAGATGTACCAGACGCGGGGGTGGTTCTCCGGCGCGTCCGGGTCGGCGACCGAGTACTCGAGCTGCTTCGACTTCAGCTTCTCGAGCACGTACTGCTTGATCTCGTCGTGCGACTTGGCGCCCTTCTTCTCCGCCTCCTTCGTGAGCTCGAGCGTGTTCTGCTTGAACTGCGGATAGAAGGGCATCCAGCCCATGCGGACGGACTGGAAGATCTGGTCCGCGGTGTGCTGCCGCGTCCAGTCGTTGTCGGGGACCGTGTTGTAGTTGGAGAACTGGCCGTCGTAGCGGTACTGGCAGGTGTTGATGTAGTGCCAGAGCGGGGCCTGCTGGAGCCGCACCGCGTCGACGTGGTCCTTGGCGAAGGCGATCGCGCCCCACGAGTCGGACGGCGCGAGCTTCTCCTGACCGACGTAGTGGTTGAGGCCGCCGCCGTTCCTGCCCACGCAGCCGCAGAGCATCAACGCCATCGCCCCTGCGCGGTACATCAGGTTGGCGTGGTACCAGTGGTTGATACCCGCGCCGACGATGATCATGCACTTGCCCTTGGTCGTGTCGGCGGTGGCCGCCCACTCCCTGGCGAACTGCAGGACCGTCTTGGAGTCGACTCCCGTGAAGATCTCCTGCCACGCAGGCGTGTAGGCTGCGTCCTTGTCGGTGTAGTCGGCGGGGTACTCGCCCTCGAGTCCGCGGCCGACGCCGTACTGGGCCATCACGAGGTCGTAGACGGTCGCGACGATGGTCTCGCCGCTCTTCGTCGCGATCTTCTTGATGGGGACGCCCCTCTTGGCGATGCGGTCGAGCCCGAACTCCTGGAACTGCGTCTGGACCACGCCGTCGTTGTCGTTCAGGAACGTGAGGACGGGGTCGTACGGCTTCCCGTCGACCGCGTTCTCGTGCTTCATGTTCCAGTCGCCGGGCTTCTCCGTGTCCCACCGGTGGCCGACGGCCCCCTTGGGGACGACCAGCTCCCCGGTCGCCGCGTCGACGTTGAGGAACTTCCAGTCACCGTTCGAGATCGACTCGAGCTTGGCGATCTCGTTGGCCCGCACGAGCTGCCCGGGCTTGTAGCTGTCGCCGTCCTGCTCGAGCTTCACGAGGTAGGGGCTGTCCGTGTACTTCTTGATGTACTCGAGGAAGTACGGAGTCGGGTTGTCGTGGTGGAACTCCTTCAGGATGACGTGCGTGACAGCCATCCAGAAGGCGCCGTCGCTCCCGGCGTGGAGCGGGACCCACTGGTCGGCGTACTTGCAGACCTGGCTGAAGTCCGGCGCGAAGACGACCGCCTTCGTCCCGTTGTGGCGCGCCTCGGCGAAGAAGTGGCAGTCCGGCGTGCGCGTCATGTTCAGACACGCACCCATGTCCGCGATCATCTTCGCGTTGTACCAATCGGCGCTCTCGCAGACGTCCGTCTGCTCGCCCCAGATCTCCGGGAACGCCGTCGGAAGGTCGCAGTACCAGTCGTAGAAGCTCAGGTTGACGCCGCCGAAGAGCTGCAGGAACCGCCCGCCGGCCGCGTAGCTGAGCATGGACATCGCCGGGATCGGCGAGAAGCCGATCACGCGGTCCGGCCCGTACTTCTTCGCCGTGTAGATGTTGGCCGCGGCCATGAGCTCGTAGACCTTGTCCCACGAGGTCCGCCGGAACCCACCCTTGCCGCGAGCCTGCTGGTAGGCCTTGCGCGCGTGGTCGTCGCTCTGGAGGCTCTCCCAGGCCTTGACCGGGTCACCGTTCGCCTTTCGCTTCTCCGACTCGAAGGCGTCGATGAGAGCGCTGCGGATCAGCGGGTACTTGATGCGCAGAGGGCTGTACAGGTACCAGGAGAAGGAGATCCCGCGCTGGCAGCCCCGGGGCTCGTAGGGGGGCAGCGAGTCCTCGAGCAGGGGGTAGTCGAGCTGCTGCGTCTCCCAGACGACGATGCCTTCCTTCACGTGGATCTGCCAGGAGCAGCCACCGGTGCAGTTGACGCCGTGGGTGCTTCGGACGATCCGGTCGTGTTGGAACCGGTTCCGGTAGAACTCCTCCCACTTCCGAGTCTGAGGAGAGATGATGTCCTTGATCCAGCTCATGCGTGCAATCCTCTTGTCCTGTCCTGAGCGCTGCTCGGCGGGCTACGAAGAACGGACCTGTCGGTCGTAGATTTCCTGGTTCACGGTGCGCCTCTTCCGCCGCGCCCCGAAGGCGACGACGTAGATGACGAGGAGGCCCGCGAAGCCGCCGGCGCCGTATACCATCAGCAGCTGGCCGTAGTCCTTCGGCTGCTGGAGCTCGTGCCGGGCGTCCGCGTCCTGGAGGAACGCGACGAGGGCGAAGATCTCGTCCTCCGTGAGCTCCTTGCCGTCGAAGGCGCGCTGCATGACCGGGAAGGGCGCGCTCCCGAGGATCGCGCCGACCCCCGTGCCGCCCATGCGCGAGAAGACGGTGGTGAGCTCCTTGGCGAGGACGCCGCCGCCGATCACGTCGGCGCTCTGGACGTCGTGGCACGAGTTGCAGGCGGGTCCGCCGTTCTGGAAACGGACGGTGCCCTGGAACATCTGCCGGCCTTGCTCGATGTCCTCCGGGGTGGCGGCCCGCGTGGGTCCGGCCGGCGCGGCGGCAGCCCCGCCGCCCCCTCCGGCGATGTACGCCAGGACCTGACGGACCTGGTCGTCGCTGAGGGGGAAGTCCGGCATGGCGATGCCGTTGAACTGGTCGAGGAGCTGCCGCGCCGTCGGATCCCCCGAGCTCACCATGCTCTGAGAGGACTTGATGAAGGAGATCAGCCACTCCTCGGAGCGCCGGTCTCCCACGCCCTCGAGGTCCGGCCCGACCCGCACGCCTTGACCGATGGTGTGGCACGCAGAGCAGGGCTGGAAGAGCTCCTCGCCGGTCTGTGCGGATGCCGACCGCGGGGCGGTTGCGCACAGGAGCGATGCTGCGATGCCGACGGTTGCGGCCAGGATTCGTTGGCGAACGTTCATTTCCCTTCCTCGTCTAGCACGGGATCTCCGCGTTCTTGCGCGCGTAGAACCACCAGTTCACGAAGAGACAGCTCACGTAGTAGATCGCGAAGCCATAGAGAGCGTACTCGGGGGTCCCAGCCTTGATCTGCGAGCCGAAGATGTTCGGGATGAGGAACGCGCCGTACGCAGCGATTGCAGACGTCCATCCCAGGACCGGCCCTGCCTGATGCTTGGGGAAGATAATGGGGATCATCCGAAAAGTGGAGCCGTTTCCGATGCCCGTCGTGACGAATAGCAGGAGGAAGAGGAGCAGGAAAGGCAGGAAATACTGCTCCGGCGTTGCCGAGACCCGCGCTTGGGCGACGAAGTATGCCACACCCAGCGCCGAAAGGATCATCACAATCGTATCCCAGTGCGTGACCTTGGCTCCGCCCCACTTGTCCGACAGCCAGCCCCCGACGGGGCGGATCAGGGACCCCACCAGCGCGCCGAGCCACGCATAATTAAAGGCGTCCGGCCCGTTCGGGTTGAGGATGGCCTCCTGCAGGGGGTTTCCGTCCGCGTCGACGCGGATGTAGCCGAAGACGTCGGTGATGAGCTTCGGGAAGGCCGCCGAGTAGCCGATGAAGGAGCCGAACGTCATGACGTAGAGCCAGGTCATGACCCAGTTGTGCTTCGCCTTGAAGATGGCGAACTGGTCGAGGAGATTCTCCTTGGTGGCCTTGGGCGTCAAGAGCCGCATCAACCCCAGCGTCACCACCACCGCGATCACCAGGATCACGAAAATCCGCACGAGGACCGGCATGGCGATGACGTCGCTGACGAGCAGGTAGACGCCGACCGCGGCCCCGCCGAAGCCGAGCAGCTCGAGCCAGAGGTACTTGCCGATGCCCTCGATGGCGCTCCCGCACTCGTGCATGGGCAGGTTGTTCATGAAGATCCACGCGAGGATCACCAGGAACGCCAGGACGGGCACCCACACGAGCCCCGCGTTCTGAAGCCAGATCGGGCCGCTCCCCGGGAGGTTCATCGGGTCGCCGCTCAGCGCTCCGAAGAGCGGGAAGGTGACGACCAAGGGGATCAGGAACTGCATCACGCTGACGCCGAGGTTGCCGAGGCCCGCGTTGAGCCCCAGCGAGAGGCCCTGCATCCGCTTCGGGAAGAAGAAGCTGATGTTCGACATCGACGAGGCGAACGCCCCGCCTCCGACGCCGGACAGGGTCGCCACCAGGATGAACATGACGAAGGGCGTGTCCGGGTTCTGCAGGAGGATCCCCGTGGCGAGAGCCGGGATGATCAGCAGCACGGACGTCATCACCTTGACGTTCCGCCCACCCGAGATCGCGATCATGAACGAGTTCGGGATGCGCAGGGTCGCCCCCGACAAGCCCGCGACGGCCGGCAGGGTGTAGAGCATGCCCTTGTAGGCCTCGCCCGCCAGCGGCTCCCCACCTCCCCACTCCGGAAACGCGAACAGCGACGGGTCGGCGTCATGCAGAGCCTGCATGCGCACGATGATCATGCCCCAGTAGATCCAGACCGCGAACCCGCAGAGCAGGTTCGGGATCGAGACCCACAGGTTGCGGTTCGCAATCCGCTTCCCGGTCGAGCGCCAGAAAGCTTCGTCTTCTACGTCCCAGTGTTCAGGTGTCTTTGCCACGGGGGCTCCTTCCGGCGTGCGTCGTCATGGACGAACGCGACCGGCTCGCAGCGCGAGCCGATCGCGTTCAAGAAAGGGTTCGACGTAGGGCTCAAGCGGCCGCGCGGGCCACGCTCTGCACGCTCTCTTCGACGTGCTCGTGCTCGTCGTGGTGTACGTCGGCGAACGAGCCCTTGGGCTCCTTCAGGAAGAGGCTCGCGACCGCCGTGACGACGGCGCACGCGCCGATGAAGTAGAAGAAGGTCGCGGCCTCGCCGACCAGGCTGAAGACGGTGAGGAAGACCACGGCGCCCACGTTGCCGTACGCGCCCACCATGCCGGCGATCTGTCCCGTGACCCGCTTCTTGACCAGCGGCACGATGGCGTAGACGGCGCCCTCGCCCGACTGCACGAAGAACGAGCAGAGCATGGTCACGCCCACGGCGACGGGAAGGGGCCAGCTACTGCCGAGCATGCCCATCAGGAAGTAGCCCACGGCGAGCCCGCCGATGAGGACCGTGAGGGTCTTGCGTCGCGAGCCCATGCGATCCGAGAGGAAGCCGCCCATGGGCCGCGCGAACAGGTTCATGAACGCGAACGACGCGGCGATGGCGCCGGCCGCCTGCGGGGACAGCGCCCAGGTCCCCTCGAAGAACGCGGGGAGCATGGAGACCACCGCGAGCTCGGAGCCGAAGGTCACGAAGTACGCGAGGTCGAGGATCGCGACCTGCCGGAACTCGTACTTGTCGCGCTCCGGGTAGCCCTCGCGGATGTGCGGCGCGTTGACGGTCCACGCCTTGTAGGCCTGGAAGACGAAGACGGCTCCGAGGACGCCGTAGACGACGTGCGCGATCTGCGTCGGCAGGAAGCCGATGCTGTGCATCTTCCAGGTGAGGAGCGCGAGCGCCGCGATCATCGGGAGCTGCATGAAGATGAGCCCGAAGAGCGAGCCCCACGACGTCACCTCCATCGCGCCCTGGCGCTTCGGACGGTGGTAGGTCTTGCCGGGAGGGGTGTCGGTGACGGCGTAGAAGTAGATGAAGCCGTACACGAGGCAGGTGACGCCGGTGAACACGATGGCGTAGCGCCACCCGTTCTCTCCGCCGAAGAAGGTCAGCGCGAGCGTCGGGAGCAAGAACGCCGAGGCAGCCGATCCGAAGTTGCCGAAGCCTCCGTAGATGCCCTCCGCCTCACCCACGTCCTTGGGCGGGAACCACTCGGCCACCATGCGGATGCCGATCACGAAGCCGGCGCCGATCACGCCGAGCAGCAGGCGGGAGATGACGAGCTGTACCATCGTGCTCGAGAAGGCGAACACGAAGCACGGAATGGACATCACGATCAGCAGACCGGAGTAGACGATCCGTGGACCGTATCGGTCGAGGAGCATGCCGATGACGATTCGCGCCGGGATCGTCAGCGCCACGTTGCAGATCAGCAGGACCTTGATGTCGTCCGGCGTCAGGCTGGGCAGCTGGCGGACCATCGTCGTGGTCAGCGGCGCCATGTTGAACCACGCCATGAACGTCAGGAAGAACGCGAACCACGTCAGGTGAAGGACGCGGTACGGGCCTTTGAAGGAGAGGAACCGGAGCGGGTTGAAGCGCTTCTTGCTGGACATGACCGATGTCATGGTCTCCCTCCGCGAGTGCGTGTATCGTCTTTGCCGGGCGCACTGGACCGACGGCGCGGACCCGCCTGCAAGAGGTGTGCTACCCATCCGGGACGGCGGCAGCGCGGGTCGGCTGGGGCGTCGGCCCGCGATTCTCGGGGCGCAAACGCCCGGCGGCGGCCGGCCGGCGGCGGGAGCTGAGTACTCCGTTATCGGGACTAGATACTCGCGTATACAGTCGGCCGCCGCGCGCAACAACCGCGCAAACGGGGTACTGTTCGACGCATGAAATGCGTCGCCGAGGCATTGCTCGAGCTGCTCGACGGCGGCGAGCGCGGCGCCATGGCCACCGTGGTGCGCGCGAGCGGCTCGACTCCGCAGCAGCCCGGCGCCCGCATGGTGCTCTTCCCCGACGGGCGCACCGAGGGGACCGTGGGCGGCGGCGCCATCGAGAAGGCCGTCGTCGACGCGCTCGCGCAGTGCATCGCCGACGGCAAGCCGCTGCTGCTGGCGCGCGACCTGACGCGCGACCTCGGGATGTGCTGCGGCGGGCAGATGGAGGTGTTCGTGGAGCCCGTGGAAGGGACGCAGCGCCTGTTCCTGTTCGGCGCCGGCCACGTGGCGCGCCCGACGGCCGCGATCGCGCGGTCGCTCGGCTTCGAGGTCACCGTCGTCGACGACCGCGACGACCTCAACACCGAAGCGCGCTTCCCCGGCTGCCGCCGCGTCCTCGCCGAGCCCGCCGAGGCCGCCGCGGAGCTCGGCCTGACCGAGCGCGACTTCGTCCTGATCGTCACGCACGACCACCGCCTCGACGAGGAGGCCCTCTGCGCGTGCGCGCGCCGCCCGCATCGCTACGTCGGGCTCATCGGGAGCCGCCGCAAGATCCTCCGCATCCTGCAACGCATCGAGGCGCGCCGCGGGCTGCCGCCGCTCGACCGGGTGTACGCGCCGGTCGGCCTCGACATCGGCGCGGTCTCGCCCGAGGAGATCGCGGTCAGCATCTGCGCCGAGCTGGTCGCCCTCCGCCACCACCGCGCCGCGCCGCACATGCGCTGCCTCGACCACCCGAGCGTCCGCGCCGCGCTCGGTCGGGCCACCGAGCCGACCTGATCGAGCGCAAGTCGCCGGGTCCGGCCTGTTGCCGAGAACCTGGAAAGGGTGGACAAGGGGCTCGATCGGGCGCCCGAGTCACGGACGGCTGTCGGTGGGTCCGTGTCGACCCCCGGCGGCGGACCTCCGGTCCGGGTGTGATTTCGCAGGACCCGGCTTGACACGTACCGCCCGATCCCGCTACCGCGAGGCCCCCATGCCTGCTCGAGAGATGCTTGGAGAAGAGAGCTCGGTGCGCCGCACGCCACAACCGCCGGCTCCGCGCGAGCCGCGGCTCGGCGAGCTGCTCGCCCGGGGCCGCGACCGCGGCTACGTGACCTGGGACGAGATCGACGAGGCCGTCCCCAACGACACCGTGAGCACCGACCGGCTCGACGAGCTGATGCGCGGGCTCGCGCGCGACGGCACCGAGATCGTACACGAATCGGCCGAGATGCGGGCCCGGCGGGTGCAGGACTCGTGGCTGAACAGCGCCGACCCGCTCCGCATGTACCTCCGCAAGATGGGGACCGTTCCGCTGTTGACGCGCGAAGGCGAGGTGGAGCTCGCACGCCGCATGGAGGAGGCCGAGATCCGGATGGCGGACGCGATCCTCGGCTCGCCCGCGGGCGTCTCGGAGCTGGTCGAGCTGGGGCTGCGCCTGCGGAGCGGCGACGTCCGCATCCGGCACGTGCTCGACGGCGCGCCCGAGGACGAGACCGAGGACGAGGCGAAGGGGCGGGTGCTCGAGGTCATCCAGAAGCTCAAGCGCCTCGACAAGCGCTACCAGGACCTCCGCGCGGAGCTGCGCGCGAAGTCCCGCCTGTCGGCGCGGGCCCGGCGCGACAAGGAAGCCCGCCTCCGCAAGCTGCACGACGAGCGGCTCGAGGCCATCCGTGGGATCGGGCTCGCAAAGAAGCAGATGCGCGACCTGGCCACCCGCCTGCGCCTCCGGTCGAAGAAGGCACGCGGGGCCGAAGCCACCTGGGCCCGCGAAGCCTACATGACGATGCGGGCGGCCGAGCGCGACTCGGACCGCGCCAAGGCCGAGCTGGTCGAGGCGAACTTGCGCCTGGTCGTGTCGGTGGCGCGCCGCTACTCGAACCGCGGGCTGCACCTCTCCGACCTGATCCAGGAGGGCAACATCGGCCTGATGCGCGCGGCCGACAAGTTCGAGTACCGCCGCGGTTACAAGTTCTCCACCTACGCGACGTGGTGGATCCGGCAGGCGATCACGCGCGCGAACGCGGACCAGGGGCGCACCATCCGCATCCCGGTCCACATGGTCGAGGCCATCAACCAGATCACCCGCGCATCCCACACGCTCGTCCAGGAGCTCGGACGCGAGCCCGAGCCCGAGGAGCTGGCCGAGCGCGTGCAGATGCCGCTCGGCAAGGTGCACAAGGTCCTGCGCGTCACCAAGCAGCCCGTGTCGCTCGAGACGCCGGTGGGCGACGAGGGCG
Source organism: Candidatus Neutrinellum sp. (assembly GCA_039794305.1). Lineage (GTDB taxonomy): Bacteria > Myxococcota_A > Polyangia > Polyangiales > JBDIVX01 > JBDIVX01. Next base: position 45,756 of record JBDIVX010000022.1, read on the forward strand.
ACAGCAGCCTGGGCGACTTCATCGAGGACCCGAAGGCGCTCGCCGCCGATCGAGAGGCCGAGGAGCGTCGGCTCGAGGAGGAGACTCGGCGCATGCTCGAGACCCTCTCGCCGCGGGAGGCGACCGTGCTTCGGCTCCGGTTCGGCATCGACGAGCGCAGCGATCACACCCTCGAGGAAGTGGGCCGGAGCTTCGAGGTCACCCGCGAGCGCGTGCGTCAGATCGAGGCGAAGGCGCTCCGAAAGCTCCGCCACCCGAGCCGCCGCCGGTTCCTGAGCTCGTTCTTGGACGAGTAGCGCGGGCCATCCCCCCTCGCACCGCTCGCGCGATCGAGGGTACGATAGCTCGCCATGCCCCTCGCTGCGGACGACCGCGCCCGCCGGCTCACGGCGTGGCGTGCGGAGGCCGACGCCACGTCCGACCGGGGCGACAAGGCCGCCATCTGGTACGAGATCGGCAATTTGCTCGAGGGCGGCGGCGACGAGTCCGCGGCGGTCGACGCCCATGACCAGGCACGCAAGCTCTCGCCCGGGTTCCGGCCGGCGCTCTGGGCGCTCTTGCGGCTGCACGAGCGGCGCCGCGACACCGACGCGCTGGCGGCGCTGTACGCGGCCGAGGGTCGCGCGGCGAAGGACCCCGCCGAAGAGGCCTCGGCGCTCGTGGACCAGGCCGCCCTCTACGAGGACTTCCTCGGGCGCCGCGGGCAGGCGGTGCCGCTCTACGAGCGGGCGCAGAAGATCGACCCGAAGTCGCTCGCGGCGGCGCTCATGCTCGAGCTTTCCCTGCGCCGGAGCGGCAACGCCGTGGCCGCGATGCACGTCGCCGCCGCCCGCGCGGCGCACGTGCACGAGCCGGTGTTGCGCCGGTTGCTCTACATGGAGGCTGCGCTCGCGCGCGAGGCCGACGGCGAGGTCGACGAGGCGCTCGAGTTCCTGCGCACGATGACCAAGGAGCCGCTCGAGCGGTGGCGCATGCTCGAGACGTTCGAAGCCATCGCGCGCAGGCAGGGCCGAGAGGACGCGATCCGCGAGGCGATCGGCCGGATGGCGCAGATCGCCGAGGCGAGGGCGCGGGGCGACGCGATGGGACAGACGCTGACGGCCGCGTCGCTGCCGCCGTTCGCGAGCGACCGGCACGCACGCGACGCGGCCGTGGTGCTGTGGCACGAGCTCGGCCGGCGCGCGGGCGACGTCGAGGCGCTCGGACGCGCGCTCGCCCTCCGGCCGAAGGACCCGGTCCTCCTGCTCGAACGGGTCGAGCTCGGCGACGTACAGGCCGCGCGCGACGCGGCCGCCGCGCTCGGGGGTGCACAAGCGGCCGCCATGCACCTGCGCGTGGCGGACGGCGCCCGCGCGTCGGGCGACGCGAAGGGCGAGAAGTCTGCGCTCGCCGCCGCCGCAGCCGCCGCGCCCGGTTCACCCGCCGTCTGCGCCGTCGTGCAGGAGCGGCTGTTGGCGGCGAGCGCTCCCGCCGAGCGCATCCGCTGGCTCGAGGAGCGGGCCGACGCCGGAGGCGGCGTCGCGCTCTGGCAGGCCGCTTCGATCGCGGTGGAGGCGCTGGCCGATCCGGAGCGCGCTCGCGACTTGTTCGAGCGTGCGTGTGCCGCGATGTCCGATCCGGAGCCGGTGCTCCGCGAGATGGTCGGCGCCGGCCTCCGCCTCGGCGCCGAAGCGCTCGTCGACGTCGGCAGCCGCGGTCTCGTCGACGTGACGGCCGACGAGACCGAGCGCGCCCAGCTCCTGTTCGAGCGCTACCGCCAGCGCCGGCGCTCCGATGCGCCCGATCCGCTCGCCCCGCTCCGCGACGCAATCTCCGACCCGGCTGCGTCCTTCTGGGCGGCCGACGTGGCCCGCGTCGAGGCGGCGGGCGGGGGCGATCACGAGCTGCTCGCGCGCGCGCACGGTGCGCTCGGCGAACGCTCGGCGGACGAGCAGAGCGCGTGCGCGCATCTGTGCGCGGTGGGGCGCGCGCTCGCGCGGGCCGGCCGGCCCGACGAGGCGATCGAGGCGCTCTCGGCGGCGCGTGCCCGTGCGCCGAACGCGCCCTACGCCGCCGCCCTCCTCGAGGAGGTGCTTCGCGCCTGCGGGCGGGACGCCGAGGCGATCGAGCTCCTCCGCGAGGCAGCCCGCGCCGCCGAGTCCGGGCGCGACGCCGAGCCGCTGCTCCTCCGGGCGGCGCTCCTCGCCGAGGGCGCCGGCGACGCACCCCTCGCCGCGACGCTGCTCTGCGAGGCGGCGGAGCGCAGCCCCAAGTCGGTCGCCCCGCTCGCGCAGATGCGGAGCCTCGCCACGCGCACCGGCGATCGGGACCTCGAGCACCGGGCGCTCGAGGCGATGGTGGCGCGCGAGGGGGACCGCGCGGGGCGGGCGCACCTCGCGCTCGCCGAGCACCTGCTCGCGGTCGGCGCCGATCCGGACCGCGCCGTGGCGCTCTTGCGCGCGGGCTTCGCCGACGACGAGGTCGGGCCCGTGGCGGCCGCGACGCTGCTCCTCGCGCTTGACCACGAGGACGAGGCGATCGGGCGGCTGCTCCGCGACGCACGCGGCCTCGGCGGCGCGGGGCTCCGGCGGCGGCTGGGCGTCGTCCTGCGCGGAGGGCCGCGCGACCGCGAGGTCCGCGCGCTGCTCCCGCGCATCCGCGAGGTCCGCAAGGACGATCGCTGGGCCCTGTGGGTCTCGCTCGCGCAGGCCGGCACCGGCCGGGACGCGGCCGCCGCGCGCATCGACGCGCTCGAGGCGCTCGCGTCGGCGACGGGAGACGCGCAGCTCCGGCCCGAGCTGCTCCTCGAGGCGCGCGTCCTCGTCGCCGTCGTGGGCGGCGCGGACGCCGCGTCACGGGAGCGGGCGCTCGGCGATCGGATCGCCGAGGCCTCGGGTGACTCGGTCCTCGCCGCGTTCGTGCGCGACGAGAGCTGGTGCGCCGAAGACGATCCGTCCGACCGGGCGGCGCGGCTCGAGGCACGCGCGCGCCATACGTCCACGGAGCTCCGCCCGCAGATCGCCGCCGCGCTCGGGCGCGCGCTGGTCCTCGCCGGAGACTCGATACGCGCCGTCTCGGCGCTCCGGGACGCCCTGGCGCGCGAGCCGGACGACCTCGCGTCGTGGGAGGCGATGTGCGTCGCGGCGCGAGAGGCCGAGGCCTGGGCGGAGCTGGTGCCGGCCTGCGAGCGTCTGTCCGCGCTCGCCGGGGGCGCCCCTCGGGCCCGCCTGCTGGAGGAAGCCGCGGTCACGCTCCTCGACCGGCTCGACCGCCGCGCCGACGCCGAGCGCCGCCTGCGCGGCGCGCTCGCCGCCGATCCGGCGAGCCCCACCGCCTACCGTCGGCTGCACGAGATCCTCTCGGAGCGCGGGGACGCGCAGGCGCTGCTCGACCTCGTCTCGGCGCGCGTCGAGGCCGTCGACGACCCCGCCGAGCTCGGCCTGCTGTTCGACGAGCAGGCGCGCCTCCGGCACGCGCGCGGCGACCTCGAGGGCACCGTCGAGTCGCTCCGCAACCTGCAGGTGCTCGACCCGGGCAACGCGGGCGCGCTCGCGCTCCTGGCCGAGACGACCGCGCGGCTCGAGCGCTGGGAGGACTCGGTGCAGACGCTGCGGTCGCTCTCCTGCGTCGACATCCCCGCGCCCGAGCGTCGCCAGGCCCGCCTGGCCGCCTCGCGGTACGCGCGCGAGAAGCTGGGCGATGTCGACGGAGCGCTCGCGGACCTGCGCGTCATCGACGGCATGGGACTCGCGGACGAGGCGCTCCACGTGCAGACGGCGGAGGTCGCCGAGGCGGCCGGCAAACTCGCCGAGGCGGCCCGGGCGCTCGCCCGCGCGGCCGAGACCGCCGCCGATCCGGCCGACCGCGCGCGCTACGAGCGCCGCGCCGCCGAGCTGTACACCGACCTCCTCGACGCCGAGGCCGCCGTGGCCGCCTACGAGCGCGCACTCCGGGCCGCGCCGACCGACCTCGCCTCGGCCGAGGGGCTCGCCGCGCTGCTCGAGGGCGAGTCGCGGCGCGAGGCAGCGCGCGCGTTCCAGGACGCGGTGCGCGAGCGGCTCGAGCAGCAGCCCACCTCCCCCGGGCTGCTGCGCAAGCTGCGCCGGAGCACGACGTGGTGCGGCGAGCGGGACCTCGAGCTGCGCTGCCTCGCGGCGCTGTCGGCGCTCGGGCTCGCGTCGCCCGACGAGCAGGCCGCGTTCGAGTCGCTCCGCGCCTCGGCCCCCGCCCACCGGCACGCGGGCACGCTCGGCGCGGAGCGCGAGGCGCTCTGTCCCGAGCCGCTCGATGCCTCGCTCCGCGCGATCGTCGCGGCCGCCGACGACGCGGTCGCCACCGCCGACGGCGTCACCCCAGACGCGCTCGGCGTCGGCCGCCGCGACGTGATCAAGGACAAGCAGGAGAGCTCGCTGCGCGACGCCGTGCTCTCGGTCGCGTCGCTCTTCGACGCGGGGAGCGAGCGGTTCTTCGAAGGGGGGAACGACCCCGCCGGGATCGAGGTGGCGGCGCAGGCGGACAAGCCGCCCGCCTGGATCGTCGGAGCGGAGGTGACGGCGCCGCTCTCGCCGGCGCACGGCTTCCGGGTCGCGTCGCTCGCCATGGCCGCCGCGTCCGGGACGACCTGCCTGCTCCGGCGCACGGTCGACGAGGGTGTGGCGCTCCTCGCCGCGATCGGACGTGCGTCCGACGCGCGCCTCGGAGAGGCGGCCGGCGCCGACGAGCTCGCGGCCGCGCTGCGCAAGGCGCTGTCGCGCAAGGCGCGCAAGGCGATCGCCGACCACGCCCGCTCCGCGCCCACCGAGCCCCACGCGCTGCGAGCGTTCTGCCGCGCCGCCCGGCTCGCCGCGCTCCGGGCGGGGCTCGCGGTGAGCGGCGACCTCGGGGCCGCGCTCGAGGCCGCGCAGCCGGACGAGCGCGAGGAGCTGCTCCGGCTCTGGCTCTCGGAGCGGGCGCTCTCGATCCGAAGGGCGCTCGGCACGGCGCTCGACGACGCAGAGGTCGGCCACATCGACACGTCGGAGGCGACCGCCGAGCGCGCGGCGATCCCGGCCACGCACGGGATCTCCATCGAACGGCTCCTCGAACAGGTCGTCGCCGCGAACCCCTACGCGGCCAAGGCGGCTGCGGGACACGCCGAGGTGGTGGGGGGCGCGCCCACCCGCCGCGAGCGCGTGCAGCTCCTGCTCCAGCTCGCCGAGCACGAGAAGGGCCGCGTGCGCGCGCGCCTTTCGGTCGCGGCCGCCGAGATCCTCGCGACGATCGGAGGCGAGGAGCCCGCCGAGGCGCTCCTCGCCGAGGCGCTCGAGCACGATCCGGACGACGTGGTCGCGCTCCGGCGGGTGCGCGCCGCGCGGGCGAGGGCTGGAGACTTCGACGCGGCGGTGCGGCTCCTCGAGCGCGAGGCTGCGCTCCCGGTGACGCCGGAGGAGCGCTCGTTCGCGCTCACGCTCGCCTCGTTCCTGTCGCTGCACGCGGGGGGCGACGCGGCGGCGGCGGAGAACGCGGCGCGGCGAGCCTTCATGATCCGGCCTCGGTCTGCGGGCGCGGCCGCCTGGCTCGCGCTGACGCAGCGTGCCGTGGGGAGCGACGGGGACGCGGCCCAGACGCTGGAGCGCGCCGCCTCGGCCACGAACGACGGCGCGCTCGGCGCGGTGTGGCTCGCCGAGGTGGCGCGCGAGGCCGAGCGGGCGGGGGACCACGCGCGGGCGCGGCGCCTCTACCGCCAGGCCCACCGGCTCGACCCCGAGGCGATCGACGCGGCCGTCGGCCTGGCGCGCACGGCGCTCTTCGACGGGGACCCCCGCGAGTCCGGGCGTGCCATGGCGGAGGTCGCCGCGCTGCTCACCGATCCCCTCTTGCGGGAGGCGTTCGTCGTCGTGGGTGCGCGCACGCTGCACCACGCGGCAGGTCAGCCCGCCGACGCGGTCCGCATGCTGGCGGGCGTCGACGGTCCGCACGCAGCGCTCGCCCGTGCCGAGGCCGCGCGCGACCGCAAGGACGACCGCGCTCGGCAGGAGGCGCTGCGCGCCCGCGCGGAGGCGAGCCGCCGAACCGAGCGTGCGCTCGCGTTCATCGAGCTGGCCGAGGCTCGCGCGGCGAGCGGTGAGGTCGACGCGGCGCTCGAGGCGCTGCGCGAGGCAGGGCACGCCGACCAGACGATCGCGACGCTGCGAGTCCTGCGCGAGGAGCTGGAGCGGCGCACGGGCGATCCTCTCCGGCTCGCGCGGGCCACCCGTGCCGCCGGCAACGGGCCGCTCGTCGCGGCCGCGCGAACGGTCCTCGTCCCGGACGCTCTCGAGCTCGAGCGGTCGCTCGTCCGCCAAGCGGACCCGGCCGACCGCACCGCGGCCGCGCTCGCGCTCGACGCCGCCGCGGAGGCCGGCGACCGCCTCGCCATGGGGGAGCTGATGTCCGGGGTGGGTGTGGGCTCGGGCGCGGCGCTGGCGCTCGCCGATCACCACCTGCGCGAGGGCCGGAGGGACGAGGCGATCACCGCCCTCGCCGCCGCGCGCGACCGCGATCCCGACGAGGCGACGGTGCGCCGCTGGGTCGCGGTCCTCTCGCCGGCCGCCGAGGCAGCCCCGCTGTGGCTCGAGGAAGCGCGGGCGGCCGGCGGCACCCGCGCCGCCTTCGCCGCGACGACGGCCGCGCGGCTCTTCGCGAAGGTCGGCGACGCAGACGCGGCGTCGGAGGCGCTGCGCGTCGCCCTCGAGGCTTCGCCCGGCTATCCCCCCGCGCTGTGGGCCATGGAGGAGCGAGCGAAGGAGGGCGGGCGCCTCGGAGACCTCCGCGAGCTCATGAGCCGGCGCGCCGACGACTCCGCCGACGCCGACGGAGCCGCCGAAGTGCTCGTCCGCGCGGCGCTCGTCGGCGGGCGACCCGATCCGGCCTTGCTCGCGCGCGCCCACGAGGCCGCGCCGGGCGACCCGGTCCTCGCGGACCTGCGCTTGCGCGCCGCGCCCGACGCGCCTCCCGCCGAGCGCGCCGGGCTGTGGGCGTCGATGGCTGAGAGCGCCGGCGAGGCGTGGGCGCCCGCGTTCCGGCTGCGCGCCGCGTGGCTCTTCGAGCAGGGCGAGATGTACGCCGAGGCGGCCGAGCAGGCGCGCCTCGCTCGGGCCGCCGACGCCGGGCCCTTCGCCGAACGCCTCCTCGATCGCGTCGAGCCGCGCGCCGGAGCGCTGGACGAGGCCGCCGAGCGGCTGGTCGAGGCGACCGAGCGGGCGCCCGACGACATCTCGCGCGCGCTCGCCTTCGAGCGGTACGCGGCGTTCGAAGAGCACGTCCGAGGCGACCTCGAGGCGGCGGCCAACCCGCTCTACGGGATCCTCGAGCAGTACCCGGGCCACGCCGCGAGCCTGCGCGCGCTCGAGCGCATCTTCATGACCGTGGACGACGACGTCCGCCTCCAGGAGGTCGAGGAGCGGCTCGCCGCGCTGGGCCACCCGAAGGACGCGGCCGCGCACGCGCGCCTCGCGGCCCGGATCGCGCTCCGCGCCGTCGGAGCCGAGGTGAACGCTGCGGACGAGGCGCTGCGAAGGACCTTCGACTACGCCGAGGTCGACCTGTGGCTCCTGCGCCGGCTCGAGGCGATGGCGCGCGGCGCGAGCGACACGCGCCTGCTGGGGCAGGTGCTCGGGGAGATGGCCGAGCGGACCGACGACGACCGCGAGCGGACCGCGCTAGAGCTCCGGCGTGCCGAGGCCGTCGCGGAGGCGCGCTCACCGTCGGCGGCGCTTGGCACGCTCCGGCGGCTCACGCGCGAGACGAAGGGCTACCCGCTCCTCGAAGAGCAGGTCGCCTACGTCTCGCTCGCCGCGGGCGCGACCGAGGACGCGGCCGAGGCCCTCGAGGACGCCGCGGGCCGCAGCAAGGCGCCCGCCCGCAGGTGCGCGCTCTGGTACGAGGCCGGCCTGCTGTGGGAGGGGACCGTCGTCGATCGGGCCCGGGCGGCCGCGGCGTACTCCGAAGCAGCCGCGGAGGACCTCGGCTACGCGGACGTGTTCGAGCGCCTGCGGGCGCTGCTTCCGCAGATCGGCCAGCAGGAGAAGCTCGCCGGCCTGGTGAGGCGCGCGCTCGAGAGCACCCGTGGCGACAAGCAGCGGCTCGTCGAGCTGCACCTGCTGCTCGCCGAGCTGAGCCGCGAGCTGGGCGACCTCGGCGCGGCCAAGAAGAGCCTGCGCACCGTCGCGACGATGGAGCCTCGCAACGCGGACGCGCTCGACCGCCTCGCGCGAGTCTGCCAGGCCGAGGAGGACTGGCGCGGCGCGATCGACGCCCTGCAGCGCATCACGCGCGCCACGCAGGAGCCGGAGATCCTCCACCCCGTCCTGTTGCAGCTCGGCGACCTGTACGCGCGCACGCGCAACGTGCCCCGCGCCGAGGCGACCTACCGGCAGGCCCTCGAGCTGTTCCCGGACGACGCCGCCGCCAAGGAGCGGCTCGACTCGGTCCGCACACCTCGCCGCACCTGACCCTCCGGCGCCCGGTCCGTTGCTCGCGCACCGCCGGCGCTTAGCGTCCCCCCATGCAGGGCGAAGCGAGAACGGCGGCGGCGCGGATCGCCCGCGGCACCGTCCTCGCGCTCTCCATCGTCGCGGTGGTGGCGACCTTCGTGCCGCTCTGGCAGCCCCTGGTGCTGGCCGCGGTGCTCGCGAGCACGACCTACGGATGGCACCGCTGGCTGACCCGCCGGCTCGGAAACCGACCGCGCGTCTCGGCGATGCTCATGACGACCGGCCTGGTCGTGCTCCTGCTCGGCCCGATCGCCGGCATCGTCGCGGTGATCGTCCGCGAGGCTATCTACGTCGCACAGGTCATCCAGCAGTCGATCGAGACCGGCGGCTACCAGGCGCTCATCGAGCGTCTGCCGGAGTGGCTCGAACCCCCCGCCAGCCGCCTCGCCGAGTCCATCCGGACCTTCGACCTGGGCGAGGAGGCGGCGGCCGGCGGCGTCACCATCGCCGGCTTCGTGAAGGACGTCTTCACGATCGTCACCCGCGTGCTGTTCGGGTTGGCGATGATGCTCATCGCGTACGTCGCCCTCCTCCTCGAGGGGCCCCGCCTGCTCGACTGGGCGAAGGGCGTCTCCCCGCTGTCGCGTGGGCCGACCGCCGAGCTGCTCGACGACATCCGCCGCGTGTCCCGCTCGGTCCTGAGCTCCTCGCTCTTGAGCGCGCTCAGCCAGGCCGTCGTCGCGGGGATCGGCTACCTGATCGCGGGCGTCCCGGCCGTGTTCTTCTTCGCCTTCGTCACCGGGGTCGCGGCGCTCGTCCCGGCCATCGGGACGGCCATCGTGACTCTGCCCATCGCGGGAGTGCTCCTCGCGACGGGCCAGACCTGGCAGGGGATCTTCCTCCTCCTCTACTGGGCGCTCGTCATCTCGCTCGTCGACAACCTCGTCAAGCCGCTGGTCGTCCGCGGCGGCATGCGCCTGAGCACCTCGCTCGTGTTCTTCTCGCTCATCGGCGGCCTGCTGGCGTTCGGCCCGATGGGGCTGCTCCTCGGGCCGCTCTCGGTGACGTTCTTCCTCGCGATGGTCCGGTTCGCGCGACGGGAGTACGCGAAGTGAGCGGCACCTCTACCTCACCTTGGCCGCGGAGGCCGGTAGAGCGAGGTCCGCGACGCCGGGCTGTGGGGCCTGGATGAGCCGGACCGCATCGTCCGCTGCCCCCGCCGGCACCCGGATCGCCCTCGGCCTCCGGCTCCCGCTCCGTGCGGGGACGCCGCGGTGCGGGCGGAGCGCCCGCGCGAGCGCCGCCACGTATCGGAAGCCGCGCATGACGCCGCGGCGCGAGGCGTACCGCGATACGCGCCCGCGGAGCCGCGCGAACACCATCACGGTCTCGGCGAAGTCCTCGCACGGCGCCGAGGTCGCGTAGGCCGTCACGTACTCGCGCGGGTCGAAGTCGACCTCGTCGGCCCACTCGTCCCAGTACGCCGCCCCGAACGTCTCCGCGAAGGCGGGCGTGTCGACCAGGGGCATGTGCCGGTGTGCGAGGGCGTGGGCGAGCTCGTGTCGCACCACGTCCTCGAGCGAGCAGGCGCCCCCGTCGCGCTCCTCGCGCAGCCGCGACCACGACCAGGCGGGGATCTCGATCTCGCCCGTGTCGGTGCAGTAGCCGTAGGCGTCGCCCCAGTGGGTGAGCCGCACGGGCACCTCGTTCAGCGACGTGGCGTAGAGCCCGCAGGTGTAGAAGTCGCCCCTGGCGACCGCGAGGGCGCGCGCGAGGTCGGCGGGGGAGATCGGGGCCATGCCTTACCCGCTCAATAAGGGCCGGCCCGGCGCGCCGCTACGGCGACCGGATCACCGGAGGAGCCCCACCGTCAGCGCGAGCGTCATCGTGCCCCGGGCGTACGGGGCGAGCCGCCCCGACGGGTACGGCTCGCCCGAAAAAACCGCACGATTCCACGGGCCGGTTCCCGGATGGGCGCGCGGGCGCTCTGCGGGGTATCCTCGGCGCCTCTCGAGGGTGGTGGACATGCGCAAGCTTCTCTTCTCGGTGCTCTGTCTCGGGCTGGGCGGGCTCCTCGGCTGCGACTGCGGTGACGACGACACGCCGGACGGGGACGGCGGAACGACGGACGCGCCGCCCGCCGACGCCGGGCCGTCGTGCGACTTCGCGGTGACCACGCTCGGCGCCGGCGGCGAGGGATCGCCGCCGCCCGACGGGCTCGGCGGCGAGGGGGACCTCGAGATCCGCAGTGACGTCCTTCGCGCGGTGTTCAGCGCCGTCGACCGCCCGGTCGGCGTCGCGGCGAGCGGCGGCACCCTCATGGACCTGCACTTGCTCGGGCAGGACGACCACCTGAACGAGCTGTCGCAGCTCGGCGGCGTCTCGCAGGGCGTGCAGGTCGCCTACACGGAGGTGGAGGTGGTCGAGCAGGAGCCCACGCACGTCGTCGTCGAGGTGCGCGGGCACGTGGCGCCGCAGCCGGCCGGCGAGGGCGAGACGCCGAGCGTGACACCGGATCCCGGCACCGACATCGCGGTCGTGACCCGCTACGAATTCCGGTGCGGCGAGCAGCGGGTGTGGATCGACACGACCATCACCAACACGAGCGAAGTCGAGTATGTGACGGATCCAGCCTTCGCGGTCATGGACGTGATGCTGTGGGGCGACAACTCCCTCATCCCGTTCTGTCCGGCGCGCGGCCAGGGCGACGAGTGCGCGCCCTTCGACATCAGCAACCCGCTCCCCGGTCTGGTCGAGAGCGCGTACATCGGCAGCACCGGATCGGTCCTCGGCACGCCCGGCACCTTCGCCTTCTACATCGACGATCCCACGACCGACACGTTCATCGGCGTCCACGATCCCCAGGTCTCGGCGTTCGGCTTCCCCGTGCTGTTCGGCAACGAGACGCTGTATCCGGATGACACCCGCTCGCTCCGCCGCGTCATGGTCGTCGGCGACGGCGCGGACGCCGCGTCGGCCACGGACATCGCGCTCGACGCGCTCGCGCAAGAGGGCATCCTGGAGGTGGGTACCGTCACCGGCACCGTGACGCCGGCGGACGGCGGCTCGTTCTCTTCCGACCCGTACTCGCGGCCGCTCGTCGTCCTCGCCACACCCGGCGCGGGCGACCCGACCGATCCGGAGGCCTGGACGCCGGTGACGATGGTGCGCGTCGGCGAGGACGGCTCCTTCTCGGCGCGCGTCCCGGCGGGGGCCATCTCCTGGGAGCTCCGCAGCCGCGGCGCGCCACCGAAGCGCGGCGAGGGCGGCGACGTGGCCGCCGGCGCCACGCTCGACCTCGGCGAGATCGCGGAGGACCCGCTGCCGCTCCTCGAGGTCGAGGTGCGTGACATCACGTCGGGCACGGCCTCGCCCCTGCCGGCGCGCGTGGTGATCGTCGGCGCCGACGGCACGGAGTCGCCGCGCCTCGGCCCGAGCTTCGGCGGATCGCCCGCGCGAAACGTCGTGCTCACCGACGGCATGGGCGACGCGGCGGTGCGCGTCCCGCCCGGCACGTACGACGTCTACGTCACGCACGGCCCCTGGTACACGATCGTGCGCGAGCGGATCACCGTCGATTCCGGCACCGACGCGACCGTGTCCGCGGAGCTCCAGTCCCTCGACGTGATCCCGGAAGGCTTCCTCACGGCCGACTTCCACGTCCACAGCGGGGCGAGCTACGACTCGTCGCTCCCCATCGACGACCGCGTGCGGGCGTTCCTCGCCGAGGGCGTCGATGCCATCGTGTCGACCGAGCACGATGTCATCTTCGACTACGCGCCCGCGCTCGCGGCCGTCGAGGAGACCGTGCCGCTCGAGTGGCAGGGGCGGCTGCGCACCTTCGTCGGCCTCGAGTCGACCGGCACGATCCCGCAGGCCGACTTCCCGCACACGACGGGCCACCACAACGCCTTCCCGCTCGAAGTGGTCGACGGCGCCCACAAGAACGGCGCGCCGAGCGACGAGTACGTCGACGTGGCGACCCTCTACGAGCGCCTGCGCGCCCTGCCCTCGCCGGTGAGCGCACCGCTCGTGCAGCTCAACCACCCGCGCTCGAACCGCTACGGCCGCGTGTGGATCGGGTACTTCGACAGCTGCGGCTTCGATCCCACCTCGGCGCTCGACGAGGACGGCCCCTGCTTCGCCGCCACGGGCCCCATGGGCACGCGGCCGTGGGACTTCGACGCCATGGAGGTCGTGAACGGTCCGAGCGACCCGGCGAGCTTCATCCTCATGAAGCGAGACTGGTACGCGCTCTTGCGCCAGGCGCCGGACGACCAGCTCCCGATCGGCACCGCGAACGGCGACTCCCACCGGCTGACGGCCACGGCCGGCTACCCGGTCACCGTCCTGCGCACCGACACGGCGCTCGCCGCCTTCGACGACGCCGCGCTCGCGACGACCGTCGAGGGCGGCGCCGCCGCCGGATCGCTCGGCGTCTTCGTCTGGGCGACGGCGCAGGAGACCGGCGGGAGCGGCGACCCGGTCGAGCCCGGCCGGACGCCCCTCACGGCGACCAGCGGCGACGTCACGCTCACCGTTCGCCTCGCCGCCGCGCCATGGATCCCCGTGGACGAGCTCCGCGTGCTGGTGAACGGCGAGGTCGTCGAGCGCCTGAGCGTGGCCGACGGCGACTGGACCGAGCCGGTCGATCCCTTCGGCACCGACGGCGTCGTCCGCTACGAGGGCACCGTCGACGTCACCGTCGGGGCCGACGCGTTCGTCACCGTCGAGGCCGGCTTCTCGGTCCCGACCGTCGCGGACCTCGACGGCGACGGAGTGGTCGACGCCACCGACAACGACGGCGACGGCGACATCGACATGGACGACCTCGACGCCGGCGGCATCGTCACCCCGGCTGCCCCGGAGCTCCTGTCCGCCGTCGTCCCCGGCGCCCTCCCCATCGCCTTCACGAACCCGATCTACGTCGACCGCGACGGCGACGGCGCCTACACCCCCGTCGGCACCCCGCTGCCGGAGTAGATCGCGGCGCCGGAGCCGGTCACGGCACCGACGTCACGTCGAACTCGAACTCGCGCCGCGGGCCGGTCACCACGACGTGGATCTCGGTCGGCGCGGTCCGCTCGAACGTCATGGTGATCGACTTGCCGTACGGCGTGTCGAGCGTGTAACGCCCCGCCTGCGGAACCGGGTCGACCCAGCGCATCTGCACGCCGTCGATGTCGAGCTGCCACTCGCCGCTCTCGCCCGACCAGCTCCGCTCGCCGTCCACGGAGAACCCGACGGCGATGCCCTCGTCGAGCGCCTCCTGCAGGCGGTCTCCCCGGCCGACGCCCTGTCGGCCGTCGCTCAGGCGCGTCCAGGTGAGCTCGTGCACGACGTGCCGCGTCGCCGCCGATGCGTCCCAGGTCACCGTCGCGTCGCCCGTGACCGACACGTCGGCGTTCTGGAAGTCGGTCCAGGTGTGCGACACGACGACCTGTGACATCTCGTTCTGCATGATCGCGACGCTGTGCGTCCCGTTGAAGCGCTGGCCGCGATAGGTGCAGTCGCCGGGCAGCGCGCCGTACTCCACCGTGAGCGTCGCGCCGCTCACGGTGACCTCCGCGCACGGGAGCTGCGACTCGATGAAGGCACGGAGCTCCTCCGCCGCGCTCTCGACCGCGTCGCCGATCGTGAACGACGTCGAGATCTCGATGCTGCTCGACGTCAGCGCCGCGGCCTGGCTCGACACCTGGGCCTCCTCGAGCGCCTCCCGGGCCTCCTCCCGTGTCAGACCGGCACAGCCGGCGAGGATCATCGAAGCGGCGGCGAGCGGAGCGGCGGAGCGGCGGAGGAGCATCATCGCCCCATGGTACGCCAGGGGCGCGGCGGGTTGCAGCCGCGTGCCGGAGGAGACCGGCGGGCGCTCCCCGACTTGCTTCATCATCAATACACGTCGTTCGCGGTGTTGAAGACGTTGAACTTGCCGGTCGGCGTCTCGAGCCCGGTGATGCGGGCGGTCTCTTCCAGCGTGGCAGAGTCGTAGACCACGATCTCGCCTTCCTCCGCCCAGACCGAGACCCACACCTCCGAGCCGGTCCTGTCGAGCTCGAAGTGGACCGCCGGGCCGGCGTCGGAGGGCGTGATGCAGCGGTCGACCTCACCCCGCTCCTTCGAGTACACGCAGAACTGTCGCGACTGCGCGGCATCGGTCGATAGCGCCATGTCGAAGAACACCCAGGGCGAGCTCGGGTGCGTCTTCAGGAACAGGCTCCCGGCCGAGGGGAGCGGGACCTCCCGGACGACCTCCCACGCGTGCTCGGGGCTCTCCTCGGGATCGGCGCCGTACACGGCGAGCATCCCCTCGCCCAGGTGAACCGTGGCGTTGACCCAGCCGTAGGTCGGGTCGAGCCAGTTGGCGCCACGTCCGGGGTGCGGCAGAGCCCCGGTCTCGAACGTGGTCACGAGCTCGTGCTCGCGGAGGTCTACCACGGCCATCCGGTCGCGGGCGTTCGCCGCCACGAGGAAGTAGCGCCCGCTGCGGTCGAGACCGCCGTCGTGAAGGAAGCGCTCCGCTCCGATCCGCGTGACGATGGGGAACCCGTCCTCGGCGTAGTCGACCAGGGCCACGTGCCCCGACTCCTTGAGCGCCAGCGCCCACACAGGGCCGTCGTGCGACGCGACGACGGATGCCACGCGCACCTCGCGCAGGTGCTCGCCGGTGTCGACGGCCGTGCCGGTGACGTCTCCTCGCGCGAGCGGCTCGAGCGTCAGGCCGTCGAACACCACGTACTGCGGCGGCCAGTAGCAACCCTCGACGAGGAACCGGTCCTCGTACCCGGCGTACTTGCTGGCCTCCACGCTGCGCGCGTCGAAGCACCCTCGCGCTCGCGCGACCGCGCGCGGCACGCTCGACCAGAGGTCGATCAACGTCACCCACCCGTCGCGCCCGACGGCGTAGAAGTACCGGCCCGTCGAGGACGAGCGGAGGATGTGCACCGCGAAGCCCACGTCGATCCGCGCGACCTCCTCCTTCGTGTCGCCGTCGAAGACCGCCACCTGCCCGGGGTCGCGCAGGACCACCCCGAAGAAGTTCTGCCAGTCGCGGTCGTGCTCGGGGCTCGTCGGCCGCTCCGCGACGGGGACCACCAGCTCCCACCTCGCGCGCGCCTCGTCGAGTCCGAGCGCCGGCGCCTCGGGCGGCGGGAGCTGGAGGAACGAGGCCATCCGGTCGATCTCCGCCTCCGACAGGAGCCCCTCACGGCCGAACGCGGGCATTCCCCACGGCCTCCCGTGGCGCATCACGGCCGCGAGCGTGTCGGTCCCGAGCTCGACGCTCCGCCCCTCGCCGATGTCGGGCCCGGTGGCGCCGCCCCGGTAGGTGCCGTGGCATCCGGCGCACCGATCGAAGTAGCGGTCGCGGGTCGCTGTCCGCTGTTCGGCGGAGAGCTCGACGGGCGGCCGCGGGGCCATCGGCCCGACGCCGCTCTGCTGCTCGATGAACGCGACCACGTCGGCGATGCCGGTGTCGTCGAGGTTCGGGTCGGGCATGAGGACACCCCACTCCTCGACGATCCGCGCTCCGTAGGGGGTGGCCTCCGCGGTCTCCGCCGGGTCGGTGAGCCAGCGCCGCAGCCAACCGCCCGGCCTGCGGACGTGCACGTCGAGGAGGTCGGGCCCTCGCTGGTCGCCTCGCCCGAGCGTGTGGCACGCCGCGCAGTGATCCCGGAAGATCTCCTCTCCCCGTGCCGGATCCCCCCCGGTGATCGGCCCCCCGTGACCGCCCCCGCCGTGCCCGCCGTGGGCTCCGGACGCGTCGTCACCGCCGCAGGCGGCGAGCAGGGCGATTGCGACGAGGGATGCGGGCCGGAGCGACATGCCCCAGGGTAGCCGCTCGCCTGCACCCGCGCGATGCGGCGCATTGTCGCAGCCTCCAGCGTTCGTCGGAACGAACGCACGCGAACGAACGGAGCACGTGATCCCCGTCGGGCCGCTCCCGTACGACCACTTCGAGATCGACGCGACCACGGCCCGCGGATCCGTCGCTTCTCGTGTACGCTCGGCGCGTGACGGTCGATCTCGGCGGCGAGTCTCCGGGCGACCCGCCCGTTCGGGTCGGCGTGGAGGCCGACACCATCCACTTCCACGCGCACGCCCTGCGCGTCGGGAGCGGCATGCACGAGGTGGTGGTGCCGTGGACTCGTCTCGAGCGCCTCGAGGCCGTCGACCCCTGGCCCGGGCTCCGCATCCGCTGGCGCGAGGCGGAGTTTCCGGGCGACGCGTACTTCACGGCGGACGGTGACGCGCGGCAATTCGAGGCGCGCGTCGAGCAGCTCGTCGACTACGCCGCCGAGCAGCTCGGCGCGCGGGCATCTCGCGTCATCGCGGACGGCTGGCTCGCGCGGGCCGACGTCCAGTGGGAGGTGGTCGCCCACTTCCCCCGCGATCCCGAGCCGGGCCAGGCGGGCGTCTACCGCACGGCCGCCCCGACCCGCCCGCACGAGCCGATCCTCGCACGCCGAGCGGCGCCTTCGCCGTACGAGGCCCTGCTCGTGTGGCTCGCCTCGACACCCGAGGAGCCGCTCCACGAGCACGTGCGCGAGGTGCTCGTGACCGACGCGTACCTCTACGCGCGGCGGCGGAACGGCGCCGTCGCGCGCCTCCCGATCTGGGCGCTCTACACCCGGCTCGGCTCGCGCGACTCGGTGTACGTCTTCGGGCGGCGGGTGCGCGTCATCCTCCCCGAGCGCGACGCGCCCTGCCCGGTCGTGGCGCACCTCGACCGGGTGTTGCTCGAGCGCGGGTGCGAGTAGGACCGGGGCATGCGTGACGCGTCCGCCGACGCTCTCAACCTGCGGTGGCTGCTCCGGCTGCGGTGGATCCTCGGCGGCGGACAGCTCGCGGCGATCGCCGTCGCGGCCGCCGTCACCGATGTGCCCGCCGGGTGGCTCGCGGGGGCCGTGTCGGTCTCGCTGGGGTCGAACGCGCTCGTGACCGTCTGGGTTCGGGGCCGGCCCGAGATCGACGCGCGCCTCCTCCCCGCGCTCATGGCCCTCGACGTGATGGTGCTCACCGTCCTGCTGTTCCTGACGGGCGGGCCGGCCAACCCCTTCACCATCCTCTACCTGGTCTATGTCGCGCTCGCGGCGGTCATCCTGCCGGCCCGCGTGACCTGGATCATCGGCGCGCTGGCGATCGCCGGGTTCGGCTCGCTCTTCCTCGAGTCGACGTGGATGCAGGGTGCGCACGGCGGCCACGCCGCCCACGCGGGGCACGGCGCGCACGCCACCTCGGCCGGCGACACGATGTACTTGCACCTGGTGGGCATGTGGATCGCCTTCGCGGTCGCGGCGTGCTTCATCGGGTACTTCCTTAGCCGCGTCACCCGGGCGCTCGCCGAGCGCGAGGCCCAGCTCGCGCGGGAGCGCGCCCGCGCGGCTCGCAGCGCCCGGCTCGCGTCGCTCGCGACGCTGGCCGCAGGGGCTGCGCACGAGCTGTCGACCCCGCTCTCCACGATCGCCGTGGTGGCCAAGGACCTCGCGGTCGAGCTCGGCAAGGACGGCCGCTCGCCGGTGGCGGAGGACGCCGCGCTCATCCGCAGCGAGGTGGAGCGCTGCCGCGCCATCCTCGAGAAGATGGCGGCGGACGCGGGGGACCGGCGGGGCGAGGCCCCGCGCGAGGTCGATCCGCGCGCGCTCGTCGACGACGCGCTGTCCGCGTTCGACGGGCGCGAGCGCGTGACCGTCGAGATGGATCCCGGGACCGGCCGGACCGTGACGACGGCTCCGAAGGCAGTCGCCCAGGTCCTCAGGGGCATCCTCGAGAACGCACGGGACGCCTCCGACGCCGGCGCGCCGATCACGGTCCGCGTGGAGGAGCAGCGGGACGTCGTCCGCATCTCGGTCCGCGACCGGGGCCGTGGGATGACCGCCGAGGAGGTCGAGCACGCGACCGATCCGTTCTTCACCACCAAGGAGCCGGGCCGCGGCATGGGGCTCGGGCTCTTCCTGGCGAGCGAGGTCGTCGAGCAGCTCGGGGGCTCCCTGGACATCGAGACGGAGGAGGGTCGCGGCTCGGTGGTCACGGTGTCGCTCCCGCTTGCGCGGGCGGACGGTCCGGTCCAGCCTCGCAAGGCGTCGTGACCACGGCCCGAGAGACCCCGACACACCCGGCCTCGCTGCTCATCGTCGACGACGACGACGTGCTCCGGCCGCGCCTGGCCCGCGCGTTCGTCGATCGAGGCTACGAGGTGCGCCAGGCCGCCTCGTACGACGAGGCGATGGACCTCGCCCGCTCCGCCTCTCCGGAGCTCGCGGTCGTCGACCTGCGAATGCCCGGCCGGTCGGGGCTCGAGCTCGTGCGCGACCTGCTGGCCGTGGATCCGACGACGAAGGTCGTCGTCCTCACGGGCTACGGCAGCATCGCGACCGCGGTCGACGCGATGCGCCTCGGCGCGGTGCACTACCTGTCGAAGCCGGCCGACGCCGACGACATCCTGGCGGCCTTCGCGCGCGCCGACTCGCCAGTGACACCCGCGGTGAGCGACGGCATCGACGCGCCCTCCCTCGCGCGCGCCGAGTGGGAGCACATCAACCGCGTCCTGACCGACTGCGACGGCAACGTGTCCGAGGCCGCGCGGCGCCTCGGCCTGCACCGCCGGTCGCTCCAGCGCAAGCTCCAGAAGTACCCGCCGCCGAGGTAGGGCGAGCCGCACGGTCCGGGGTGCGACAATCCGCCGCATTGTCGGCGGCGAGACCCGCGCCTAGCTGAAGCGCGTGGAGGTCTTCTCGATGCGCATGGTCTCGGTCGTCGTGCTGTTCCTCTCCCTCGCGGCTTGCACCTCGGAGACCGTCGAGAGCCAGGCGGTGGAGATGTGGTCGGGGAACGAGGACTGCCAGGGCGAGTTCCTCCCCGATCCGGACCCGCCCCGGGCAGGCCAGACCGACTACATGGTGACGCTCACCGATCCGGACGGCGCGCCGATCGAGGGGGCGACGCTCGACATCGAGCCGTGGATGCCCGCCCACGGACACGGCACGCGCCGCGAGCCGGAGGTCCACGACATGGGCAGCGGGCACTATCACGCGATCATCTACTACAACATGGGCGGCCACTGGGAGATCACGGTGGAGGTCGAGACCGCCTCCATGCGAGACACGTTCGTCTTCCCGCAGGAGGTCCTGGAGTAGCCGTGGGGCGCGTGCTCGCGGGCGTGCTCTGCCTCGCGGCCGCCTCGCTCCCCGAGGTCGCGCTCGCGCAGGCGTGCTGTACGGCCACCGGGAGCGGCGAATTCGGGTTCGTCGGCCCGTGCCGCGACGCGATCGTCGCGGCGGAGCTCGCGTGGGACCACGCGGTCGGGAGCTGGGACGCGGACGGCCGCTGGCGCGCGCTCGAGACCACCCGCGCGGACGACGCCGTCCTCACGCTGGGCGGCGGCTTCCGCTTCGCCGACCGCCGGCTGCAGCTCCGCGGGACCGTCCCCTTCCGGCTCCAGAACCGTCACTTCGACGCGGTCGGCGGCTCGACCTCCGGCGGGGTCGGAGACGTGACGGGCGCGTTCGGCTGGACCGTCGTCGACGACCCGCAGGCCGAGCTCGACCTCGCGGCGCCCGAGACCCTCGTGCCGTACGTGGACCTGACGATCGGCGTCCGCGCACCCTCCGGCCGGGCGCCGCACGAGAGCCAGGACCCCGCGGCGGCGGACGTGACCGGGGACGGCTCCTGGGAGGCGTTCGCCGGAGCCAAGGTCACCAAGTTCCTGACGTCCCGCCACGCGCTGACCGTGGGCGCCTCGTACGGGCACCGCTTCGCGCGCACCGTCGCCGGCCGCAGCTTCGAGCCCGGCGAGGCGGTGTCGCTCCGCCTGTCGTGGCTCTACATCCCGAACCTGTTCTGGTCCGGCGGCGCGTTCTCGACGCTCGCGCTCGGCGGCGCGGCGCTCGAGGACGACGAGGTCCTGCCGCGGAGCGCCACCCGGCGCCTGCGCGTCGGCGTCTACGCCACCCACGCCTTCGACCTCCCGTACTGGGAAGGGACGCTCACGCTCGCGTCGGACATCCCGTTCTCCGGTGCAGGCGCGAACCTCCCGTTCGCGGGCACGACGGTCGCCTTCTCCGTGCAGCGCGCGTTCCTGTGAGACGCGGCGGTGCGGGCACGGGGGCCGCCGGTCAGAGCTGGTCGGAGTGCCCGTTCAGCCGCAGCTCGAAGTCCGCGGTGACGCGCGCGCCGCCCACGGGCACGCTGCGCCGCTCGGAGGAGCAGAAGCTGAACGGGTTCGCGCTGTGCTGGTGGACGAACACCGGGACGCTTTCGGCGGCGTGCACGGTCGCCCGGTAGCGGCCGTCACGGCGCGTCCGCACGCGTTGCTCGCCTACCCACACCCGGGCGTCGAACGCCGGCTCGCCGCCGCAGGTGATGCGGCCGGAGACCGTCACGCGACGTCGCGCCGGTGTGTCGGCGGCGCGCGCGAAGGCGGTGTCCGGACCGGGCGCGAAGAGCAGGACGTTCGGCGCGTCTGCGCGCGGGCGCCACGTCGTCGGCAGCCGGCAGCTCGGCGGGTGACCTGCCCAGACCGGACGGCCGCTCCGGCGGTCGAGGGCCTGCGCGGTCCAGTGGTTCGTGCACACCACGACGCTGTCGTCGTCGAGCCCGAGCGAGGGGTGGAACCCGGTGCCGTCCATCGCCATCGGCGGGCTTTGCCACAGCCGTCGCCCTCGGCGGAGGTCCCACGCCGTGACGTGCAGGCTCCGGTTGCGACCGCGCGTGTCGGAGGTGGCGTAGGCCACGTCCCCGTCGATCACGAGGTTCCGGCCGGCGGGCACGTGCTCGCCGAAGTCGACGGTCGCCTGCACCGAGCCATCGGAGACGTCGAGCAGGACGAGCTCGCGGTGACGGGCGAGGACCGGCAGCCGGCCGGCTGCGACATCGAAGAGCCGCGCGTCCCAAGCGAGCCCCGAGGCCTCCCATCGCACCTCGCCCGTGCGCGCGTCCCGCGCCCGGAGCTCCCCGTCGTGCCAGAAGACCAACCCGTCGGCCGCTCGCCAGCGCTGTTGCGCCATCGACCGCCGAACCTCCGCCCGCCAGAGCGTCTCGCCGCTCTCGGGATCGAGGGCGAGCAGCTCCTCGTCCACGACCACGACGAACGCGTCGCCGCTCGACAGGTGGGCCTCCCGGCTGCCCGGCACCGCGCCGATCGTACGGGTCCAGCGCACGGCGAGCGTCTCCCGGTCGACGCCGGCGACGCGGTCTCCCTCCCCGCGGACGAGGAACACCCCCGATGCCACGGGCACCCGCCCGAGCGTCGAGTCGGCGAACACGGGCGTGTAGCCGACGGGGTTGTCGCGCACGCGAGTCTCGGTCGTGCCGTCGCCGGACACCGCCACGAACCGGCTCGCGTCGACCAGCACCAGCGGACCCTCGCCGTCGACGACGGCCCGGCGTCCCTCCAGCGTCACGCCCGCGTCCCAGGGCACCAGGTTCGTGACCGGCGCGCCCGGCACCCCTGGGGCGTTGGGCGCGGGCGCGGTGGTGAGCGCGCCGACCGGCGGCTCTACGGCGGCGGGCTCCTCTGGCGGCGCCTCCGGCCGAGGGGGCCCCTCGACGACCGCCGGCTCGGGTTCGGCGGGCACCGGCTCGGGGTGGACGACCTCCGTGGTCCCCGAAGGAGCGCCGGTCCGGCCGCCGCAAGCAATCGCCGGAAGCATCAACACGAAGGCGACGCGGCGCAGCACGCGAGGACGCTACCACACCCGCCGGTCCTCGGACGCGGCGGACCTAGACACGCTCCGCGCGAGGTTCCGAAAGCAACTCGGGGGACCAGCGCCGTCGTCCCCCAGCGCGCTTTCGGTTCTCGAAAGCAGATCGGGGGACCAGCACATGGGTCCCCTCACAGGCTTTCGATTCTCGAAAGCGGACCGGGGCACCAACGTCGTGGTCCCCTCACAGGCTTCCGATTCTCGAAAGCAGACCGGGGGACCAGCGCCGGGGTCCCTCCGCGGGCTTTCTATCCGCAGGCTGCGTGGCCCGTTGCGACGCTCGACGGGAACGAAAACGGCCGGCGGGAAGATCCGGCCGGCCGTTGGTCAGTGCGTCTCGGAGCGGGAAATGGGATTCGAACCCACGACTTCAACCTTGGCAAGACCCCAAAGGGGTCCGGGACCACTAGCGAAAACGCACGATAACAACCACATAGCGTCTCCGGGTGTCGTGCGCTGTCCCCTGTTGACGCGGCAAGAGTGGAAGGTGAAGTGGAAGGTTCGCGAGGTGGGGTGGAGCCTCGACGGGTATGGACAGGGAGCCGCCGGGGCCCTGCTTCTCCCGAACCCGCGACCTGGGCCTGGACCCGTGCCGCGCCTCGGTCACGTCATTCCGGCCACTTGCCGGCCCCGATCGGCGAAACTGGCGGACAGCCGCCGGCGGGCGCCACCCCGACCTGTGGAAGGTCGGCTACATCGAGGTCGAGCGGCCGCCGTTCTACTTCGGCAAGAGCCGGCCCGAGCGGCTGCGGCTCGAGCTGACGCCGCCGCCGCTCCTGTACCACGCCTTCGGCGGCGACATCGACCGGCTCGTCTATCACATGAACCGTCTGGCCGAGGACGGGATCCGCGCCATCCGCGCCGCCCGCAAGCGGCCTGTCATGGGCGCCCGGGCCCTCCGGCGCCTTCATCCGTGGAGCGAGCCGCGGACGCTGCGCGAGTCGGGCGGCGGCCGGGTGCCGACGTTTCGCATCGGCGCTCGGGGAATCGTCGGGCGCGTCGAGCGCATCGGGGCGGCGAAGGAGGTCCACTCGTTCCGGTCAGACCACGAGGATTGCCGCGTCGCGCGGCGGGACGGCGACCACGAGCGGCGCTTCCCGTTCGGGACCTACGCCTGGCGCGCCTACCACGGGGCGCCGGTCGAGCGCGCGCCGCTGCCCGGAGCTGTCATCGCGAAGCCGGGGCCGATCCTGTGCGATGTGCAGGCCGAGCTCGATCGCGAGCGGAGGGCTCGCGACGAGGTGCGCGACGAGTCGCACGCGATCGTGGACGCGGTCCGGCAGGCGTTCGTGGAGGAGGCCGGGGAGATCGTCGAGGAGGCGACGCTCGACCTGGCCGAGCCGACGCCGCACCGTTCGGCCCGAGGCAAGGCTGGCACGAACGGCGAGAAGAACGACAACACTGCGAGCCACGGCGGCGGCGAACCGGCCGGCGACGAACGCGGCCTCGCCGTCGTCCGCCATCGGTTCGACAAGCGCCGCGCCGAGACGGCGCGTCGCATCATCACCCTACGCGACCGGCGGCGAGGAAGGCCGCCTCGCGGCGCCGGGAGTCACGGCTCCGACCCACCTGGTTGAGCCCAGAGCGTCCCGTCGGGGGGCGTGCCTCGCTGGACGACGACCGGCGGCGCATCGGTGCGTCTGCAGTTGCCCCGGACGGCTCGGATCCGCTCCTCTCTCCGCCACGAGCGGACGAATGCAGGACTGCGACGACGACTGTCGCCGCGGAAGTCGTCGCTGCAGCCGTCACGACCACGCTCGAGGCCCCGAAGCCCACCGTCGAACGCCCCGCACGTCGGGCGGTTCCTTCTCCGGGCGGTTCCCTCTCCGAAGCCCACCGTCGAACGCCCCGCACGTCGGGCGGTTCCTTCAGGGGGGGTTCCTTCAGGGTTCCTTCAGGGCGGTTCCCATGCGTGATCAGTTAGCGGCACGCCGTGGCTTGCGGCCGCCGCCGCGGGAGGGCGCCGGTTGAACGATCCAGCCGCGGAGCTGATCGAGAACCGATGGCCGGCGTCGCCAGTTTGGGTCGGTGCC
>JBDIVX010000023.1:0-68410 GCA_039794305.1 Candidatus Neutrinellum sp.
CGCGGACTGCCGTGGCCCGGAGGACTGCGAGGGGCTCGGCTGCGACGTCTCCTACGAGTGCATGGGGCCGGGCGAGGTGGACTACTCGGCCGTCCGCTTCCTCTGCCACACGCCCGCGGACACGTGCCGGTCGGACGCCGACTGCGGCGCGTTCGAGTTCTGCACCCGGGGACCGTTCCCCGCCAGCGGGCCGCCGCTCGACTACTGGCGCTGCGAGATGCCGGCGTGCGGCTAATAGATCCGCCTTGCGGTACCATGGCCGGCATGGCGCGTCTGGCATTGGCTTGGGTCGTGGTGGCGGTGGTGGCGCTCGGGTGCAGCGCGCGCGGTGGCGGCGGCGGGGGGAGCGGCTCGCGCGACGGCGGGCCGGGCATCGACGGCGGGCCGATCCCGGGCGTGGACTCGGGGCCCGCGGGGTGCACGCCGGGCGAGAGCGGGTGCACGGGCAACGTGTACTGGGAGTGCGCCGACGACGGGGTGAGCCACAGCATCGAGACGGTCTGCGACAGCGCGTGCGATCCGGGGCTCCGGTGCGTCCTGTGCCGGCCGGGCTCGCGGCGGTGCGAGGGCACCGTGTCGATGTTCTGCGCGGCCGACGGAAGCTCCTGGGTGAGCGGGCGCGACTGCGCCGAGTGGGGGAGCACCTGCGGCGGTGACGGCTACTGCGCGGACGCGTGCGGCGAGGCCGAGGCGTCGCGGTCGAACGTGGGGTGCGAGTACTGGCCGACCCCGCTCGCGAACACCGGCGAGCTCGACGGGAGCACGTTCGACTACCGCGTGGTCGTCGCGAACCCGAACGACACGCCGGCGAGCCTGCGGGTCACCCGAAGCGGCGCCGAGGTGTGGACCGGCACCATCGAAGCGCAGGGTCTCCTCGAGGTGCCGCTCCCCTGGATCGACGGGCAGTCCTTCGCCATCGGCGAGGGGAGCTGGCAGAGCCTGGTCGTCGCGGGCGGCGCCTACCGGCTGACGAGCGACGTGCCGGTCATCGTCTCCCAGTTCAACCCGTTCGAGTACAACGTGGGGGGCACCTACTCGTACACGAACGACGCCACCCTGCTCCTCCCGAGCCACGTGCTCACGGGCGACTACTTCGCGACGAGCTACGTGCCGCTCAGCCGCCGGACGGGCTCGGAGGGCTTCGGCGGAGGCGACACGAGCACGATCCGCTATCCCGGGTACGTGGCGATCGTCGGCATCTCGCCCGAGCCGACGACGGTCGAGGTGACGCCGGCGGGGGACGTCGCCGCGGGCGGGGGAGGGAGGATCCCGGCGTCGGGCCGGGGGGCCGGCTTCGTCCTCACGCTCGCGCAGGGCGAGGTCGCGCACGTGGCCGCCGCGGCGCCGCCCGAGTGCAGCGAGTCGCGCCCCGGCTACAACCGCGAGCGGGACTGCGAGTCGACGCCCTTCGGCGAGATCTGCGACCTCTTCGACACGTGCAGCGAGGTCGGCCACGACCTGACCGGCACGCGCATCGCAGCCGACCGGCCGGTGGCCGTGTTCGGCGGGCACACCTGCGCGTACGTGCCCTACACGGCGCAGGCCTGCGATCACCTGGAGACCCAGATGCCGCCCGTGCAGAGCTGGGGGCGCGAGTACGTGAGCGCGCCGATGGGCGCCGGCACGACCGGCGGGCGCAACCTCGTCCGCGTGGTCGCCGCGTTCGACGGGACCAGCGTGACCGTGACCCCTCCGCAGGGCGGGGTGTCGGGCGGGACGCTGAGCCGCGGCGAGTACCTCGAGCTCTTCGCGACCTCGCCGTTCCAGGTGAGCGCCACGCACGCCGTGCAGGTGACGCAGTACCTGCTCGGCCAGTACGCGTCCGATCCGCCCGCCGAGCGGGGCGACCCGGCCATGACGGTGCTGGTCCCTTCCGAGCAGTACCGGAGCGACTACACCTTCATCCTGCCCACGTCGTACAACACCGGCACGAACGGGCAGAACTACCTCATGGTCGTGCGCCCGCCCGGGCTCGCGCTGACGCTCGACGGGAGCGCCGCGTCGGCGTCGTGGCAGATGGTCGGCGGCCGGGAGATCGGGATCATCACGCTCGACGGCGGCACGCACCGCATCTCGGCCACCGATCCCTTCGGCCTCGTCGCCTACGGCCTCGGCAGCTTCACCTCGTACGCGACCCCCGCCGGCCTGAACCTCGAGCAGATCACGATCCTGTACTGATCGAGCGGTCGGACCGGCGCGCGGCCGTGTGCTAGCTTCCCGCCGTGCCCGCGCCTCCCGCATCGTTCGTCCGCGATCTGCGCGCCGACTTCGAGGACGGCTTCTGCACGGACGAGCCCGACGAGCTCGCCGAGTACGGCCGGGACTGGACGCGCGTCCACGAGCCGGCGCCGGCGCTGGTGTGCTTCCCCCGCTCGACCGAGGAGGTGGCGCGCCTCTTGCGCCGGTGTCACGAGGCGGGCGTCGCGGTCGTGCCGTCGGGCGGCCGGACCGGGCTCGCGGGCGGGGCGGTCGCGAAGGACGGCGAGATCGTGCTCTCGACCCGGCGCATGCGCCGGATGGACCCGGTCGACGTGCTCGGGCGGACGGTGCGCGTGCAGGCCGGCGTGGTCACCGAGGAGGTGCACCAACACGCCGAGCCCCACGGGCTCACCTGGCCCGTCGACTTCGCCTCGAAGGGCTCGAGCCAGGTCGGGGGGAACATCGCGACCAACGCCGGCGGCGTGAAGGTCATCCGCTACGGGCCCACGCGCCAGTGGGTGCTCGGGCTCGAGGTCGTCACGGCCACGGGCGAGATCCTCGAGCTGAACGGGGCGCTCGAGAAGAACAACACCGGCCTCGACCTCCGGCAGCTCTTCATCGGCAGCGAAGGCACGCTCGGCGTGATCACGGAGGCCACGCTCAAGCTCACCCGCCTGCCGGGTCGGCTCGACGTCTTCCTGTTCGCGCTGCCGAGCCTCGACGCGGTGCTCGCGCTGTTCGAGGAGGCGCGGCGCGGTCCGTTCACCATCATGGCCTACGAGACGTTCGACGCCCGGTGCTTCGCCCGTCTCGCGCGACACCGCAAGGTGCACAACCCGCTCGAGGCCTCCGGCTCCTACTTCGTGCTCCTCGAGGTGGAGGCGCCGGACCGGGGCGCGCTCGACGGGTTCCTCGAGGGCGTGGTAGAGCGCGAGCTGGTGCTCGACGGCACGATGGCCGCCACCGAGGCGCAGGCCGCGGCGCTGTGGACGCTGCGCGAGGGCATCAGCGAGAGCCTCTCGGCCACGGGGTTCCCGCACAAGAACGACGTCGCGCTGCCCATCGCGGGCCTCGGGCCCTTCGTGCGCGAGCTCGGCGCGGTCTTCTCGGCCCGCTATCCGGACTGGGAGATCTGCCTGTTCGGCCACATCGGGGACGGCAACCTGCACGTCAACGTCATGAAGCCCGAGGCCATGGACGAGGCGACGTTTCTCGCGCACACCCACGACGCCGACCGTCACGTGTTCGAGCTCGTGCGCCGGCACGCCGGCAGCGTCAGCGCCGAGCACGGCGTCGGCCTGTTGAAGAAGGAGTGGCTCTCCTACACGCGGAGCCCGGCCGAGATCGCCATCATGCGGGACGTCAAGCGCGCCCTCGACCCGAAGGGGATCCTGAACCCCGGCAAGGTCTTCGACGTCACAACGTAGGCGGCACGACGAACCAGAGATCGCGCCGCTCGAACCGCGTGACCTCGTCCGCGACGATGTCCAGCGTCGCCCGGAACACCTGCGGCGCGTCGGTCATCGGCACCGTCGTGTTCGTCGCGGGGACGACGCGCCAGCACACCGGAGCGCCGAGCGTGACCCCACGGTAGGTGTCCGCGTGGCCGTCGGAGTCGGTGTCCTCGTCGGTGTGTCCGTCCGTGCACTCGGCGGTCCCGAGCTGCAGCGTCTCGGCGTGGTCGACGAAGGCGGCGACCGCGTCCACCGAGTCCGACGGATCGTCGGTGAGCTCGGCCGCGAGGTCGAAGGGCACCCCGTCGTGCAGGGTCGTGAGCGCGTTTTCGATCGCCGACGCGGCGCCGACGCCGCTCCCGTCGAGCACGAGCGGCGTGCCGGCCGTGTCCACCGCGCCGGTGCTCGTGGCGAGCGCCTCGAGGTCGGTGCGCACCTGCGGGACCGCGTCCGATCCGACGATGCCCACGATCTTGGCCCCGACCGCGTTGGCCGTCGCCGTGACCGTGGACATCGCGGGGCAGTCGTAGGTCGAGGTGGGGGCCTCGTCGGTGACGAGCAGGATGACCGGCAGGGCGTCCTGACGGAAGCAGGGGTAGCCGAACCCGAGAGCGCCGGCCGGCGAGCCGTCGCAGGTCGCCCGCGCCAGGTAGGGCGTGCTGATCGTGCAGCCCGCGCCTGTCGGCGCCGCGCCCGTGCACGTGGACCAGAGGGCGAGCGAGATCGTCTCGTCGCAGCAGCCCGGGGGCTCGGTGCTCGGCAGCGCCGTGCCGACGAGGGCCGGGTCGGACTGCAGGTCCAGGTGGTTCGTGTACGAGTGGCCGCTCGTCCCCCGGTAGCCGATCGTGCCGGCGCCCCACCAGATGTCCTCGATGCAGCCCGGGGGATCGCCCGAGCCGACCGGCGCGCACGTCACGTTGTTCGCGACGGTCTCGATGTTGCTCCGGATGGACGAGATCTCGGTGAACATCGAGCCCGAGCGGTCGACCAGGATGTAGGCGTCCACCTTGCGCGACGAGATCGTGAAGTCGAGGTCCGCCTCGGCGGGCGCCGGGCCGAGCTCGGCCGGGACCACGAACACGGGCGTGCCCGCGGCGGTCGGCCCGTCCGAGCCGTCGGTGGGATCGGTCCCGACCGCGACCTCGGCGAGGTCGCCGTCCCCGTCGCCGTCCGTGTCCGGATCGACCCTCGACGACTCGGCCTCGTCGGTCTCGCCGTCGCAGTCGGCGTCCTCGAGCTCGTCCGCGAGCCAGTCCCCGTCCGAGTCGAGGTCGAGGTAGTCGGGCGTGCCGTCGCCGTCGGTGTCGGCCGGGGGGGTCGACGCGTCGTCGTCGCCCGCCTCGAGCGCGTCGCTCACGCAGTCGCCGTCCGAGTCCGTGTCGCGGAAGTCGGGCGTGCCGTCGCCGTCGGTGTCGACCGGAGGGGTCGTGTGGTCGTCGTCACCGGCCTCGTCCGCGTCCGAGATGCCGTCGCCGTCCGAGTCGTCGTCGAGGTAGTCGGGCGTGCCGTCGCCGTCGGTGTCGACGCCCGTCGAGAGGCCCTCGTCGGCGTTGCTGAGCCCGTCGCCATCTCCGTCTCCCGCAGGGTCGACCGCGTCCGGCGGGTCGCCCGCGTCTATCGGGACCGAGGCGTCGAAGGCGGCGCCATCCGCGGCCGCGCCGTCCCTCGGACCCGGGTCGCCGCGACGATCCCCTCCGCCGCAGGCTGCCGTCACACAGAGGATGAAGAGGACGGTCGGGAGCCTGGTCATGGCCCCCGATCCTAGTGCCGTCACCGCCTGATTGCGAGCGTGCTCCCCACCTCTGCAGAGAACGAACCGCACTTACCAGAGGGCTCGGGCGCGGATCGTGGTGTCGAGCGCGGCCATCTTGTCGCAGATCTCGGTGGAGACGGGCCGGTCGAAGTCCATGACGAGGTAGCCGAGGTCCGGGCTAGTGGCGAGGAGCTGGGCCTGCACGTTCGCCTCGGCCTCCGAGACGATGCGGTTGATGTCGCGCAGCACGCCCGGCACGTTGCGGTGGACGTTGGCGACGCGGTGCGTGCCCGGACCGTACGGCAGCTCCACGTGCGGGAAGTTGACCGACCCGGTGGTGGCGCCGGCCTTCAGGTACTTGGTGAGGCTCGTGCTCACCTCGCGGCCGATGTTCTCCTGCGCCTCGAGCGTGGAGCCGCCGATGTGCGGCGTGAGGATGACGTTGGGCAGGTGCTGGAGCTCGCTCCGGAAGTCGTCCGAGACGTTCTTCTTCGGCTCCTCGGGGTAGACGTCGGCCGCCGCTCCGCCGAGGTGTCCGGACGCGAGGGCCCGCGCGAGCGCCGGGATGTCCACGACGGTGCCGCGGCTCAGGTTGAGCAGGAAGCTGCCCTTCTTCATGCGGGCGAGCTCTGCTTCGCCGATCATCATGTGGGTCTGCGGTGTCGCGGGCACGTGCAGCGTCACGAAGTCCGACTGCGTGAGGATCTCGTCGAGCGAGCCGACGGGCTGGTTGTTGCCCATGGGGAGCTGCGTGAGGATGTCGTAGAAGAGCACGCGCAACCCGAAGGCCTCGGCCATCACGCCGACCTGCCGGCCGATGTGCCCGTAGCCGACGACGCCGAGGGTCTTGCCCCGCACCTCACGCGCGCCCTGGGCCATCTTCCGCCAGCGTCCGTCGTGCATCTCGCGGACCCGGTCTCCGATCTGCCGCGAGAGCATGACGATCTCGGAGATCACGAGCTCGGCCACGCTGCGGGTGTTGCTGAACGGCGCGTTGAAGACCGGCAGGCCGTGGTGCGTCGCCGAGCCGATGTCGACCTGGTTGGTCCCGATGCAGAAGGCGCCGACGGCCAGGAGGTCCGTGGCGCTCTCGAGCACGCGCGCGGTGACCTGCGTCTTCGACCGGATGCCGATGGCGTGGACGCCCCGGAGCCGCTGGACCAGCTCCTCCTCGGAGAGCGAGGTCTCGAGGAGCTCCACGTCGAACCCCTCCTCCGCGAGCGCGTCCTGCGCGATCGGGTGGATGGCTTCGAGGAGGAGGATGCGCAGCTTCTGGGTCATGATTGCGCAGGACAGGTACCCGACCTGCGGTGTCTGTCAAGCACGCCGGCGCTTGGGACTGTCTTCCAGACGGCGTGGGGCTAGAGTGGACCCCGTGCCGACGCTGCCCCGCAGGCTGTTCTGGCTCGCGTTCCACGCCGACGCGCAGCTCGATCTGGCGTTCCGGCGGGCGCGCAAGGTCCTCGGGATCGCACGGCCGCTCCGGATCCTCCCGTACGGCGGGTTCGGGAGCCGTTCGCGGGTGTGCGTCAAGGCGCGCGTGCTCGAGGATCGCGGCGTCCCTCCGCCGGTGAGGCAGCGGACGCTGCTTGGCACCGCGATCGCGAGCTACAAGCGGTACGCGACGGTGGAGATCCCGAACGCCGTGGTCCGCGTCACGTGGCGTGGTCACGCGTGGGAGACGCGGACCGACGACGAGGGCTTCGTCGACGTGTGGGTCGAGCCGCCGCCCGGCACCCGACCCGGCTGGCAGCGGGTCACGCTCGAGCTCGTCGCGCCCGCCGACGAGGAGTCCCCGCCGCGCGTCGAGGCGCCGGTGCTCGTCGTGGGCGACCGGGCGGGCTACGGGGTCATCAGCGACATCGACGACACGGTGATCGTCACCGGTGTCACCAACCCGCTGAAGCGCGCCTACGCCCTGTTCCTCACCGACCACCGGACGCGGGTGCCGTTCGAAGGCGTGAGCGAGCTGTACAGCGCGTTCCAGTACGGCCCGGACGGCGAGGGCGCCAACCCGATCTTCTACGTCTCGAGCAGCCCCTGGAACCTCTACGAGCACCTCGAGCACTTCCTGTCGGTGCAGGACATCCCGCCGGGCCCCATCCTCCTGCGGGACTGGGGCCTCACGCGCGAAGGCTTCGCGCCGGGCGGAGGCCACGGCCACAAGCTCGCGAAGATCCGCGAGGTGCTCGCGGCGCTGCCGCACCTTCCCTTCGTCCTCGTCGGCGACAGTGGGCAGGAGGACCCCGAGCACTACCGGACGATCGTGCGTGAAGAGGGTCCCCGCATCCTCGCGGTTTACATCCGGACGGCGCACACGCGGGCGGCCCGGCAGGCCGAGCTCGCGCTCGTCGCGCGGGACATCCGCGACCACGGCAGCGAGATGATCGTGGTCCCGGACAGCGTCGCGGCCGCGCGCGACGCCGCCGCGCGCGGGTTGATCCCGAAGGTGGAGATCGGGCTCGTCGAGGAGCGCAAGCGCGAGGACGAGCAGCAGGGCGGGCCCATCGAGGAGCTCCTCGGGGACGACTAGGCTCGGAGACGGAGCGGCAT
This sequence comes from Candidatus Neutrinellum sp., assembly GCA_039794305.1. Classification (GTDB taxonomy): domain Bacteria; phylum Myxococcota_A; class Polyangia; order Polyangiales; family JBDIVX01; genus JBDIVX01. Next base: position 7,960 of record JBDIVX010000023.1, read on the forward strand.
CAAGCATCACTCCCTGGCGAGGACGATGACCCGGTCGTTGGCGGGGTCGGCGACATAGACGCGATCTTCGTGAGCGGCGACGCGGACCGGGCTCCGTATGCGCGGCTCGCGGTCGTTGTCGAGCCGCCATTCGGCGAGCACCTCGCCGCGCGTCGAGAGCGCGATCACCTTTCGGGCGCCGGCGTCGGCGACGTGCACGACCCCCTCCTCGACGTCGACGCCGGTGGGGACGCGGAACGGCGCTTCGGGAGGGCCTGGCCACGCATCCTCGGCGCGCCCGCGCGCGTCGTACCGCGCGAGACGGTGGTTGTAGGCGTCGGCGACGAGGAACCCACCGCCCGGCAGAGCGGCCACGTCGGTCGGGTGGTAGAGCTGGCCGGTCCGGCTGCCCTCGCCACCCACCGAGAGCTGGGGCGCGCCGTGGAGGGACACCACGCGGTGGCCGTAGAGCTGGGCGGCGAGCGGGCCGCCGCGCTCGCGCGCGCCGAGGCCGGCGGGCGCGGGCATCCGGACCGGCTCCCGGGCGCACGGGCTGCCGTCCGCGGTGAGGCAGCGGAGCGCGTCGGCGCCGAGGTCGGCGACCCACACCCTGCCGTCGCTCGCCGCCACGTCCACCGGCCGCACCCATCCCTCCGCGAGGACCCGCACCTCGCCGCCGGGTTCGAACACCTGCACGCGCCGGTTGCCGGTGTCGGCCACCCACAGCCGGCCTTCGCCGTCCACGTCGAGGCCGAGCGGCGTGCGAAGCTGCCCAGGCTGCTCGCCCGTCTCGCCGAGGACGTCGATCACCCGGTAGCCCGGCCACACCGACGGCTCCTCGTCCGGTGCGGCAGGTCCCTCGTCGTCGTCGCAGGTCGAGAGCGCGAGCCCTGCGAGCAGGGCCGCGGCCGGCACGAAGCGGCGCAACGTCAGCCCTCCGGCACCTTGCCGACGGACTCGAGACCGAGGCCCCAGCGGTCGCCGTGCCGGACCACGGGACCGCGGACCTGGAGCGGCTCGGTGCCCTCGGCGCGCATCGACTCGAGCGCGTCGCTCGCAGGGCCCGGCAACAGGACGAACGAGAGGGGACCGCCGCCGTCGAAGATGAGCCGGGTGCGCTCGCCCGAGCCCCGGAGGCTCCCGCGCACGGTGGCTTCCACGCGCACGAGCTCGAGGCCGGCCTCCCGCACGCCCTCGACGATCGCGTCCGGCATGAGGGTGGCGCCGGGCACGAGCGCGATGCCCACCGAGCCCTCCGCCATGCCCAGCTCGACGTCGCGCACCCCTTCGATCGCGACGAGGACGCGCTCGAGGCCGTAGGCGAGAAAGGGGCTGCCGAGGCCCCGGACCTCGAGCCGGTAGCTCTGGACCTGGGCTCCGGCCGGGCCGGGCCACAGGAGCCCGAGAGCGAACAAGGCGGCCGAGCAGACGTGTCGCATGGACCCTCGCGAGGTGCCCATCGGGTGGGGGGATCGCATCCTGGTTGCGGGTTGCCCTATGCTCGCGCTCTGCGATGCTGCAACGACTCCTCTTCACCTTCGCGTTGTCCCTCTCGTGCGCCTGCAGCGGCGGCGAGGCCGGGCCCGGTGACGCCGGCGCGGCCGACGCAGGCGCGGCCGACGCGGGCGCGGCCGACGCCGGCCCGTCGCTCCCGCGCGAGATCGGACCGGACGAGCGCCCCGCGCGCGTCGTATTCCCCACCGCCTACGACGGCGAGACGGCCCTGCCGCTCGTCGTGCTCCTGCACGGCTACTCGGCTTCGGCGACTCTCCAGGACGTCTACTGGGGGATGAGCCGGCACGCCCGCGCGAACGGGTACTACCTCGTGCTCCCCGACGGCACGGTCGACGAGAGCGGCAACCGCTTCTGGAACGCGACTCCCGCCTGCTGTGACTTCGGAGGGACCGGCGTCGACGACGAGGCCTACCTGCGCGGCCTGGTCCACGAGATGAAGGACCGCTTCCCCGTCGACGCGGGCCGCGTGTACTTCGTCGGGCATTCGAACGGCGGGTTCATGTCCTTCCGGATGGCGTGCGCCATGGCCGACGAGGTGACCGCCATCGGCGGCCTCGCGGGCGCGACGTTCCTGACCGAGGAGGAGTGCGGCGCGAGCCAGCCGGTGAGCGTGCTGCAGGTACACGGCACGCTCGACGACGCCGTGGCGTACGAGGGCGGGCCCGCGTACCCGTCGGCGCCCGAGGCGGTCCGCCGGTGGGCCGAGCGCGCCGGGTGCGACACGAGCATGCCGAGCGAGCTCGAGCCGATGGACCTCGAGAGCGACCTGCCGGGCGCGGAGACCACGGTCCTGCGGTACGAGACCGGGTGCGTCGAAGGCGTCGACGCGGAGCTGTGGACGATCGAGGGCGGCAGCCACATCCCCGTCTTCCACGACGACTGGCCCGAGCGGCTGACCGGGTGGCTGTTCCGGCACGCGCGTTGAGCTACACGTACTCGGGGTCGTACCACGGGCGGGGGGTCAGCTCGCTTCCGAGCACGCCCCGGTCGGGGGGAGGGGGAGGCAACGACGCGCGGAGCGCATGCTCGATCCGCGAGGCGACCTCGTCGAACGGGATCCGGCGGCGCACGAGCTCGGCGCACACGAAGTGCGCGTCGACGGGGGTGCGGCGAAACGCGCGCGCCGCGAGGAGCGCCGCCTCGGCCGCGTACGCGCGGTCGGCGTAGTAGGCGTCGTCCGCGTCGTTGTCGCACGCGAAGGCGGTGCAGGCGACCGCGTTCGCCGCGTCGGACGCCGCTTCGCAGTCGACCGCTTCGGCCGCCGCGCCGGAGGCCTGGAACGCCGCCGCCCAGCACTCGGCCCCCGACGCGAGCCCTTCGGTCCAGCGCACCGCCGTCGCGATGGCGAGCCCCGGCCGGAGGTCGCCGGCCGGCACGAAGCGCTGCGCGGTCCGCGCGCAGTCGAGCGCGGCGAGGACGACCGAGCGGCGAGGCACGCGGGCGCGGACGGCGAGCGCGAGGAGCCAGTCGCCCCGCGGGCAGTCGCTCCACACGTCGGCGAGCGAGGTACGGCTCGCGGACCAGGCCACCAGCTCGGCACAGAGGCCGAGCTGCTCGAGCGTCTCGCACATCCGTCGCATGGCGGTCTGGAACGGAGGAGCAAACGGTGTACCCGGCCTGCACAGTCAGCCAACCGATCGAGATCGTGACGGATCTGTCCGTCCGGTCGGCCGGTCCATAGGGGTCCGGTCCCCCAGTCGGGCGCCTGCCTGGGGGCGGTACCCCCCGGACCTTGCGGCCCCGCGGGTCGGGCGAATGGTCCATGGGGCAAGCCGGAGGACGACGGATGGCCGACCGAATGTCGCGACGCGAGCTGATGAAGAGGACCCTGTTCCTGCCGGTGGTGGCCGCCGGCGCGGGCGTGGCGCTCGCCGCCTGTGGCAACGGCGAGGGCGAGGCGCTGACCTGCACCGACACGTCGGGCCTCACGCCGGCCGAGATCCAGGCGCGCCAGGCCCAGGAGTACACGGACCACTCACCCTACGCGGAAAAGCTCTGCAACAACTGCCAGTTCTGGCAGCCCCCTCAGCAGGCCGACTCCTGCGGGGGCTGCCAGGTCATCAAGGGCCCGATCCACCCCCAGGGGTACTGCAAGCTCTGGGTCGCCCAGGCGTAGCGATCAGTACAACCCCGCCTCGGGGTCGGCGCCGGTCTCGACGCTCGCGCCCGCGGAGACTCGGGCCGAGACCTCGATCCGCTGCCCCGCACCGCGGGGCCGCCGGCGCGGCCGTCGGGCGCGCCCGCTCGTGTCGAAGGGCGGGGGCTGGTCCGGGTTGCACCTCGGCCCGAAGCCCTCGGCGTCGAACTCGTAGCTGACCTCGCCCGTCAGGTCCCCGTGCACGGCCTCGACCGTGACCTCGTGCAGGCCGGCGCGCGCCGGGCTGCAGTAGCTGAGCAGGTAGAACCGCTGCGTCTGACCGATGATGGTCTGGCCGATCGCCTGGAAGGCGGTCGCGACGGCGGCCGAGTCCTGGACCAGCACGTAGCCGCTGTGGCCGATGCCCGAGAGCGTGCCCTCGTCGATCTCGTTGCCGACGCCGATGGCGAACACGTCGTAGGAGACGTCGTTCAACGCGTCGTTCATCTCGCCGTAGGAGACGCGGTGCGCCCGGTCGGTGCCGTCGGTGAAGACCACGATGGTGCCGAAGCACAGCGGGGTCTGGCACTGCTCGAGCTGCTCGTTCAGGACCTCGATGCCCTTGGCCACCGCGCCGTGCAGGTTGGTCGAAGGGTCGCTCGCCCGGAACCCGGAGAGCCTCCCGATGCCGCTCGCCGAGCCGCTGAAGCCGCTGATCCGGTGGATCTCCTCGGACCCGTCGAAGGCGTAGACCGCGACCTTCTGGTGGCCTTCGAGCTGCGAGGTGAACTGGTTCGACGCGTCCTGGATGAGGGGCACGTCGTCGCTCTCGGTCACGCTCCCGCTCATGTCGACGAGGAGCAGGGTGTAGTGCTCGGCGGCGACCTCGGGGTTGATGATGGTCTGCTGGCTCTCGTCGACCGAGACGAGCGAGCCGTCCTCGTAGATGCGGAAGTCGGTCGCCTGGAGCCCCGGCACGGGCTCGCCGTCGGACGTATCCACCGTGAAGTACACCGCCACGTTGCTCGGCCGCTGGTGCGCGGCTTCGACCATGTTGAGGTCGAGGCCGCCGCCGCAGCCCGTCCCGAGCGCGAGGAGTAGAGCGAGCGTTCGCATGGCTCCGGATTGTACGGGAACCAGTCGCGGAAGGTGCAGCCCTTTTCAGGGCCGGATCACGGTACGCAGCCGGTCGAGCGCCTCGCGCAATTCCGCCGGTGGCACCGACGTGAAGCACAGGCGAACCCAGCGGTCGTAGTCGCGCCCGCAGGCCGAGCCCGGTGTGAGCAGGACGCCCGCGTCGAGGCAGCGCCCGAGGAAGCCGAGGAGCGGCTCGCCCTGCGACATGTAGGGCGAGGCGTCGAAGAAGAGGAACGTGCCGCCGGCCGGCCGGGCGATGCCGAGCGCGTCGGCGGCCTCGAAGCCCGCCGCGCGGTAGGCCGCGCGGGCCTCGGCGAGCCAGCCGTCGCCCTCGTCGAGCGCGCGCACGGCCGCGAGCTGCATGGGCCGAGGGGCGCAGTAGGTCTGGTAGGTCTGGACGGCGCGGATGGTGCGCATGACCTCGGCCGGGCCGTGGGTGAAGCCGACGCGGGCGCCGGCGAGGCCGTAGCTCTTCGACAGCGTGTGGGTGGCGATGGCGCGCGCGCACAGGTCCGGGCGGCCCCACACCGGGGCGGGCCGCCCGTCGGTGAACCAGAGCTCCTCGTAGGCCTCGTCGCACAGGACCCAGAGGTCGTGGCGGCGCGCGACGCGGACCAGGGCGTCGACCACGTCGTCCGGGAGCACGCCGCCGGTCGGGTTGTGCGGCGTGTTGACGTACAGGGCCGCGGTGCGGTCGGTGACGGCCTCTTCGATCGCACGCTCCGGATCGAAGCCCGGATCGGCGAGCCGGTCGAAGAACGGGACCTCGACCGGGACGCCGCCGCGGCTCGCGACGATGCCCCGGATGAGCGGCCAGAACGGCGCCGGGACGATCACCTCGTCGCCCCGATCGAGGATCGACTCGCACACGACGCTGAGCCCGCTCGTGGCGCCGCTCATGACCTGGATCTGCTCGACCGCGGGACGGTCGCCGGTGCGCCTCTCGAGGCGGCGGGCGATGGCGTCGAGCAGCAGGGGCTCGCCCTGCACCGGGGCGTAGTTGTGGAGGCGGTCGTGGTCGGCCGTGCGCTGGGCCTCGGCGCGGGCCGCGGGGAGCGGGTCGAGGTAGGTGTCGCCCACGTGCAGCGGGTGGACGTGCCCGGTGTGCTCGCGCGCCTTCTTCGCGAGCTGGCTGAAGACGCCCGCGGACAGGCTCTCGGTGGTGGACGAGACGCGGGGATGGCGCGGCATGGGGCCGTCCTACCAGACGGCCTGCCCGACTTCCACCTGCCGGACAGTGCTTCAAATCGGCCATCCCCATTGCGTGATATGCTGCGCCCGGCGATGTCGGGCGAGGGGCGCGTCGTAGCTGAGCGGTACCGGATCGTTCGGCCCCTCGGGCACGGCGCGATGGGCGAGGTGCACGAGGCGGTGAACCTCGCCACCGGCCGCGCGGTCGCGCTCAAGATCCCGCACCCGCAGCTCGTGGCGGAGCCGCGCTTCCGACAGCGTTTCCTCCGCGAGGTCCGCGCCGCCTCGAGGCTCCACCACCCGAACGTCATCGACGTGCTGGACATCGTCGAGGACGCGGACGGAGCGCCCGTCGCCGTGATGGAGCTGCTCCGCGGGTTCTCGCTCGCGCGGCTGCTCACGGCCCACCGGCGCCTCGGCCTCGGCGAGACCGCGGCCATCGTGGCGCCGGTGCTGCGTGCGCTCCACGAGGCGCACGAGGCCTCGATCGTGCATCGGGACATCAAGCCGGAGAACGTCTTCGTCTCGCGTGCACCCGACGGCTCGGTGCAACCGAAGCTCCTCGACTTCGGCGTCGCCAAAGTGCTCGACGGCGTCGGCGAGTCGGGTCACGGCCCCGCGACCCGGACCGGCGCCGTGATCGGGACGCCCTTCTACATGTCGCCGGAGCAGGTCGCCGCCTGCAAGGACGTCGATCGCCGGGCCGACGTATGGGCCGCGGGCGTGCTGGTCTACGAGTGCCTGACGGGCAAGACGCCGTTTCGCGGCGAGACCTTCCTCAGGGTCTTCGACGCCATCGCGCGCGGTACGCACGAGCCGCTCTCTTCCGTCGTGCCGGGGCTGCCCGCCGAGGTATGCGACGCCGTCGAGGGCGCGCTCGAGCGGGACCGGGAGGAGCGTGCCCCGACGCTCATGCCGCTCATCGGCGCGCTCGAGCCGCACGCCCGCGCGCCCTCGGGTGAGCTCCTCGACTTCGCGCAGGTCGATCCGGACTCGACGCCCACCCTCGCCGCGGCCGCGGAGAGGGCCGCAGACGGCGAGGGGGAACGCTCCGGCGACGACGCCTCCGCCGATCCCGGCGCGACCGCGTCCCTCGACGAGCGCCGGCGCTTCGGCTCGTTCGAGCTCCGCCGGTTGCTCGGCCGAGGGGGCATGGGCGAGGTGTGGCTGGCGTTCGACTCGATGCTCGAGCGCGAGGTCGCCCTGAAGGTGATCGCGGACGGGCGGCTCGACGAGCGCGCCGAAGAGCGTCTCATCCGCGAGGCGCGCGCGGCCAGCGCCCTCGACCACACCGGCATCGTCACCGTCTACCAGCTCGGCCGAAACGACGGCCGCGTCTTCATCGCGATGGAGCACGTGGAGGGCCGTTCGCTCGCCGCGATCGTCCGGGAGGACGGCGCGCTCACCCCCGAGCGCACCGCCGGCCTCGTCGATCAGATCGCGTCCGCGCTCGGCGCCGCGCACGACGCGGGCCTCGTTCATCGCGACGTCAAGCCGGACAACGTCGTGGTGCGCGCCGATGGACGCACCAAGGTCCTCGACTTCGGTCTCGTCCACGCCGTGCAGTCCCGTGGAGACGTGGACGGCGAAGCGACCGCGGACGCCGCTCCCGACTTCTCGCTCGACGCGACCTCCGCGGGAGAGACGCAGCTCGTCCGCGTCCGGGGAGGCGTCGCCGCCGGTACCCCTCTCTACATGGCGCCCGAGCAGGCGCTCGGACGGACGGCCACGCCCGCCGCCGATCAGTACGCCCTCGCGGCGTGCGCGTACGAGCTGTTGACCGGCGAGCCGCTGCGCCAGGGCCGGACGATGCACGCGCTCCTCGGCTACCCGGCCGAGCAAGGGCTCGCGCGAGCCCGCGAGGCGCTCTCGCCCGAGGTGATCGATGTCCTCGGGCGCGCGCTCGCCGAGACCCCCGGCGATCGCTATCCCTCGGTCGGCGTCTTCGCCTCGGCGCTTCGCCGAGCGCTCGTTCCGTCGCGCTCCGAGCCGGCCGAGCGCGCTCCCTCCGCATCGCCTCGTCACCGTCTGCTCCCGGCAGCGATCGTGGCGGCCGCGATCGCCGTCGCGGCGGGGCTGTTCTTCGCGTCGGGCCCGACCGAGCCCTCCGAGATGGTCATGGGCGTCGTGCCGGGAAACCGGGCGCTCTTCGCGCAGGTGTACACGCCCATCGCGGACGACCTCTCGGAGTCGCTCGGCTCCCCGGTCCGGCCCGTCGTCGCGGAGAGCTACGAAGACGCGGTCTCCGGGATCGTCTCGGGGCGCTACCACCTCGCGTTCCTGCCGCCGTCGAGCTACGTGGAGGCGAAGCGGCAGCTCCCCGGGATCGAGCTGCTCGGGGGTATCGGCTACGCGACGGATCACGCGTACCGCTCGCTCCTGGTCGCGCGGCGGGCCGACGCGCTCGACGGGCCCGAGGCCCTGCGCGGCAAGCGCGTGTGCTTCGTCGACCCGCGGTCGACGAGCGGGTTCCGCGTCCCCGCGGCCATGCTGCGCGAGCGGGGCCTCGACGTCGAACGCGACGTGGAGCGGGAGTTCGTCGGCGACCACTACGAGATCCTGCGCCGCGTGCTCGCCGGCACCTGCGACGCGGGCGCCGTCTCGAGCATGCAGTTCGCCGATGCCCCGCGGCAGGCGTTGCCCACGGACGACCTGATGGTCGTCCTCGAGTCCGCGCCGCTCCCCCCCGTGGCCGTCGCGGCGCATCCGTCCATCGACGGGGACCTCCGCGAGAGGGTCCGCGCCGGGCTTCGCCGCGCCTACGAACGCGCGCACGAGCGTCCGGGCGCGCTCAGCAGCGAGGAGTTCGGCGAATTCACCAGCGCCACGGACGGCGACTACGACCTTGTACGCGATCTTCCGGGCGCAGTACGCTGACGCCCATGCCGGACGAGCCGAGGAATCGCAGGCTGAAGGAGTACTGGGACCGTCCCGTGAAGGACCTCGTCGCGCTCGACGAAGCACCGCTCGTGGAGGGGGTGCGGGAGCGCCACCGGCTCTTCGGCCTCCTCACGTTCGCCCTGCTCCACCATCACTTCTGCGGCAACAAGCTCGGCCGCGACGGAGTGTACCCGCACAACGATCCGACGGACGCGGACGACGGGCCCTTCCTCGCGGGCGACTACCTCGGGCACAACATCGCGGCGCTCGCGGTCGACGGCGACGGGCGAATCATCGACTTCGAGTTCAACCACAACACGGTGTACCGGAGCTCGGCGGAGCACGCCGAGTCCCGCCTCGTCCGCCGCGTGTACTCCCTGGGACAGGTCCACAAGGCGTGGAACGTGAGCTCCGCGCCGCCGTCCCACTACACCACGTTCGACGACACCACGGTGTACACCTCGCTCGAGTCTTGCGCCCAGTGCGCGGGCGTGATGGCCCTCGCGAAGGTGCGACAGGTCGTCTACCTGCAGACCGATCCCGGGCAGTTCAACATCGGGAACATCCTGCGCAACCTGACGAGAGACACCGGGCTCGAGGGCCCGCGGCCGATCTCGGGCGAGGAAATCGGCTTCGAGTACTTCAGGCGGCTCGACGAGGCACACGCGGACCTCATGGAGCGGCTCGCGGACGAGCCGTTCTTCGTGCCCTCCGATTCGTGGCGACGTCCGAGTCGATCGAAGTCCATCACGTCGTTTCTCTGCACGCGGACTGCGCGCGCCATCTTCGGCGATGCCCGCAGAGAGCTCGAGGGCCTCTCGGCGGGCGACCTCGACCACCCGGGCTTCAAGGCGCCTGACCACCGCGGCCGCATTCCCGACCACGCGATCACGAACGCCGAGGTGCTCGACGAGATCCGGGACTTCTTCGACTACGCCGTACGCGCGGGCGGCCGCGCGACGCCGCACCACTGAGCGAGGCGACTCTACGCGACCGGTCGGTCCGGATAGCGGCGGCGTATCACCAGATCGTCGTTCTCGTAGGCGAGGAGCTCGACCTGCGCGGGGGCGGTCTCCCATCCGGCGACGAGCTCGGCCACGTCCACCCTCGTCTCGCCGTCGCGGACGTCGAAGGAACGGAGGGGTCTGCCGTCGGCCACGACGTCGATCCGCGTGACGTGACGCGCGCGGATCGTGAGGCGTGCGGGCAGCCCGCCGTCCCCGGCGACGACGTCCACGTCCATCGAGTAGGGGCGCTCCTTCGAGAGGAGCTCGGCGGCGGCGTCGATGAGGTCGAGGTTGCCCTCGAGCACGTCGCGGCGGGTCATCCGATGCAACGCGTCCGGAACCACGCCGATGTCCTCGACGATGTCGCCGGCGTTCGGGCCGACGCGGACCGTGCGACGGATGGCGACACGCAGATCGGCGCCGTGCGGCAGCGCCCGGTAGCGCTCGTCCGCCTCATGGTCCTCCTCGGCGAGCCTGCGCAGGACCCCGTGAGACCACACGTTCGCACCGCCGGCGCCGGTGGACGACGCGATGCCGAGGATCTTGCCGATGTCGTGGTCCTGGAACCCCGCCGCGAAGATGTCGGCCGCGCTGTAGCAGAGCGCGTCGACGACCAGCACGACCGGCCCGTCGTAACGCTGGCCGACGCGGTTGACGACCTCGGGCCGACTGATCGGATAGCCGAGCGAGTAGGTCGCTCCGGTGCGGGCGGCCTGCGTCATCGACGGGACCCATGCGCCGAGGTCGAGCTCGGCGAGCGTGCGCGACGGTCCGTGGGCGCGGCAGATCCGGAGGTTCAGCGGCGTGTTGATGAACTGCGCCCGCTGGGGCTCGATCGTCTTGGGCGTCAGCAGTTGGAGCAGCCCCTCGGCGCCGCTGATGAGCCCGCCCGGATTCGCCCGGATGTCGATGATGAGCCCCTCGCGCGGCAAGAGCGCGAGCAGTCGCGCGAGCTCGTCGATGATCTCCCGCTCGTCGGCGACGCTGAAGGTGAAGATGCGCACGTAGCCGAAGGTGCCGTGCTGCGTCTCCACCCTCCTCGCGCGGAAGACCGTCGGCAGGTACGTCGCAATCTCGCCGGGCACGTCGATGGGTGCGGCCGTCGCTGCCTCGGCTGCGGCTTGCTCCCGCTCCGCGATCACACCCGCGAAGAGCTGCTTCTTCGCTTGCTGCACGTCGTCGCCGTGGTCGTCGAGGCCGAGCCCGAGGGAAGGCAGCGTGAGCCGTTCGGGGTCGATGTCGTGGGGACCACGACCCGGCTCGAAGAGGAGCCACCGTTGCCGGTACTCGTGCGCGTTGCCTTCCGGGTCGAGGTACCGGAGCTCGACCCACTCCTCGTCGGGCGGCATGCCGCGCACGAGGGGGCGAATCGTGAGCGCGTCGAGGCCCCGCGCGGCGCGCGCCGCCGGGTTGCCGCCCGGCTGGCGGTCGGCGTGGAGCGCCACGGCCCGCGCGATCGGCATGCCGTTCCAGTGCGTCACCGTGACGCCCGGCACGAACGAGTCGGGGCCCGCGTTCCCGACGACCTTGCTGACGACGAAGCGCTGCTGGTCGCGCGCCCACGCCTCTTCGATCAGGTATGGAAGCCACGCGACCTTGCCGCGGAACGGGATGGGCAAACGGTAGCTCGTGTGCAGATCGCGGAGCGAGTGGAAGACCGCGGCGATCTCGCGGTGGATCTCGATCTCCGGAGGCAGCTCGTCGTCCTTCAGCTCGTCGAGGCGGTGACGCAAGAGGCGCAGCCTCTGGACGGGATCGACGGCGTACATGCTCCGCTTGAGCGGAAGGTGCACGTAGTTCTCCTCGAGCACCAGGCGCGCCTGATCGATGATGCAGCGCAGCTCACCGACGCCGAGCTCGCCGGAGATTCGAAGGAAGTCGGCGAGGTCTCGCGTCGTCTCGCGCAGGCGCGTCGACACCGGCTCGGGCGGGTCGCGGAGGAAGTCGGCATCGGCCGGCAGGAGGTCGAGCTCGACGCCGTGAAGCGGAGGCAGGCCCGTCTTGACGTGCTCGGGGACGTTGCGCGCGGTGACGATCGCGCGGAGGAAGTCGGGATCGTCCGCGACCGTGAGGCCGACGAGCGCCATCGGCTCCTGGACGTACTCCGCGTACGTGGCCGCGCCGAGGCCGAGCTCGCGCTCGATGTCCGCGTCCTCCTCCTCGAAGTCGAAGGCGACGCGGAACGCGGAGCCGCTCCCGCCGCCGTCGGCGCTCCCGAGGTCGAGGCCCGAGCCCGTGTCGATGTCGCGGGCGAGCTCCGGGAGGCGCGCCATGGCGTCTCGCAGCGTGTCGAGCGCGTCGTTCAATCCGAGCCCGGCGATGAGCGGATGCGCGTCCTCTTGCTCGAGCGCCAGCACGCGTCTCGAGCGTCCGATCTCGATCTCCTCGCTCCCGTGTCCGAAGGGCTCCATCAGCCGCGGCTGCCCCACCCGCGGCACCCCGTCCACCACCACCAGCGTCACCGACGTCTCGCGCGCCTCGACGAGGTGCGAGTACGGATCGCCGTCCTTGCCGTTCACCACCACGAGGTCCGCGAGCTTGCCCGCTTCGATGGTGCCGAGGTGGTCGTGCCAGCGCACGATGCGCGCCGGGTTGACCGTCACCATCTGCACGAGCTCCTCGTGCGTGAAGACGTCGCCCTGGTCCCGGCTCGCGAGGAGCGCGACCTTGAGCTCGCCGAGGAGGTTCTTGCTCCCGCTCGGCCCCCAATCGCAGCCGAGCCCGATCGTGATGCCCGCCGCGTGGGCCGCCGCCACGTCGGTCGTCCTGCCGTAGAGCAGGTAGTTCGAGAGCGGGGACCAGACGATGGAGCCGCCGTGATCCGCGAGGACGCGGAAGTCGTCGGCGTCGAGCGCCGTCGCGTGGATCCCGGAGAACGCGTCGGTGATCGCCCAGCCGCCGCCGTCGTCTCTCAGGCGATGGAAGAAGCTCTGCGCCCGGTCGTCGACGCCCTCGGCGAGGTGCTGAAGGAGGCAGGTCTTCCCTTCGAGCGACGCGAGGTACTCGGCCGCCTTGCCCTGCGCCGGGTCGGCGATGCGCGTGGACGCCGCAGGCAGCCCCGGCGTGACCGGCTGCTCCACGTTGCGCACCAGCCCGCGGAAGAAGGAGCGGACTTGGCCGGCGCCGTAGAGCGTCACCCCTTGCGACGCCGTCACCCCGCCGAGGAGCGCGCGACACTCGACGTAGCGAACGAGCGCCTCACCGACGCCGGGGGTCTGCCCGAGGACCTGCGCGGGCTTGGTCACCTTCGTGCGGTACTCGGGGTGCCGCTTCCAGCGCTCGTGGTTCGTGAAGCGCTCGGGCACGTCCCAGAGCGGGAGCACGTTGTAGGTGAGGTGGTTGTGAAGCTCGATCAGCCCCGGATAGATCGTGTCGCCCGTGCGGACGCGGAGCGCGTCGTCGAACCCTGCCGGCGCCGCGTCCGCCGCCGGTCGCACCGCCTCGACACGGTTCTTCCGCACGTACACCGCCCCGTCGTCGAGCACGCCGGCGGGACCCATCGTGACGACGCGGCCTTCGAGCACGTAGGTATCCGGCGGCGCGGCGGGCGGCATGCGCGTAGGCTCGCCGTCTCGTCCGGAAAAGACCAGCCCAAAAGCTACTCGACGCCGACCGTCGCGCGGCAGGCGCTCATGCCCCCGTGGCCATCGCGGACGACGAGCCAGAGCGGGTAGTCGCCGGGCTCCTCGGGCGTGACCCACAGCTCCTCGCGGATCGGGGCGCGGGTGATCTCCTGATCGAACGTCCCGTCCGTGGATAGGAACGCGTAGTAAGGGCGCTCGCGCACCTGGGTCAGCGTCCCCGTGATGTCGAGCACCCAGTATTCCTCGCGCCAACCGTCGTCGTCGGGGTCGGGGGCGAGGACGACCTCCTCGTCGGGTGGCAGGACGGGCGCCGTGCCGTCCTCGGGCTCGCAGGTCCACGGCTCGGCGACGTCGCGGCCCGTGACCCAGGTGTCGCCGACCCGCACGCGCGGCGGGGGCGGGTTGGTCCCGAGGTCCTCGCGATCCACCAGGGTGATGCGCTTGTAGGCGGTCATGATGTGCTCGCCGTCCTCTTCGACGGTGAGCTCGACGGTGAGGAGGAGGCCGACCGTCTCGAGGAGGCGTGCGACGACGGCGGGGTCGATGGCGTCGCCGAAGATCTCGCTCGCTTCGGCGCTCGCCTCGCCCGGGGCGGGCCAGGCCAGCGCGGTGACGGAGCCGGGCAGCGTCGCGGATCCGTCGCCGGCGGTCGTGAGGTCGAGCCGGATCCTCGCCGCGCCGCAGGCCTCCGACGGATCCTCCGGATCGTACTGGAGCCCGCTCAGTCCAGGCGGCTCCTCCGGGCGTACGCAGGCGACCCACTCGAACCGCACGCCGTCCTGCCCGTGGAGGGCCTGCGCGCCGTCGGGGGTGACGACGAGCGGGCGGAAGGTCACGTCCATGCCGGGCCGCGCCTCGGGGTGGTCGGCCTGGATCGCGAGCACGCGCCAGCGGTCGATGATGCTCCGCCGATCGAGCTCGCCCTCGATGCAGCCGCCGAGGACCAGGGTCGCGAGCGCGAACGTGCCCAGTACTCTCATTCGTAGATCACCCGCAGGCCGAGGGTGGGGAGGATGGGGAGGCCGGGGAGGGCGAGGCTGTCCTCGTAGTCGTACTGCCAGATCCGTCCCTCGCGGTTCTCGGCGTTGTAGACGTTCATGACGTCCAGGTAGACCGAGCCCTCGATGTGCGAGCCGAGGGTGAAGTCGCGGTCGATGCGGACGTCGAGCTGGTGGTACGTCGGAAGCCGCGAGACGAGCCCGCCGCGCCGGGCGTCGAAGCGGTAGGCGTCCACGTCCTCCTCGGCGCCGAGGACCGGCCGGTCGGGACGGCCGCTCGCGAGCTGGAAGCGGGCGCCGAACCGCCACCCACCGATGGCGTAGCTGATCGCGAGGTTGAGGGTGTGGCGCTGATCGAAGAAGAAGGGGACGGTCTGCCCGTCGTCGGTGAACCGCTCGCTCCAGGCGAGCGTGTAGCTGAGCCAGCCGAACAGGCCGTCCTCGATGCGGCGCCGGACGAGCAGCTCCCAGCCGTAGGCGCGCCCCTCGCCGTCGGCGGCGAAGACCTGGCGGCGCCCGCTCGGCAAGAGGTCGTTCGTGGTGCGAGCCATGTTCCACATGCGCGTGTAGAAGAGCTGAGACTCGACGTCGAGGTCGTGGGGCAGGGCGATCTCGACGCCTGCCGAGCTCTGCCAGGAGCGCTGCGGATCGAGCTCGGGGTTGCCGAAGCGGTGGTCGATCTGGAAGGGCTGGGGCGGCTGGGTGAAGAGGCCGCTCGCGACCTTGCCGGTGACCTGGTCGGTGAAGGCGTAGCGGACCACGCCGCGTGGATCGAAGCTCACGCCGCTGAACGCGGCGTACCTCAGGTACTCGAGCCGCATCCCCGCGGCGATCTCGAAGTCCCCGGGGCGGACGATCTGCTCGACGTAGGGCGCCGCCGTCATCACGATGGGCTCGACCCGTACGTCGGTCGTCTGCGGATCGATGACCGGCTTGGGGAATTCGCCGTACCCCGGAGGGACGGGGAAGCTCGTGACGGCGTCGTACAGCACGGTCGAGACGTCCACGCCGGCGGTCGTCTGCCAGGTCCGCCCGACCGGCACCACGGCTTCGAGCCGCTGTCCGAGGTACACGCCGGTGATCTCGGCGCCGATGTCGACGCCGCCGGGCTCCCGCCGGTGGATGTCGGAGCCGTCCAGCCCGACCGTGCCCGCCCAGCTCAGCTCGACCCGGTCCGGGAGCTCGAGGGTGAGCTTCCCGATGAGCCGCTGGAAGGTGTACTCGAGGCCGGTCTGCGTCTCCTCGTCCGAGACGCCCGCCCCGGCGGCCTCCCTCTGATCGAGGTTGTCCGCGGAGCCGAACCAGAAGAGCGAGACCGCGAGGCGGTCGGTGAGGTCGTAGTCGAAGCGGAGCTGCCAGTCGGTGTACGAGAGGTCGAGGCCGTCGACGACGAGCGGCAGGAGAAGATCGTAGTAGCTCCGGCGCAAGGCGCCGGTGACGACGCCGCGGCCGCCCTCGATGGGGACGACGGCGAGCGCGCTCGCGCGGAACAGGTCGATCTCGCCCTCGAGGTGGAGGCCGCCGTGATCGGGCGCGCCGGTCTCGAGCGAGATGATCCCGGCGGCGAACCGGCCGTAGCGGGTCGGGAAGCCGCCCGGGTAGAAGTCCATGGAGTCGACGAGCCGCGAGGAGAGGACCGCGGGGCCGGCGCCGAGGTGGTAGAGGATGGGGACGGGGAAGCCGTCGACGAAGAAGCCGGTGTTCTCGAAGGACGCGCCGCGGACGATGAAGTAGCCCAGGTTGAACGGCGTCCGCGCGACGCCGGGCAGGGTGGCGACGACGCGCAAGGGCTCGCCGAACGTGCCCGGGACGTTCGTGAGCTCTTCGCCGCGGAGGGTGATGCGGGTGGCGGCGCCCGGCTCTTCGCGCCGGACGCGCGCCGTGGCGCCGAACCCGGCCTCGTCGTCGACGATCTCGGGCTCGTCCGGGGCCGGAGCCTCGGCCGCGGGTTCTTCGCCCGGCGTCGTCTCGCTCGGCGGTGTGTCGTCCGGCGGCGTGTCGTCCGGCGCGGGCTCCGGCAGCTCGACGCGGAAGCGGAACGGCACCTCCGACGGGATGGGCTCGCCGTTGCGGCGGGCGGGCTCGAAGCGCATCCCGCGCGCGGTCTCGACGACGATCGCGTCCACGTCCGGCCGGAGCGGGGCGAGGACCCGCACCTCGGTCACGGCGCCGGTCGCGTCGATCGTGAGGTGGAGGTCGACGTGGGCATCGGGCGGCAGCGGCTCGGTCCCCTCGGGGAGCTCGAGGGCGGGCGCCTCGACGAGGCGCGGCGGCTCGAGCGCCGGCGGCGTGGGCGCGCCGGCGTCGGGCTCCTGGGCGAGCGCGCCCGGCGGCGGCCCGAGGAGCAGTACGAGCAAGGCAAGCGAGGTGACGCGGCTCGCCACGGCCGCCACCATGGCCTCGAAAGCCCCCGTTTTCCAGCGAAATCGGCCGTGTCGGTCGGGCGGCCACGGGTACGGCCGCGGGCGACCTACTCGCAGGTGCCGCGGTCGCTGCAGGTCTCGGGGGCGGTGCAGTCCTCGTCGCGCGTGCACTCGACCGGGATTCGGCAGAAGCCGTCGACGCAGACCTGTCCCGACGGGCAGTCGGCGCCGATCCGGCAGCTCGTCGCCGGCTGGCAGAACCCGAGGTTGCACATCTCGCCGGCGGCGCAGTCGCCGTCGGTGTCGCACTCGGGAGGGGGCAGGAAGTAGCAGAAGCCCGCCACGCAGTCCTGACCGGGCGGGCAGTCCGAGTCGGCCATGCACCCGTCGGGGTTCATGCACTGGTTGCGAATGCACATGAGCCCCGGATTGCAGTCCGCGTCGGTCCCACAGAACATCCACGGGATGCACCGGCCGGCGGCGCACTCCCAACCGTAGTTGCATTCGCCGTCGTCCGCGCAGCCCGTCGGCTGGCACCACCCGCCCTCGCACCGCTCGCCCGACGGGCAGTCTCCGTCGGTCGAGCAGTCGGGCGCCACGAAGCACGCCCCGAAGTCCGCACAGATCGTCCCCGGCGGGCAGCCCCCCATCGAGCCCGGGTCGAAGCAGATCTGGAGCGCGTAGCACTGCGTCCCGATGCACGTCCACCCGAGCGGGCAGTCCCCGTACGACATGCACTCCACGTCCGGGATGCACGCGCGCGTCGAGACGTTGCAGATCGTGCCTGCCGGGCAGTCGTCGTTCGCCCGGCACGGCGAGCTCTGGCACGATCCGGTCACGCACATCTCGCCCGCCTCGCAGTCGCTGTCGCGCCGGCACTCGCCGACGTAGCGGCAGCGCGACAGCACGCACTCGTATCCCGCGCCGCAGTCCGCGTCCCGCGAGCACTCGCCCACGAACGCGCAGGCGCCTCCGATGCACGCGTACAGCTCGGGGCACATGGCGTCGGTCGTGCACTCGCCCACGAACACGCACCGTCCGCTCTCGCAGGCGTATCCGCTCGCCATGCAGTCGCTGTCGGTCGTGCATTCCGGAGCCGGCACGCACCGCCCCGCGTCGCACACCTGGCCGTCGGGGCAGCCGAAGTCGTCGGGGCAGGTCGCGACGTCCTCGCAGAACCCGAAGTTGCACTCCTGGCCCGACGGGCAGTCGCTGTCGCGCCGGCACACGGGCGGCGGGATCGGCACGCAGGCGCCGTCGATGCAGTACGGCGCCGAGAACGGACAGTCCGAGTCGCTCGTGCAGCCGTCCGGGACCACGCACGTCCGGTCTCGGCACACCATGCCCGGGAACGGGCACTCGTCGTCCGAGGAGCAGAACAGCGGCGGGAAGCACCGGTCCGCCACGCAGCGGAACGTGGCCGCGCAGTCGTCGTCGCTCGTGCACTCCACCGGCTGGCAGAACCCGAACTCGCACCGCTCGCGGGCGCGGCAGTCGTCGTCGGCCGTGCACTCCGGCGGCGCCACGCAGCGGAAGCCGTCGCAGAGATGCCCGGGAGGGCAGTCCGAGTGATCGGTGCAGCGGTCGAGCGGCGCGCACCGGCCACCGAAGCACAGGTCGCCGACCGGGCAGTCGGCGTCGTTCATGCACTCCACGTCCGGCACGCAGCGCCGCGAGAGGATGTCGCAGACCTCTCCGGCCGGGCAGTCGGTGTCGCGGGCGCAGCCGGTCGGCACGCACCGCGCGTCGCTGCAGCGGAACCCGGCCGCGCAGTCCGAGTCCCGCAGGCACTCGCCGCGGAACACGCACCGGGCTCCCTCGCACGCGAAGCCGGGGCTGCAGTCCGCGGCGCTCGCGCACTCGCCCGTGAACGCGCACACGCCCTCGAGGCACTCGTAGCCCGCGGCCGTGCAGGGCATCGCGTCGCTGCACTCCGGCGTCGGCACGCACGCGCCGCCGACGCAGTCCTCGTCCGCCTCGCAGTCGGCGCGCGTCTCGCAGCCCGAACCCGACTCGCACCGCCCGCCGACGCACACGTCGCCCGGGTCGCAGTCGCCGTCGGTCGCGCAGCCTCCGCGGTAGACGCACTCGCCGCCCTCGCAGCGCTCGGTCGGCCGGCACTCGAGGTCGCTCCGGCACTCGACGCCCGCGGCGCAGACGCCGCCGACGCAGACGCGGCCTGGCCCGCAGTCGTCGTCGGCCACGCAGGCGGGCCCGCCGTCGATGCGCGCGTCGGACGAGGCGCCGTCCGGCAGCCCGCCGCCGTCCGGAGTGGCGGGATCGACGGGATGGGAGCGGCCGCAGCCCGCGGCGAGGAAGGCAACCAGGAGAAGCGACCGTCGCATGCGCACCACCATACCACCGACACGCCAGCAGAAAGCGTGCCCGCCGGGATCGCGGGTCTTTCCCCTCCGGGTCCGGCGCGCCGAGTACGTCTGGTGAGGACTCGCCGTCTCACCTATCATCGGTCGCCATGCGAACCGTCCTCGTCGGCCTCTCCCTCCTGTCCATGCTCGTCCTCGGCTGCGACGACTCCGAGGAAGTCCAACAGGACACGGGGCCCATCATCGGCCTCATGGAGCTGCCCATCTCCCTCCGAAACGCCGACGCGCTGCCGGGCGACGCGGTCCGGATCGAGATGTCGCCCTCGGAGATGCGCGTCGACGGGACCACGCTCATCGCGCTCGAGAGCGGGCGCGTGCCGGCTGCGGAACGGAGCAGCGACCAGATCTCGAAGCTCCGCCAGGCTCTTCAGGGAGGCGCCGCGCGCCGCGCCGGCGCGATCCGGCTCCACGTCAACACGCCCTACGAGACGACCGCGCTCGTCCTCAACACGTTGAAGGGCGCCAACATCAACACCGTGGCCTTCGAGGTGCGAAAGCCCGGCGGCAGCGCCGACACGGGATGGATGGTGATCACCGACTACCGCGTCGAGCCCGCGGACGGCGAGCCCGAGACCTTCCCCGCCGCGCAGCAGCGCCGCTGGGACGAGCTCATCCAGAACTGGGACGCGGTCTACGAGGCGTGCCGCCGCGACTACTACGTCGACTGCGCCGGCAAGCCCTTCAACCCCGCCCAGGGCGGCGAGATGGAGATCTCCCTGTTCGCCCGCGGCAGCGCGCTCAAGGTGCAGATGGTCCGCTTCGGCGTCGACGAGGAGGCGGACCAGCCCCCGCCCCAGCCCCAGATGATCGAGGGCGTCCCGACGCCGGGGGGGGAGGAGGTCGACATGGGGCCGCCCGTCACCGAGGGCGCCTTCACCTGGCGATTCCAGGCCGCGACGGACGACGGCCTGTCGCCCATCACCGGCGCCTTCCAGCCGCTGTGCGGCGCGCAGCCCTGCGGGGTCGTCGTGACGGGCGACCCGGAGACGATGACCATGCGCCTCCTGTCCTTCCTCGGCGCGGGCTTCCCGAACGGGACCGAGGCACCGCACCTCCTCTTCGAGATCCCGCGCGGGCGCTGAGCACTACGAGCTGCGCACTACAACCAGAGGAAGCTGGCGACGGCGACCGCGAGCGCGCCGAGCACGAGCTGGAGCGGCACGCCGATGCGGAAGAAGTCTCCGAACCGGTAGCCGCCCGGGCCGAGCACCATGAGGTTCGTCTGGTAGCCGATGGGCGTCGCGAAGCAGGCCGAGGCCGCCAGCATGAGCACGAAGACGACGGCCGGGCCGTCGAAGCCAGCCGCCTCCTGGGCGGCCATCGCGATCGGGAACATCAGCGCGGCGGCGGCGTTGTTGCTGATGAGCAGGGTCACGACCGCCGTCACGACGTAGATCGCCGCGAGCACGCCGATCGGCCCGAGCGGGACCGCGAAGCTCACGAGCGACGAGGCGATGACGCGCGCGGCCCCGGTGGTCTCGAGCGCGGCGCTGATCCCGAATGCCGCCGCGATCGTGATCAACACCGACAGCTCGAGCGAGCGGCGCGCCGTTCCCCCGTCGATGCAACGCGTGGCGATCATCATCCCGGCCGCGAGCAGCGCCGCGGTGAGTAGCGGCAAGAGCCCGAGCGTGTTCGCCGCGACCATGCCGCACAGGACGAGGGTCGCGAGCCACGCCTTGTCGTGCTTGGGCGGGGCGCTCCCCTCGACCTCGCTCACGAGCGCGAAGTCGCTGTCGTTGCGGTGCCGCTCGAGGAACGACGGGTGCGCCTCGAGGAGCAGCGTGTCTCCCGCCGACAAGATGATGTCGCCCACCTTGCCGCCGACGCGCTCGCCGCGCCGGTGCACCGCGATGATCGCCGCGTCGTAGCTCGTCCGGAAGCGCGTCTCCCGCACGCTCCTCCCGACCATGGGCGAGTGGGGCGCGATCACCGCCTCGATCATCCGCCGCTCGGGCGTCGGCTGAGCGAGCTTCCGCACCTGATCGGTCGCGGGCACGAGCCCGCGGATCTTGCGCAGGTCCACCACGCTCTCCACGACCCCCGCGAAGACGAGCGTGTCGCCCGCGTAGATCCGCTCCTCCGGACCGACCGCGACGAGGAGCTGACCGTCCCGCTCGATCTCGACGAGGTAGAGCCCGGGCAGGTGCCGCAGGCCGGCGTCCTCGATGGTCTGGCCGGCCACCGGCGAGTCCTTCTCGACGCGCATGGCCACGGTGTACTCGCGCGGGTTGTCGAGCGAGCGCTGGACGCCTTGCCGGTCCGGGAGTAGCCACCGTGACGTGAGCAGGATGAACAGGACGCCGAGGACCAGCGTCGGGACGCCGACGAGCGCGATGTCGAACATGCCGATCGCCGCCGTCGGATCTCGCTCGGCCGCGAGACCGGCCACGACGAGGTTCGTGCTCGTGCCGATTAGCGTGCACGTGCCGCCGAGCATCGCCGCGTAGGAGAGCGGGATCAGCAGACGCGAGACGGGGATGCCGACGCGCCGCGACCAGTCGCCCACGATCGGGACGAGCATGGCCACCACGGGCGTGTTGTTCAGGAAGGCCGACATGCCGGCGACCGGCAGCATCAGGCGTAGCTGCGCGCCGGCGAGCGAGCGCGGCTGGCCGAGCACGCGACGCGCGAGGACGTCGAGCCCGCCCGTGTCCCGGATGCCGGCGGCCACGACGAACAGGGCCGCGACGGTGAGGACCGCCTCGTTCGAGAACCCGGAGAGCGCCTGCTCGGGGGTGACGATGCCGAGCAGGAGCAGGACCGTGAGCCCGGCCACCATGATCAGGTCGGGACCGGCGATGTTCAGCGCCATCGCCGCGACGATGGCGGCCGTGACGGCCACGGTGGTCCAGGCTTCGGCGCCCATTGCGGGTGGAACAGTAGCAGCCTCGCGGGATCGCGGGAGTTTCGGGCCCGCGCGGCCCGAGGCCCGGCAGGCT
The DNA here is from genome assembly GCA_039794305.1 of Candidatus Neutrinellum sp. Taxonomy (GTDB): domain Bacteria; phylum Myxococcota_A; class Polyangia; order Polyangiales; family JBDIVX01; genus JBDIVX01. The sequence continues at coordinate 30,017 of JBDIVX010000023.1, forward strand.
CAGCGTAGACCGCGCAGCGAGTCGCCGAGCGGGCGCAGGGCGCCGCGGACGGCGGCCTGGACGGCCACCTCTTCGAGGCGCTCGGCATCGCGCGCGCCCCGCGCGCCGGCGCGGCCCTGGAGCATGACGCGCACGGTGCCCTGGCGGGCGTCGGCGACGACCAGGGAGACCTCGCAGTGCACCTCGACGCCGTCGGGGAGCCGCTGGTGGTCGAGGCGCGTCACCGAGCCGTGGACCACGTAGCGCGCGGCGCCGCGCGAGGAGAGCCGCACGCCGCCGAGCGTGCCGAGCTCGGCGCTCAGCGCGTCACGCAGCGCACGCCCCGCCGCGCGGTTGTCGACGGCGCTGCCGGTGGGACCGACCGCGACGGTCGGCTCGGTGCGCCGGGCGCGTCCTTCCGCGAACGCGGGCGCCAAGGGCGCACAGGTGTGCATCGTCGCGACCACGGCTCCGAGGAGCCATGCCACGAGGGAACGATTCCCGGTCATCCAGGACCTCCGCTCGAAAGCGGGCGCTGGGCGCCCACGCTCTCCCGATACAACGCCCGGGATCACGTGGTCAAAATTCCGTCAGTGCAGCTCGACCAGCGCGTCGGCCCGGGCGACCAGGTCGTCGCGCTCGAGCTCCAGCTCCCGGATCACCACGTCGTCGAGGTCGCGCGTCAGCTCGTGGGCTCGAGCGGCCGCGCGCGTCGCGCGGCAGAGCGCGTCGAGGTACGTCCGGATGCGGCGGTCGAGCACGTCGGCCCCGCTGTGCGAGCCGTGCACCCTCGCGCGCGCGGCGCGCACCAGGGCGGTCCAGGCGCGTCGCACGCGCCTCGCGGCGGGTCGCGACAGGGCCCCGTGCACGGTGACCGCGCGCCGCCGGATCGCGACCCCGCGCAGGAGCCTCGTCCGCAGCGTGCCCCCGGTCCTGCCCGCGAGCGACCGCAGCGCGAACGCCACCGGATCGTCGATGGGCCAGAAGAGAGGCATGGCGACGAGCAGCGTGCCGACGACGATGGCCGCGAGCTGCACGGGCTCGGTCGCCTGCGCGTACGCCCACGCGACGTGCGCGCCGGCGCCCCCGCCCACCGCGGCGAGCGCGAGGAGGCCGCCCGTGCCGAACGGCGTCCGGGCGCGCAGGGCGCGCGGCGAGAAGACGGCGGCGAAGCCGACCGCGCCGGCGAGGGCGAAGGAGTGGGGCGCGACCGCCGCGTACAGGAGCGCGGAGACCGCGCCCGCGCCGATCGCCGCCGGGCTGGCCTCGCTGACCGCGAGGCTCGCGACGAGCGCGCCCAGGATCACCGTGCCCACGGCGTAGAGCGTCGGATCGAGGACAGCGGCCCACACGGCGCACCCGAGCCACAGCCCGAGCAGCGCCGTGCACGCGACGTTGCGCGCCGCCGCGATCACCGCATCACCCGCGCCCTTCGCGCCGCGTTCGAGCCCAGCCCGTAGGCGCGCCCCGCCTCGGAGTCGGCGCTGAGGCTGTCGAAGCTCGACTCGTCCTGCTCGTAGGCGTCGATCTGCCTGCTCAGCTCGGGCGCGGCGGCCGGGGCGGCTGCCTGCAGCTCCCGGAGCTCGGCCACGTTGCGGCTCGTGATCGTCTGGGCACGCTGCACGTCGCCCGCGCGCCACGCCTCGACGGCCTGAGCCTGCTCCTCCTCGATGACGACGGCCTTCGAGCGCGCGAACACGTCCGCGTCCCTCGACGCCTCGGCCATCTCGACGGTGGGCACCGCCGCGAGCGCGAGCTGGCCGCCCGCGATGAGGTGCTGCCGGGCGTCGGCCGTCGTCCGGTAGCGGACCTCGACGCCCATGGCCGACAGGTTGCCCGGCGCGCCCGCGTCGACCTGCAGCTCGACCACCACCTTCCGCGTGTCGCCCCGGAACATCGGACCCACCGACAGGACCGACTCGGCGGTCGCCCCCTCGAAGTCCGCGCCGAAAGCGCGCGTGATCCGCCAGCCGGCGGGCAGCTTCAGCACCGCCGCCACCTGCTCGACGACCGTGTTGCTGGCCTGCTCGAGCTCGCGTGCGAGGAAGCCGTCGAGCTGGTCACCGCGCGCGACGAATGCGTAGTTGCCGCTGCCGGCGTCCGCGACCGTGGTGAGGAAGCGCTCGTCGTAGTCCGCGCCGATGCCGAGGCTCGACGCGTAGAGGCCGCGCTGCGCCTGGGCGCGCAGCCCGTCGGCGACCGCCTCGAGGGGCCGGCCGCTCCCGTCGAGCCCGTCGGAGACGAGCACCACGCGCCGGATGTGCGTCGGCGGCGCCGCGGCGAGCTGCGTCGCGCCGAGGTCGAGGGCCGGCGGGATCGACGTCCCGCCGCCCGCGAAGATGCGGCTCACGTGCGAGTCGATGGCTGCCCGCACGTGGCTCACGGGCGCGAGCGGCTGGAGGATCTGCGCGGTGTGGTTGTAGGTGACGAGCGCGACCTGGTCGTCCGGCCGCATCCGCTCGACGAGCTGTCGCACCGCGTTCTGCGCCTGCACGATCTTCTCGCCGCTCATCGAGCCCGACGTGTCGAGGACGACCGCGATCGCGACCGGCATCCGCCGGACCGCCCCGGCCGCCTCGTCGTCGGCGCGGAAGGTGAGCTCGGCGAGCACCGTCCGGGTGCCGTGCGCGAGCACCGCGCTCTGCGAAAGGGCGGCCTCGCCGGTGAGGAGCGGACCGGCGAACTGCGTTCGCGCCGTGCCGGCCGCGGAGAACGTGCCGGTCGTGGGCCCGAAGCCGACGGGGCCGCGCGGGACGGCGTGCCCCGGCGCTCGCAGGAGCACGATGCCGCCGACGGCGAGCACGGCGCAGGCACCGGCGATGGCGTACCCGCGCCCGCCGAACCGGCGGGCGATGCGGATGAGCTTGCGTGTCTTCATCTCCCTGACCTCCTCTGCTGCCTTCGCTCCGACACGAAAGGACAGCACGCGCGTGGGGAGTGGGACGTAAGACGCCGGTAAAAGGTCTACGGGTGGATCGGGTGGATCGGGGGCCTAGGGGCGATCCAAAGGAGATCGCCCATGCACGCATCCAAGAACGATCTGCCGCTCCTCCTGAAGGTCGGCGGCGCCTCGGTCCGGGGCGCCGACTGGGGCGACCTGCGCGTCCTGCTCTTGTCGGTCCCGGCCGGAACGGACTTCACGCCGCTCTTCGAGGGGCTCCCCGAGGGCCTCTGCCAGTCTCCGCACTGGGGGTACGTGCTGCGGGGTCGGCTGCGCGTCCAGTACCCCGACCGGACCGAGGTCCTACGAGCGGGCGACTTCTACTACCTCCCCGCACCTCACACGGGGTACGCCGAGGAGGACGTGGAGTTCATGGAGGTGGTCCGGCCGCACGAGCACGAGCCCGTCTTCGAGGCCATGAAGCGGAACGTCCAGCGAATGCAGACGTGATACCATCGGCGCGTGGCTCGAGCTGACACGGTCGCGGTCGGACGGTGGGCGCTCGGTGTGCTGCTCGCAGTGTCGGCCTGCGGCGACGGTGATCCGCGCGCCCTCGACTGGAGCATCGTCTTCGCGGACGAGGCGCTCCGCGCCGATGCCCGGCTCGTCGAGGCCGAGATCCGCCAGGGCGGCTGCGACGGTGAGGTCGTCTGGTCCGCCACGATCCGGCCGGACGACCTCGACGGGATGCGCCCGCCGGCGCTCGAGCCGGGCACCTGGGGCTTCGCCGCGCGGGCGCGCGACGCTTCGTGCGTCTGGATCGCCGCGGGGTGTGAGCCGGCCGAGCTCGGGGCGGACGACCAGCCCGCTTCGGTCCGCACCGTGCTCGCCGAGGCGACCCCCGTGGCAGCCTGTGCGCCGGAGTCTTGCCGCGCCGGCGAGTGCGGCCTCGCGGACGCGGGATCGAACGACACGGGGACTCCCGACACGGGGACTCCCGACGCGGGCCCCCCCGACGCGGGGCCGTCCTGCGATCCCGCCGACGACGGATGCTCCGATGGCGTGCTCACGATCTGCGACGCGGCGACCGGCGAGACCTCGGTCGTCACGTGCCCGCTCGGGTGCGCGACGACCGGAGAGCCGCGGTGCGTGCGTCTGCTCCCCTCGAACGTCGACGCGTCGCTCCTCGACGAGTCGCTGCCCGACGTGTCGAGCACCTCCGGCGGCACGATCGACACGACCGCGTGCGACGCGGGCTTCGGTGAGGCGAGCGTCGAGGCCATCGACACGACCTACGGCGCGTGCGTCGTCCGCACGGGCGCGCTCACGCTCGACGGCACCTGGCAGGTGACCGGCTCCCATCCGCTGATCCTGCTCGCGGGCGGCGCGGTGCGCATCCTCGGCACCATCGACCTCTCCGCCCGCGGCGCGACGCCCGGCCCCGGCGGCACCGCCGGCGGGACGGCGAGCTCGCCGGACGGCGAGGGGCCGCGGGCCGGCCAAGGGGGCCGAAGCGGGTCCAGCTTCGCCGACGGCGGCGGCGGCGGTGGCGGCGGCTCCGGAAACGGCGGCGACGGCGGCGACGGAGGCTCGAGTGTGGGGACCGGCGGGGCCGGCGGGACTGCGGACCCCACCTACGACCTCGAGCCGCTGCTCGGCGGCCTGGGCGGGGGCGCGGGCGCGGGCGCGCCGGCGCTGCGCGGCGCCGGTGGCGCCGGCGGAGGCGCGCTGCAGATCAGCTCGTCGGTCTCGATCGAGCTGTCCGGCTCCATCCACGCCGGCGGCGGCGGAGGTGAGGGGGGCCGTGTCGACTCGAGCGGGACCTTGGGCGCCGCGGCCGGCGGTGGCGGCGGCAGCGGTGGCTCGGTCCTGCTCGAGGCCCCCGTGGTGACGTTGTCGGTCGGGCTCGTCGCGGCGTCCGGCGGCGGCGGCGGCGCGGGCGCGAACTACACCACCGGCGACGGGGGGGACGGTGCCGACGCGCTCGGGGGGACGAGCCGCCCTCCGGGGGGAGAGGTGGCGGGCTCGGCCGGTGACGGCGGCAGCGGCGGCGCTGGGAGCACGCTCTCCGGCGAGGACGGAGGATCCGCCAGCAACGGCGGCGGCGGCGGCGGCGCGGCGGGCTTCGTCCTCGTGCGGAACGCGAGCGGAGCGCTTCCGCCGGCGACGATCGCCTCGAGCCCCTCGGCCGACCCCGGCTTCCGCGTCACGACCGTCCGGACGGAGTAGTCAGCGCAAGCGCGCCAGCGCGGCGAGCCGCCACGGCGAGATGGCGCCGTTTCCGCCCGGGTGCGCCGCCGCGCCGTTCCGGGCGGCGGCGCGCGCGGCCGCCTCCTCGGCGAACGCCTGCCCGATCGCCGCCGCCACCGCCATGGGCTGCGCGCCTCCGGCGACGGTGCCCGCGGTGAGCAGGGTGTCCTCGTGTCGGCCGATGAACCCGGTGTCGTAGTCGCCGGCGACGAACGCCTCGTCGTCCATGAGCGCGAGGTGGAAGGGCAGGTTGGTCTTGATGCCGGTGACCACGTACTCGGTGAGGGCGCGGCGCATCCGCCGGATGGCGAGCTCGCGCGTCGGCGCCCACGCGCACAGCTTGCTGACCAGCGGGTCGTAGAACCCGGTGATCTCGGCCCCCTCGTAGGCTCCCGAGTCGTCGCGCACCCCCGGCCCGGACGGCGTGCGGAGCACCTCGATCGTCCCCGGGCTCGGGAGGAAGCCGGTCGCCGGGTCCTCCGCGTAGATGCGGCACTCGATCGCGTGCCCGAACCGGCGCACAGCGTCCTGTCCGTATCCGAGCCGCTCGCCCGCGGCGATGCGCACCTGCTCGCGCACCAGGTCCATGCCCGTCACGAGCTCGGTGATCGGGTGCTCGACCTGCAGGCGGGTGTTCATCTCGAGGAAGTAGAACTCCCCGTCCGGGCTCATGAGGAACTCGACCGTGCCGGCCGAGTAGTAGCCGACGGCCTGCGCCGCCTTCACCGCCACCTCGCCCATGCGCGCGACGAGCTCCGGCGTCGCGGCCGGCGCCGGCGAGGGCGTCTCCTCGACCACCTTCTGGTGGCGTCGCTGGATCGAGCAGTCGCGCTCGAACAGGTGCACGACGTTCCCGTGCCGGTCGCCGAGCACCTGGATCTCGATGTGCCGCGGTCGGACGATCGCCTTCTCGACGTACACGGTCTCGTCGCCGAAGGCGCTCTTCGCCTCCGATCGCGCCCGCTCGAAGGCTCCGGCCAGCTCCTCGGGGCGCGACACGAGCCGCATGCCCTTGCCGCCGCCGCCGGCCGCGGCCTTGAGCATCACCGGGTAGCCGAGCTCGTCGGCCGCCTTCGCGAGCTCGTCGACGCTCCCGGCGTGCGCGCCGGGCACCACGGGCACGCCCGCGGCGATCATCTTCTCGCGCGCCGCCGTCTTGTTGCCCATCGCGACCATCGCCGACGCGTCGGGGCCGATGAACGTGATCCCCGCGTCGGCGCACATCTGGGAGAAGAGCGCGTTCTCGCTCAGGAAACCGTAGCCCGGGTGCACGGCCTGGGCGCCGCTCTTCTTGCAGACGTCGACGATCCGCTCGGCGACGAGGTAGCTCTCGGCGCTCGGCGCCGGCCCGATGGGGTACGCTTCGTCGGCGAGGCGCACGTGCAGCGCGGCCCGATCCGCCTCGCTGAACACCGCGACCGAGCCGATCCCCATCTCCCGCAGCGTGCGGATGACGCGGACGGCGATCTCCCCCCGGTTGGCGACCAGTACTTTCTGGAACATGGGCGCCGCGGAACAAAGCAGACGCCACCCGGGCGGTCAACTGCTACCGTTCCCGGCCACCCGGCCGGGCCGTGGTACGCTCGGGCGTCGTGCGGCTCGCGTGCTCCTTGGTGGCGTTGCTCGTGGGTTGTCCCCCCGGGCTCGACGAGTTCGAGGTGACGCGCGACGGCGGCGGCCCGGGCTTCGACGGCGGTCCCGGCTTCGACGGCGGCCCCGGCTTCGACGGCGGTCCCGGCGGCGACGGCGGCGGAGGGGGCCCCTGTGCGACGCCGCACCTGCTCGTGGCGGTCGAGGGGCTCGGGACGGGCGAGAGCGGCCGAGTGGTGCGGCTCACCCTCGGCGGGCGCGAGCGCTGCGCCGATCTGACCGGGGGAGGGCGCCTCGACGCGCAGCCCATGGCCCTCGTGCCGGTCGGATCGCGGCTCGTGGTCGCGGGTCGGGAGGACCTGCAGGTCGTCGATCCCGCGACCGACGCCGTCGTCGCCACGATCCCGTACGGGACGACCGTCAACCCCGCGTCCGCGTTCCCGATCTTCCATCCGACCGAGCGGCGGACCCTGGGGGCCGTCGCGCTTCGCGTGCCCGGAGGCTCCGGGATCAACCGGCTGATGCTGCTCGACGAGGACGGGAGCGTCGTCGAGGACTGGACCGTGGGCGGCAGCGCCGCCGACCTCGCCTTCGGCACGACGCTCGAGAGCATGACCGCCGACCCGCGCGAGCGCGGCCGAATGGTGCTGCTCGACGACATGCGCTTCGCCGCCGCCGAGGCCGATCCCTTCACCGAGACGGTGACCTCCAGCCCGCCCTGGATCAACACGCGGAGCGGCGTCGTGCTGCGCACCGTCGCCGCGATCGACGACGACGGAACCCACCGCCTCGTCTGGACCGGGCGCGACGGCACGGCGGACGAGCTGTATTACTTCGACGAGTCGCTGCCGCGGGACGACGAGCACATCATGGGCCCGATCGGCTGCACGACGATGGACCCCTGCGACTGGGCCCACGCCGTCCCCGATCCCACGAGTCCCTCCCACTACTTCGCGATCTGCGACGAAGGCGCGAGCTTCGAGACGCGCCGCGTCCTGCGCGTCGCCCAGGGCGGCGCCTGCGAGGTCGTCCTCGAGTCCACCGGCCTCGGAACCCGCCCCCGCATGTCCTTCCTGGCCGTCCGCGAGTGACGCGCGCCGGGCGACAGGGCCCTGTCGAGATGTGCCGGCCCGCCGGTCGCTGGGCACCCAGCGCCGGGGTCGTCTATCATTGACCGTCATGGCCCTCCCCCTCAGGGCGTCGCCCGAGCTTCAGCGGGTGCGCGACCAGCTCGGTGCCGCGGTCGGCGCCGAAGCCGCCGCCAAGGTGCTCTTCGAGGCGCTCGACCACCACGGCGGGAGCCTGCCGTGCGGCTCCCGCGAGATCGCCGCCTTCGTGGAGGGGCCGCTGCGTGCGGCGATCGAGCGACAGCTCGGGCGAAGCGCGGCCGAGCGCGTGGTCGCTTCGCTCGGGCCCGGCGACGACGAGGCGGAGGTGACCGTGCTCGGACCCGATGCGGGCTCGGGAGCGCGCGCGCGGAGCTTGACGCCGGCGGCGGGGTTCCTCTGCGACACCACGGTGGGCAGCCGCAAGGGCCCGGTCCGGCTGATCGCGATCGCCCGCGGCGGCCGACTGGCCGAACGCCTGCGCCTCGCCGTGGGCGCGGACGACGTGGCGGTCGGCGTCGCGCACAGCCCGCAGCAGGCCTGCGACCTCGCGTACCAGATCAACGCTTCGATGATCATCATCGACGGCACCGACATCCCGCCCGGCGGCGAGGACCAGTTCGTCGACGGGCTCGGTGGGCTCCCGAGCGACGTCATGCTCGTCCTGTGGAGCGAAGGCGGTCCGAGCGCCGAGCGGCTCACGGCCGGGCTCGAGTTCTGCTCGCTGCGGGTGACGGTGCTCGACCGCCGGGAAGGCGTCGCGCCGCTCATCGACATGGTCCGGGCGCAGCGCGGAGGGTGAGAGCCGGTCAGGCCGCGGCCGTCTTCTTGCCGCCGAGGAGCTCGTCGGGGCCGGTCACGTAGCCGGCGATGGCGCTGGCGGCGACGGTCAGCGGGCTCGCAAGGTAGACCTGGCCCGGGCCGCTCCGGCCGGGGAAGTTGCGGTTCTGGGCGCTCACGGTGACCTGCTCCGCCGTCTTCGAGGCGCCGGGCCCGGCGTTGATGCAGGCGCCGCAGCTCGGGTTGATGATCTCGACCCCGGCCCGCGCGAAGATCTCGGTGTAGCCCCGCTCCTCGGCGTAGCGGCGGATGCGCTGCGAGCCGAACTGGATGAAGCAGCTCACACCCTCCGCGACGCGGAGCCCCTTGTCGAGCGCCGCCTTCATCACGGCGGCGTACATGTCCATGTCGCTCTTCTTGCCGCCGGTGCACGAGCCGCCGTAGGCGGTGTCGATCCGCACGCGCTCGGCCGCGAGCTCGGAGAGCGGGACGCCGTTGCGGGGATCTCCGGGCGTCGCGACCATGGGCGGCACGTCGGCCAGGTCGATCTCGAACGTCTCGAGGTACTGGGCGTCGGGGTCGCTCGTCAGGATGCGCGCCCGGATCTCGTCCTTCGGGATGCCGCGCATCTGGTGGAGGTAGTCGACCACGACCTCGTCGGCCTCGACGATGCCCGTGGTCCCGCCCGCCTCGACGGCCATGTTCGTGAGCGTGGCGCGCTCGTCGAGCGGCATCTTCGTCAAGCCCTCGCCCGCGAACTCCAGCACCTTGCCGATACCCTTGCTCGTGCGGAAGAAGGGTTGGCTCAGGACGTAGAGCATGACGTCCTTGGCCGCGACTCCGGGGCGTAGCTCGCCGCTCAGCACGAAGCGCACCGTCTCGGGGACGCGGACGCGCACGTCCCGCGTGTACCAGCTGTTGGCCATGTCGGTGGAGCCAACGCCGAAGGCGAAGCAGCCGAGCACGCCGGCCATACAGGTGTGGCTGTCGGTGCCGGTGACGACCATGCCGGGCAGGGCGAGGTCCTCGACCACGGCGTTGTGGCAGATGGCCTCCGAGCCGCCACCGTCGACCTCGCCGTAGAGCTCGATCCCGTGCCGCTCGGCGAAGCGTGCCTGCGTCGTCGCGAGCCCGTCGGCGTGCTCGAGCAGGCCCATCTTGCGCTTCTCCTCGCTCATCACGCCGCCGAGGTAGGTGAGGTGATCGCGGAAGGTGAAGACGCTCTCGGGGTGCTGGACCGTCGCCTCCTCGCCGAAGCCCTGCCGGAAGAGGGAGTCGGCCATCGGCGTCACGTACTCGTGGCTGAACCGCACGTCGGTGCGCACGAACAGCGCGTCGCCCGGCTTCACCGCGTCGACGCCGAGCGCGCCCGTCTTGGCGTCGCGGACCGCGTGCGCCGCGACGATCTTCTCGACGAGCGTCATCGGACGGGGCTTGGTCTCGACCGGCGGCGGCGAGACCTCGCCGGCCATGCGCCGCTTGTTGTACTCGAACAGCCCACCCGAGCGGACGATCTCGGCGCTGATGGGATCGAGCCCCTTGGTGAACTCCGAAAGCGGGATCTCCTCACCTCGGACGATTCGCGGGATCAGCGAGAAGTCGGTCGAGGTGAGCAGGCCGATGTTCTGGCTGTTCTGGCCGTAGATCTTCTCGATGCTCTTCGCGATGACGAGCTGGACGCCGGCCGCCTTCTCGCTGTAGGGCGCCGTCTCGCGCGACGAGCCGCAGCCCTTGCTGAGGCCGCTGACGACGACGTCGAACCCTCCCTCTCGGAGGGTGTCCTTCTCGAAGAGCCCGCCGCGCAGGCCCACCAGCGAATAGCGGCCGAGCGTCTCGTCGTAGTAGAAGCAGACCCACCCGGGCGTGATCTCGTCGGTGCTGATGTTGTCGATCAGCTTGCGATCCGGATCGAAGTCGAGCTGCTCGCCCGAGAGCTGTCGCTTCAAGAGGTCGAGATCCTCGGTCAGGTAGAGGATGCGGCCGCTGAAACGGATCCGGTCGGGTCGGGTCATGACACCTCGGTGCAGGAGGGCGGGGCTGATCATGGAGCCCCGAGGGCCGGCCGCAAGCAGTGTGTTATCGCACGCTTGCCTCTGCCGAGGCCCCTCTCCACGGTCGAGAAAAACTAACGGCCCTCGGCAAGGGGGGGGTCTGCCGAGGGCCGTCAGAGGATCGTGACGTCGTGCGAGCATGCGGGGGGGGTTGCATGCTCGCTAGGGCGTCACTCGGCTGGACGGCGTTGCGAATGGAGTGCCAACTCGGAAACGCAATGATCTCGGACGGCGTGTCCTACGCGTCTCTCATCCTTGCAATGCTCGGGTTGCAGATGCGAAATCGGAGGTCGCCTCGCCGAGCGCGGAACATCGGACCATGATCCGTGTTCGGAGCGGGCGTGGAGTCGGTGACCACAGAGGAAACGGCGCGCGGAAGGCTCGTCCGGGCGGTCGGAGCGGGCCTCATCGTCTGCTTCTTCGTGAGCGCCGCGATGCACGTCACGGTGTTCGCCGGCCTCCTCGCCTTCGGGGCCGGCGGGTCGGCCGGCGGTGAGGACGGCCTCGGCGGCGGCGGGGGCCCCACGGTGGAGATCGCCGTCGCCGGGCCCTCCCTCCTCGAAGAGCCCGAACCGGGCGCCGCGCCCAGCGCCGAGACCTCCGAGCCCGTCTCCGAGCGCGAGCCGGAGCCGGAGCCCGAGCCCGAGCCCGAGCCCGTGCGCGAACGCCCCGAGAGGCGCGCGCCGCGCGTCCACCACGACGACCCCGTCCGGATCCCGGCAGCGGAGGAGGAGGAGGCGGCGGCCGACGAAGAAGCCGAGCCGGCCGAGGCCGCGGCAGAAGACGAAGCGCGGCGCGCGGCCCGCGAGGCCGTGCAGGGCCCCGTCGCCTCCGGCACGGGGGCGGCGGAGGACTCGTCGGGCCGCATGGTCGGCCCCGACGGCCTGCGGTCCCTCATCCTCGGCAGCGCGGGCCTCCTGCCCGGCAGCGTCGCCGAGCAGCGCGCGCTGTTGCCCCGCCCCGAGGCCTGCGACGACCCGGCCGCCGGCGTCTGGCGCGCGCACAAGTACAGCCCGCTCTACCGGGACTGGGCGCTCTTCACGCTCCGCATCCGCCGGCAGGGGAGCCGCCTGACGGGGACGATCACCACGCGCATGTGGCAGGGCACGCGCTTCGACTCCGAGCCGCCGCCGTGCGCCATCGGCACCCACGACTACACCGTCCGCATGCGCGCGCGCGGCAGCATCGAGGGACGGCGCATCACCTTCGGCGCCAACAGCTACCACATCGTCCGGGCGCACTGCCCCTCGCCCTTCTTCGACTACAACCCCGACCACTTCACCGGCGAGATCGACCTCGAAGGACAGGAGTTCCAGTCGGTGAACAACGACGGAGGACGCGACGTCAACGCCCCCTACGTGTTCCGCCGGATCTCCTGCGACCCGGAGGGGTGACCGACTGGACGCCCCGGCGATCCGCCCTATACCTGAGCCGCATGAGCGACTTCGCGCTGAAGAGGCACCCGTCGTTCGCGGGGGTGAGGGGGCCGGTGATCGTCGCCGTCATGGACGGCGTGGGCTCGGGGCGGCGCGACGAGGGCGACGCGGTGTGGCTGGCCCGCACGCCCACGCTCGACTGGCTCGCCGAGCACGCGGTCGGGACGCGCATCAAGGCCCACGGCACCGCCGTCGGGCTCCCCTCGGACGACGACATGGGCAACAGCGAGGTCGGCCACAACGCGATGGGCGCCGGGCGCGTGTTCGACCAGGGGGCCAAGCGGGTCAACGAGGCCATTGCGAACGGTGAGATCTTCGAGGGCGACGAGTGGAAGCGCATCGTCGGCCGCGCCAAGCAGAGCGGGGAGCCGGTCCACTTCATCGGCCTGCTCTCGGACGGCAACGTCCACAGCCACATCGACCAGCTCTTCGCGCTCATCCGGCGGTGTGACGAGGAGGGCGTCACCAAGGTGCGCGTCCACGCGCTCCTCGACGGGCGCGACGTGCCCGACACGAGCGCGCTCGAGTTCGTCGACCGCCTCGAGCAGGTGCTCGGCGAGCTGCGCGATCGGGGGCGCGACTACCGCGTCGCCTCGGGCGGCGGCCGCATGAAGGTCACCATGGACCGCTACAACGCGGACTGGGACATGGTCGCCCGCGGCTGGCAGCACCATGTCCTCGGCGAGGGCCGCGGCTTCCCGAGCCTCCGGGCGGCGATCGAGACGATCCGGAAGGAGCAGCCCGGCATCGTCGACCAGAACCTCCCGGGCTTCGTGATCGTCGACGAGGACGGGCAGCCCGCCGGGCCCATCCGCGACGGAGCGGCGGTCGTCTTCTTCAACTTCCGCGGAGACCGGGCCATCGAGATCAGCCGCGCCTTCGAGGAAGACGACTTGCCGTACTTCGACCGCGGGCGCCGTCCCGACGTCGCCTACGCCGGCATGATGCAGTACGACGGCGACTTGCAGATCCCGAAGCACTACCTCGTGCAACCGCCCTGCATCGACCGCACGGTCGGCGAGTACCTGGCGAAGAACGGCGTCACGCAGCTCGCCGTCAGCGAGACGCAGAAGTTCGGCCACGTCACCTACTTCTGGAACGGCAACCGCAGCGGCCGCTTCGACGAGTCTCTCGAGACCTACGAGGAGGTCCCGAGCGACAACCGTCCCTTCGAGGAGCGGCCGTGGATGAAGTCGGCCGAGATCACCGACACCGTCGTCGATCGGGTGCGGACCGGCCGGTTCCGCCACGTGCGGCTCAACTACGCGAACGGCGACATGGTCGGCCACACCGGGGATCTCGACGCCGCGATCCTGGCGGTCGAGGCCGTGGACCTCGGCCTCGGCCGCCTCGTGAAGCTCACCGACGAGCTCGGGGGCGCCCTCGTCGTGACGGCCGACCATGGCAACGCCGACGACATGTTCGAGCGCGACAAGAAGACCGGCGCGATCCAGCGCTTCGAAGACGGCCGCCCCAAGCAGAAGACGAGCCACTCGCTGAACCCGGTCCCCTTCCTCGTCTACGCCCCCGAGGCCCAGGAGCGCCTGGCGGTCGACGAGCGCGTGGAAGACCCCGGCCTCGCGAACATCGCCGCGACCGTGCTGCTGCTCCTGGGCTACGAGCGCCCGGAGGGCTACGAGCCCTCGATCCTCGCTGTGCGTCAGTAGTGCGCTTAGTAGTCTTCGGTCTCCATCTCGATCTCGCCCTCCTCCGTCTCCATCTCGATCTCGCCCTCCTCCGTCTCGATCTCCATCTCCTCGCCGGTGGTCTCCTCCGGCTCGACCTCCATCACCTCCTCGTCGCCTCCGCCGCAGGCCGAGGTGGCGAACGTCAGGGCCGCTCCAAGGAACACGCTCAGGATCATCGGTCGCATGGGTCTTCGTCCCCTTTCTCCGCCGTGCTCTAGGCGCAGGTGCGGGCGGGGCAAGGGTGCGTTAGCCTCCGCGCGATGAAAGAGCGTCGCCTCGCCACGATGGTCGCCGTGCTGCTCACCGCGCTCGTCGCGCCGCTCCTCGCCGCCGGGCAGGAACAGGGCGGCGAGGCCGACGGGGCCGAGGAGGCGCGGCCGAGGATTTTCCCCCAGGAGCCCCGGACCACGAGGCTCCCGAACGGGCTGACGGTGATGAGCGTTCCCTGGGACAGCCCGGGCATCATCGCGTACTACACGCTCGTCCGCGTCGGCTCGCGGGACGAGGTCGAGCCCGGCCACAGCGGGTTCGCCCACCTCTTCGAGCACATGATGTTCCGCGGGACCGAGCGCTACCCGGAGAAGGTCTACGAGGAGCGCATCAACGACTTCGGCGCCGACAACAACGCCTACACGACGCAGGACTTCACGCTCTACACGATCACCGCGCCGAGCGGCGTCTTGCCGGAGCTGGTCGAGATCGAGGCCGACCGCTTCCAGCACTTGCTGTACGACGAGGCGCAGTTCCGCACCGAGACGGGCGCCGTGCTCGGGGAGTACAACAAGAACGCCTCGAACCCGTTCCTGAAGATGTGGGAGGCGCTGAGCGAGATGAGCTTCCAGCGCCACACGTACGGGCACACGACCATCGGCTACCTGCGCGACGTCCGAGCCATGCCGGAGAAGCTCGAGTACTCCCGGCGCTTCCTCCGGCGCTACTACACGCCCGACAACACCACCATCGTCGTCGCCGGCGACGTGGACCACGACCAGCTCGTCGGCCTCGTCCGCCGGCAGTACGGGAGCTGGCGGGGCCGCCGCGACCGCCCGCGCATCCCTCGGGAGCCGGAGCCGTCGGCCGGGGCGCTCCGCCACATCGACTGGGAGGGAACGTCGCCTCCGCGCATGATGATCGGCTGGCGCACGCCGGCCTTCGACGGCGGCGAGCGGAACGCGACCCGCCGCGCGCGGGCCATCCGTGAGACCGCGGCGCTCCAGATCGTCCACGGCCTCGCGTTCCACGAGTCGAGCCCGCTCTACCAGCGGCTGGTCGTCGACGAGCAAGAGCTGCTCTCGCTGAGCAGCTGGGCCGGCGATCTCAGCCGGGACCCGCACCTGTTCGTCGCGAACGCGATCCTCCAGCCGGGCGGCGACTTCGAGCCGATCCTCGAAGCGATCCAGGCCGAGGTCGGGCGGGTCGCGGCGGGCGAGGTACCGGCCGAGCGCATCGAGGCGGTGAAGTCGCACGCGCGCTACGGGCTGCTCACCCGGCTCCAGACACCCGACCAGGTCGCCGATCTGGTGGCGAGCTTCATCGCCGTCGGCGGCAGCCTGGACGCGCTCTACGAGTACCTCGACGCGCTCGCCGCGGTCACGCCCGAGGACGTGCAGCGCGTCGCTTCGCAGTACCTCGTGCCCGAACGCCGGTTCGTGGTGACGCTCGCGCCCGGCGCCCGGACGGCCGAGGCCGGCGCCGGCGAAGGAGGTGCCGAGTGAATCGCTTCGTCACGTTGTTCGCCTTGCTGCTCGCCGCCGCGTGCGGCCCGTCGGCTGCCGAGGAGGAGCAGGTGGGCCGGGTGACCGGCGGCCCCATGACCTCGGGCGACGAGGACGCGCAGCGCCGGGGTCCCGAGCGCGCGCCGCTCGGCGAGACCGCGCTCGTCGAGATGCCGAGCGAGAACCGGGTCGTCACGATCCGGGTCGTCTTCGACGCGGGCTCCTTCGAGGACGGCGAGCGCCCGGGCGTGACCTTCCTCGCGGCCCGGCTCATGGCCGAGGGCGGCGCGGGCGACCGCTCCTACGCCGAGGTGACGCGCGCTCTGTTCCCGATGGCGGCGGAGATCGGCTGGCACGTCGGCAGGGAGCAGACCGTCTTCCTCGGTCGGGTCCACCAGGACCACCTCGACGCCTTCTACGACGTCTTCCGCGACGTGATGCTCCGGCCGCAGATGGGCGCCGAGGACTTCGCGCGGATCCTCGCGCAGACCCGGAGCGAGCTCGAGCTCGAGCTGCGCGGAAACGACGACGAGGAGCTCGGCAAGCAGGTGCTCCAGGCCATGCTGTACGAGGGCCACCCCTACGAGCACCCGGTGCTCGGCACGGAGTCGAGCCTGGCGCAGGTCCGGGTCGACGACGTGCGCGCACAGCGCAACCGTGTCCTGTGCGGCGGCCGCGCGACCGTCGGCGTGAGCGGCGCGTACCCGGACGGCTTCGCCGAGCGCGTCCGGCGGGACGTGGCGACGCTGAGCTGGGAGACGTGCGTCGGGCGCATGGCCTTGCCGGCGCCTCCGAGCCCCGAGACGCCGCGCGTCCGCATCGTGCACAAGGACGAGGCGCAGTCGGTCGCGATCAGCATGGGGATGCCGATCGACGTCGACCGGGCGCACGCCGACTACCCGGCGCTCGTCCTCGCGACGGCGTACCTCGGCCAGCACCGGCAGTTCGCCGGCAGGCTCATGCAGAAGATGCGGGGCGACAGGGGCCTGAACTACGGCGACTACGCCTACCTCGAGCACTTCGAGCAGGAGGGCTGGACGCGCTTCCCGATGGCCAACACCTCCCGCCGCCAGCAGTACTTCTCGATCTGGATCCGCCCCATCTCGGCCGACAACGCGCACTTCGCGACGCGCATGGCGGTGCGGGAGCTTCGCCGCTTCGTCGAGGACGGGATGACCGAGCAGGAATTCGAGCGCATCCGTGGCTTCGCCAAGCGGTACTATGCGCTCTACCTGCAGACCGAGTCGCGCCGGCTCGGCTTCGCCATCGACGACCGCTTCTACGGCGTCGAGCAGCCCTATCTCGAGCGCCTCCGGACCGCCTGGGACGCCCTCACCGTCGCGGACGTGAACGCCGCCGTCCGCCGCCACGTCGATCCTTCGCGCCTCCAGATCGCCATGGTCGCCGCCGACGCCGAGGGGCTCGCCGAAGCCCTCGCGGCGGACCGCCCCTCCCCGATCGACTACCCCGCCGAGGTCAGCGACGAGATCCTCGCCGAAGACCGCGAGATCGTCGCCTACCCCCTCGGCATCCCCCGCGCCCGCATCTCGATCGTCCCCGTTGCCCAGACCTT
Organism: Candidatus Neutrinellum sp.; assembly: GCA_039794305.1. Classification (GTDB taxonomy): domain Bacteria; phylum Myxococcota_A; class Polyangia; order Polyangiales; family JBDIVX01; genus JBDIVX01. The sequence goes on from JBDIVX010000023.1 coordinate 47,066, forward strand.
CCGGTGATCACTCAGGGTGAGCCGGGGGAGGTGAGGGGCTGGGCGGCGCCGGGGGGGCCGGCGGGCGTCGGCGGCTGGACCGGCTGCGCGGGCTGTGCGGGCTGTGCGGGCTGCGCCGCCGGGACGGGCGGGGTGGGCTCGGCCGGCTGGCCCTCGACCGCTTGCAGCGCGTTCGCGTCGATCATGCCGCGGAGGGCCACGTCGTCGTTCACGGCCACGAAGACGTCGACCTCGCCCGTCTCGTACCGGTTCATCTCGCGCGCGAAGCCGGCCTCCTGGAGCTGGGCGATGGTGACGCCGTCGAACTTCACGCGCGTCCCGGCCGCGACCCGCCAGAGCGGCCGGTCGGCCTCGGCCATCAGGCGATCGGGGACCGGGCCGGCCGAGACGGCCTGTCCGACCAGCCCGCCGGAGCCGCCCGGCGGGCGGTCGGTCGCCTCGAGCGCGACGTTCACGAAGCCGACCGCGTACGGACCCACGCCGACGCGCACCCCCATCCACTCGCCCTGATCGCGGAGCACCACCACGACGAGCGGCGGATCGGCCGGCGGAAGCGTGCCGACCGCCTGCCCGTTCGGTCGATCGTAGAGCACCACCTCCTGACCGGCGGGGAGCTGCATCGCGGTGCCCGGCGTCGGCCCCTCGACCGCGCTCGGATCGACCTCGTCGGCGCCAAGCATCTCGGCGGGGAAGGTGCCGACGAACGGACCGAGCCCGCCGAGCCCGTCGCGGCCGAGCCACGGCTGCACCTCGACGCGCATCGCGCCGCCGCCGGCGAGCCCGCGCACGCCCACCACGTCGTTCGGCCCGAGGTAACCCACCGTGCCCTCGACGCGTCCGCGCTGCTGCGCGCGCGCCGCGAGCCGCGCGAACGGAAGCCAGCCGCGCACCTTGAGCGGGCCATCGACCCACACCGGCAGGCGCTCGGCCTCGGGACCGGCCGCCACGCGCACCCTCACGCCGGCCGACACGTACCCGATGGCGGGCGAGTCGGGCGTCTCGTGCAGGAAGAGCGCCGGGCCGGTGCCCTCGCCGGTGAGCAGGTGCGAGGGCCAGCCCTCGGAGCTCGATGCGCCCCCGGCCGCGGTGGTGGAGCCCTCGCCGCCTTCGGTCAGCCCTTCGTCCTGGACGCTCTCGGCGCCGCCGCCGCACCCGACGAGGGCGGCCAGCGCGAGAGAGGTCGCGATCCGCGCAGTCATGCGCGCGAGATAGCCGATCTGCGCCGAACAAGCCAGCCCGCCGCCGGTGCCACGTCACGGGCGTTCAGGAGTGGGGACGGTTCTTCCTCAACCTGCTGCCACGTCCCAGACCAGCTTCGCGACGCTCGCGAGCACCGCGACGACCAGCACGGCGCGCACGAACTTCTCGCCGCGCCGCAGCGTCTCGCGGGCGCCCAGGTAGCCGCCGACGGTGGTCCCCCCCGCCAGCACGACGCCCCGGAGCGGGTCGATCGGCTCGCCGAGGACGACGAACACGACCAGCGCGACCGCGGCGAACACCAGGATGACGACCACCTTGAGCGCGTTGGCCGCGACGAGGCTCGTCCCGTGGACCAGGGACATGTAGAGCAGGATGAGGATGCCGACCCCCGCCTGCAGGAAGCCGGCGTAGAACCCGATCAGGCAGAACCCGAGCAGCATCGACGGGCGGAAGGGCGGCAGCTCGGGCTTCGCCTCGTCTTCCTTCTTCCCGTCCCCGCCGCGCCGGCGCGGGACGAAGGACAGGACGAGGAACACGACCATGGCGACGGCGATGCTCACCTGGAGCTGCTCGTCGTCGAGGAGGGTGGCGAACCAGGCGCCCGCCGCGCCGCTCGCGGCGAGCGGCAGGAGCAGGGGAAGGGCGAGCTTGCCGGCCCGCACGCCGCCGCGCCGGTAGGCGAGCATGGCCGACAGGTTGTTGAAGAGGATGGCGATCCGGTTGGTCGCGTTGGCCGCGCCCGCCTCGAGCCCGGTGAAGATGAGCGCGGGCAGGGTCAGGAGCGACCCCGCGCCCGCGATCGCGTTGAGGTAGCCTGCCGCGAGGCCCGCCGCTGTCAGGATGACTAGCTCGACGGCCATGGCGCCGCTCGCGTCAGCGCCGGCGCAGGAGCTTGATGCCGAGGATGTCCGCGATCCGCTGCGCGGGTCCGCGGGGGAGTGTCTGCAGGCGCTTCTCGACCACCGCGCGCGCGTTGGCGTGAGGCTCCCCCTTGAGGGCGGGCAGCACGATCTCGGTCCACGCCGCGAGCGTCTTCGGGTCGGCGCCCGCGAGCGCCTGCTTCAGCACGGGCTCGAGGCGCTTCTGGTAGGCGACCGAGGCGGCGCACAGCGCGGCGAACGCGCGGACGACGCCGTCCTTGCCGACGTCGGACGCGCCCGGATAGGCCGCCTTGAGCTTGTCGAGGTGCTTGGCGACGCGCGCGGGCGCGACGGCGGCGACCGCCGGCAGCGCCTCGGCGGCGGTCTGCACGACGCGCTTGCGGTCGGACGAGATGGCGCCGACCAGGCGGTCGACGATCGGGGTGAGCGCCGCCGGCTTGCGCTGGGCGACCTCCGACAGGACCCGCGCCGCCTGCGTGGCCGCGGCCGCGCGCTCGTCGTGGAGCATGGCGCCCCAGCGGTTGAAGTCGGACTGCGTCCCCTCCGCGAGGAGGCGCTCGACGTCGGTGGCCGCGCCGGAGGGTGCCCCCGCCGCGGGCTTGGCGGTCTTCGCCGCCGCCGCGGTCCTCTTGCGCGTCTTCGTGGTCTTGGACGTTGCCATCGGCCCCTCGGGTCCCTCCGGGCGCGACGTGAAGAATAGGCGATGGAAAACGTGCGCGTCGAGGATCAATCTCGTTCGAGGGCGCCGATCAGCAGCGGGAGCGACACGTCGTAGCGGAAGCTCGTGCCTCGATGGCCTCCCTCGTGCTCCTGGTGCTCGACGGGCGCGCCCACGCGCTCCATCGCGTCTCGGAGCTGCCGCGCCGCGAATTGCAGCCCGTACTCGTCCGACCCGCCGGCGTCGAGGAAGACGAGCCGCATCTCGCGGAGCGCGTCGGCCGCGGCGTCGACGCGGCGCACGGGATCCTGCGCGAGCCACCGCGCCCACACGTCGGGCCGAGGCTCGGCGGTGCGCGGATCGAACGGGAGGGCGGCGTGCGGCGCCGGCGCGGAGAGGTCCGGTGCGTACGCCGCGGCGGCGGCGACGAAGAAGAGAGGATCGTAGTCCCGCCCCGAAGGTCCTTCCTCGGCGACCCGCGCACAGAACGCCTCGACGCCGCCCGCCTGCTCGTACGCGACGGCGACGGAGGTGAACATGAAGCGCAAGCTCACCTCGAACGCCGCGTCGCCCGCGTGGCTGCCGAGCACCGAGAACACGTCGGGCCGGTCCATCCCGAGCCGGAGCGCCCCGAACCCGCCGGACGAGCGCCCCACCACGGCGCGCGCCTCCCGCCTCGGGATCGTACGGAAACGCCGGTCGACCTCGGCGACGATCTCCTCGGCGAGGTAGGTCTGGTAGAGGCCGGTCGCCTCCGAGTCGAGGAACTGGCTGCCGCCCCAGCGCGTGGTCGCGTCCGGCATCACGAGGAGCGCGGGGTCCGCCGCGCCCGCGGCGAGCAGCCGCTCGTACCGCTGCACGAGGTTCGGTTTCCACAGGTCGTAGGCGACGAGCGACCTGTGGTTGCTCCCGAACCCCGGCAACACCATCACGACCGGATACCGCCCCGGCGCCTCGTCGTACCCGGGCGGCACGTACACCAGCAGCTCCCGGACGCTCGGATCCCCCAACCGATTGCCCCGAAGCACCCCGCTGTCGACCCGCAGCTCCTCGACCCGTCCGCGCATGTCCCTCGACCCGACGTTTGACGGCACTCGGCCGGTCTCGGTATGAACGGGACCATGACATCCCAGCTCCCCGTCCGCGAGCGGATCCTGGATGCGGCCGTCTCGCTCCTCCGGGACGCCGGCACGACGAAGCTGGCCCAGCCGCGGGTCGCGCGGCTCGCGGGGGTCCCGCAGGGGCACCTCACCTACTACTTCCCGAAGAAGACCGACCTCCTCGTCGCCGTGGGCCGGCGGTTCGCCGAGATCGTCCGGCGTGATCTGGCCCCGCTCGCCGGCGTGGCGAGCTGGAAGGAGCAGGACGAGCCCGGGCGCAGGAGCGCGCTCGGGACGGTGGCCGCGCTGGTCAAGAACCTCGAGCGGACCCGCATGATGATCCGCCTGCTCGTCGAGGCCGACGGCGACGCCGAGCTGCGCGACGCGATGGCCGAGGGAGCCGGCATCTCCCGCTCGACGATCGCCGCGCTCTTGGGGAAGCCGGCCGACGACCCGGACGCGGACGTGGCGCTCGCCATGTTCTGGGGCCTCGGCATCCAGCACCTGGTCTTCCGGCGTGACGATGCCGACACCGACGCGGTCATGGCGCGCATGCGGCACTGGCTCGACCGCATGGCGCTCGCTCCCGAAGAGGATTGAGGGCGTTCAGTCGATCTCCAGCGAGACGACCGGGAAGACGTCCAGCCGCGCGAACAGCCGCAGCTTCTCCTCGTCGAGCGGGGCGAGCAGCTCGGCGAGGTCGTCCTTGCGGAGGTAGAGCTCCTCGCGGCGGCCGCCGTCGAGCTCTCGCTTGAGGCTCAGCTCCTTGTCGGAGGCGCTCCGGTTCGAGATCTCGGCCACGACCGGCGCGTACAGGTCGACGAAGCGGTCGACCATCAGGTCCACGAGGTCGTGCTCGTAGAGGTCCTTGCCGTCGATCCGCACCCAGTCGACCGCCTCGCGGTGGACGAGCGTCTCGCCCGCCGCGCGATCGAGCGCGCTCCACAGACGCTCGAGCTTCGCGGTGTCGTCGGGCACCGCGGGGAACGGGGACGGGTCGTCGTGGTCCGGCCGCACGATCTCCATCGACGCCTCTCCGTTCCCGCGGCGCATCTCGAGGACGAAGTGATCGGCAGGCGAGTCGGCCTTTTTCCGGAGACGGACCACGGCGCGGTCCGGATCGAGGTCCGCGCCGGCGACGTAGTACTCTCCGATCCTGACGATCTCGCGCGTGAGGTCCCGCTTCAGGAACTTCTTCTTCATGCCGACCTGCAGCTCGAGCTCGTCGCGCACGACGTCGGCGACCTTGCGCGGGTGGCTCCAGCCCTCGCTGCGCTCCACGTCGAGCCGGTAGGCGATCTCGACGTTGGTCGGCGACTGGCAGATCGCGCGCATCACGTAGCCGCCGTCCTCGAGCGAGAGCCGGAAGCTCGACTTCTGGAAGTCGACGTGATGCTGGATGAAGAACTTGGAGACGCTCTGCCGGATGGTCGCACGCTGCGCCTCGACCTTCGCACCGGTCTCCTCCTCGAGCCTCTTGACGGCGCTCCGGCGGCCGACCTTGGCGTCGTGGATGCTGCTCGTGGCGTGGGCCTGGATGCGGCGGGCCACCTCCTCGACGACGTCGCCCCCTTCGCCGCGCCGGATCATGGCGTCGATCGCGCGCGAGAGATCGGCTCCGAACGACTCGAGGAGCTCCACGGCCTGTGTCGCCTCGTCCCGGACACGCCGCACCTCATCGTGCAGCCGCTCGATCTGCGAGGCCGCGACGAGGCACTCGGACGCGCACGTCAGGAAGCCGCGCAGCGTGCCCAGGAAGTCGTACTCGTAGGGGAACGGGTCGGAGTCCGCGTACAGGTACCGCGTGCCCACGCCGGCACGATACCGCGGGCCGCTACATCCGGTCGACCACCCCGATCCCGAGCAGACCGAGCCCGCGCCGGAGCTGTCTCCCGGTGAGGGCGGCCAGGGCGAGGCGGCTGTCGCGCACGGCGCCCTCCGAGCGGAGCACGGGGCAGCTCTCGTAGAACGCGCTGTAGGCGCGCGCGAGCCCGTACAGGTGGTCGGTGACGAGGTGCGGGAGCGACGACTCGGCGGCCTGGTGGACCTGCTCGCCGAAGCGGACGAGCTGCCGCGCGAGGGCCGCCTCCGCGGGCGCCTCGAGGCGGATCGGCCCGCCCACGCTGCCCGGGTCCACCTCGCCCTTGCGGAAGATGCTCTGGATGCGCGCGTACGCGTACTGCATGTACGGGCCCGCGTTGCCCTTGAAGGAGACCATCTTGTCCCAGTCGAACTGGTAGTCGCTCGTCCGGTTCTGCCGGAGGTCGGCGTACTTCACCGCGCCGATGCCGACCACGCGGGCGACCTCGGGGATCTGGTCGGCGGGCAGGTCCACGCCCTCCTCGAGCATGCGCGCCTGCGCGCGCTGCTCGGCCTCGTCGAGCAGCGAGGCGAGCGTGATCACGTTCCCGGACGCGTCCCGGGTGCGCAGGGGCTTGTTGTCGGGCCCGAGCACCGTGCCGAAGCCCACGTGCTCGAGCTCCATGTCGACCCCGAGCCGGCGCACGACCACGAAGAGCTGCTTGAAGTGCAGCGACTGCCGCATGTCGACCACGTAGATGGACTTCTCGGTGCCGAACCGCTCCTCGCGGTACAGGACCGTCGCGACGTCGGTGGTCGAGTAGAGGAAGGCGCCGTCCTTCTTGCGGACGATGAACGGCTCCTTCTGCTTCTTCAGGTCCGCCGGTGCGTCGTCCCACTCGTTGAAGAAGACGCAGATCGCGCCCTGGTCCTCGCGCGCGATGCCCTCGGCGAGCAAGCGCTCGACGACCCCGGGGAGCATGTCGTGGTAGGCGCTCTCGCCCAGCCACTCGTCGAAGGTCACGCCGAGCCTGGCGTACACCTCGTCGAGCGCGACCCGGGTCGCGGCGACGAAGCGCTGCCAGAGCGCGGTGTTCTCCGGGTCGCCCGCTTGCAGCTTGGCGAGCTCGGCGCGGGCCCGCTCGGCGAACGCCTCGTCGTCTTTCGCTCGCTCGCTCGCGAGCTTGTAGACGCGCTCGAGCTCGACGATGGGGCTCTCGCCGAGCGCCTCGTCCGAGCCCCACTCGCGCATGCCGACGATCAACAGCCCGAACTGCGTGCCCCAGTCGCCGAGGTGGTTGTCGCCGATGACGTCGTGTCCGACGAACCGCAGGATCCGCACGATCGCGTCGCCGATGATCGTCGAGCGCAGGTGGCCGACGTGCATCTGCTTGGCGATGTTCGGGCTCGAGAAGTCGACGACCGTCTTCTTCGGCGCCTCGACGGCCGGGACGCCGTCCCGCTCGCGGTCGGCGAGCTGCCGGTCGAGCTCGCGGCCGAGCCATCCGTCGTCGAGCCGTAGGTTCACGAAGCCGGGGCCGGCGACCTCGGCCTCGGCCACGGCCGGGTGGGCGCGCATCCGCTCGGCGATCGGGGCGGCGAGCTCGCGGGGGGGCCGTGACAGGGCCTTGGAGAGCGGCATCGCGGCGTTGATCTGGTAGTCCCCGAGCTTGGGGTCCTGCGTCGGGCGCAGGAGCGCCGGCTGGTCGACCCCGTGCACCTCCCGGATGGCCTGGGCGGCCGCCTCGTCCAAAAACGCCTCGATCCGCATCGCCCCGCGCTTCTAGCACGAAAGGTGGCTTGACGCGGTGCGTCGACGCGTTTACTTCTGTACCGCTCCACCGCTGAATGAAGGTTCACCCGGGGGGGACTTGGAGGTACTTCGCACGTGGCCCAGCCCATCAACCGCTACAAGGCAGATCTCCGCGAGATCCAGTTCGTCCTCTTCGAGCAGCTCGGTCTCGGCGACCTCCTCGGCAAGGAGCCGTTCCAGGACTGGGGCGAGGCCGAGGTCCGGATGGTCATGGACGAGGTCTACCGCTTCGCGCGGGAAGTGACCGGACCGTTGAACCAGGTCGGTGACCAGGGCTGCACGTTCGAGGACGGCAAGGTGACGACGCCGCCCGGCTTCTGCGAGGCGTGGAAGAAGCTCTACGAGGCGGGCTGGAAGAACATCGTCACGCCGGTGGAGTACGGCGGCCAGGGCTCGCCGAAGGGCGTCGGCGTCGTGGTCGAGGAGCTCCTCAGCGGCTCCAACACCGCCTTCAACATGTACCCGGGCCTCGCGGTCGGCGCCGCGGAGGTGATCGCCGAGTTCGGCACCGATCGCCAGAAGGAGCTCTTCGCCCGCCGCATGTACGAAGGACAGTGGGGCGGGACGATGTGCCTCACCGAGCCGCACGCCGGCAGCGACGTCGGGGCGGCGACGACCAGCGCCAAGCGGAACGACGACGGCACGTACTCCATCAGCGGCACGAAGATCTTCATCAGCGGTGGTGACCACGACCTCTCGGAGAACATCGTCCACCTGGTCCTCGCGCGCATCGAGGGCGCCGAGGCCGGGACGAAGGGGCTGTCGCTCTTCATCGTGCCGAAGCTGCGCGTGGCCGACGACGGCACGCTGGGCGAGCCCAACGACGTCTCGGTCGGCTCGATCGAGCACAAGATGGGCATCAACGGCTCGTCGACCTGCGTGCTCAACTTCGGCGAGAACGGCGGCTGCGTGGGCGAGCTCGTCGGCACGGTCGAGCACGTCGGCATGAAGCAGATGTTCAAGATGATGAACTTCGCGCGCATCGGCGTGGGCATCCAGGGCCTGTCCATCGCGTCGACCGCCTACCTGAACGCGCTCGAGTACGCGAAGGAGCGCAAGCAGGGGCCGAGCGTCAGGTCCTGGAAGGACCCGACGGCGCCGCGCGTGCCGATCATCGAGCACCCGAACGTGCGCGAGATGCTGATGGAGATGAAGAGCAAGGTGGAGGGCATCCGCGCCCTCATCCTCAAGCTCGCCACGCACCAGGACCGCGCCGACGCGCTCAAGGGCAAGGACGACGACGGCGCGGCGTACCACCAGGGTCAGGTCGATCTCCTCACGCCGCTCGTCAAGGCGTACGCCTCGGACCAGGCGTGGCGGGTGTGCGAGCTCGGCATCCAGGTGTGCGGCGGCGCCGGGTACCTGAAGGACCACCCCCTCGAGCAGTACGCGCGCGACTGCAAGATCTTCAGCATCTATGAGGGCACCAACTCCATCCAGGCGCTCGACCTCGTCGGCCGCAAGCTCGGCCAGGGCGGTGGCAAGAACACCCAGGCGTTCCTCGGCGACGTGGCGACCTTCGTCGGCAAGCACGTCGAGCACCCGGTCCTCGGCCCGAGCGCCAAGAACCTCGGCAAGGCCCAGGAGGCGGTCGCCGGCACGGCCATGCTCTTCCTCCAGTGGTTCCAGCAGGGCGAGATCGAGCTCGTCCCGCTCGCGGCGCGCACCTTCCTCGAGATGATGAGCGAGCTCGCCGTCGGCTGGCTCCTGCTCGAGGGCGCCTCCATCGCCACGGCCAAGCTCGACGAGATCCCCGAGGGCCACCCCGACCGTGCCTTCTACGAAGGCCGCAAGTGGTCCGGCATCTGGTTCGCCCACAACATCCTCCCCCGCGTCCCCGGCGCCGCCCAGCAGCTCGCCGCCGGCGACCGCAGCGCCGTCGAGATCCCCGAGACCGCCTTCGCCACCGTCTGACCCACTCGGGATCCGGTCACGGGATCGCGGCGATCTCCTGCTCGAGCTTGAGCACCACGCGCACCGCCGCGCTCCGTGAGCCGACCGGGTGGAGCACGGCCTCGCCGTCCACGGCGAGGCGGCCCGCGTGGCCGTCGCGCAGGTCGAGGTGCAGCGTGCCGGTGAGATCGGCCTCGCCCTCGAGCGGGATGCCCATCGCGTGGAACGGCTCGACGGCGACCCGCACGCGCACCGGCATCCGCGCCACGTCACCGTCCACCCGCGCGAGCTCGATCTCGCGCCTCACGCGCACGTCGACCCAGCCGAACGGCCGCGTGTCCCACCGGATCTCCGGGAGCTCCCACGCCTGCCCCGCCACGGCCGGCGCCTCCGGGTACTCGATGCGCACGAGCGCCAGGCTCTCGACCAGCTCGGCGACGAACGCGCGGTTGTCCGGCGCCTCGCCGCGGACCTCGACCTCGCGCACCCGCCGGTTCCGCTCGTCGTCCGCCCACGCGAGCACCACACGCTCGAGCCCCTGCATGGCGTCGGGGAGCTCGGCCGGGTCGCCCGCCACCGACGCCGACGACTGCTCGAACGTGAGCACCGTCTCGAGCACGCCGTCGCGCGGCGTGACCTCCTGGATGCCGGTCGCCGTGTACCGGAACGGCGAACCGTCGCCGACGTCGCTCATGAAGACCGTGACGGTCCGGCGGTAGCGGCGCGGCGCCTCGTGGATGCGCCGGAGGAGCACCGGCGCGGTGGGCGCGTCGAGCCCGACGACGGTGGCCTCGCGGCCGCGCACGGCTTGCACCCGCTCGACCGGCGCGGGCGCCGGCGCAGCCGCCGCGCCGCACCCGAGCACGAACGCCACCACCGACCCGGCCACGCCTCGCATCACGCCGTCCATCATACGCCGCCTCACCGGCCGAGCGCGCGCACGCGCGGGCACTCCGGGTCCGGCGTCCACGGGTCGCCGCCGAGGTGGCCCGCGACGATTCGGCAGCCGCCGCGGCAGCTCGCGCGGTAGCGGCACGAACGGCACGGCTCGGGCGGCGACGCGGCGTGCGCCCGGAAGCGCCCGAGCGCCGCGTCCTGTGCCCACGCCCGCCCGGCGTCCTCGCCGCGCGACGCCGCCTCCCCCTCCCAGAAGCTGCACGGGCGGACGCCCCCGCGCGCGTCCACGGTCATGAGCGAGCGCCCCGCCTCGCAGCCCATCACCCCGAACCGCACGAGCTCCTCCGGCCCGATCGCGCCGTCGCCCACGAGGAGCGGCACCATGGCGCAGTCGATCCGGATCGCGATCGCCCGCTCGACCGAGAGCGCGCGGAGGACGCCGGGCAGGGCCTTCGCCTGCGCCGGCTCGAGCCGCCGTCCGAGGTAGTCGAGCCGCCCCCGCCCCGACGGCTTGAACCGCAGGAGCTGGAGCTCCACCGCGCCCATGCGCTCGGCGCGGTCGGCGATGGTGCCGAGGTGCGCGACTGTCTCGCGCGTGACGACCGTGTTGACGCCGACCGGCACGTCCGCCTCCGAGAGCAGCCCGATCGCCTGCTCGGCCGCCCCCGCCCCGTCGTACCCGCGCACCGCCCGGTACAAATCGCCGCCGCCGTCCCAGCTCACGTTCACCTGCGCGAAGACCCGGAACGCGGCGGCCCGCGCCGGCGTCACCCCGAGCCCGCTCGTCGACAGCGTGGGCACCATCCCGAGCGCGCGGGCGTGCTCCGCCACCCGCTCGACGTCGTGCCTGAGCGCCGACTCTCCGCCGCCGAAGGCGACCGAGAACACGCCGAGCCGCGCGAGCGACTCGAGCCGCGCGCACAGCGCCTCGAAGCTCGGCTCGTGCCCGTCCGGCCGGGCGTCGGCGTAGCAGCCGGTGCACGCCGCAGGGCAGCGCTCGGTCGCCGCCACGTGCGCCTCGGTCGGCGCGGTCAGCACCTCGTCGCTCTCCGGACCGTCCCAGAGCGCGCCGCCGTCGGCGCCGAGCCGGCGCGCGAGGACGCGGTCGACCGCCACGAGCGCGGGCGGATCGTCGACCGCCACGATCGCGCCGAAGCGCTCAGCGCGGATCCGGCGGACGCGCATCGTCCTCCTCGTCCCCTTCGTCGCGCGCCGGGCGCCGGAGGAGGAAGGCGAGCGCCCCGATCAGCGCCGTCCCCACGACGCTCGACACGAACAGCACGTCGATCGCGCTGCCGACCGACGAGCAGTTGGCGCTCCGGCCGAACCGGACCGACAGGACCCGGCCCTCCTCGGCGGAGCTCAGATCGCGATCGTCTTCTCGGTCCATCCGACTCGACAGCTCCCGACCCGCACCGTCACGTTGCCCGACCCCCGCACCACCCACTGCATCCGGTGCGACGACGTGGTCCCGCGGCTCCGGGCGAAGTAGATGGCGGCGCCTCCGCCGTAGAGCCCGCGCCCCCACCCGTCGAGATGCCCGACCTCGCGCCGCGTCTCGGCGGTCGTCGCGAGCTCGCAGCCCTCGGCGCGCACGTCGGCCCAGAGCGGCTCGTTCCAGGGGAGCTTCTTCGCCGAGGTGAGCACGTAGGTCGGCAGGTAGCCCCGGTTCTCGACCACGACCTCGATCCGCGTGAGCCCGTCGCCGAGCGACGTCGCCGCCGGCTCCGACACCACCACCTTCGGCGCCATCGCCGCGACGCGCAAAAACATGGACGACTTGCGCCGGCAGAGGTCCGGCAGCACCTCGTAGGGCGGGTTCGAGATCCCGACCCGCGGATCGGCGCCGCCGCACTCCACCTCGCCGAGCTGCGGGTGGTGCGCCCTGCGCCACGGCCGGAGGATGCGCCCCTGGTTCTCCTCCCGATCCCACCGGGCGATCTTCTCGAGGTCCTCGCGGTCGAGGCGCGTGTAGTGCTCGACGAAGCGCTTCGGCCGCTCGAACCCCATCTGCGCGAACAGATCCCACAGCTCGCACACCCACGCGAGGCAGCCCCGGTGCACGTACGCCCACTCGGTGAGATCCCCGCGCACGTGCTTCTTCGGCTCGTAGGTGAACTCCTCGAAGCCGCTCACGGTCGGGTAGCCGACGATGTCCTTCGCCCACTTCTCGATCTGCCGGTAGATGGCCAGGTCCTCCTGGTCCATGTCGACGTCGGGCGCGTCGCCGCGCGGGCGGATCAGCACACCGCCGAAGGTGTGCAGGTTCAGCCACGCGAAGAGCTGCGGCGTGCGGGTCGCGACCTCGACGATGGCGCGCGACTCGGGCGCGCTCGTCGGGAACGGGCCGGCGCCGATCTGCTCGGGCTCGGGCGCCCAGTCCCACGGGAAGTTGCGGTTCAGGTCGGTGTCGTTGTCCGACAGGAACGTCGGCGTCGGGACGACCGAGCCGTCCCAGTTCTCGATGAACCCCTCGGGGTAGAGCTTGTAGAACGGCCCGTCGTCGTCGATCCCGCGCGGGACCATCAGCCCCGGGTGCTCCTTCGACTCGACGTACTCGCCGGTCGGGTCCTCCTTGCGCATCACGAGCGAGAGCCCGTCGCCGTCCACGTCGCCGCCGATCCAGTGCGGATGCGCCTTGTTCGGCCGGTCGTCGCGCGGGACCGAGCGCACGTAGCGCCCCGTCGTGAGCACCGCCTCGGCGCCGTCCGGCGAGATGCGCGGGCAGACGAGGAACGGGACGTCGCGGATCGTCTCCTTCGCGCGCGCCGACAGCCCGTGCAGGTCGGCGTCCGGCTCGGTGTGCAGTCGGATCACGTCCTCGGCGATCGACAGCGCGACGCTCGAGCCGCACAGCTCGGACGCGTGCATGTTCCCGTCGACCCACACCGACGGCCGCACGCGCTCCGGATCGGGATCGATCCGAACGAGCCAGATGTCACGCCCCTCGGGCGTCACCCCGAGCGACTCGAGCCGCACCAGCTCCGGGTGCGCCTCCGCCCAGCCCTTCACGGTCGCCTCGAGCTCCGCCCACCGAACGTACCGCTCCCGAAACGTCATCCCCGGGAACTTGCATTCGGGACACGCCCGAATGCAAGTCGCGCGGGCTCTGTGCGAGGATGCGGCCGTGCGCCGCTTGCATTCGGTCCTGTCCTCGGTACCCTCGGTCCGAAGTCCGTTCCGGGTTTGCGCCGGTCCCGGCGGTCGCTCGCTGCGTTGGGCCTCCTCGACGTACCGACGGGTACGCCTTCGTCGGCCCGCCTTGCGAGCGACCGCCGGTCCTCGCCGGTATCCCGGATCGGACTTCGGACCGAGGGTACTACTGCAAGTGCTGTGGCTCGTGGGGTGCGTGGCGGAGCCGGTGGGGGCGGGGCGCGCGCCGATCGTGGGGGGCGAGGCCGAGGAGGGCGCTCCGGCGGTCGTCGCGCTGGTGAACACGGCGACCGGGGGCCTGTGCACGGCGACGGTGGTCTCGCCGTGGATCGTGCTCACGGCCAAGCACTGCGTGCAGTCACCCGGGGCCGAGGGCCCCTCCCGCGCGGCCGACTTCGTCGTCACCGTCGGCCCGAGCGTGCTCGAGCCCGAGCGCACCCATGAAGTGGCCCGCGTCGCGACCACGCCGGGGACCTGGGACCTGACCGAGGTGGGCGGGACCCGTGGGGCGCTCGTCAACGTGGACGTCGCGGTGCTCACGCTGCGCGAGCCCACCGATCTCGCGCCCGCGCCGATCCACCCGGAGGTGATCGAGGGCCTCCCCGGCGGCGAGGTCACCGTCATCGGCTACGGGCGCACGCCCGACGGCGACAACGCTCACAAGTACCGGACGACCGCCACCCTCACGACCCGCTCCGGCAACGTGCTGATCGCGGGCGCCGCCGTGTGCACCGGCGACTCCGGCGGGCCGGTGCTGAACGAGGCGGGCGAGCTCATCGCGGTCGTGTCGCTCGGCCCCGCGCGGTGCGGCGACGGGCCGAGCGCGTTCAACGTGATCGGGCCCTTCCTCGACCTCGTCGACGCCGCCCACCGAGAGGCGGCCGCGTGCGATCCGCTCCGCCCGCTCGGCGGCTGCCCCGCCGGACACTACTGCGCGAGAGAGGGCTGCGCGGGGATCTGCACGCCCGGCGCCCCCGGCGGGGCCTCCTTCGGCGCGCCGTGCGAGACCGACACCGACTGCGCCTCCACCCACTGCGTCGATCCCGGCGACGGCCGGCGCCGCTGCCTCGCCTCGTGCCGCGGCGACGCGGGCGACTGCCTCGAGGGGGAGGCCTGCGCGGCGGTCGCCGGCGCGTGCGGCGCGTGCGTCGACGCCGCCCTCGTCACGCCGCGCCGCCTGGGCGAGCCGTGCCGGGCCGGCGCCGACTGCGTGTCCGGGACGTGCCGCGTCGCGACGCCGGCCGTGAGGTACTGCACGGCGCCGTGCGGGGACGGCTGCCCGGCGGCCTACGCGTGCGTCGGCGGGCGCTGCCTCCGCGGCGACGAGGGCGTGGTCTGCCGCCGCGACGCCGCCGGGACCGAGCGCTGCGGCCCCGCGCGCGTCCCGTCCCCGGGTGGGGGCGGAGGCTGCTCGACGGCCTCGCCCGCGCGCCCGCTGCCCTGGCCGCTCCTCTTGCTGCTCCTCCCGCTCCTCGCCCGCAAGCGGTGAGCCACAAACCTGGCCGAACGACACTACTGCGCTATGTTCGGCCTGCTTTCCTCCCCCGGGGGGGCCTCCGTGCTTCGCTCGATCCGCCACATCGCCGCGCGCCCGGCGTGCGTCGCGCTCCTCCTGTCGGTCCTCGCTCCCGCGCCCGCCTCGGCGCAGGACCGCCAGGACGCGGTCCGCGACCGTGACGATCCCGGCGAGCCCGGCGAGCGCTCGCGCGCCGCGGCCGCCGGCCGGGCCGAGCGCGACCGCGACGGCTGGGCCGCGCTCCCGCTCGCCAGCTACTCGCCCGAGACGCACCTCGGCCTCGGCGCCTTCGGCGTCTACTTCTTCCGCCTCGGCGACGAGCCGGCGGCCACGCGCCCCTCGAGCGTCGCGCTCGTCGGCCTGTACAGCACCCGCCACCAGTCGATCGTCGAGCTGATCCCCGAGCTCTACTGGGACGACGAGCGCTGGCACCTGTGGACGAAGATCGACTTCCGCAACTTCCCGGACAGCTTCTGGGGCGTCGGCCCCGAGCAGCCGGACGACAACGAGGAGCGCTACACCGCGACGAGCTACCGCGCGCGGGCATGGCTCCGGTACCGCATCGCCGAGGAGCTCTACCTCGGCCTGAGCGCCGACGCGCAGCACCTGCGCGTGACCGAGACCGAGCGCAACGGCCTCTTCGATCGCACCCGGATCCCCGGCGAGGACGGCGGCCGGACCGTGGGCATCGGCGTCACGGCGGGCTGGGACACGCGCGACAACGCCGTCGACACGCGCGAAGGCGCGCTCTACCAGATCACGTTGATGACGTGGCAGCCGCCGCTCGGCAGCGAGCACGCGTGGAGCCGCGCGATCGTCGACCTGCGCCAGTTCTTCGACCTCGGCGGCACGCACTCGCTGGGCGTCCAGCTCTACGGCGAGATCAACGCGGGCGAAGTCCCGTTCTACCAGATGGCTCAGCTCGGCGGGCAGAACCTGATGCGCGGCTACTTCGAGGGCCGCTACCGCGACGCCGGGATGCTCGCGGGCCAGGTGGAGTGGCGCTTCCCGATCGCGTGGCGCTTCCGCGGCGTCGTCTTCGCCGGCGCGGGCGACGTCTTCCACCACATCGGCGACTTCGCCGAGGGCGGCCTCGAGGTCGCCGGCGGCACGGGCCTCCGCTTCTCCCTCAACGAGCAGGAGCGCCTGAACCTCCGCGTCGACGTCGGCGTCGGCATCGACACCTGGGGCGCGTACCTGGGTATCGCCGAGGCGTTCTGAGCGGACGGTCGGCCCGGCGCGTCGGCCAGACATCGAGCCCGGCCGGCCATCACTCCCTCGGAGGTAGCGGGGGTGGATCGGGATCCACCTCCTCTGGTTTCCCCCGGTCTGGCAGAATGGTGGCAGCCATGAGCCGTCGACCTTGGATTCTGCGCCCGACCCTGATCCTGGCCGCCGGCCTCGTGGCCGCGTGCGGCGACGATGCCTCCTCGGGCGACCCGGACGCGGGCACGGGGGCCGCCGACGCCTCGGCCGTGGATGGCGGCGGCGAGACGTCGGATGGCGGCGGGGGGACGGACGCCGGCGGGGAGACGTCGGACGCCGGCGCGGAGGACGCAGGGCTCGCGGGGAGCGACGCGTCCGCCGACCCGGACGCGGGCATGCCGCCCGAGCCCTGCGGCGAGCCCGGGGAGACGCGAGCCGTGCCGTGTGGGAGCTGTGGGCTCGCCTCGCAACGCTGCGGCGAGGACGGCCTGTGGGAGGAGCCCGGCGCGTGTCTGGGCGAGGGGGAGTGCGCGCCCGGATCGGTGGAGACGGAGGCGACACCGTACTGCGGCGAGCGCGCGCGGATCTGCGACGAGGCGTGCTCGTGGCGCGCCTGGACCGAGACGGTGCCGGGCACCGGGGCCTGCGACCCCGGCGAGACGCGCATGGTCGAGGCCGACTGCGGCCCCGACGGGCAGCGCGAGCAGACCTGCAGCGACGCATGCGACTGGGAGAGCTCCGGGCCCTGCGTGGACCTGTGCGGCGGGACGGCCCGGATGACCCCGGCCGACGCGACGGAGATCTGCATCCCCGCCGGGGCGTTCGTCCGCGGTGGGCCGCGCGTGTACGCCACGCCGGTGGGCGAGGTCCGGGTCTCGGCCTACTACATCGACAAGTACCCCGTCACGAACGAGCGGTACGCCGACTGCGTGAGCGCGGGCGCCTGCGAGGTGCCGCTCATCGGGGCGGCGCTGCACGAGGATCCCTCGAGGGCCCGCTACCCCGTCCAGGGGGTCAGCCGGGCCCAGGCCGAGACCTTCTGCGCGTGGGACGGCCGGCGGCTTCCGACCGAGGCCGAGTGGGAGAAGGCGGCGCGCGGGCCCGCGCCCCGGGAGCAGCCGTTCCTCTGGGACGGCCCGGACTACGACTGCGCGCTCCTCTACTCGGGCCTGTGCGGATACGAGCAGGAGGACGGTGTCATCCCGGACGAGATCGACGACCTCCCCGGCACCCGCAGCTACTACGGCACCGAGATGATGGTCGGCGGAGGCGTGGAGTTCACGTCGGACCACTGGTTGGACACGTACTACAGCGATCCGTCATCCTATGACGATCCCGCCGGTCCTGCGAGCGGCACGTCGTTCGTCCTGCGCGGCATGACGCGCCGGTACGAACCGATCTTCGGAGATCCCGACGAGACCCGCTTTGCGGTCTACTACCGGCGTGGCGTCGGCGGGACCGGCGGCGTGCCGGCCGGCGTCATCCGCTGCGCTCGCACGCCGTAGGAGTGGATCGGGATCCACCTGTCGCGACCTCACCAACCGGTGTGGTCCGGGCCCATGCGCTGGGTCGCCTGCGTCGCTGGTCTCGCCGCATGGTTCGCCGCCGTGTCGGGCGGCGCCTCCCAGGCCCACCCCGATCCCGGCGCCCTGCTCGAGCGCTTGAGCGGCTCGAGTGACGTGGCCGTCGTGGGCCGCGTCGCGAGCGTCATCGGTCATCCCCACGGGCCCGAGGGCCAGCCTGGCATCCACTCGCTCGTGCAGGTGACCGTCGAGGAGGTGCTGCTCGGGCCTCGCCACCGGACGATAGGGTTCTGGATCCCCGGCGGGCGGCACGGAGATCGGATGCGGGTCCTCTCCCACCAGTCCACGTTCCGGTCCGGCGAGCGCGCCCTCGTCTTTCTCCGGCGCGTCGAGGGCTCGCTCTGGCCCACGTCGATGCTGCACGGCAAGTGGTCGGTAGCCGAGCGGGAGGGCGCTCGGCACGTCGCGGTATCGCTCGGGATCGACCGGCGGGGACCCTCGGTTTCGTTGGTCGAGGCGCGCCTTCGGGTCGCCGCCGGGAGGCCGGTGCGGTGAGGCGGCTCGTCGTCGGGGTCGTCCTTCTGACGTCGGCCCTCGCGGCCCCGCACGCGCGGGCCTACCGCACCGCGCAGGATCTGCCCGAGCTGATGACAGACGCGCCCGTGACCTGGACCGATCCCAGGGTACGGTACTGGCTGCGCTCCGAGGACCGCCCCCCGCTGCCCATCGCCACCCTCGAGCGAGCGGTGACGGCCGGCTTCGACGTGTGGAACGAGCCCACGTGCAGCAGCCTGACGCTCACCTACGGCGGCGTGACCGCGGCCGTGGCGAGCCCGAGCGACGGCTACAACACCGTGGCGTGGGTACGCGACTGGACCCACCGCGGGTTCTCCGCCGACGTCGCGGCGACGACGGACGTCACGTTCACCAGGCGCGGCGACGACGGACGCTGGATCATCACGGACGCGGACATCCTCCTGAACGCACGGCACCACCGGTGGTCCGTCGGCGACGACGGCGATGGCGGGAGGGACATCACGGCAGTAGTGGCGCACGAAGTCGGTCACCTGGTGGGTCTCGCGCACCCCTGCGAGGACGACGGGCGCGACGGTGCGCCTCTATGCGGCCCCGAGCACGTGGACACCACCATGTACCCCTCGTACCTCGGGGAGGCCCAGCGGGATCTCGGGGAGGACGATACCGCGGGGCTCTGCGCCCTCTACCCTACGGAGTCCTGTCAGGTCGTGGGATGTCCGCTCGGCCAGGCCTGCGTGGGCCACCGGTGCGTGACCGAGTGCACGGCGGACGACTGCATGTCGCCGGCCCCGTGCCACTCGGACGACGACTGCGAAGGAGGCGCGACCTGCGTCCGCGGTGGGTGCGTGCAGGGTTCGCGTGGGACGACGGGGGATCCCTGCGGCGACGACCTCGAGTGCATGAGCGGGGTGTGCCACGCCGACGGCTACTGCACCTCGACCTGCGGGGCCGACGGGCGTTGCGGCGG
The DNA here is from genome assembly GCA_039794305.1 of Candidatus Neutrinellum sp. GTDB lineage: Bacteria > Myxococcota_A > Polyangia > Polyangiales > JBDIVX01 > JBDIVX01. The sequence continues at coordinate 66,210 of JBDIVX010000023.1, forward strand.
CGCTTTCGAGTGCACGGAAGCCAGCGGGACGTGCACGAGCGAGGGTGGCGTGCTCGGCGACCGCTGCGAGCGCGGCCGGGAGTGCTCGAGCGGCCTCTGTCTGCTCGGCACGCCGGAGGGCACGTGCACGCGTGCGTGTGCGCGTGCGCTCCCGTGTCCGGACGGCTTCCGATGCGAAACCGTCGAAGGAACGGACGTGTGCGTCCCGGTGGCGGCTCGAGCGGATGGGTGCGCTGCCGCGGCAGGAAGGCGCCCGGCGAGCGGGACCTGGTTGTGGGCCGTTGCGTGGGTGCTCGGCCTGAGGGCGACGCGGAGGAGGGGAGGACGAGATGCTGCGTGAGACGAAGCTCGGGCTGGTCGCGCTCCTGTGCGCCTGCACAACGAACACCGGTGACCTGGCGCTCGACGAGGCGGGCGAGGATCCGTGGGAGAGCAGGCGCCGGCGGATGGACGTGCGCGTGATGGTCGAGACGGGCCAGGGGACCATCGAGGAGACGATGAACGCCGAGACCTTCGCGATCGGCGTAGTCGTGGAGGACTGCATCGAGCACCTGAAGGAGAGCGTCCCCGAGTTCACCTGCACGTTCGACACCGTGGCCGATCCACAGGACTGCGAGGACTACGTGTGCGTCGGACACCTGATGGCCTGTGCCTCGAACCGCCTGCTGGAGCTCGCCCGGACCGCATCCACGATGACCTTCACCGACAGGGACGGTCAGGGCCAGGTGCTCGCGACCTACAAGGTGGCCCCGCAGTCGACAGCAACGAACGCCGGGCTGAACGAGTTCGCGGCGAAGGCGGCGAGCCTCATGACCCGGTTCGCCGCCGCCGGCCTGCAGAGCACTGGGCAGCAGGGCTGCGACCAATCGCTCGGGCTCACGTTCAAGGCGCACGAGGGCACCGAGGAGGAGATCGAGATCACGTACGGCGAGTCGCTCGCCAACTCCTTCGTCGAAGGCTATTACCTCGTCCCGGAGGCTGCCCACGCCGCCGTCCGTGACATCGTCGCGGTGGCGGACGCGGACCTTTCGGAGAACCCGTCCCTGAGCGGGTCGCTCCGCGACAACCTGTTCGCTCCCGTCCTGTCGCGCGGGCACGCGCTGCGCCTGCTGACCGGCGGGACGGAGGAGCCGTTCGCGGCGGCCTACGGTGGAGAGCACCCGTGCGAGCAGGGCACGCTCACGTCCCGGGGGAGCGCGGCCAGGGACATCATCGAGGAAGCCGGCATGAAGCCCGCCGACCTGTTTGCGCCAACCGACATCGCGGACGTGTTCGAGGGCACCGGCTCGGTCACCGAGGGAGGCGTGCAGGAGCGGCTCACGGACGTGTGGGGCTATGACCTCACCACGCACTCCTTCGACGACTTCGCGGAGCTGATGGGCCTCGAGCGCCGCGACTTCGAAGAGGCGCGGGAGTGGATGCGTCGCGAGCACGTGATGTTCGCCCGCGACGACTCCGTCGTCATCGACCGCCCGCTGGCGGGCTCCACGAGCTACTACTTCTATGCGTCCACGTCCGCACCGGCGTTCTCCCCGCCACCGGAGTACTTCGCGGCGCTCGGGCGCCAGCCCGAGGAAGCAGGTCCCGCACCGAACTGGTACGTGGGCGCGCCCGGCCCGACCCTCGTCGAGGACGACGGCAACGACGACGTGCTCGCGTACGACGTCGACTTCGCCGTGTCCATGGCGTACCGCTTCGTCGATGCGGGGACCCTGCCCGCCGACGTGCTGGATCCGCTCGCGCAGCTCCTCGCGCAGGGCGTCCGGGACCGGCCGGGCCGCATCGACGTCGAGATCGACGCCCAGACGTCCGGCCTCACGCTCCGCCTCCAGGGCGACTACTCGGGCTCGGACGTGGTCGTCGTCACGGGCGCTTCGGGCCTCTCGTGCGCGCTCGCAGGCCACGTCGAAGGCGTCGCCTGCGACCTCGCGGACTACGACCTCGACGTCACGCCGACCTCCGACACGATCACGGGCGGCGACTTCGCCGGCTACGTCGAGTGGACCGGCATGACCGCAACAGCCGGGGACTCGTACTTCGTCGTGGCTCGCAAGCCGGGCGGCGGCGTGGGCGAGGCCGGTGCGTACGAGTCGGTCGGAGGCGTCACCCTGCCGGAGACGCTTCCTGGTGGGATCGACACCTGGAAGATGAGCCTGCCGGTCATCCACGGCCTGAACGAGGTGGCAGGCTCCCTGGTCACC
>JBDIVX010000024.1:0-67223 GCA_039794305.1 Candidatus Neutrinellum sp.
GCTGCGCCACGCGCTCCGCCGACTCCAGGACTTCGACCAGCCGGCCCCCGGGCTCGGCGAGAACCAGCACCGCGCGATCCTGGAGGGCGCCATCCACAGGCTCGAGCTCGCGAGCCGCATCGCCCCGCGCGATCCGGAGATCCTGTTCCTCCTCGCGCGATCGAAGGCTCGCTGGGTCCACAGGACCCTCGCCGGCGGCGAGCAGCGCCTCGACGACGAGGCCATCGAGCTCTTCGAGCGCTTGCGCCGCATCGATCCCGACTACGAGCCAGAGGAGGTGGCGTTCCAGCTCGGCGTCCTGCACACGCGCCGGCAGCGCTTCGACCGCGCCGCCGAGGAGTACCGCCGCTCGATCGACAACGAGCTCCTGCTCGGGTCGAGCCCCGTCGCCTGGGGCAACCTCGCCGAGGTGACGATGCTCTCGGGCGACGTCGCCGGTGCCGTGGACCACTTCGAGCGCGCGGTCGAGCTGTACCGGCGCAACGGGAGCGGCGGTGAGCTCGCGCTCTGGGGGCTGGCGGTCGCGCTCGACCGCCTCGGCGAGCACCGCTCGGCGCTCGACCGGACGCGCGAGGCGCTGAACCTCGGCGGCGGCGACACGTCGGTCCTGCGTGGCGAGGGCGTGTTCTTCGAGCCCGCCTTCGAGGTGTACTGGTACGAGGCGCTGGGCCACGAGGCGCTGGCCGAGATGCAGGCGGACGCAGGCGTGCGCCGCCACATGCTCGAAGCGGCGCTCCAGTCCTGGACGCTGTTCCTGCGCGACAGCGACGGCGCATCGCCCTGGGAGGACACCGCGCGCCGGAACGCGGAGCGCGTTCGGCAGGAGCTGTCCTCGCCGGCGAGTCGGGCGGCGCGGCGCAGATGAGGCGAGGCTGGGCCCCGGTGCGCCGTTTTCTGGACCCGGACGGCCTCGACGGGCATTGAGGTCCTGATGCGCGCGCGCGTGCGGCAGATCGGACGCTCGGCGACCTGGCTCGTCGGCCGCCTCCTCGCGGTGAGCCTCGCCGCCGCCGGCAAGGGCGCGGACCTGTCGGTGGTCCGCCCCGCCCCCGAGCCTGCCCCCTGGACCATGCCCGCCGAGCTCCTGCCGGCGGGCCGGGACGCGGCTCCTGCCGAGCTCCTGCGGAGGCTACGGACCGACCGCGGCTGCGTCGGGCCCGTGCCGCGCCGGCACCTCGCGTGCGGCGCTGCGCGCGAGCTCGTGCGTCGCGGGGCGCGCGGGGCGCCGGTGCTCGCGGCGCTCGAGGAGAGCGTGACGGCCGCCGGGCGTCCGGCCTGCGTGCGCGAGGCCGCCGTCGAGGCGCTCGCCGAGTGGGGCGGGCCCGAGTCGCGGAGGGCTCTCGCGCGGATGCGCTCGGTCCTGCGCCGCCGTCTCGCGTGGGACGGCGCCGGGGATCGCTCGCTCGCCCGACGCATCGACGAGGTGCTCGGCGGGCAGGCCTGAGGTAGGGTCCTCACCCATGCAAGCCTGGGAGATCACCGAGAGCTTCGGTCTCGACCACCTGCGCCTCGTCGATCGACCCGATCCCGAGCCGGGCCCCCGTCAGGTGCGGCTCGCGATCCGAGCCCGCTCGCTCAACTTCCGCGACCTCCTGATGGTCCGCGGGAAGTACAACCCGCGCCAGCCGCTCCCGCTCGTGCCGTTGTCGGACGGCGTCGGGGAGGTCACCGCGATCGGTGAGGGCGTCGAGCGCGTGAAGGTCGGCGACCGGGTCTCACCCATCTTCGCCCAGCGCTGGATCGCCGGGACGCCGTCGAGGACCGAGCTCCGCTCGACGCTCGGCGGCCCACTGGACGGGACGCTCCGCGAGGCGATGGTGTGCGACGAGGAGGCGGTCGTGCACGTCCCCGCGCACATGACCGATGTGGAAGCTGCGACGCTGCCGTGCGCGGCGCTGACCGCCTGGAGCGCTCTCGTGACGCAGGGCGCGCTCGCGGCCGGACAGACCGTGCTCGTCCAGGGCACCGGCGGGGTCTCGGTGTTCGCGCTGCAGATCGCGAAGCTGCTCGGCGCGCGCGTGATCGCCACCTCGAGCAGCGACGAGAAGCTCGAGCGCGTGCGTGCCCTCGGCGCGGACGAGACCCTCAACTACCGTACGACGCCCGAGTGGGGGAAGGCGGCCAAGGCGCTGACCGGCGGCGAGGGCGTCGACCACGTCGTCGAGGTCGGCGGAGCCGGTACGCTCGACCAGAGCATCCGAGCCGTGAGGCCGGGAGGCGCGATCAGCCTGATCGGGGTCCTCGCGGGAGGCGCGGCGCCGGTGAACCTGACGCCCGTCCTCATGCAGAACATCCGGATCCAGGGCGTCCTGGTCGGTCACCGGCAGGCCCACGAGGCCCTGAACCGCGCGCTCGGCCAGCACGCGCTCCGGCCCGTCGTCGACCGCGTCTTCCCGTTCGCAGAGGCCTCTGCCGCCTTCGAGCACCTCGCGTCGCAGGAGCACATCGGGAAGGTCTGTATCGGTAACTAGCGGCCCGCGCTGCGGAAGACGGCCCGTCCGATGAAAAACGGGCCCATCTGCACGATGAACTCGGAGGTCTGGCGGGTCTTGCGCATCGTCTGGACGACGTGCGAGAGAGGGTGCAGATGTCGCCCGACGAGGCCGACGACGAACTCGTTGTCGTGCGCGTCGAGGCCGTGGCACGCGAGCCGGATGTCGTGCGCGAGGTCCTTGGCGCCGTAGGCCCTGCCGATGATCGCGTGCTCCTTCAGCACCTTGCCCTGCTCGCGCGGCTCGAGCTTCTCGAACTGCCCACCGCGCCGGAGCGGGTACCAGACGGCCCAGGGCCACTCCGGGTTGAGCGCCGTCTCCTTCGGGCGCCGGATGAGCCAGTGCTCGAGGTCGTCCTCGAAGCCGCTCGAGTAGCTGCGTCCGAGCATGGTCAGCTCGGGCCGGAGCGCCAGCGCGCGCAGCTCCGGGCGGTTGACCGTCGGCCGGACCGTGCTCACGAAGCAGTCCGGATCCTCGCTCCAGCTGAGCAGGGCGATGCCCCGCGGGTCGTTGGCGTCCTCGTAGACGACACACGCGACCCCCCGCTCCTCGAGCGCCGCGCACAGCTTCGCCGTGACGTCGGCCGGGTCTGCCGCGGGATCGCAGCGCCAGGCGAGGAGCTGCATGAACAGCCGCCGGTCCATCACCTGCGGCTGGCCGTCCTTGTCCGCTCCGCGCTCACGCACGTCGATCGACGGCAGACCCGCGGGACCACGGTCAGCTCCCTCGACGCGCGGGGGCCGCCTGGGAGGGATCATGGTGGGATCGTGGCTGTCGGCGTCGCTCACGGCGATGCGAACGTTAGCACGCCCCTCGAGCCGCGTCAGAGCCGCAGGAGCGAGCGGAGGACGCGCGGCAGAGGACGCCGGCGGTCGTCTCCGCGATCCTCCTTGCGCCGCTCCGTCGGCGTGGTGCGGCGCTCGACGGGCTGGTAGCTCGCCAGCGGCCAGGTGCTCTTCGCGTGCTTCTGTCGCTCGTTCTGCATGGGATCCGGATGATCCGCCCGAGCCTCCGCATCGGGCAAGAAATCAGCGGCGCGGCGCGGGCGCGTCGAGCCCGCGCCCCGACTCTCGTCCCTGCCGCGGCGTCCCGGCCCGTTCCCACGGATCGATGACCTCGGCGGGGATCTCGTTCCCGGCAAGCATCGGTGACGGCTCGTTGGCGAAGGGGTCGAGGATCTCGTCGGGCATTCTCCAACGGGTCGCCCGGACATCCTGGAGGAGCGCGACCACGCCGTCGCCGATCCAGCGCGCGTCCCCGGTGTCGCCGGGGGCGCGCGCGTCCTTCAGGGTGACTCCCGCCTCGTCTCGGTAGCAGAGCCGGGCTCGCCGCCCCGAGTCCGCGAGCGCGACGCTCACCGTGGCCGGAGCCCGGGACGCCTCCTCGTCCATCAGCGACACCACTCGCCGGCCGAGGGCCTCGCCGATGAGGCGCCGGATGTCGGCCGCCTCGTCCGGTGACGCCTCGACCACGACCAGGATGGGCGGGTCCGAGGCCCGCACCACGGAGCTCGGGACCATGGCCCCGAGCGCGACACACCAACCGAGCCAGCGCATGGGCCAATGCTCGCGCGCGCGCCGGTCGATGTCGATGCCCCGCCTGCCCGGATACCCGAGCGGGCTCGCGAGCGCCCTGTCGGACCACCAAGCACAATCCGTTGGACGAACACGGGCCCGGGCCCCACGGTGTAGTCATGGTCGTCCTGCCCCTCGGTCTGCTCGCCGGCGCCCTGACGACCGTCGCGGGCCTCGGCGGAGGGATGATGCTGGTCCTCGCGCTGTCGTTGCTCTGGGGTCCGCAGACCGCCCTGGCAGTGACCGCGCCGGCGCTCCTGGTCGGGAACCTGCATCGGCTGCTGCTCTTCCGGGCGTCGGTCGACCGCGCGATCGCCTGGCGGTTCGCGGCCGGCGCCGTCCCCGCCGCCTTCGCCGGAGGCCTCGCCGTGGTCGCCCTCCCGCCGGTCGTGCTCCACGTCCTGCTCGTCGGGGTGGCGTCGTTCGCCGTCGTGCGCGAGCTCGGGTGGCTCGGTTGGCGCCCGCCGGCGAACGCGGTGGTCCCCGCCGGCGCCGTGGCGGGCTTGGTCACGGCGACGACGGGCGGCGGAGGGCTCCTGGTCGCGCCCATGCTGCTCGCCACCGGCCTGCGCGGCGAGGCCTTCGTCGCCACGGGCGCGGCCGTCGCGATCGCGATGCACGTCGGACGCATCGCGGCGTACGGCGCAGGCGGGCTCGTCGACACCGCGACGCTCGGCTACTCGGCGTTGCTCGCGGCGGCGATCTTCGCCGGCAACCTCCTCGGCCGGCGCGCCCGCGCGCACCTCACCGAGCGCACCACCATGCGGATCACGTGGGGCACCCTCGCCGTCGCGATGGTCCTCGCCCTCGCAGGCCTCGCCTGAGTCATCACTGCGCGTCGTGGCTGCGCGTGTGCACGCCGACCGAGAGCCCGCCGTGCCACGCGGCCACGCCGTGGAGCGGCTCTCCGCCCCCGAATGCGCCCAGCGTGAGCCACGGCGTGACGAACCAGTCGAGCCCGATCCGCGGCTCGAGCCACAGGCCGGTGCTCCACACCGACGTGGTGGTGACGCAGGTGCCGCGACGGGTCTCGAGGTGGACCGCGAGGGCGCGCACGCCGACCGCGACCTCGGCCCGGAGCGCGAACGCCCCGAGCGGCACGGACAAGCCGCCGACACCGCCGCCGGTGAGCAGCGTCGCGGTGGTCGGCGTGAGGACGAGGTCGCCCGTGTCGAGCGAAGGCCCGGACAGCGGCCCCACCCCGGCCCCGAGCTCGAGGCCGGCGTAGGCACCTCGAGTGAGGAACCCGACCCCCCGGAGCCCGAACGACGGACCGACTGCACCCGCCCGGGGCAGATCCCCTTCGCGCAAGACGAACCGGTAGGGGTTGTCGTCGTGCGTCGTGCTGCCGGAGAAGGACAGCTCGTCGACGAGCACGCGGCGAGCGGAGAACGTCAGCGCGAACGACAGCGCGGGCCAGCCCGAGGCGTCCCACCCGCGCCCGAAGCGGGAGCACTCCTCGATCCCGGTGATCTCCGTAGTGTCGCGGCACACTTCGACCTCGACGGTGTCGTCGATGCCGTCGCTGCCACCGCTGCCACCGCTGCCACCGCTGCTCCCGCTGCTTCCGCCGCCTCCGCCGTTGCCGCCTCCGCTGCACGACTGGGCGTCGGCGACCGACGGCGACAGGACGGCGGCGAGCGCGAGCGCACAAGCCAAGACGTATCGCATCAGCCTCCCTCCTCGAAACACACGGGCGGCACCGGCGCCGCCGCCGTGATCCCGGCGACGTCGACGCACACCTCGTCCGGTCGACCCCAGGCGTCCTCGGGCGCCTCGTAGGCGATCACCTCGCGTGCGCGCGCGTGGCCGTCGAGGTCGGCCGCGTGGATCTCGCGCCGCGGATCGAAGGCCGAGAGCCGCACGGGCCCCTCGTCGGTCCAGCGCGCCGTCACCGCGACGTGCCGGAGGTCGACGTGGACGGGACGGCGGCAGCGGTTGCCGAGATCCACGCCCACCACCGGCCAGGTCGTGGGGACCGCCGGATCGCGGATCACCTGGACGCGCACGTCGAGGCAGCCGAGACGGCGGCCGCGCTCGTCCGGAGCGTCGCCCAGGACGAGGAGAGAGCCCGGCTCGTAGGCCGGAATGCAGCCCCCGACGAGCGCCAGCGCGAGCGCGGTGCTTCCCCTCATGCCTCCTCCCCAAGCGTACGAGCGATCGGGCCGGGAGCAAGGCGGGGGTTGACGGAAGCCCGAGATGTCGCCATTGCGGGGGAATGCCGACAGCGCTGGTCACCGGAGCGAACCGGGGAATCGGGCTCGAGCTGTGCCGCTCGCTGAAGGAGCGTGGCGACGAGGTCATCGCCGTCTGCCGCCGGAGCTCGCCCGAGCTCGACGCGCTCGGCGTTCGGGTCGAGGCCGGAGTCGACGTCACGGACGAGGCGTCGGTGCGGCGCCTCGCCGAGAGGCTCGCCGGGACGACGCTCGACGTCGTCGTGAACAACGCCGGCCTCCTCGCGCACGAGCGGCTCGGCGAGATCGACTTCGACTCGGTCCGAGCGCAGCTCGAGGTCAACGCCTTGGGCCCGCTCCGCGTCACCGAAGCCCTCTTGCCGCGGCTCCGGGAGGGCTCGAAGGTCGCGATCGTCACCAGCCGGATGGGCTCCATCGGCGACAACACGTCCGGCGGCGCGTACGGCTACCGCATGTCGAAGGCCGCGGTGAACGCCGCGGGCAAGTCGCTCGCCCTCGACCTGCGCGGACGCGGCGTCGCCGTGATCCTCCTGCACCCGGGCTTCGTGCGCACCGACATGACCGGCCACCGCGGCGACCTCGAGCCTCGCGAGGCCGCCGGCGGCCTGCTCGCGCGCATCGACGAGCTCACGCTCGAGCACACCGGCGAGCTCCGGCACCAGAACGGCCAGCCCCTGCCCTGGTGAGCTGACCGAGCCTACAACCGGAAGGGGTACTCGACCACGAAGCGCTCCGCCCCGAACGCGGGGAACCGCGCGCCACGGACGGTCCGTGCGATGCACGAGCCCGCGGGCGTGCCGAGCACCGTGCCGCCCGTGACGACCGCGGTCGTGACGCGACCGGACGGCGCGACGGTGATGCGCACCGGCACCACACCGAAGTGGTCGTCGCCGGCGCACTCGCGGACCGCGCCCTCGATCGGTCGAACGGCCTCGAGCACTTGCTCGCGGCTCGGCGTCTCGGGCAGCTCCGGGGCCGGCGCCTCGTCGACCGCCTCCGCCTCGGGAGCGCTCTCGGAAACGGCGGCGACCGGCTCAGGCTCGGCGCCCGTCGCCTCGGCCTCCGGCGCCTCGACCCGTGCCCCCGGCGCCTCGTGTGCCCCGCGCTCCACCTCGCCGACCGCCGGCTCCTCTCGCACCGGAGCGGCCGGAGCGCCCGCGCGCCCGATCCGAGCGGGGGCGTCCTCCGACGACGCGAGCCGGTCGAGCTCGGCCGGCTCGGTCGCCTCCGCCTCGACCGCCGCCGCCGGCGCGGCCGGCGTGGCGGTGGCGGTCGCCGCGGGCCCGGACGCGGCCGGGGGCGCCGTCCCCGCCGGGGCCGTCGGCGGCGCCTCGCTCGCGCTCGTCCCGAGCCGCGCGCTCACGAAGCCGGCCCCGACCAGCGTGAGCGCCGCGACCAGCAGCCCGGCGGCGCGCGCGAGGGTCCGCCGCCTCGCGCGCCGTGCCGACGCGGGCGCTGCGGCGGGGAGCTCGTCCCACGCCGGCGGCGGCGAGGTCCGCGCGAGCCGCGCCACCTCGTCGAGATCGATGCGCTCGCCGGTCTCCTCGGACGCCGCCGGGACCGACGCGCTCAGCTCTTCGAGCGACGTCCTCGAGCGCCGGGTCAGAGGCAGCGGGAGCGCCGGCGCGGTCTTCTGCGACAGTGGCACCGGGAGCGCCGGTGGCTCCTCGTCCCTCCGCGCGTCCTCGCGAGGCGCGGCCCGGAGCCGCCCCGGCGGGATCGTGTCGGACGGCCGGAAGTCGTCGAGGAGGTCGTCCTCGTCGGGCAGCTCTACCGCCTGGTGCGACAGGTCGGGCAGGCTCTCCCGCGCCGTCGGCCGAGGCCGTAGGCCGCTCTCCTCCGACGCCGCCGCCGGCCGAGGCCGCGCCTCATCTGAAAAAAGCCCGTTGATTCGTCGCTGTGCGCCCATGATCGTCCCCTCGGGGCCCTCCCTGCGCCATGTGCTCCCTGGTCGCAGAACGGGGTACATTGTACCGAACGGACCCAGAACGCAACAGCCAGGCCGAACTATTCCCGAATCAGGGGACGCCCACGTGCGGACGGATCCCCTTCCGCGGCGCACGCCGTCGCTCTCGGCCTGAGGGCGGACCGCCCCCTCACCGCCTGCGAGGCAGCGCTCGGGTGCGGTCCCGGAGGGCCGACCTCAGGGCGCTTCGCAGATGTCGGGCCCGTACCGCGGATCGCAGAGGAAGGGGCTGCCGCAGTAGCTGCCGCAGCACACCTGGTCCTCGCCGCCGCAGGGCGCGCACACGCCGTCCAGGCAGACGGCGAACGGAGCGCTGCAGCCCGCGCCGCCGGGACAGCAGTCGCCCCCGATCAGGCCGCACGTCCCGCCGAGGCAACCGCCGCCCGAGCAGGTCCCGAGCCCGTCGCCGCAGCTATCGCCGTCGCCGGCGCAGGTGCCGTCCACGCAGCAGCCGCCGCCGCCGCAGGCCTGGCCCGGGCAGCAGGGCTCACCGGGGCCGCCGCAGGCCTCGCAGGTGGGAGTCGAGCCCCAGCCGCTGCCCGTGCAGATGAGGCCGGAGGCCGTGCAGTAGCGCGTCGCGCTGCCGCCGCCGCCCGTCGAGCAGCACGCCTCCCCTTCGCCCCCGCAGGAGGAAGAGTCGGTGGTGCAGCTCCCGTCCGTGCAAGTCCGCCAGGAGCTGCACGCTTCACCCGAGGCCGCGCAGGTGCCGAGCACGCAGCAACCACCCGAGTCGCACGCGCCGCCGCCGCAGCACACCTCGCCGTCGCCGCCGCAGGCCTCGAGGGTGCCGTCGCTGCACACCATTCCGTCCGTGCCCACGTCGCCGCCGGACTCCACGCAGGTCCCCGACACGCAGCAGCCGCCGCCGCCGCAGGAGTCGCCGGCGCAGCACGGCTCGCCCGGCACGCCGCACACCTCGCAGGTGCCGCCGGAGCAGACGCCGAGGTCTCCGCCGCAGGTCGCGCCCTCGGCGACGCACAGGTTCGTGCCCGAATCACAGCAGCCCGAGTCGCAGGAATCGCCGGGACAGCACGGCTCGGCGGGACCACCGCACGCCTGGCAGACGCCGGCCCCGCTTCCGCCGCACACGGCGCCGGCCTCGCAGGAGCGGCCCGGGCAGCACGCCTCGGCGACCTCGCCGCACGAAGTGCACGTCCCGCCGGCACAGCGCGTCGAGACCTCCGTGCAGAGGCCGCCCTCACAGCACGCCTCGCTCTCGCCGCCGCAGTCGCCGCAGCTTCCGTCGGTGCAGGTGCCGCCGACGTCGGGGCACGTGCTGCCCGCCGCCGTGCAGATCCCGGCGACGCAGCAGCCCGTCCCGCAGTCGCCCAGATCGCAGCACGCCTCGCCGGCTCCGCCGCAGGACGTGCACACGCCCGCGCCGCCGCCCGTGCAGGTCGCGCCCGCACCGCAGACGCGGCCCGCGCAGCACTCCTCGCCGGCGTCGCCGCAGTCGGCGCACACGCCGCCCGAGCAGGTCCCCTCGGTGCACGACCCGTCCGCACAGCACGCCTCGCCGAGGGCGCCGCACGCGGTCCCGGCGTCGTCTCCGCCCGAGCCGGAGTCCTCTCCCCCCGAGCCGGAGTCATCACCGCCCGAGCCGGAGTCGTCCCCGCCCGAGCCGGAGTCCTCTCCGCCCGAGCCGGAGTCCTCTCCGCCCGAACCGGAGTCCATGTCGGTGGCGCCGTCCGCGCCCCCGCCGTCCCCCTCTTCGGTTTCGTGCGAGTCACCGCAGCCCGTCGTGACGAGCGCGAGTCCGAGGAGACAGGAGAAGAAGAGAGAAGCGTGCGGGCGCATGGGGGACCTCCGGAAGCCAGCGGGCGATTCGCCGCCCACAGGGTCGCGCAGAAGCACGCCGGAGCGCAAGTCCCCGTCACATGGGGATCAGCCCCAGTCCTCCATCGGCCCGAGCTCCTCCCCGCTCAGCACGAAGAATGCCTCGCCGTAGAGCTGGAGCAGCTCGAGGGCCTTGTCCATGTCCTGTTGCGAGTGGCCGCGGGTCACGTTCACGCGCAGCCGCTCTTCGCCGGGCTTCACGCCGGGGTAGGTGATCGGGACCATCATCACGCCGTTCTCGAGGAGGGCGACGTGCATGAAGAGCGCCTTGCGCTCGTCGTTGCACATGACCGGCATGATGTGGGTGTTGCTCATACCAAGGGAGAAGCCGATCTCGGTCAAGCTCTTGCGCATGTAGGCGGCCTTCTCGTGGAGCTCCGCCACCAGCGCCTCGCCCTCGGTCTCGAGCATCGTCAGGATCGTCGAGGCCGCCGCCACGATCGGCACGGGCAGGCTCGCGCTGAACAGGAACGAGCGCGCGTAGTGCTTGACGTGATCGACCACGTCGCGGTCGCCGAGCAGGATGCCGCCGATGCCGCCGAAGGTCTTCGAGAACGTGCTGATGACGATGGGCACCCGCCCGCCGAGGTCGTACTTCTCGACGATGCCCGTCCCGCGCCTGCCGAGGGTGCCGGTGCCGTGGGCGTCGTCGCACAGGACGACCGCGCCGTGCTTCTCCGCCACCTCGACCAGCTCGACGATGGTCGCCTCGTCGCCGTCGAGCGAGTAGATGCCCTCGAGCAACACCAACGCGTTCTCACGGTCCTTGGTGCGGAGCACGCGGTCGAGCGACCTCGCGCTGTTGTGGTTGAAGAAGCGCACCTCGGGCTGGCGTCCGGGCGTGCCGGCCGCGAGGAAGGTCCCGTCGAGGATGCAGGCGTGGCTCAGGTTGTCGAGCGCGAGGGTCGTGTCCTTGTCCGCGAGGGACATGATGGTCCCGACCATCGCCTGGTAGCCCGTGGTGAAGAGCAGGCAGCTCTCGTACCCGAACCAGGCGGCGAGCCGCTCCTCGAGCTCCACGTGCGCCGTCGTCGTCGCCTGGACGCGCGAGGAGGACAGGCCGCACGCGAATCGATCGACGGCCTGCTTGGACGCCTCCTTGACCTTCGGGTGGTTGGTGAGCCCGAGGTAGTCGTTCGAGCTGAAGTTGACGATGTCCTTGCCGGCGATGCTCGTGTGGAGCCCCCCGGACTCGAACGGCTTGAAGTACGGGTAGACCTGCTTCTCGCGCGCCTCGTTCACTCGCGCGAGCTCGCGGCGCGCCTTGTCGTGGATCCAGCTCATGGACTTCCCTCGTCGGCCGAACGGAGCACCACCGCGCTCACGTTGCCGTAGAACCCGACGGTCGTCACCACGACCGTTCGGACCCGCTCGGGGGGTTCGCCGGAGATCAGCGGCGCCACCGGCTTGCCCGCGAGCCAGGCGAGCGCCGTCGCCATGCCGAGCGCTCCGCTCGCGCCGAAGGTCTCGCCGTACACCAGCTTCGGGGCGGCGACGGCCACGTCGGGCCCGAGCGCCGCCGCGAGCCCCGTGCTCTCCTCGCGGTCGACGAGATCGAGCCCGCCGGCCGCCGAGCACACGGCGTCCACGTCCCTCGGACCGACGCCGGCGTCGTCGAGGGCCGCGCGCACGGCGCGCCGCACGGAGTCCGCGGACGCGTGCACGAGCGCGGCCGGCGACAGCGGCGGCTCGAACGCCGTGCCGTACCCCGCGATCAACCCGCGCACGACGGCACCGCGGGCGGCCGCCTCGTCGCGCCGCTCCGCCACCAGGTAGGCCGCGCCTTCTCCGAGGTGGACGCCGCACGTCTCGGCGCCCTCCGCCACGATGCCGAGCTTCCGGAACGCGACGTACAGCGGCTCGCTCAGCCCCTCGCCGCCGCCGACGAGGAACACGTCGCCGCGCCGGTGCGCGAGGTGCGTGTCGCACGTGAGCACCGCGTCGAGCGCGCCGCAGTTCCCGTCGACGACGGTGACGTTCGGCGCGCGCAGGTTCTCCCAGATGCTCACATACCCGGCCGCCGCGTTGATCACGGTGTTCGGGAAGCGGGCGGGGTTGATGTAGCGAGGATCCTCGAGCTCGGCGACGAGGTTGAGCTCGGTGATGGCGTCGAGCGAGCCGTAGGCCGTCGACGAGCAGATGCCGACCCGTGCGGACGAGCTCGCCACGAACTCTCCGTCCCGCTTGATGCCCGCGTCCTCGAGCGCGTGCTTGGCCGCGACGATCATCAGCTTCGTCAGGCGGTCGAAGTTCCGCAGACCCTTGGGACCCAGGTAGTCGGACGCCTCGAAGCCCCAGGCCTCGGCGGCGCGCGCGTTCGGGATCTTCTCGGGATCGAGCACCGTGGGCTCGCCGCCGAAGGCCCGCTCCCTGGCGGCGTCGGCGTCGCCGAGCGACTCGAAGAAGGCCTCGCGGCCGACGCCGAGCGGGCTGACCACGCCGAGCCCGGTCACGGCGAGCGGCTTCACGGCATCCCCACTTCGTCCGGGAGCACCCCCGGCCTCGCCAGCGCCAGGACCGCGTCGTAGCCGCCGAAAGCGAGCGCGTTGTTCAGCACGACGTCGGCCTTGCCCTCGCGCGCCGTCGTGACCACATCCACGTCGCACTCGGGGTCCTGGTGCTCGAGGTTCATCGTCGGCGGGTAGAGGCCGGTGAGGATCGTCTGGATGCAGGCGATCGCCTCGACCGCGCTCGCGGCGCCCATGCAGTGGCCGAGCACGCTCTTGCTGCTCGTCACGGGCACGCGCCGCCCGCCGAAGACCTCGTTGATGACCCGCGCCTCGATGGGATCGTTGGCGTACGTCCCGGTGCCGTGCGCGTTGATGAAGTCCACGTCCTCGGGCCGGATGCCGCTCGACTCGATGGCCTGGCGCATCGCGTGTGCGCTGCCTTCGCCCTCCGGGTGCGGGCGCGTGATGTGGTGCGCGTCGCAGGCGAGCCCGTAGCCTCCGATCTCGCACAGCGGAGCGCCTCCTCGGCGGACCAGGTGCTCCTCCGACTCGAGCACCACGATGGCGGCGCCCTCGCCGAGGAGCAGTCCCCGCCGGTCCTTGTCGAAGGGCTGGACGCGATCGGGGGTCACCGCGCCGAGGCGCACGAACCCGGCGAACTCGAGCTTCTCGAGGATCTCCGCGGCGCCCGTGAGCGCCACGTCCGCCCGGCCCGCGCGGATCTGGTCGGCGGCGAAGCCGATGGCGTAGTTGCCCGCCGCGCACGCCGCCGGGAGCGTCTGGACCATGCCGCGCGTCCCGAACGCGCGCGCCACGTGGATCGGCAGGAGCGTCGTCCCGTACCGGGCGATCTTCGCGAGCGGGACGGCCTCGGAGCCCTCGTGGATCCACGCCGACTCGAGCTCGCCGAGGAGGTTCGCCTCCCCCATCGTGGTGCCGATCACGATGGCGGTGCGCTCTCCTGCGATCTGCCCGTCCCCGAGGCCCGCGTGGGTCACGGCCTCGCGGGCCGCCGCCAGCGTCATGGCGGAGCAGCGCCCTGCGTGACGCGCCTCGGCCGCCGTCAGGAAGTCACGCGGCCGGAACCCCTTGACCTCGCAGGCCAGGTGCCGGTCCATGCCGCTCGTGTCGAACAGCGTCACCTCGCCGGCCCCGGACCGACCGGCGACGAGCGCGTCCCAGAACGCCTGCCGGCCGATCCCGACAGGGCTGACGACGCCCATCCCGGTTACGAACACGCGAGCCATGAAGCGGCGCGTCTATAGCTCACCCCCGCTGCGGGGCGCAACCGACGGGCGTGGCCGCGAACCGGCCGGACAGCCTGTTTTTTCGCGGGGGTAGGCGGCTTGACACGGCGCATCAGCCGCCCGTAGATACGGCGCGCCGTGAGACCTCATGACGCCGCGCGCACCCTCGTCGAGGCGCTCGAGACGATCCCGCGCCGCCCCGGGCGCGGGTTTCGGTTCGTGGGGTCCGACCGGCAGGAGCGCTTCTTCACGTACGAGGAGATGTGGCAGGAGGCCCTGCGGCGCGGCGCGCACCTCTCGGCCATGGGGCTCGACCCGGGTGACGCCGTCGCCCTCGTGATCCCGGAGGGGCACGAATTCGTGCTGACCTTCCTCGGCGCCACGGTGGCCGGCATCGTCCCCGTGCCCGTCTTCCCGCGCGCCACGTTCAAGGCCATCGACGGCTACGTCGACGTCCTCTCCCATATCGTCGAGTCCTCCGGAGCCCGCGTCATGCTGACGATGGAGGCCACCCGCCCCTTCGTCGAGAAGGTGATGGAGCGCGACGTGGGGCTCGAGCGGCTCGCGGTCTGCGAGGAGGCCTTCGGCGGCGACGCGCCCGACTTCGAGCGCCCCGACGTCGCGCCGGACGACCTCTGCTTCCTCCAGTTCACGTCGGGCAGCACCTCGCGCCCGAAGGGCGTCATGGTCACGCACGCGAACCTCGTCGCCAACTCGCGCGCGTTCCTCGGGCCGCACGGGCTCGACCGCAACGACGACGACGTCGGGGTGAGCTGGCTGCCGCTCTACCACGACATGGGCCTCATCGGGTTCATCCTCGGGACCCTCGTCTGCGACATCCCGGTCGTGATCCTCCCGACGGCCACGTTCGCGCGGACGCCGCGCCTGTGGCTCGAGACGCTGCACCGCTTCCGCGGCACGATCACCTACGCGCCGAACTTCGCCTACCAGCTCGCCGCCAAGCGCGTGCGCGACGCCGACCTCGCCGAGCTCGACCTGAGCGCGGTGCGCGTGGCCGGCTGCGGCGCCGAGCCCATCCGCGCCCGGACCCTCCTGGACTTCGCCGCGCGGCTCGCCCCGACCGGCTTCGACGGGGACCGCGTGTTCCTGCCGAGCTATGGCATGGCGGAGGCGACGCTCGCGATCACGTTCCACCAGCTCGGCAACCCCATCGTGGTCGATCGCGTGGACGCCGAGGCGATGAAGCGCGGCGAGGCCACACCGGCGCGCGAGGGCGCGACCGAGGGCGTGCTCGAGATCGTGAGCTGCGGGGCCGCCTTCCCCGAGCACGAGCTCGAGATCGTGGACGAGCAGGGCGAACCCATCGGAGAGCGGCGCGTGGGCGAGATCGTCACGCGGGGGCCCAGCGTGACCCAGGGCTACTACAGGAACCCGGAGGCGACCGCCGAGGGCTGGCGGGACGGATGGCTGCGGACGGGCGACCTCGGCTACCGGGCCGGCGGGAACGTCCACATCTGCGGGCGCATCAAGGACCTCATCATCGTCAACGGCGCCAACCACTACCCGCAGGACATCGAGTGGGTGGTGGGCGACCTCGAGGGCGTTCGCCGCGGCAACGTCGTGGCGTTCGGCGTCATGCGGGACGGGACCGATGAGCTGGTGATCGTGGCGGAGGGCAACTCCGGCGACGCGCCGGCGCTGCGCAAGGCGATCGCCCAGGCGGTGGCCGAGCGGTTCGGCCTCTCGCCCGGCCACGTGGGCATCGTGCCCGTCGGGACGCTCCCGAAGACCTCCAGCGGCAAGGCCCAGCGCAAGAAGACCAAGGCGATGTTCGAGGAGGGGCACCTCCCCGAGCACGCCTAGCCGCGTGGCGCCTCGGCGGATTCCCCGTTAGAGTTGCGCCCCGAGAAGCAGGGAGAGACAGAATGGACCGCGCTCAGCTCCTTTCCATGTTTCGCACGATGGCGACCGAGATCGCCGAGAAAGACTTCAGCCACGTGACCGAGGAGAGCGTCATCGCCGACCTCGGGATCGACTCGCTCGGCATGCTGGAGCTCGTGGGCTCGATGGAGCGCGAGCTCGAGGTCCAGATCCCGGACGACGAGCTCGTGGGGATCCAGACCGTCGACCAGCTCCTCGATCTCGTGGAGAAGCGGACGACCTGAGCCGAGATGGCACGATGAACGCGACGCGGTGCGCCGCAAGAGAGTGAGGAGCCGTAATGTCGGAGGATCTGAAGAACAAGCTTCGCGAGATCATCGCGGAGGTCACCGAGATCGACGAGATCCCGGACGAGACCCCGTTCAAGGATCTCGGGATCGACAGCATGATGGCGATCGAGATCGTCGCGGAGGTCGAGCGCACCTACAAGCTCTCCATCCCGGAGGAGGAGCTGCAGGACCTCACGAACCTCCAGCGCGTCTACGAGAAGGTCCAGCAGAAGCTCGCCGAAGCCAGCGCCGCGGAGTAGGCGGGCCCGCCTCCCACGCCCCTGCCCGGTCGTTTTTTTCACCTTTCGCTCGGGACCCGGTATCCGACGGGGTGGAGCCGACCGGAGGGCGATCCGGCCGGCGTGGGAGGTGAGAGCATGCGTACGACGACGTGGGTGATCGCGCTCGTCCTCGCGGGCTGCGGCGCGAGCGCCGGACCCGAGGCGGCGGTTGGCGGTTCGGATCCGGCCGCGCAGAGCGGCGGGACGGTGGGCACGGAGAGGGCGGTCGCGGGCGCGACCTCCGCGGAGCCGGCGGCGGTGGCCGCCGAGGCCGGGTCGGCGGCGCCGAGCGAGGACCTGCCGGCGGCGCCCTGGGCGTCGGAGCCGGTCGAGGCCAACGCGGTGCCGCGCGCGCTGCTCGCGGCGTGGAACGGAGCCGAGAACCGCGAGTGGTGCGCGCCGCTCGCCCCGGTGAGCCAGGTCGGCACGCGCGCCCGCGCGAGCCGGTTCGACGGCGGCTGGGCCGTGGAGTTCGACAAGCGCGGGATGCCCGGCGTGACCGCCCGCGGGCGCACGTGCCGGAGCTGCGGGCGCGGCGCCTTCGGGATCGCGGGCACCGCCGTGATGGTCGACGACGAGGACCCGACGGAGGCCGAGGAGCTGAGGTGGCGCGACGGAAGCCGCGTGCGCATCGAGGTCTCGGAGGACGAAGAGGGCGAGCCCGCCGAGGAGAACGGCGTCGTCGCGACGATCAAGATCCACGGCCAGGACTGCGTCTACCAGGTGTGGTCGTTCTCGGGCGACGAGCACCTGCAGGAGCTATTGCACGACCTGCGGTTCGTGGACGCGAACTGACGCGCGCGAGCCGCGCGAACCACCGAACGCCCGGCCGGAAGGTCGGGCGTTCGTCGTTCCGTCGAGCGAGGTGTCACCCCCCGCAGGTCTGAACGGCCGACAGGCGATAGCGGGCGGTCCGCGGCATGGACCCGCCGAAGCCCGCGTCGACGATCTCCCATCCGGTCACGTACACGAACGCGCTCGTCGTACGCGCCGCCTCGAGCGTGACCGCGGCCGCGGCGCCGTCCCGCCCGGTGACCGCGTGCGTCACCGAGACGTCCGGGTGCAGGCGCACGCCGTCACCGCCGTAGATCAGGCGCCCGTCCCGATCGGTGACGAGGAGCGCGGGCGCGTACCCACCGCCGGTGCGCTCGAGCCGAAGCGTGACGGGACCTCCGGCGGGCAGGGACGCCCAGTAGCGGTGCACGGAGTACCGGCCGCTCGAGAAGTCCTCGTCCATCTGCCACGCGCCGCAGGAGGCGACGTCGGCGGTCGGGTTCCAGCAGCTCGCCCGCCAGCACGGCCAGAACCCGTCCCAGCACGCGTCGCCTCCGACCGCGCCGCGCCAGGCGCACGCGCCGGTGTCGCTCAGGCAAGCCGCGCGGCTCGCGCACCACCGGCAGCCCGCGGTCGCCTCGCAGCTCCCGCAGGAGAGCGCGTCACAGGACGCGGGCGGCGGGGGCTCGGTCGGCTCGGGCTCCGGCTCGGGCTCCGGCTCGGGCTCCGGCTCGGGCGTCGAGCCGCCCGACAGCGTCGAGGTCCGCGCGATGGCGCGCATGTCCTCGAGGCGCGCGTGCAGGTGCGCGCCCGGGCAGCTCGTGCTCGCCCCGGAGTGGTCGCGGTGGCCCTTCACCGCCGAAGAGCTCACGTCGATCCCGTACAGCCGCGACAGCGTGCCGATCAGCTCGCCGCCGGCGCGCAGCATGGCCTCGGGCGGCCGCTGCGGCGCCCAGCGCGCGCAGGCGCTGCCCGGATCGAAGCAGCCGATGAAGGAGATGCCGATGTTGCCGCTGTTGTTGCCGCCGACGTGCGCGCCGCGGATGTGCAACGGGCGTCCTTCGTAGATCGTCCCGTCGATCCCGACGAGGAAGTGGTAGCCGACGTCGCACCAGCCGCGCGAGTCCATGTGGTAGCGCTGGATGGCGCGGACCTGCCGCTCGGCGTCGTCCGACGGCGTGACCGTGTAGTGGACGGCCATGCGGGTCTTCGGCGAGTCGCCCCCACTGCACCGCGTGCTGCGCGCGCCCCACTCCTCACGAGTCACGATCCCGAGCCCCGTGAGCTCGCCGCGAAGCGCGGCACGCGCGCTCCCGGTCTCCGCGGCGGCCGGCTCGTCCGGCTCGTCGGGGATCACCGCGTTCCACCGCATCGTGCGGATCCGATCGACGTCCTCGACGGGGATGCGGATCTGCGCTCCGTCGGCGATCTGCCCGAGCTCGGTGACGGCGACGTGGTAGCTCTGCTCGCTCCACGTCGCCCGGAGCGGCAGCCACGCCCCCGCCGGAGCGCCGCCCGCGACCGGGCGGGCCTCGACGACGGGGAGCTCACCGGGCAGGTGCAGCCCGACCAGGAGCCCGACGCGGCTCGCGCCGTCGGGCGCGGAGAGCGCCGGGCTGAGCAGCCACTCGCCGTCGCGCTCCCACTCGTCGATCACGCGGACCGGCGAGACCGTCTGCTCGCCCTCGTCGTGCCCGAGGTGCTCGCTCCCCGATCCGATCTGGGCGCTGCAGCCGAGGGCCAACCCGGTGGTGAGGACTACCGTCATCGTCGCACGTCGCATGCGGCGCCCATGCGCAACGGCCGTGCCGAAAGCCGCGACGACCTCGCTGCGGACTCGAGTCCGCAGCCTGCGGGACGACCTGTCACGAATCGGGTCCGCCGCCCCTCGATCGCGCTGATCAGGAGCTGGACGGTGGGGCGCGCTTCGCCCCCGGAGTGGAGCCTGGCGTGCTCCGGTGGAGCCAATCGTGCTCGGAACGGGTCGCCCCGCCGAGGTGGTAGACTCGAGGCAATCGGGGCGGAGGACGGAGTGATGACGAGACTGGTCGTGGGGCTCGCGGCGGCACTCTTGGTGTGGGCCGCCGGGTGTGGCGGTGGCGGGAGCTCCTCGGAGGACGACGCCGGAGGTCCCGGCGCCGACGCCGGAGGTCCCGGCACGGACGGGGCCGGCCCCGACACCGACGCCGGCAGCGTCGACGCGGACAACCCCCTGACCGACCCGGAGGACGGCCCGCCGGCGGGCAACCCCGACGGCACGTGCCCGATCCCGCCCGAGGCGGGCCCGGAGGACAGCTCGAGCCCCGACCACGTCGTGGGCACGGGCACGCCGGAGAGCTGCACCGCGGACGCCTTCATCGACGCGGTCGCGCTCGGGGGCGTCATCGTCTTCGACTGCGGCCCCGATCCGGTGACCATCACGCTCGACCGGCCCGCGAAGGTCTTCAACGACACCGGTCCAGAGATCGTCATCGACGGCGGCGGGCTCGTCACCCTGAGCGGCGGTGGGACCTCTCGGATCCTCTACATGAACACGTGCGACGAGGCCCAGCACTGGACGACGTCTCACTGCCAGAACCAGGACCACCCGCGGCTCACCGTGCAAAACCTCACCTTCGTCGACGCCGACTCGCGTGGAGAGGAGGAGTACGACGGGGGCGGCGCGATCTGGGTCCGCGGGGGCCGCTTCAAGATCGTGAATTCGCGCTTCTTCAACAACGTCTGCGCCGACGAGGGGCCGGACGTAGGCGGCGCCGGGATCCGAGCCTTCAGCCAGTTCGAGGGTCAGCCGGTCTACGTCGTCAACAGCACCTTCGGAGGCGCCGAGGGGTTCGGGAACACGTGCGCGAACGGCGGCGGCATCAGCAGCATCGGGGTGTCGTGGACGGTCATCAACAGCCTGTTCTCGCACAACCGCGCGGTCGGCCGCGGGGGCAACCCTGCCATGGCGGGCACGCCCGGCGGCGGCAGCGGCGGCGCCATCTACAACGACGGCAACACGATGACCCTGTCGTTGTGCGGGACCCGGATCGAGCACAACGAAGTGGTCCAGCACGGCAGCGCCATCTTCTTCGTGAGCAACGACCACAGCGGCGACATCCGGATCGACCGGTCGGTGATCACGAACAACGTGGGCGGATCCTGGTACCCTACGTACCCGCAGATCTCGGCGCACGACGACACGCCGATCGTCGTGACCGACTCGGTCATCGAATGAGCGACGCCTGGAGGCTCGGAATGTGGCAGCGATGCTTGCTCGCCGCCGTCCTCGTGTGCCTGGTCGCGGCCTGCGCTTCGGGCGGGCGCGGACGGCGCGGAGGCGGCGGCGACTCGGGTACGCCCCCGATGGACGCCGGCCCGGCCGGCGACTCCGGCTCGGCCGACGCCGGCTCGGTCGACGGCGGCTCGGCCGACGCCGGCCCGCACGACGCCGGCGGTCTCGACGCCGGGATCACCTGCGGCGCGGGGCAGATCGTGTGCAGCGGCCTGTGCGTGAGCACGGCGACGGACGAGGACCACTGCGGGGGCTGCGACGTCGCCTGCAGCGCGTCCGAGGACTGCATCGGCGGCTCCTGCGTGGCCGAGTGCGCCGCGGGCGAGGTGCGCTGCGACGGCGGCTGCGTCGATCCCGCCACGGACACGAGCTGGTGCGGCGCGAGCGGGGACTGCACGGGCGCATCCGCGGGCGAGGCCTGCGCCCCCGGCGAGGTCTGCGCGGGCGGCACGTGCGGCGCGCCGACGACCCCGGCGAGCTGCCGGGAGGCGCGGGAGGCGGGGCTGTCCGTGGACGGCGTCTACACGATCGACCCGGACGGCGCGGGCGCGGGCGCTCCCTTCGACGTGTACTGCGACATGAACACGGACGGCGGTGGCTGGACGTTGACCTACAAGATCCGGAACAACGTCCCGAGCGGCACCAACCCCTGGTGGAACATGGTGATGCCCGGCAGCGGCACCGCCTTCCCGACGACGGTCGCGGTCCCTGCGGGGACCACCGAAGGCCCGACGCTCGCCACCCGCGCGAGCTACACGACGGCGACGGCCGCCACCGAGTGGCGCGCTTCGACCTACCGCGCGGGCGCGGTCGTGTTCGACGTGAAGAGCAGCTACTCGGGGACCGGCGGCCGGGCCCTCCGGTGCTTCGCGGCGGGGACCTGCACCGACGCCGACCAGACGTGCAGCACGGCGGTCACTGACGGGCGGGTGCTCCTCAACACGCTCGGCGGCCCGATCGGCGCCGGCGGCACCGGCTACGTGTGCGACGTGGGCTGGACCGACTGCAGCTACTGCGTCGACTGGAGCTCGGTGCGGACCGACAGCTCGGCCGGCGGGAGCACCACGAACGCGGTCCGATACGTGGGCGACGACTCGATCAGCCTCACCGACACGACGACCTTCTACTGGGTGCGTTAGCGGATCGGCCCGGGGAGGGTGTACAAACGAAGGATGAGCCGCCTCGCGCCCGTCGCCCTGCTCGCCCTCGCCGTCGCCCTGAGCGCCTGCGCCGCGAGCCGAGGCCGCGGACGGGGCCGAACGGACGGCGGCTCCGGGCGAACGGACGGGGCCGTCGCGATGGACGGCGGCACGTCGTCGGACGGCGGCGGTGGGACGGACGCCGGGCCGGACGCGGGAGGGGCGGACGCCGGGGGGGTGGACGCGGGCGGTGCGGACGCGGGCGGTGCGGACGCGGGCGGCGTCGACGCGGGCGGCGTGGACGCCGGCCCTCCGGACGCCGGCCTTCCCGACGCGGGCCCTCCGGACTCCGGCCCTCCGGACTCCGGGCCTCCCGACGCCGGGCCGCCCGACGCCGGCACGGGCACGACCACCGACTACACCGCGGGAGGTCGCACCCGCATGTGGACCACGTCCGGCTACTGGCGGGGGAACGTCTACCGCGCCGTCACCTCGACCACCCTGCGCCGCTTCGCGTCGTACCTGGGGCTGTCGGGGAGCTGCGAGCTCGGGTTCTACGTGTTCACGTCGAGCTCGGTGAGCGGGCCGTTCACGCGCGTGTGGTCGAGCAGCACGACCAGCTCCGGGACCGGGTACCACTCGTCGGGCACCATCGACCTCGTGACCACCGCGGGCGTCTACTACACGCTCGGCGTGGGCTGGTCCTGCAGCGCGACGTACTACTCGGCCGAGTACGACACCATGACCGGCATCGACGCCGGCATCGGAACGCTCCAGGGCAACGCGTGGAGCAACTCGTACCCGGGCTACAGCACCGGGTTTACGCCGAGCACCGGCAGCGCGGGCGGCGCGCACTACGACCAGGTGATCACGATCAGCCCATGACCGGGGTCAGCGGGCCTCGACGAACGCGAGCAGGGTGAGGCGCCGCGCTCCGTTCTCTCGCCCGGCGAGGCAGAGGCGCCGGAGACGGAGCGTGCCCTCGCGCACCTCGCGGGCGTTTGCGGTGCCGAAGTCGCAGCAGTCGCCGAAGCACCGGCGAGCGGTCGGTACGTCCAGCCCCTCGGGCCACCGGCAGGGCGCCGTCCCGCAGCGCCAGCTCGCCGCCGTCCGCGAGAGCCACGCGCCGACCGCCGCCCGACCGTCGAGCACCTCGGCCGCTCGCTCGTCGGTCTCCACGAGGGCCTGGCGGATCTCGACGCGCACGGGGATGTCCGGTGACGCGAGGCTCGCGAGGGCGGCCGCGTCGGCAGACCCGAGCGCCTCGACGGCGCGGTCCACGTCGTCGTCGAGGGCCCGGGGCCCGACGATGGCCGGCTCGGACGCGACCTCTTCGCCACCGCACGCCGGAGCGACGCCGTAGAGGGCCGCCCCGAGGGCAACGGCGATGAGGAGCAGCGCGGAGGAGCACGCAACCGACCCCGACGCCGCGTCGCTCACCCGTCGATGATACGCGCCTTCAGTCCTTCCGGTACATGGTGACGACGCAGGCCCCACCAAGGCCGAGGTTGTGCTGGAGGGCGACCTTGGCGCCCTCCACCTGCCGCTGGTCGGCCTGGCCGCGGAGCTGCCAGACGAGCTCGGTGCACTGGGCGAGGCCCGTCGCCCCGAGCGGGTGGCCCTTCGAGAGCAGGCCGCCGCTCGGGTTGGTGACGAACTTGCCGCCGTAGGTGTTGTCCTCGTCCCAGATGAACTTCTCGGCCTCGCCCTCCGGGCACAAGCCGAGCGCCTCGTAGGTGAGGAGCTCGTTCGCCGTGAAGCAGTCGTGCAGCTCGACCACGTCCACGTCCTCGGGGCCGACGCCGCTCGCTTCGTACACCTTCTGCGCCGCGTTCTTGGCCATGTCGTAGCCGACCATCTTGATCATCGACTGCTCCTCGAAGCTCGACGGGTAGTCGGTCGTCATGGCCTGGGCGGCGATGTAGACCGGGCTCTCGATGCCGTGCTTCTTGGCGAACTCGTCGCTGCACAGGATCGCCGCCGCAGCACCGCACGTCGGCGGGCAGCACTGGTAGCGGGTGAGCGGATCGAACACCTCCGGGCTCGCGAGGATCTCGTCCACCGAGAGGGTCTCGCGGAACAGGGCGTAGGGGTTCTTCGACGCGTGCTTGCGGGCCTTCTCGCTGATCTTCGCGAAGGTCTCGCGCTTGGTGCCGTGCTTCCACCGGTACTCCCGCCCGGCGCCGCCGAACATCTGTGCCGCCGGTGGAGCCTGCGTGAAGCCCTGCAGGTCGTTCATCAGGCCCGCGTGCTTGTCGAGGGGGTTGGTGCGGTCGTTCCACTTGGCCGACAGCGCACCCTTCTCCATCTGCTCGAAGCCCACGGCGAGCACGCACTGGGCGACGCCGCCCTCGATCGCCTGCCGGGCGAGCATGAGCGCCGTCGAGCCGGTCGAGCAGTTGTTGTTGACGTTGAAGACCGGGATGCCGCTCAGCCCGACCTCGTAGACCGCGCGCTGCCCGCACGTGCTGTCGCCGAAGACGTAGCCCGCGTAGGCCTGCTCGATGTCGCCGAATCCGACGCCGGCGTCCTCGAGCGCGGTCCGGACCGCGTTCGCGGCCATCACGTTGTAGTCGTCGCTCGCGCCGGGCTTCTGGAACTTCACCATCCCGACGCCGATCACGTTCACTCTGCTTCCCATGACTGCCTCCAACCTCAGATGAGTCCCTTGATGAAGCCCAGGCGACGCGCCACCGAGATGTCGCCGTCGACGCGGAGCTTGCCCCGCTGGAAGAGATCCTGTGCGGTGACCTCGCCCTTGGCGACCGCGGCGAGGTCGTCGTCCGCGATCGTGAGCGTCGCGGTCGGCGAGTCCGTCTCCCCGGCCGCCACCGCCGGCGGCTGGTTCGCCAGGTCGACCTTCCACGAAGCGTCCGGGTCCTTCACGTGGAACTGGACGACCGCCTGCACCTCGGCGGCGAGGTTCGGCTCGTCCGCGAGCCGCTTCTCGAGCGCCGCGAAGACCGCCGGGGCCGCCGCCTCCTTCGGCTTGGCGGCCGTGGACGCGGACGCCGACGCCGCCGGACCGCCCGCCGCGCGGGCCGCGAGGACCGCGGCCTTCGCCTGCTCGGGGTCGATCTCCTTCAGGAACTCGAGCTTCTGCGACGCCATGATGTTGCCGCCGATCTTGAGCTTGCCCGTGGTGAAGAGCTTCATGGCGTCCGCCTTGCCGCTCGTCATGTCCATGAAGTCCGAATCGGCGATCTCGAGCGTGCAGTCGGGCTTGTTCGTCTCGCCCTCCTCCACCGAGCCCGATCCGTTCTTGAGGTCCACCGTCCAGACGCTGTCCGGACCCGAGAGCTTGAAGAGGAAGACGTTCTGCACCTTCTTCGCGAGGTCCGGGTTGCGCTCGAGGTGATCGCGGATGGCGATGAAGACGTCCCAGCTCGTCGGCTCGGGCTCGGTCGCGCCGCCGCCCGACGGCGCCGCAGCGCCGCCGCCGCGCTCGTTCGCCTCCTCCATCACGTACTCGGGCGGGAGCTTCTTCAGGAACTCGAGCTTCTGCGATGCCATGATGTCGCCCGAGATCTTCAGCTTGCCGCTCGTGAAGAGCTTCATGGCGTCGGCCTTGCCCGTGCACATGTCCATGAAGTCGCCGTCGCTCATCTCGAGCGTGCACTGCGGCTTGGTCGTCTCGCCCTCCCCCACTCCCGGCGCGTCCTTGAGGTTCACCGTCCAGACGCTGTCCGGGCCCGAGAGCTTGAACTGGTAGACCGTCTTGACCTGACCGGCGAGGCTCGGGTTCTCCGAGACGTAGCGCCCGATCCCGCGGAACACGTCGCCGCTGTTCGGCTCGGCTGCCGCAGCCGGCACGGCGCCCGCCTCGGCCTTCGCGGGCTTCGGCTTCGCCTTCGGCTTCGGGATCTCCTGGTAGAGCTCGACGGCGGCGTTCGAGATGACGACCTCGTCGCGCTCCTTCACCTTGCAGCGGAAGACGACCCGCTGGTCCGACTCCCTCCACATCTCGGTGATGAGCGTCTCGCCGGGGAACACGCTCTGCGCGAAGCGCACCTTGATGCTCTTGAAGAAGTCCGGGTTGCCGTCGGGTGCGAACCGCTGGACGATCTGCCGGCCGGCGTAGCCGAAGGTGCACAGCCCGTGGAGGATCGGCCGGTCGAACCCGAAGGCCTTGGCGAACCCGGGGTCGGCGTGGAGCGGGTTCCAGTCGCCGCTCAGCCGGTAGAGGAGCGCGGCGTTGTCCGGGATCTTGTCTTCGGCCACCGCGTCGGGCGCGCGGTCCGGCGGCACGTTCACGTCGGCGCTCGGGCCGCGCTCACCGCCCCAGCCCCCCGCGCCGCGGACGAACGTCGTGACCTCGTTCCGGATGAGCTCGTCGCCGCGCTCGTCGAAGCTCCGGACCTCCGTCACGACCACGGCGCCCTTGCCCTTGTCCCAGATGTCCTTGATGCGCACCCGGTGCGTTAGCTCGGCGTGCGAGGGGAGGGGCCGGAAGAGCTCGGTGTACTGCTCGCCGTGGAGGATCCGGTCGAGGCCGTAGCGCATGCCCGGCGCCTGCTTGCCCTCCTTGGCGAGCCTGAAGATGACGCTGATCGCGGGGACGACGCCGTAGGTCGGCAGCACCTTCATGCCGCTCCCGTGCAGCTCGTAGACGAGCTGCAGGTCCTTGTCGTCGGTCGGGTTCTGCGCCGCGCCGACACCGAGCGCGTAGAGCGCGACGTCACGCTCGTCGTAGCTCGACTCGACCTGCTCCATCTCGTAGCCGAGCGCTTCGTCCACGTCGATGAACTGGTTGCCGCCCTTGCTCGGCCCCTTCTCGAGGTTCTGCATGATCGGCTGCATGGACTCGGCCACGCTCGCCGGGTGCGTCGTCTCGTCGAATTGCGTGATGGCGTCCCAGGCGGCCTGCACGTCCTCGATGCCGATCGCGCGGCCGACCCGGAACATCTTGCCGGTCGAGCGCTCCCACCGGAGCTTGGCGAAGAACCCGCCGCCCACCTCGAAGAGCCCGCCGGTCTCGTCGTTGTCCTCGTGGCAGAGCCAGGCAACGAGGGGCGCGACGTACTCGGGCTTGAGGGTCTCGAGGAGGTTCGGCGGCAGCACCGTCTCGGTCATGCGCGAGCCGGCGATGGGCGCGATGGTGTTGACGAAGATGTTGCGCTTGCGCCCTTCGAGGGCGAGCGTCTGCGCGAAGCCGTGCAAGCCGAGCTTGGCCATGGAGTAGTTGGCCTGGCCGAAGTTGCCGTAGATACCGGCTGCCGACGCGGTCATCACGATGCGTCCATACTGCTGCTCGCGCATCACCTCCCAGACCGCCTTGGTGACCTTCATGCTGCCGAGGACGTGGACCTTGTAGACGAGGTCCCAGTCGTCCTGGGTCATCTTCTGGAACGAGACGTCGCGCAGGATGCCCGCGTTGTTGACGAGGATGTCCACGCGACCGAAGGCGTCGACCGCCGTCTTCGCGATCGCCTCGCCGTTCTCGACCGAGTCGTAGTTGGGCACCGCCTCGCCGCCGGCCGCCTGGATCTCCGCGACGACCGTGTCGGCGGCCTTCTGTGACGCGCCCTCGCCCGTGAACGTCCCGCCCAGGTCGTTCACGACCACCTTTGCGCCGCGCGACGCGAGCAAGAGCGCGTGCGAGCGCCCGAGCCCTCCGCCTGCGCCGGTCACGATGGCGACCTTCCCGTCGAACCGTAGCTCCTTCGTCATCCCTCACCTCTCCCTGCCGTCTGGTCGCCTACCAGTACGGCGAAACACGTCTTCCACCGTTGCATGACGGCGTCGACGCGCGCCCGCTTGCCGTGCAGGATCGCGGTCATCGCCGAGCCCATCATCAGGTTCACGCTGAGCTCGAGGGCGTCGTCGAAGCCGGGCCGCGACGCCAGCTCCGGCCCGAACAGCCTCCGGCTCAAGGACAGGATGTCCTTGCGCAGGCCCCGCTCCTCGTCGGCGAGCACCGCGCGCAGCTCCGGATCGGTCCGCGCCGCCGTGCGCAGCTCCATCGCCACGTAGAAGAGCGGCCCGGTGCTGGTCTCCCACAAGAGATCCATCACGGCCGAGATCCGGTCGCCCCCGTCGGGCAGCTTCGCCGCGCGCTCGGCGATCTCCGAGCCACGCAGCTCGGCCAGGTACCGCACGGCCGCGACCAGGAGCTCGGCCTTCGACGGGAAGTGGTGCAGGAGCGCACCACGCGAGACGCCGGCGCGCTTCTGCACCTCGAGCGTGCTCGTGCGCGCGTACCCGAGCTCCACGAGGCAGGCGACGGTCGCATCGAGGATCTGCCGGCGGGTCTCGTCCCGCCGCTCCGCCTGCGTCCGCCGAACCCGTACCGCCTCGCTCATGGGCCCAGGGTTGTTAGCGTCACACAAACAGTCAGTCAAGACTGACTGTCCCGGGCCGCCGGGGAGCCGCTTTTTTGACCTCCGGATCCGGGTCGGCGAATTCCAGGGCATGGCCCACCGTCTCCTCGCCTCGGTCTCGATCCCCTGCCTCTGCCTGCTCCTCGGGTGCGCCTCGGCGCACGACCCCGAAGAGCCGATCGCGTCGGGCGTCTACTCGCTGACGATCCGCACCGCCGAAGACCACTGCTCCCCCCGCCGGCTCACCGGTGCGCTCGGCGAGGTGGGCGTCGTGAGCCTCGACGGAGCGCTCAGCGTGCCGGTGCCCGAGAGCGAGGAAGACCGTACGGCCGAGGTGACCCGGCGCGTGACGCTCGAGGAGGGCTCGGGCTTCCACGCCGAGTGGGTGGGCGACATGACCGAGTGCCCGACCGCGCAGACGCGCCGCGAGTGGACGGTCACCGGCCGCTCCGCCGGAGCCTTCGAGGTGGAGTACGTGCAGCGGTTCGAGGGCCTGTCCGAGTGCGGGCCGATGGACGGCGCGCCGGAGGCCGACTGCGAGTCGGTCCGGCACCTCGAGTTCCAGCTCGTGAGCGCGTGCGGCGCGCCGTGCGAGCTCGTCTGGACGCCCGACCTCGGCGTCGGCTGCGCCTGCCCGTAGCGGCGCTGTCCGCTCACCAACGAAGCTCGAGCAGCGTGCGCGGGTCGCCGGCCCACGCGCGCTCGGCGAAGTCGGCCTTCACGTCCTTCGCGCCCGCGATCTCGAGCAGCCGCTCGAAGAAGCCCACGGTCTGGTGGCTCGCGGCCTCTTCGGCGGGGTCACCCATGTGGAACCGGATCACGACGTCGGCGCGGCCCTCCGAGCAGCCGAGCACCTCGAGCGCGTCGAAGTCGAAGAAGGTGCTCCGGAGCACACCGAACCGGTAGAGCGTCTCGACGGGATCGCCTGGTGCGAGGAGCGACGGGTGCGCGGCGCAGAGCGCGTCGACGGAGAGCTTGCCCCACGGGCGCGCGGCCTCCACGCGTCCCCCGGCGATCTCCGCGAGGATGGCGTCGCCGAGGCGCTCGAACGCCGCCATCGGGTACCAGGCATCCGAGTCGATGCGCTGCTCGAGGTACGGCAGATCCTCGGCGGTCAGGCGCCGTGCCCAGTCGACGTTCTTGTTCGCACGGATCATGCGGACGTAGTCCGCGAAGAGCACACCCCTGACGTTTCTCACCCGACGCTCCCTGGCCGCGGCGGAGCATGCCAGGGAGGGCCTCGCCCGATCCACTCGGGACCACTCGGAGGGGCCCAAGGGCCTCGAAGAGCGCGTCCGCGAGATTCCGGGCCGATTCCGTAGACATTTCGTGACGGAAAAGGTCTAGCTACCGGAACGGGCAACTTTCCTGGTCACGAATCGTCGGACCATCGGCACCCGGGGGTAGCGATGGCTGCAGAAGCGGAAGCGGTGGAAGGGGAGCTCGATCCCATCGTGGATCGGATCCGGAACGGCGCGCATCGCGAGGCGGTGGCGATGTGCGCGAACGAGCACGGGGCGGCGCTCGGCCGGCTGTGCATGGCGATGCTGGGCGACCAGGCGGAGGCCGAGGAGATCGTGCAGGAGGCGTTGATCGCCGCGCACGACGCCATGGCCTCCTACCGCGGCGACGGCAGCGTGCGTGCCTGGCTGTTCGGCATCGCCCGGCGGATGTGCGCGCGGCGCATCGAGACGCGCGTGCGACGCGAGCGGCGCCTCAGGCTCGTGCACGACGCCTCGGGAGACCACGGCGGGCTCCCCGACGACGTCGTCGAGCGCAGGCGCCGCGCGCTGCTCGTGCGGGGCGCGCTCGAGGTGCTCAAGCCCTCCGAGCGCGACGCCGTCCTGCTCCGCTACGAGGCGGGGCTCAGCTACCGCGAGATCGGGATCGCGTGCGGCATCGACGAGGCCGCCGCGCGCAAGCGAGCGAGCCGCGCCCTTTCGCGGCTGCGCGAAGCGTTGAAGGACGAGGTGCAGTGATGGGCGACGAGCGGAACGACGAGCGCTTCTGGGACGAGCTGGCACCGCTGGTGGACGGCGACCCGGCCACCGTCGAGCGGCACGCCGATCTGTTGGCCGACTCGGACGCGCACCGCGACGCGCGTCACGAGGCCGGTCGCGTGGCCGAGCACGTGGCCGACGCGGGCGCGGACTTCGAGGTGCCCGAGGGCCTCGCCGACCGGGTGCTCGCGCGGCTCGCCGAGAGGACCGACGCCGAGCAGGCGGAGACGAAGGAGACGGGCGGGCAGGCCGAGGAGAAGGCCACCGCGGACGCGGCCGCCGACGACGAGGCCGCCGCCAAGGCCGCGAAGGACGAGCCGGCAAAGCCGGAGGCGCCCAAGGCGAGCCCGCCGGCCCGCAAGTCGTCCGGAGCCAAGGTGATCCCGCTCTTCGGTCTCGCGGCGGCGGCGGCCGTCCTCCTCGGCGCGCTCGGCGTCGGGCTGTGGGCGCTGTCGTCGGGAGGCGAGGAAGAGCCGCGCGGGCCGATCGTCACGGGCGGCGGGGCCTGGTCGGGGACGCTCGGCCTGGTCGCGCGCGCCTCGAACGACCCGGTGAGCGGCATCTCGGTGCGCGCGCCGGGGCAGGCCGACTTCGTCCCGGCGGGCGAGGGCATGTCGCTCGTGCCCGGCAGCGCCATCCGCACCGACGAGCGGACGCGCGCGCGGCTCGACCTCTCGGACGGCACGGTGCTCGTCGTGAACCACGACACGGAGCTCACGCTCGACCCGCAGGCGCCGCGGCGCCTGTCGCTCGCGCGCGGCGAGGTCGTCGCGGACGTCGCCCACCTCGAGGCGGGGCCGCGCGCCGAGCTGTCGACGCCGACCGGGCGCGTCGAGGTCGTGGGCACCAAGTTCGTGCTGTCGGCCACCGAGGAGAACGCCGCGGTGCGCGTGACGCGAGGAGCCGTCCGCATCCACGCGGCGACCGGCGGCACGATGGAGGTCAAGGCGGGCCAGGAGGGCCTCATGCCGAAGAGCGGCCAGGCCACCGTGTCGCCGGCCATGCACCTCGCGAGCGACGTCGCCTGGAGCGAGCTCGGCCCCGTCGACGACGCGGTCGACGAGCCGATCCCGGGCCTCGGCGAGCTGCGCGCCCGCCGCCCGGGCGAGCGCGAGGACCGCGAGCGCCCGCTCCACCTCGCGCACCACAAGGTCACGACGCGGATCGTCGGCAACGTGGCGCGCACCGAGATCGAGGAGACCTTCCGCAACGACAGCGGCGAGACGCTCGAGGGCATCTACCGCTTCCCGCTGCCTCCGGACGCGCGCATCGCGAGCCTCTCGCTCGAGGTCGACGGCCGCTGGGAGGAGGGCGCCTTCGTGGATCGCGACCGCGCGCAGCGCATCTGGCGCGGCGTCATCCGGAACGCGACGCCCGAGCAGCAGCGCGTGCAGCAGGAGGAGTTCATCTGGGTCCCCGGCCCCTGGCGCGACCCGGCGCTCCTCGAGTGGCAGCGGGGCGGCCGGTTCGAGCTCCGGATCTTCCCCATCCCCGCCCGGGGCGAGCGGCGGATCAAGCTCGCGTACACCCAGACCATCGCGCCCCACGGCCGGGACGCGAGGCGCTACACGTACCCGCTCGCACACTCCTCCGACGAGTCGACGCGCGTCGGCCGCTTCGAGGTCGACGTGCGGGTCGCGGGCACCGAGCCGGTCACCGCGCACGGCTACCAGATGAGCGCCGACCGTGAGGACAACGCGAGCCGGCTCCGGTACACGGCGGACAACTTCCTCCCGAAGGGCGACCTCATCGTCGACTACCGCCTGCCGGGCGGCGAGTCGGAGCTGCGCTGGTGGACGTTCCAGGGCGCGGCGACCGTGCCTCCGTCCGACAACAGCCGCGAGGGCAACCCGGACGTGGTGCGCCTGCAGCGCGAGGCGCACGAGGACGGCCGCGGCTACGTGGTGCTCGCCCTGCGGCCCGAGCTCCCCGCGTGGACCGAGGGTCGCTCGCGCGACTACGTGCTCGTCGTCGACTCGAGCCAGTCGATGGTCGGCGAGCGGTACGACCGCGCCGTCTCGCTCGTCAGCCACATCGTCGGCGAGATGGATCGGCGCGACCGGTTCCTGGTGATGGCGTGCGACGCGACCTGCCGGCGGATGGCCGACGCCCCCGAGGCGCCGTCGTCGCGGGCGGCGAGCCAGGTGACGGGCTGGCTCGGCTCGATCCAGCCGGCGGGCGCCTCCCACGTGACCCTCGCGCTGCGCGAGGCCGTGAGCGCCCTCGAGGGCAAGCGCCACCCGGACCGTGACGTGCGCGTGATCTACGTCGGCGACGGCGCGGCCTCGGTCGGCCACCGGCGCGCGTCGAGCTTGGCGGCGGAGGTCCAGGCCCTCGTGGACGATCCGCAGATCTCGTTCACGACGGTGGGCGTCGGCGGCGACGCCGACACGATGGCGCTCGAGGCCGTCGCGCGCGCCGGCGGCGGTCACTACGTGCCGTACGTGCCCGGGCAGCGCACGAGCATGGCGGCCCTGGCCGTCCTCGAGACCACGTACGGCGTGTCGGTCACGAGCGCGTCGCTCGAGCTGCCGGAGGGCATCACGGACGTGGCGCCGGCCGAGCTGCCGACGATCCGCGCCGGCGAGGAGGTCCTCGTCGTCGGCCGTTTCGACGGGCGCGAGGTGCGGGGCGAGGTCCGGCTGCACGGCAAGGTCGGCGGCCGGGAGTTCACCGAGCGCTACCCCGTCACGCTCGACGCCTCGACCGCGCGCGGCAACGCGTTCGTGCCGCGGCTCTGGGCGAGCGAGACGATCGAGAAGCTCGAGCTCGAGGGCCGCGGGGAGAACCGCGACCGCGTGGTCGCGCTCTCGAAGGCCTACGGCGTGATCTCGCCGCACACCTCGCTCCTCGTCCTCGAGAGCGAGGCCATGTTCCGCGCGTTCGGCGTCGACCGGAACCAGCCCGCGCTCCAGTGGACGGGCGAGGACGACATGGAGGTCGGCACCTCGACCGGGCTCGGCGACGTCGCGAGCGCGAGCGGCGCGCTCGGGCTGCTCGGGCAGGGCCGCGGCGGCGGCGGCAGCGGCTTGGGCGGCGGCAGCGGCTTCGGCGGGCTCGGGCTCGACGCCCTCGGCGGCGTGGCGGGCGAGGCGGGAGGCGGGTCGCGAGGCCGCCGTGCCGAGCGGTCGGCCGGCCCGCCGCCGCCCGCGGCTTCCACGCCCGCGGCCGAGCCGGTGGCGGACGCCGTGACCGCCCGGTTCGCCGAGCGGGAGCAGCGGCCGATGGAGGAAGCGGAGCCGGCCGACGACGAGGACCGGCGCGACAACCTGCGGCGCCGCAGCTCGGCCCGGCCGACGCGCCGGCCGGGGGGCGGGCAGTGGATGCGCCGCGTGTGGTACCGCGAGGCGGACGTGGTGACCGACGGCTCGCCGCGGCCGGCCTGGCTCCGCGACGTCGAGCAGGCCGAGGCCGTCCTGCGCCAGAGCCCCGACAGCCGCGACCGGCACCGGACGCTCGTCCGCGCGCTGTCCCGCGCCGGCCGGCTCGACCGGGCGCGCGAGGTCGCCGAGCAGTGGATCGAGCGCGACCGGCTCGACCCCGAGGCGCTCACGTACCTGTCGGACGTGCTCGGCCGCCAGGGCAAGCGGAGCGAGGCCATCCGGCTCCTGTCCGGCATCGTCGACCTGCAGCCCGACAACGTGGTGCTGCAGGAGCGGCTCGCCAACGCGTTCGACCGGGCCGGCATGCCCGAGCGGGCCTGCGCCCACCGGGTCGCGCTCGCCGAGATCCAGTCGGGCGAGGCGGAGGCGGTCGCCGCGGCCGTCCGGTGCGAGCGCAGCCTGGGCCGCGAGGACGCAGCCGGCCGCATCCTCACCGCGCTCCCGGAGGACGACGCCGCGCGGCAGCGCGTCGAGCAGGCGGCCTCCGCGATCCCGCGCCCCGAGCGCATCCGGGGCGACCTCGTGCTCGACGCGTCGTGGCAGGGCGGCGCCGACGTCGACCTGTCGCTCGTCACGCCGCAGGGGACGCGCATCTCGTGGCTCGGCGGGCGCGTCAACGTGGTCGGAGAGGACGGGTCGAGGATCGGGCACGAGACGCTGGGGCTCCAGCGCACGACCGTCGGCAGCTACGTGGTCGAGGTCTCGCGCGCCGAGCCGGGGGACACGACGCCGATCACCGGGACGATCGCCGTGCGCGTGTCCATGAACGGGACGCTGACCGAGCGGCGCATCCCGTTCCGGCTCGAACCCACCCAGGCGCGCGCCGAGGCCGGCCGCATCGACGTCGTCCGCCGCTCGCGGATGGTCCCGATGTGAGCCCGGTGGGGGCCCGGTCCGCCGGACGGACGGGCCCCTACTCGGCCGCGGCCGGCACGAGCGGCGAGAGCCCCGCGTCGCGGAAGAGCTTCATGTCGTCGTCGGCGTCGGGGTTGCCCGTGGTGAGGAGCTTGTCGCCGTAGAAGATCGAGTTGGCCCCCGCGAGGAAGCACAGGAGCTGCGCCTCGCGGGTGAGCTGGGCGCGGCCTGCGCTCAGCCGCACGAGCGACCGGGGCATCACGAGGCGTGCGGTCGCGATCATGCGGACGAGCTCGAACGGATCGACCGGCGGACGGCCGGCGAGCGGCGTCCCCTCCACGGGGACCAGGGCGTTGACCGGGACGCTGTTGGGCGGCGGGTCGAGGTTCGCGAGCGTGACGAGCATGGCGCAGCGGTCCGCGATCGACTCGCCCATCCCGATGATCCCGCCGCAGCACACCTGGATCCCCGCCTTGGCGACGTTCGCGAGGGTCTCGAGCCGCTGCTCGTAGGTGCGGGTCGTGATGATCTGCCCGTAGAACTCCTTCGAGCAGTCGAGGTTGTGGTTGTAGGCGGTGAGCCCGGCCTCGCCGAGTCGCGTCGCCTGCTCCTCGGTGAGCATGCCGAGCGTGGTGCAGGCCTCCAGCCCGAGCGCGCGGACGCCGCGGATCATCTCGAGCACGCGCTCGAAGGCCGGCCCGTCCTTCGGGTCCCGCCAGGCGGCGCCCATGCAGAACCGGCTCGCGCCGCTGTCACGCGCGAGCCGCGCCTTGTCGACCACCTCCTCCACCGTCAGGAACCGCTCGGGCTGCACCGTGGCGTGCTTGGACGACTGGGGGCAGTACGCGCAGTCCTCGGAGCAGCCGCCGGTCTTGATCGACACGAGCGTGCAGAGCTGGACGGCGTCGGGCGGGTGGTGGTCGCGGTGGACCGCCTGGGCACGAAACACGAGCTCGGTCAGCGGAAGGTCGTGGAGCGCGCGCACCTCCTCGACCGTCCAGCGATGGCGGGTCTCCGTCATGGGCCGTGGCTTACCCCGCGCCCGCGCCACCACGCAACCGGAACCGAGGGATCGGCCGGGACCTTTCCCTTGACGCTGCGGGGCGCCCGGCGGAACCTCTGTTGCCGGGAACCGATGACGCAACTGCCCAGGATCCCCGCGCTTTGCGCCGTGCTCGCGGCGGCGCTCGGCAGCGGCTGCGTGAGCTTCGGGCTCTCGCAGTCGGCCCAGACGCTCGGAGAGGGCCAGGTCCAGCACCAGTTCGGCCTCGAGTGGTTCCGGCTGAGCACGGGCGGGGGGGACTACAAGCTCCCGTTCGCGATGCCCTACTACGGCATGCGCGCGGGCATGGCGGAGGGCGTCGACTTCGGGTTCCGTACGAACGTCACGTTCACGAACGTGGGCTTCGACCTCAAGCTGCAGCCCCTCGACACCGAGGCCCTCGACGTCTCGATCGATCCGACGCTGCAGTACGCGTGGATCTGGGGCTTCGGCCACCTGCCCCTGCTCGTCGGCTTCAACGTCTCGGACGCCTTCCAGATCACGCTCTCCGGTCGCATCGCCTACGCGTTCCCGCTCATCGACGACTCCGATCCCTCGGACCTCGAGGACTACTGGGGCGCCGGGAGCCAGGCCGCCGCCGGCGGCGGGCTCGGCCTGTACGTGCGGCTCGGGAGCCGGTTCGCCATCCTCCCGGAGGTGCAGGCCATCCGCGGCTTCGGCGACACCGACCCGGTGCTCATCTCCTTCACGCTCGGCTTCGCGTTCGGCGACCAGCCGGGCGTCGCGCCCGCCCCCGAGCCCCCGCCCATCCCGCCCACGCAGGTCGGCCCCCCGCCCGCGGGCGGCTACTACCCGGTCCAGAGCCCGCCGCCCTACCCCGGCCCCTACCTCCCGCCCGGCCCGGCCGAGCCGCGGCTCCCGAGCGAGCCCCCCCCCGGAGCGGCGCCCGCGACGCCGCCGGGCTACGGTTCCGACGAGCAGCCCGCCGAGACGGCGCCCGAGGGCGCGGACGACGAGACCGAGGCCGGCGGCGGCGCGCCGGACGCCGGTCCGGCGCTCGGGGATCCGCAGCCGAGCCAGGAACCACCCACCCCATGAGCCGCGCCGACACGGACCCCGACCGCACCGAGGAGTGGCGCAGTCTGTCCGTCACGCCGCTGCTCGGGATGCTCGCGGTCGTCGCCGCGCTCCTCGACCTCGGGATCAACCGCTTCGCCATCCGAGCGCTGGTCGGGACGCTGCCGCACCCGGCGCTGATCACGCTCAGCCGGTGGGGCGAGCTGCCGCGCAACCTGGCCGCAGTCTCTGGGCTGGTCGCGCTGACGATGGCGCTCCTGTCGTTCCTGCGCACCCCGACGCACGCGCCGGTGCGGCGGCGCCTCAGCATCGCCGGCTTCGCGGGCATCTTCCTCCCGACGACCGCGCTCGCGACGCTGCTCCCCGCCGACCGGACATCACCGCAGATCGTGCTGTTCGCGACGGGAGCGGCGAACGTGCTCGCCGTCCTGCTCGGCGTCACCGCGGCGCGGCGGGCCGCTCCCGTGGGGATCCGTGCGGGCGTCGCCGTCATGGCCGTGTCGGCTCTGTCCGCGTTCACCGCGCTCGTGGTCGTTCTGTTCGAGCCGCTGTCTCAGTCGCGGATCGGGGTCCTCGTCGCGCTCACGCTCAAGGGCATCGGCGAGGTGGGCTTCATGCTCACGCCGCTCCTCGTCGGCGTGAGCGTGTTCCCGCGCGGGCGCACGACGCGGTCGCGCGTCGCGCTCGCGGTCGGCGTGCTCGCCTTCGCGGCGACGGCGGCGCTCGGGTGGTGGGGGATGGCCGAGCTCCGCGCCGACTTCGCGATCGTGCTCTACGGCGCGGCGCGCGTGGAGCTGTGGCTCGAGGCCGCGCCCGCCGTCTACGTGCTGCTCTTCGCGGCGGCCGTCGGGATCGGCGCGGGGGCCCTCGCGAGCGGCGACGCGATCCACCGCCAGGCCGGCGCCGGCGTCCTGTTGCTCGTGGCGAGCGGCTACGCGGCCCGCTCGCCGGGTCGGCTCCTCATGACGGTGCTCGCCGTGGCCCTGTTGTCGCGCGCCTGCCTCGCGCTCGGCGAGGCCGTGGCCGCCGCTCGCCGAGCCGAGCGCCGCCGCGACGAGCCGGTCGGCGTCGAAGGCGCCGTCGCCGAGCGGGCGGAGTAGCTACTCGGGCGGGAGCACGAATTCGACCGCGACGCTGCCCCCCGCGGGCACCTGCACGGTCTGAACGACCTCGACCGGGTCCGACCAGAGCGGCCGGCCGGACTCGGCGCCCGCTCGTTCCCAGCCCTGGTGCCAGAGCCGGACGTTTCGCTCACCCGCCGGGACGCCCTCGATGCGGAACCGGCCCTCCTCGTCGGTGACGGCGAAGTAGGGGTGATCGAAGACGTGGATCCACGCGAGCATCCACTGGTGGCCCGCGTCGCAGACGAGCCGCGCGACGCCCGTCCGCTCCGGCGTCTCGGTCGAGGAGGTGCCGGCGCGCGGCTGGCCGACGTTGAACCACTCGCTTCCGTCCTGCCAGATCGCGTGCACGTTGTGCAGCACGTCGTCGCTGTTCCGGAACGTGATGGGCATGCCGCGGACGGCGCCGAGGGTGTGCGGCACGTAGCGGCAGCCGACCTGGTCGACGACCGCCGGCTCGGACGGGAGCGGGCGCGGGCCGCTCTGCACGCCTTGCACCGAGACGACCGCGTGGGCGACCCCACCGCTCCGAGAGATCGCGATCGCGGGCACCTCCTGGCTGCGCCCGCAGGTGCGGTGCTGGGCGTGGACGTCGAGCGTCGGGTTCCTGGGCCGCGGCCCTCGCCAGCGGACCACACCCTCGAGCACGCCGGCGGGCACCTCGCTCACCTCGTAGGCGGGCTGCGCCGCCGGCGCGTCGGAGACCGGCTCCGCCGGAGCGGGCGGCGGCACCTCGATGGGCGGCACCACCGGCTCGTCGTCCGAGCAGGCCGCCGAGAGCGCCAAGACGACCATGGCGACGGAACGAACGGGGGCCACGAGAGTCGAGGCTAGCCGAGATACGGCGAGAGGTCACCGGCGGCAGCAGTGCCCGTCATGGCAACGCAGGTCGTCCCCGAGGGCTGCGTAGCCGCCACAATCGGTGTCGGT
This sequence comes from Candidatus Neutrinellum sp., assembly GCA_039794305.1. GTDB lineage: Bacteria > Myxococcota_A > Polyangia > Polyangiales > JBDIVX01 > JBDIVX01. The sequence continues at coordinate 38,089 of JBDIVX010000024.1, forward strand.
CGCACACGGAACGTCGGGGCACTCCAGTCTGATGTCGTGTTCGTGGGCGACGCCGTTCAGCAGGATTCTGCCGCTGGAGCGTCCTGGACACAGTCGCCCGGTCGCCTCGGATGCCGCGTCGAGCCACCAGCCGATCTCTCCGCTGCGGTCGGCACGCTGGATCTCGCAGTACTGGTAGCCGTCTCGCACGGCGAGGTTCCGTACACCGGGCCGGGAGCACCAGTCACCCTCACCGCTGTGAGCCTCCACCAGTCTGCACCCTTCGAGCCCAGCGGGAAGATCTGGCGGCAGGCAGGCCGCTCCGAGGGTCGTCGAGATCCCTTCGGCGAGCTCGCCGAAGGGATCCGCCGGCGGAGTCGCACAGATCGACGCGACGAGACCCTGCCGTCCGTGGGCCTGAGGCGGAGGATTCCGTAGGAACCCGATCATGCGCGGCGCCGGCTCTGCCGATCCGTAGGGCCCCGAGCAGGCGGGCTCGATGGTGCCCGGCGACGCGGAGCTATCGGTCGCCTGCATTCGCGGGTCCGCCGCGATCTCCGCCAGGCTTCGCCCACTCACATCCGGGGGGACACCAACCACGGCTCCGACGAAGAACGAGCGCACACCGCCGACCCGGGCCAGGCGTTGGCCGAACAGGCTGGGATCCAGTAGAGCTTCCGGGTTCATCGCACACCGGAAAGTCCCCTCTCCAGAGTAGTCCACGGCGCCCGGATCGAAGAGCCCCGGCTCGGACACGGAGCAGTCGTCCGCGTTGCGGAAGAGGATCACTGCAAGGAGGCTCTCGGGCCGGAGGAAGCCGGCGTTCGCACCATCGGCGTGCCCCCGCGTGCCCAGTTGGAAGGTCGTGTCGTCGGTGCTCGCCGATACCGCCTTGAGCATCGCCTCGAGCGGCTGCGGGAACTCGCAGGCAGGCTCGAGTGACCGCAGAATGCACGGAACCGCGCGGGCAGCTTCGTCTGCTTCGCCCGGATCGTAGCTCACGAAGGTCGGATACGTACCTTCGCACTCGGGCGGGCCGGGCGATCCGTGTTGCAGAACGCCATCGGAACCGAACTGATACTCCGGGAGGCAGGATTCCCAAGACGACCAGCCGCCCGTGCCCATGTCTGCGGTCACCACGCCGGCGTTCACGCTGTTGGGCCGTGGCAGCTCGGCGATGCCGTCCGCATCGTGGTCACCCGTCCCGACGCGCCGCAGGACCTCGGGCCACTCTTCGCCGAGCCAGGCGATCTCCTCGGACATCGAGTCGCGAGCGTCCACGACGACGAGGAGATCGATGTCCGTGGCGTGCGCAACCACGACCCGCGCCGCCGGGATCGACGGGCAGGGCTCGGCGTCGGACCCGCAAGACCACACGAGCGACGCCGTCGCCAGGATGCATACGATGCGACCCTCCATCATCGACTCGAAAGGAAGATGAACACTCGATCCCGCCTTGCGTCTCCCACGGCGATGTCTGCTCGACCGTCCCCGTCGAGATCGGAGCCCAGCCATACCGTTCCCTCGACCTCCTCTCCCGTCTCCGCGCGCAACGTCCGCACCGGCCGTAGCGAGTCGCCGCGCAAGAGCTGCACCGATCCACACAGCAGCTCGGTGCAGGCGACGATGTCGGCGCCGAGAGAAGCGCATGCCCCCCTCCCCATCAGAGGGTGACAGTCGGAGCCCAAGAACCTCAAGAACCAAGGACACCCCGAGTCTGGACAAGGGACGACGGTTTGCGCCATCGCAATGGGCTCTCGGGTGGGCCTCGCCCCGTGATATACCCGTCGTGGGGCTGTCGGGAGGTGAGGGTGGCGGTGAGGCTGTGGGTGGCGGTCGCGTGCGCGGTGGTCGGGCCGGCGTCTGCCTTCGCGCAGGACGGCGGGACCGACGCGGGCGCGCCGGACGGCGGCGTGCCGTTCGACACGAGCCTCTGCCCGGAGGGCGCGGTCGGTTGTGACGGCGGAGACGTCGACTTCTTCTACCGCGAGGAGGGGCTGTTCGACGACCTGATGTTCGACAGCGGCTGGGTCCCGCCGTCGTCGCCCATCCAGCTCCGCATCGTCTTCTTCATCGGCGGCAACACCGAGGTGGAGATGGGCGGGACGGTCGTCACGAGCTGGCCCGCGCCGCTGACCGTGGCCGTGCCCGGCCGCGCGGGGACGGGCAGGCTCTCGATGGCGTACGGCATCGAGCTCGCCGTGATGCTCCGGTTCGACATCGAGGTGGGCGGCATCCGGTACACGTGGTCGGGCGACATCCCGATCCCCGGGCTGCCGGACGACCTCCTCATGGCGGCGGAGGCGGGCTTCGATCCCTTCCTGCTCCTGCCGTCCATGCCTCGCCCGGTGACGATCGAGGACGAGACCGATCCGGTCCCGGTCCTCCGGTACGACGCCCTCGGCAGCCTCATCTCCATCCCGGGCGTGGGCGGGGGGATCGAGCTCACGCTCCAGGGCGATCTGCGCGTCGGCTATCAGAGCGATCGCGTCGTCGTCGGCGACGCCATGCCGATCGTGGAAGAGGGCGCGAGCACCGTGGCGGGTCCGGATCCCGGCGGCGACGGCTTCGGCGCGGCCAAGGACGTGGTGGTGCACCCGGAGGGCACCCTCTTCTACGACGGCGTCATCCGCGCGGCGCCCACGCTCTACCTGACGTTCGCCGGATCGCGGCGAGAATACCCCCTCACGGAGATCCCGATCCCGGTCGCGGACGTGGACTCGAACGTGGTCTTCGACGAGCGCACCGTCCACGTGCCGCTCCCCGACGCCGACGTCTCGCCGCGGGCGATCGACTTCGGGACCGTCGTGGCCGGCGCCGAGGCCGAGGCGCTCCTGACCGTCGCCAACGACGGCGAGGCTCCGCTCGAGGTCTCCGTGCGCACGCCGGCCGCGCCCTTCGCGGTCGAGCCGGCGAGCCTCGCGGTGCCGCCCAGCTCGGAGGCGCGCATCACCGTCCGCTACGCGCCCGTGATGGCCGGCGGCGACGCGGCGATGCTCTTCCTCGAGACGAACGACCCGGACGAGTCGCTCCTCGTGGTCCGGCTGAGCGGCGAGGCCACCGGCGCCGAGTTCCCCGTGGGCGACGCCGGCCCTCCGCCCGACGCCGGCCCCGGGGGCGTCTCGGACGAGGGCGGGTGCGGCTGCAGGGCGGCCGGCCGCCGCGCCGCCGCCCCGTGGGCCCTCGGCATCGTGGCCCTCGCCGCCGTCAGCGCGAGAGCTTCGCGACGGCGTCGCCGATCCGCCCGAGCCCTTCGCGGATGACGTCGTTCGAGGCCGCGTACGAGATGCGCACGTAGCCGGGCGCACCGAACGCGGTGCCCGGGACGACGGCGCAGCGCGCGTCCTCGAGCATCCACTTCGCGACGTGCAGGTCGTCCTCGAGGGTCTGCCCGCTCTCGGTGCGACGGCCGTAGAGGCCCTCGACGTTCGGGAAGGCGTAGAACGCGCCCTCGGGCATCGCGCAGGTGATCGGGTCGATCGCGTTCAGGCCCTCGACGATGACGCCGCGCCGCTCCTCGAAGGCCCGGCGCATCGCCTCGACGGGCTCCTTCGGGCACTCGAGCGCCGCGAGCGCCGCGTACTGCGCGACGGCGGTCGGGTTGGTCGTCGACTGGCCCTGGATCTTCTCGCAGGCCTTGGCCACGTGCGCGGGGGCGAGCACCCAGCCGATGCGCCAGCCCGTCATGGCGAACGTCTTGCTGACCCCGTCCACGATGCACAGGCGGTCCCTGAGGTCGGGCGCCACCTCGAGGATCGACTTCTGCTCGAAGCCTCCGTAGACGAGCTGCGAGTAGATCTCGTCGGTGATGATCCAGCAGGAGTGCTCGCGGAGCACGCCGGCGAGCCCCTCGAGCTGTTCCGCCGTGTAGGCCGCGCCGGTGGGGTTCGACGGTGAGCAGAGGATGACGGCCTTCGTCCGCTCCGTCAGGGCCACGCGGAGCCCGTCGGGCGTGAGCCGGAACCCGTCGCCCGGCTCGACGACGACCGGCGTCGCGCCGACGATGCGCGCCTGCTCCGGGTAGCTGACCCAGTAGGGCGCCGGGACGACGACCTCGTCGCCCTCGTCGTACAGCGCGAGCGCCAGGTTGAAGAGCGAGTGCTTGGCGCCGACCGAGACGACCACCTCGTCGGGCGTGTGCTCGATCCCGCCGCGGCGGCTCTTCGAGTCGCGGCAGATCGCCTCGAGCAGCGGCTTGACGCCGCGCACGGCCGTGTACCGAGACGCGCCCTCGTCGATGGCGCGCTTGGCCGCCTCCGTCACGTACGCGGGCGGGTCGAAGTCCGGCTCGCCCATGCTGAACGACAGGACGTCGACCCCCTGCGCCTTGAGCTCGGCGGCGCGCTGCGAGATCGCGACCGTCGCGGACGGCTTGACGGCCTGGAGACGCTTGGCGAGAGACGGTGCAGCCATGACGCAGCGCGTATAGCACCGCTGCGTCCGACCCTCAACGCGGGTCGATTCGTGTCAGCCGCCCACCGGCGGCTGCGTCCGCGCCCCGCGAAGGATGAATCGCGAGCGGAGCGAGCGCGGCGTCGAGCGGAGCGAGACGCCGGGGGGAGTCCGAGGGGAGCTCCCCTCGGGGAGGGGGGGAGGGGTGGGTGGGTCGATCAGATCAGGATCACGCCTCCCTCGGGGGGGACGATGATGTAGACGTTTCGGGAGTCGAGGTCCGCCACGCCGTTGCCCACGACGATGATCTTCGCCTTGAAGATCTCGGCCGTGGCCGCCGGCATCCGGACGTCGTTCCAGAAGTCGATGGTGAAGTCGACCAGCGTCCCCGGGATCACGTTGTAGAACGTCGTGTCGTCCTTGCTGTCGTACCCGGTCCCCGCGATCCCGTCGCGGTAGCCCTCGAGCGGCACGATCGACTTGATGAACAGCGTCGCGTCGAACTCGTCCGGGTTGCCCGGGACGTTCTCGGTGCGCGTCGTGACGTCCTGCGGCGTGCCGCCCGCGAGCTGCTGGATCCCTGCGAGGATCTGGTCGCTCGTCGTGCTGGGCGAGCCGTCGTAGACGAGAGGGGTTCCGGAACCGTCCACCGTACCGGTCATGGTGGCCAGGACGGCCATCTCGTCGTGGGCGGTGCTCAGGTTCACGCCGATCACACGGGCGCCGATGGAGTTGAGCGCCGTGACGGCCTGGTCGAACGAGTGGGCCGTCGGGATCCCGGAGTAAGTGGTTCCGCTCGGCCCGTTCTGGAAGTCCGCGTCGGTGACGAGCACGACGATGGGCAGGGCTCCGGGGCGGAAGCACGGATAGCCGCGGCGCGTCCCCATCTCGTCCGGGATGACCGGACACGACTGCGGGGGGATCGAGCCGCCCGAGTAGCTCAGCCCCTCGCCCGTCGCCGTGAGGTACAGGGCTTCCGTCGCCGACTCCGGCCAGTCGTTCCCGCCGTCCGCCATCAGCGACAGCGCCGCCTGGACGGCCGTGAGGTCGTCGGTGATGGCGATCTCGAGGTGGAAGGGGCGATCGGCGCGTGCCCGGCCGAAGTAGCCCGTCGTCTCGCCGTAGGGAGACGTCGGGAAGTCCTCGTAGGAGCCGACCCCGAACTGCACGTTCTCGATGGTCGCCTCGATCATCGTGGCCAGGGAGCGGAGGGACGAGTTGACGTTGTCGATGGCGCCCTGCATCGACCCCGTCGTGTCGATCAGGAAGAACACGTCGGCGACCGAGATGTCGGTGCCGAAGCGCAGCGTCCGGTTCTCGTGCGAGCCGTTGTAGGGCAGGACCACGAAGAAGTCGCCCTCGGGGATCGTGCTCGTCGGGTCCGTCGGGTCGGTCATGCTGCCCTCGACCTCACCGAGATCCGTCACCCCGTCACCGTCCGAGTCGCGGTTGCGCGGGTCGGTCCCGATCTCGCGCTCGCGCCCGTCCGGAAGCCCGTCGTTGTCGCTGTCGGTGTCGAACGGGTCGTACACCCCGTCCCCGTCCGTGTCCGTCGGCGAGCACGGGTTGTCCGACAGCCACTCCTCGGAGTCCGGGATCCCGTCCCCGTCCGAGTCGTCGTCCAGGTAGCTCGGGGTCCCGTCCCCGTCCGGATCGCCGTCGCCCTCGGCGTCGTCGGCGATCCCGTCCCCGTCCGTGTCCTCCGGGCTGCAGCCGTCCAGGATACCGCCGTCGCCGACGCCGCCGCCATCACGCCCCCCGCGACCGGGGCCGGCGCGCCCCGAGCTGCACCCGACGAGGGCTACGACGCACAACAGGGCACCCCAGCGCATGCGGTCCATGACGGCTCTCCCGGTCAGATCAGGATGGTCCCGCCCTCGGGCGGTACGACGATGTAGACGTTGCGCGAGTCGAGGTCCGCCACGCCGTTGCCCACGACGATGATCTTCGCCTTGAAGATCTGCGCCGTCGCCGCCGGCGGCCGGACGTCGTTCCAGAAGTCGATGGTGAAGTCGACCAGCGTCCCCGGGATCACCCCGTAGAACGTCGTGTCGTCCTTGCTGTCGTACCCGGTCCCCGCGATCCCGTCGCGGTAGCCTTCGAGCGGCACGATCGACTTGATGAACAGCGTCGCGTCGAACTCGTCCGGGTTGCCCGGGACGTTCTCGGTGCGCGTCGACACGTCCTGCGGCGTCCCGCCGACGAGCTCGGCGATGGCGTTCACGACGTCCATGTCGATCATGGTCCCGCTTCCGCCGATCTCGAAGCACAGGGGCGAGCCGTCGCCGCGCACGCTGCCGGTGTCCCGCGACAGGTTGCACATGTGCTCGGTCGAGGGATAGCCCGGGTCGCCGAAGTCGTCCGACGACAGCGACACCACCCGAGCGCCGATTCCGAGGAGCGAGTCGAGCGCCTGCGCATACGTGTGCGCCGTGGGCACGTCGGTGTAGTTGCAGCTCGTGCCCTCGAGCGTGTCGGTCGGCCAGCCCGAAGGGACCGGGTTGTGGAAGGGGGCGTCGCTCACGTACACGATGATCGGCAGCGCGCCCGGCCGGAAGCAGGGGTAGCCGCGACGCATGCCCGCCTCGTCCGGGATCACGGGGCAGCTCTTCGGCGGCACGGCCCCGCCCGACCACGCGACGCCCTCGCCCGTGGCCGTCTGGTAGAGCGCCTCGACGCCGGACTCGCAGCCGTTGGCGCCCGAATGGCGCGGGTAGCTCCGCACCGCGTCGATGATGTCGGGCGTGCCGTTCGAGTCCGAGTCCTGCGTCGGCGGGACGATGTCGACCAGGTGGTAGTATGGCAGATCGCTCGAGCTCCCGTGGGAGCCGACGGGGAAGTCGTCGAAGCCGCCGGCGCCGAACTGCACGTCGGGGATGAGCGCCTGCACGCCGGGGATGATGACCGTCTCCATCCGGTCCTGGACGTTGCCGACCTCGCTGTACATCGAGCCCGTCGTGTCCATCAGGAAGAACACGTCGGCGACGGAGATGTCGGTGCCGAAGCGCAGCGTCCGGTTCTCGTGCGAGCCGTTGTAGGGCAGGACCACGAAGAAGTCGCCCTCGGGGATCGTGCTCGTCGGATCCGTCGGGTCGGTCATGCTGCCCTCGACCTCACCGAGATCCGTCACCCCGTCACCGTCCGAGTCGCGGTTGCGCGGGTCGGTCCCGATCTCGCGCTCGCGCCCGTCCGGAAGCCCGTCGTTGTCGCTGTCGGTGTCGAACGGGTCGTACACCCCGTCCCCGTCCGTGTCCGTCGGCGAGCACGGGTTGTCCGACAGCCACTCCTCGGAGTCCGGGATCCCGTCCCCGTCCGAGTCGTCGTCCAGGTAGCTCGGGGTCCCGTCCCCGTCCGGATCGCCGTCGCCCTCGGCGTCGTCGGCGATCCCGTCCCCGTCCGTGTCCTCCGGGCTGCAGCCGTCCAGGATACCGCCGTCGCCGACGCCGCCGCCATCACGCCCCCCGCGACCGGGGCCGGCGCGCCCCGAGCTGCACCCGACGAGGGCTACGACGCACAACAGGGCACCCCAGCGCATGCGGTCCATGACGGCTCTCCCGGTCAGATCAGGATGGTCCCGCCCTCGGGCGGTACGACGATGTAGACGTTGCGCGAGTCGAGGTCCGCCACGCCGTTGCCCACGACGATGATCTTCGCCTTGAAGATCTGCGCCGTCGCCGCCGGCGGCCGGACGTCGTTCCAGAAGTCGATGGTGAAGTCGACCAGCGTCCCCGGGATCACCCCGTAGAACGTCGTGTCGTCCTTGCTGTCGTACCCGGTCCCCGCGATCCCGTCGCGGTAGCCCTCGAGCGGCACGATCGACTTGATGAACAGCGTCGCGTCGAACTCGTCCGGGTTGCCCGGCACGTTCTCCGTGCGCGTCGACACGTCCTGCGGCGTCCCGCCGACGAGCGTCGCCACCGCGTCCACGACGGCCGTGTCGAGCCCGGTGCCGTCGTAGTTGATCGTGAAGACCAGCGGCGAGCCGTCGCCCCGGACGGCCCCGGTGTCGCGGGCGATGGAGTTGTAGTCCTCGAGGACCGTGCCCCCGCCGTACGTCGAGTAGATGCCGATGACGCGCGCTCCGATGCCGTTCAGCGCCGTCACCGCCTCGTCGTAGGTTGGCGCCGTGAAGCTGTCGTACGCAGACGCGCCGCCGGGCCCGTTGTGGAAGTTGGCGTCGCCGAACAGGAGGACGATCGGCAGCGCGCCGGGCCGGAAGCAGGGGTAGCCGCGCCGCGTCCCCATCTCGTCGGGGATCACGGGGCACGTGCGCCCCGGGATGCTGCCGGTCGGCCAGGTCAGGCCCATGCCGGTCGCGGTCGACCACATGGCCGGCACGTACGACTCCGGCCCGTCGGCGCCGCCGTGGCACGGGAGCCCCTCGACGGCCTCGAGGATGTCCGGGCGACCGTTCGCCGAGCCGGTGATCGTCCCGATGTCGTTCGTCGCCGGGCTGCTCGGGCACGTGGTCGGCCCCGCCGAGACGCTCCAGGCGCCGATGTCCTGCTCGGGCGGAGCGATCTCGCGGAGCAGGTAGAAAGGCAGGTCGTTCCCGCCGCCGAAGAACTCGTAGGGATAGTCGTCCATCCCGCCGGCGCCGAACTGCACGTTCGGGATGGCCGCCTGGATGCCCGGGATGATCACGTCGAGGAGCCCGGTGATCAGGTTCGTGCGCTCGCCCTGCATCGAGCCCGTCATGTCGACGAGGAAGAAGACGTCGGCGATCTCGATGTTCGTCCCGAACCGGAGCACCCGGTTCTCGTGCGAGCCGTTGTAGGGCAAGACCACGAAGAAGTCGCCCTCGGGGATCGTGCTCGTCGGATCCGTCGGGTCGGTCATGCTGCCCTCGACCTCGCCGAGATCCGTCACCCCGTCCCCGTCCGAGTCGCGGTTGCGCGGGTCGGTGCCGATCTCGCGCTCGCGCCCGTCGGGCAGGCCGTCGTTGTCGCTGTCGGTGTCGAACGGGTCGTACACCCCGTCACCGTCCGTGTCGGTCGGCGAGCAGGGATTGTCCGAGAGCCACTCGTCGGCGTCCGGGATCCCGTCTCCGTCCGAGTCGTCGTCCATGTAGCTCGGGATCCCGTCTCCGTCCGGGTCGCCGTCGCCCTCGGCGTCGTCGGCGATCCCGTCCCCGTCGGTGTCCTCCGGGCTGCAGCCGTCGAGGATGCTCCCGTCGCCTCCCCCGAAGCCGCCATCGCGCCCACCGCGTCCGACGGCGCGGCCGTCGCCGCACGCCGCCACCAACATCAGAATCGAACCGAGCGCGATTGACTGCCGCATGAGCCCCTCCGTCAGATCAGAATCACGCCGCCCTCGGGCGGGACGATGATGTACACGTTGCGCGAGTCGAGGTCGGCGACGCCGTTGCCGACGACGATGATCCGGGCCTGGTGGATCTCGGCGGTCGCGGGCGGCATCCGGACGTCGTTCCAGAAGTCGATGGCGAAGTCGACGAGCGTCCCCGGGATGACCCCGTAGAACGTCGTGTCGTCCTTGCTGTCGTAGCCGGTCCCCGCGATCCCGTCGCGGTAGCCCTCGACGGGCACGATCGACTTGATGAACAGCGTCGCGTCGAACTCGTCCGGGTTGCCCGGCACGTTCTCCGTCCGCGTGGTCACGTCCTGCGGAGTGCCTCCGGCCAGGGTCTCGATGCCCGTGATGATGCTGTCCGAGACGGCGCCTCCGGCGGCGTCGTAGACGAGCGGCGTGCCGCTGCCGTCGACGGTGCCCGTCATGGTGGCCATGGTCTCGCCCTCCGAGCGCCCGCCGCCGCTCACGGCCACGCCGATGAAGCGCGCGCCGATCCCGTTCAGCGCCGTGACCGCCTGGTCGAAGGTGTGCGGGGCAGGCGTGATCCCCGCGTACGGGCTGCTTCCGCCGGGGCCGTTGTGCCAGGTCACGTCGGTGACGAGGACGATGATCGGCAGCGACCCGGGCCGGAAGCACGGATAGCCGCGCCGCGTCCCGCTCTCGTCGGGGATCACGGGGCAGTCGCGCCGGGCGATCGTGTGCGTCGGCGCACCCGTGTCGAACGACCAGCTCCCGCCTTCGCCGGTCGCCGTCTGGTACAGCGCCTCGACGTGCGACTCGGGGCCGTCCATGCCGTTCGCCGTCGTCAGCGAGTCGAGGGCGGACTGCACTCGCGCGAGGTCGTTGGTGATGTCCTGCAGGTGCTCGTAGGCCTGGTCGGTCCCGGCCATGCCGTAGCCGGAGAACGAGAAGAGGTCGACGACGTTCGGGAAGTCCTCGAAGTGCCCGACGCCCATCTGCACGTCCGGGATCCGTGTCCCGATCATCGCGGCGATCGAGCTCAGCGACGAGCGTACGTTCGCGATGGGGCCGCCCATCGAGCCGGTCGTGTCGATCAGGAAGTAGACGTCGGCGACCGAGATGTCCGTGCCGAAGCGCAGCGTGCGGTTCTCGTGGGATCCGTTGTAGGGGAGCACCACGAAGAAGTCGCCTTCGGGGATCGTGCTCGTCGGGTCCGTCGGGTCGGTCATGGTCCCGCGCGCCTCGCCGAGGTCGGTCACGCCGTCCCCGTCGGTGTCCCGCTCGTAGGGGTCGGTGCCGTAGGTGCCGGACTCCTCCGAGTCCGTGAGGCCGTCGTTGTCGCTGTCGGCGTCCCACCAGTTCGGGACGTCGTCCCCGTCGGCGTCCGGCAGCGAACAGGGATGCCCGCCACGGTGCTCGGTGGCGTCGTCGATGCCGTCGCCGTCCGAGTCCAGGTCGAGGTGGTTCGGCGTGCCGTCCCCGTCGTAGTCCGTGGTCCCCTCGGCGTCGTCGGCGATGCCGTCGCCGTCCGAGTCCCGTGTCGCGTCGCAGCCCTCCAGGATCCCGCCGTCCGAGACGCCGCCGCCGTCACGCATGCCACCGGCCGGGCGCCGCCCGGCGGTACACGCCGTCCCGGCCACCAGCGCGGTAGCCGCCAGTACCACCTTCACCCACACCGTCATGTAGCTCTCCCCGAGGGCGGCCCCCACGCCGCCCCGAACTCAGATCGGTCCGCCCGCGCTGTTGGCCGGCACGACCACGAACACCTGGCGCGTGTCGAGGACGGCCGACCCGCCGCCTCGCACGTCGATGTACGCGATGAACACCTGCGCGGTGGTCCCGCCCATCCAGAAGTCGTTCTGGAACGTGATCCGGAACTGGACCCGCGTACCCGGGACCACGCCGAAGAACGTCGACTCGTCGATCGCCGCGACCGCGTCGTCGTGCTCGATGCCCGACCCGACCGGCTCCCACCAGCACGGATCGCTCGGCGGCACGGCGCGGCAGGACGGCTGGCGGCGCTTGATGAAGAGCGTCGCGTCCACGCCGTGCGGGTCGCTCGCGTCGTCGCGCGTCGCCGTGTCCACGTCCATCGGGACCCGCGTCGCGATCGTCTCGATGGCACCCACGATCGTGTCGACGAAGAGCAGGTCGCTCGAGCCGTTCGGCAAGTCGTAGACGAGGGCGTTGCCGTCCAGGTCCACCGAGCCGGTCTCCTCGGCCGTCCGCTTCATGAAGTAGCACGGCGAGTAGCCGGACCCGCCGATCACGCCGACGCAGGAGCCGCTGGTCGTGTTGACGCCGACGTACTTGGCGCCGCGCCGGTTCAAGGCGGAGACCATGGTCGCCCAGTCGGCCGGAGCGGGCGTGATGCCCATGTAGGGGTTGCACGAGCTGCTCTCGCCGGGCGGCCCCTCGTGCGCGCAGATGTCGGTGAAGTGGACGACGATCGGGAGCGCCGCGTCGCGGAAGCAGGGGGCGCCCCAGCCCGTGTCGAGGCAATCGCCGGCGTAGTTGCGCATCGTGTAGGTGCCGCCGGAGCCGACCCACATGCCACCCATGCCGGTGACGATCTGGTAGAGGGCCTCGGTCTGCGACTCGGGCCCGTCCGCGCCGCCGTGGAGCATCATGCCGCTGAAGGCGGTCGCGACCGCCTCCCGCCCGGAGCCCCCCGGCATGCCCGGCAGGGTCGGGGGCGTCATGCCGATGGCGAGGATGAAGGGCTCGTCCGACCCGCCGCCGTACGAGCCGAAGGGGAAGTCGTCGTGCTGCCCGCCGCCGAACCACGCGTCGGGGATCGCCTCGTTGATGCGATCGATGAGCCCGGTCGCGGGCCGGCCGACCGTCATCTTCACGTTGTTCACCGTCCCGCTCATCGAGCCGGTGGTGTCGGTGATGAAGAAGATGTCGGCGACGCGGATGGTCGTGCCGAAGTCGAGGTCACGCTCGACCGGCTCTCCGCCATACGGCAGCACCACGTAGAAGTGCTCGTCCGGGATCGTGCAACCCGGCGAGGTGGCGCAGCCGCAGTCGGTGCCCGTGCTCCCGTCCGGGCAGTTCACCCGTGCGTAGGCCGCCTCGGCCAGGTCGCCGATCCCGTCGTCGTCCGAGTCCACGTTGCACGGGTCGGTCCCGATCTCGATCTCCTCGCCGTCGCCGAGCCCGTCGTTGTCGCTGTCGGCGTCGGCGAAGTCCGCGCGCCCGTCGCCCTCGGGCTCGCCCGTGACGGGGCTCACCTCGTTCTCGCAGACGGCCGGCGGCGTGGCCGGGTCGCCGTCGCCCGCCTCGATCGCGTCGTCGATGCCGTCGCCGTCGGAGTCGAGGTCCCGGTAGTTGGGCACGTCGTCGCCGTCGAGGTCCATCCGGCCCTCGTGCGCGTCGAGGATCGAGTCCCCGTCGGAGTCGTCGTCGAACACGTCGGGCGTGCCGTCGTTGTCCGTGTCGGCGCAGGTGGCTCCGTCGCCGCACTCGTCGACGTTCGGGATGCCGTCGCCGTCCACGTCCGGATCGCGCCAGTCGGGCACGCCGTCCCCGTCCGTGTCGGTGTCACGCTGCCCGCGGTCCGGGACTCCGTCGCCGTTGGCGTCCGTGTCGAGGTAGTCGTGGATGCCGTCGCCGTCCGTGTCGACGGGCTGCGTCGTGCAGTCACGGTCGCCGGCCTCGTCCGCGTCCGGGATGCCGTCGCCGTCGGAGTCCTCGTCGCGGCTGTTGCCGTCACCGTCGCCGTCGGGATCGTCCGACCCCTCGTCCATCGAGCTGATGAAGTCGCCGTCGGGATCGTCGCCCGCGCCGCAACGGATCGTGACCGACGAGTCGACGGATGCGCCGCCGTCCGGGTCGGTGCCGTCGTCCCCGCCTCCGCAGCCCAGAGCCACCAGGAGGAGCGCACCGAGCATCCAAGCCAACCACCGATTCCAAGCCATCGAGACCTCGACTGCTGCTGCGTACTCTGCGTACACCGACCGAAGCGCACACTGTAGGCGGGGCGGACGGACGATCGCAACCCGCTCACCGGCCGACCAGGTTTCGGGGCATGCAATCGGAGAGCCACCGCTAATGGCCCTCAAAATGTCAGAATCGTTGTGGAATATCCCTCTCCAGGCGTGCCGACCTGTGCCACGGAGGGGCTGGCGGCCCCCGCGTGGGGGCTGTGCGCCCCCGCACGGGAATCGCGTCGCCGCTGCGGACGTTTGACAAGCGGGGCGGGTCCTACTAGGCGCTTGGGGCACGAGGAGCCCACACGATGCACCGAATCACGGCGATATCGGCAGTATTCGCAGCGGCCGCGCTCCTCGGAGCCGGCTGCGGTCCGTCGTACCCGAACTGTGACGACGACCAGGATTGCCACGAGGGCGAGCTCTGCGTGAACGGCCTCTGCCAGCAGTGCAGGAGCGACGCGGACTGCCCGACGGGCCAGGCGTGCCAGAGCGGCGCGTGCGAAGCCATCCCGGGCTTCTGCCAGTCCTCGGGCGACTGCCCGGCGGGCCAGGAGTGCCGGGACAACCGCTGCGTCGCGGTCGCGCAGGCACAGACCGACGTGCCGGAGGGCCCGGCCCCCGAGCGCCAGTGCGAGCTCACGCCGGTCTACTTCGGGTTCGACGACGACGGGCTCGACGGCGCCGCCCGAAACGCGATCCAGTCGAACGTGCAGTGCATGCGCGAGCGCGCGATGGGCGGTGCGCACGTCACGGGCCACACCGACCCGCGCGGCACCGAGGAGTACAACCTGGCGCTCGGGGACCGGCGCGCACGCTCGGTCATGGAGTACATGATCTCGCTCGGAGTGGAGCGGGGCAGCATGGGCGCCTCCTCGATGGGCGAGGAGATGGCGACCGGGGCGGACGAGGGCGGCTGGGCCCGCGACCGCAAGGTGACCTTCAACCCGCAGTAGGACATGCACGGACGTCGCGCCGCCATCGCCGCGGCTCTCGCGGTATCGAGCAGCGTCCTGAGCGGCTGCTTCCTCTGGACGACGCGTTCGGAGGGGGACGAGCTCGCCGCCAGGACCGACGCACAGGGTGAACGGATCGAGACGCTCGAGACGGGCATCGAGGCCGAGCGACGCGAGCTCACCGAGAGCGTGGGACACGCGAAGGCCAAGGTCGCCGAGCTCGAGCAGCTCATCGAGCAGGCGACGGCCGTCGTGACGCGCAACAGCGCGGACCTCGGCCTCGAGGTCCAGAACCTGCGAGAGCAGATCGCCCGGCTCGAAGGCCAGATCGCCGAGCTGAGGAACGAGGTCGAGCAGACGCGCCGCCAGATGGAGGAGCAGCGCGAGGAGATGCAGAAGCAGCTCAAGCAGCTCGCCGCGGGCGGCGCCGGGGAGATGGCGCTCGAGCCGGACGAAGTTCCGCAGGAACGCACCGAGCACTACACGGCGGGCTACCGCTCCTTCCAGAACGAGGAGTGGGCGAAGTCGCGGGCGTTCTTCCGCGAGTTCGTGCGCCGGTACGCGCAGGACGACCAGGCGGACAACGCGCAGTACTGGATCGGCGCGACCTACCTCCGGCAGCGGCGGCCCGCGACGGCGCTCGGCGAATACCGCAAGGTGCTGAGCGACTACCCCCGGGGGGACGCGGTGGACGAGACGCTGCTCGACATGGGGGACGCGTTCTACGAGCTGCACGCCTGCACCGACGCCCGCTCGGCCCTGCAGACGCTGATCCGCAGCCATCCGCGCTCGCAGCTCGTGCAGAGGGCGCGCGCGAAGCTCCAGGAGATCGAGCGCGCGCCGCGCGGCTACTGCACGAGCTGACCGCCGCGTGCGAGTCCCCCGTCCCCCGTTCGCGCTCGCGCTCCTCACGACCTGTCTCGCCACCGCCTGCGGCGAACGCGAGGCAGTTGCATCGGGGACACGCCCGAATGCAACTCGGGCAGTTGCATCGGGGACACGCCCGAATGCAACTCCACCCGACCAGGCGGAGGTCGAGCCAGTTGCATCGGGGCGTGTCCCCGATGCAAGTCGGCTGGCGGAGACGGTGGTGGTCGAGGCGCGCGTGCAGGAGCCGCCCCATCCGGTGCCGGCGGGGGCGCCGCACGCGGTGGTCCAGCTCCCGGCCGGGCTCCGGACCGACCGTCCGCTCGACCTGGTCGTCTTCCTGCACGGGTGGAGCGGGTGCGCGCGGGTGCTCGTGCGCTCGGGCTCGGTCGCGTGCGCACGGGGGCGCCCGCCGCGGACCGGGTGGGGCCTCGCCGAGCACCACGCCGCCGCACAGACGCCCACCGTCCTCATCGTTCCCCAGCTCGCGTTCCTGCAGCGCACCGGCGACCCGGGCGGGTTCCGGGAGCCGAACGCCTTCCGTTCGTTTCTCGAAGAGCTGCTCCGAGGCCCACTGGCCGCGCCGCTCGGCGGCCCGCGCTCGGTCGACGACGTGGGCTCGGTCACGCTCGTCGCGCACAGCGCCGGCTACGAGACGGCGGGCGCCTTGATTCGTGCCGGCGGCGTGGACGTCGATCACGTGGTGCTGCTCGACGCGCTCTACGACGACGGAGCGCGCTTCGGCCGGTGGTTGCTCGCGGGCGCGGACCGTCGCCTGGTCTCGCTCGTCACCTCGCGGGGCGAGCCGCGCCGTCACACGCGCGCCCTCGAGGCGTTCATCCGGGCGCGCGCGGGACAGGCCGCCGTCGCGACCGTGTCGGCGGAGGAGCTCGCCCCGACGATCGCCTCGCACCGGATGACCACGGCAGAGTCTCCGCACCCCCACGGGGAAGCTCCCCGCCGTCACCTCACTGCAGTCCTCGACGCTCTGTTCCCCGCCATCAGGTAGCATGTCGCCGTGCAGGTTCCGGCGCAGATCGGCTCCTTCCGGATCGTGTCCGCGCTCGGGCAGGGCGGCTTCGCCGTCGTGTACGCGGCCGAGGACGAGCGCGACGGAACCCCGGTCGCCATCAAGATCCCGCATACCGCCGCCGCGCGGGCGCGCGCAGGGTGGTTCCGCCGCGAGGCGTCGATGGCGGCGCGCCTGCGTCACCCGGGCATCGTGCGGCTGCTCTCGTCGGGCACCCTCGAGGGGCCCGACGGTCCGGTGCCGTACCTCGTCTTCGAGCGCATCGACGGTCCCACGCTCGAAGCGGTCGCCGACGAGCTGTCGACCGACGACATCGTCGCCGTGGGCTCTCAGCTCCTGTCCGCGCTCGGCTACGCGCACGACGCGGGTGTGCTGCACTGCGACATCAAGCCGGAGAACCTCCTCGTCGCAGGCGCGGACCCCGGGACCGGCGCGCCGATCGTCCGGCTCGCCGACTTCGGCCTCGCCGCGACCCATGCGCCGAGCGCGCACGACGAGGCCGGCATCCCCATCGTCGCGGGGACGCCCGGCTACCTGAGCCCCGAGCAGGCACGCGGCGTCGGCCGCCTCGGTCCGAGCGCCGACATCTACTCGAGCGGCGCGCTGCTGTTCCGGCTGCTCGCCGGATTCACGCCGCACGGGGGCGGCAGCTCCACCGACATCGTCCGGCGCACGCTCACGCACGATCCGCTGCCGCTCGAGCCACGCGCGGGCATCGACGTGTCACCCGAGCTGGTCGCCGTCGTCGAGACGATGCTCCGCCGCGAGCCCGCGCGCAGGCCAGCCTCCGCCCACCGCGCGAGGCGCGCGCTCCTCGAGGCCGCCTCGGCCGAACGGACCATCGTGGGCGCGCGCGCCGACGGCACCGCCGACACGTTCCCTCCCCCCGCCTCGGCCGCGAGCAGCGAGGACGCCGAGACGCTCGCCGCTCCCTCGTCCGGCCGGGAGCCGGTGGCGACCCCGGCCGTCGCCATCAGCCGGCACATCGGCCGGCGGGCCCCGCTGCTCGGGCGGGACGCGGAGCTCGAGCGCCTGGTGACGGCGTGCACCGTGGACGTCCGGGCCGGCGACGAGCGGCCCGTGGTCCGCGTGCTCGGTGCGTACGGGGCCGGCCGCACGCGGCTCGTCCGCGAGCTCGTCTCGCGCGTCCGGTCATGGCACGGACGGCCGTTCGTCGTGACCGGACGCCGCGGCGTGCGGTCGCCGCCCTTCGAGGTTTTGAGCGCGCTCGCGCTCGACGTGATCGGCGCGGCCGGTACGAACCCGCCGTGGCTCGCGGCCGAGCGCCTCACCAGAGCGCTCTCGCAGGCCGGCGTGCCACGAGAGGACGCCGGGCGTGACGCCCTCGTCGCGGGGCTCGTGGGAGTCGGCCTGCCGACCGCGGTCGGGACCGTCCGCTTGCAGGCCTACCGGGCCTTCCTCTCGCTCCTCGGTCTCCGGCGGGACGACGTGCTGCTGGTGGTGGACGACGCCGACGACATCGACGAGGACTCTCTCGCCGTGCTCGAGCTGCTCGCGCGCGCTCCCGACTCGGAGGACGGCCGAGGGTCGCCGCGCGTCGTCATCGTGCTGCGCGAGCCCATCGACCCCGCCGACGTGACCGTCCGATGCGTCGACGTGGAGCTCGGCCCGCTCGACCAGGGGTCGTCCACGCGGATCCTCGCGGCCCTCACGGACCGCGTGCCCGAGTCGCTGGAGCAGGCGGCGCGGGAGGCGTACGGCCTGCCCGCCGATCTGACGGAGGCCGCCGCCGGCGTGCTCGCGCCCGGAGCCGAGGTCGGACCGGCCTTGGAACGCAGGGTTCGCGCCCTGCCGCCTCGGATCCGCGCCGTCCTCGCGGCGGCGGCGGTGCACGACGGCGACGCGCCGGTGCGTTCGCTGGCGTCGATGGCTGCCGCGATCGCTCCGGAGATCGACGAGCAGATGGCGCGTGCGGCGCTCGACCGGCTCGTGCTGGACGGCGTCCTGGTGCGCGTGCCGAACGCAGCCGCCGCGCTCGAGTCGGTGGTGCGGTTCGCATCCGAGCGCGTGCGGCGGCGGGTCACGGCCGAGCTCCACGACGACGAGCGAACGCGCCTGCACGCGGCCGCCGCCTCGTGGATCGTGCGCGAGTCCTACGACGGCACGCTCGGCGTGCAGGCGGTGCTGGCGCGCCACGCCGAGGCCGCCGGCGACCTGGCGACGGCCGCCCACGCGCACGCGAGCGCGGGCCGGATGGGCGTGCCGCTCGCGCGGTTCGACGCGAGCACCGACCTCGCGATGGCGCTCACCCTGGCGCGCTCGTCACCGCAAGCGGCGCGCGCGGTGGACGAGCCCGGCCTGCTCGCGGACATGGCGCAGCTCGCGCTCCAGCGCGGGGAGATCGAGACGGCCGAGCTCTTCGCCCTGCAGGCGCTCGAGCTCGTGGAGGATGAGCGGCGGACGCTCCGGGCGCGGCTCCACCGCCACGTCGCCGAGTCCCACGTGCAGCGCCGACGAGTCGACCCTGCGCTCGCGGAGCTGGACGCCGCCGTCGCGCTCCTCGGCTCTCGGGGTGATCCGGTCGAGCTCGCGAGCGCCCTCGCCCTGCGCGGCTGGGTCCTCGCCTACCTCGCGGGCCGCAACCAGGAGGGCACGGAGCTCGGCCTGAGGGCCCGCGACGTCGCCGCCCAGATCGACGCTCCCGAGTTCCGCGCACGGCTGAACGGGCGGCTCGGCGGGATCCTCCTCCGCGCAGGGGACTGGGACGGACAGCTCGCCCTGAACCTCGAGGACCTCGGTCTCTCGGTGTCGGCGCGGGACGTGGGCGGTGTCGTGCGGGCGCACATCAACCTCGGCGTCTGCTACACGAACCGGGGGCTCACCGGTCTCGCCCGAGCGCACACCGAGCACGCGCTGCGGCTCTCGCGCCGGTACGGCCACAGGGCCGCGGAGCACATCGCGCTCAACAACCTCGCGATGGTCGCCGCGGACGAGCGTCGCCTCGAGGACGCCGAGCGCCACGCTCGAGACGCGCTCGAGCTCGCCGAGCGGAGCGGGATGCGCGGCGCGAGCGCCGAGTCGTGGTGCACGCGCGCCCGCGTGCGCCTGCGCTGCGCGGACGCGGCCGGCGCCGAGGAGGCTGCCGACCAGGCGCTCTCGGTCGCCGAGGGGGCCGTCGATCGCGAGATGGCCACGCGCGTGCGCGCCATGGCGGTCGGTGCCCGCGGACGGTCCGACCTCGCGGTCGAGCTGCTCGTGTCCATCGTCTCCGGCGAGGCATCCGATCCGTACGAACGCGCCAACACGCGCCTGTCGCTCGCGGCGGCGATGAAGGCCGCGGGCCGGCCCGAGGAAGGTCGCGAGCAGGAGCGGATCGCCGACGCGGAGTACGCTCGGCTCGGCGCCGATCCGGCGCACGAGCGCACCCGCTGGCAATGAGAATCACGCTGTCGCGTGCTCGCCGTCGGCTCGCGCAGGGTTCTCGAGGGCCGCGAGGAAGCCGCGCGCCCACTGGTGCACGTCGAGTCGATGCACGGTGGCCCGCAACCGTCGCATCCGGTCCCTCACCTCGGCTTCGTCGAGCTCGCACGTACGCTCGAGCGCATCGGCGATGGCGTCGATGTCGTAGGGATTGACCTTGATGGCGCCCCGGAGGTGCTCGGCGGCGCCCGCGAGCTCGCTCAGGACGAGGACGCCGTCGCAGCTCTTGCGCGCGGCCACGTACTCCTGGGCCACGAGGTTCATCCCGTCGCGCAGGGGCGTCACGAGCGCGACGTCGGCCGCGGCGTAGTGTGCGTAGAGCGTCTTCTTGTCCAGGTTGCGGTACAGGTAGTGGATCGGGACGATCCCCGTCCTGCCGTATCGACCGTCGATGCTGCCGACCAGCCGATCGATCTCCGCCTTGAGCGTCGCGTAGGCCTGGACGTCGGTACGGCTCGGCACCATCACCTGCACCAGCACCCACCGGTCACGGTTGTCCGGCGCGCGCGACAGCAGCTTCTCGTAGGCGAGCAGGCGTTCCGGGATGCCCTTGGTGTAGTCGAGCCGATCCACGCCCAGGATCATCCGGCGGTTCCCCATGGAGCGTCGAATGTCGTGGGCCATGCGCTGGACCGCCGGGTCGCTGACCAGCCGATCGATGTCGTCGACCGGGATGCCGATGGGCGCGACGACCACGTGCGCCTCGCCGTGGTGGGAGGTGACGACGCGACGCCGAGCGTCGACCTTCACGTCGCAGAACGCCCGCGCGCACTCGAGGAAGTTCCGTGCGTAGCCTTCGGTGTGGAAACCCAGCACGTCCGCCGCCAGCAGACCGTCCAGGAGGTGTCGGCGCCACGGCAGGATGCAGAAGAGGTCCGGGTTCGGCCACGGCACGTGGCAGAACCATCCGATCCGCAGGTCGTCGTGCGCCTCCCGGAGCATCCCGGGCGTCAGCATGAGGTGGTAGTCGTGCACCCATGCCATGTCGCCGGGCCGGAGCGCTTGCTCGGCGGTCTCCGCGAACGCCCGGTTCGCCGCGACGTAGTCGGCCCACGGCGCCTCGGCGACGCGCATGGTGGTAGGGAAGCTGTGCAGGAGCGGCCAGAGCACCGCGTTCGAGAAGCCGGCATAGAACTGTGTCTGTACGCGACGCGGGAGGCTCACCGCGGAGACCTCGTATCCGAGGTCCGGCGAGGCGGCGGCGCCCGTGTCGCCTTCGGCCACGCTGACCCAGACCCCTCCGCTCTCGCGGACCACCGGGTCGAGCGCCGTGACGAGCCCACCGGAGGAGCGGGCCCACGCGCGCCCCTTCCTCCGCAGGGGGCCTCGATTCGAGATCACGACCAGCCTGGCGCGCCGCCGTCGAGCCACGGTGCGCCGATATGCCCGCGACGACGCGAGTCAAGGTCTACGCCTCAGGAGCGCGAAACACCTCGAGGACGTTGAAGCCCGGCAGGCGCGTGCGGCAGCGGACCTCCGCACCTGGCGCGGCTGCCCGCGCGATCAGGAGGAGCTCCTCACGGTCGTACATCCTGCGCGCGCTCACGAGCGCGTCGTGGAACATGACGGTGCTCCCGGTGAGCAGGATGGTGTGGAACGGGAGACCGGCCGCGAGCCAGAACGCGCGGACCCCGTCGATGCCGATGAAGGCCGTCGTCCCGACACGGGTGCTCTCGGCGATCATCCTCGCGAGCTTGCCCGGCGTGAAGTGGTGCATCGCCTGCAGCATCGTCACGACGTCGTACTCACCCTCGGCGAGCTCCGCCATGTGGAAGCCGTTGACGACGCGGAAGCCGACGGGCAGGCCGCCCTCGCGGGCGAGCGAGGCGCCGGTCGAGACGTGCGCGTCCTGGACGTCGGAGCCGGTCACCTCGACCGGCAGACCCACGCGGGTCGCGTGCCGCGCAAGCTCGATGGGGAACCCGCCGTGCCCGGACGCGAGGTCGAGCAGCCGCGGCCGGCGTCCGGTGCGCCGGAGGGCCTCGTCGAGCGCCGGCCGCGCGAAGGTGAGCGCGCGCCGGTAGGTGCCCATCGTCAGGTTGAAGCGGTGGAGCTTCTCGACCATCCGGCTCCGGAGCGCGTCCGGGAAGTCCGGCAGGTCCATGTGCTCGGGCTCGTCGGTGCGCAGCGTCGCGTCGAGCCGCTCGACGACTCGCGCGCCGATCCTGGCCTCCGACCGCTCCCGGAGTCGGTCGAGGTATGCGGCCCAGAGCACGTCCACGGTGCGCTCGAGCGCGCCGAGCGCCTCGGCCCTTGCCCGCCGCGACGCGCGACGCGCCGCATCGAGCTCCGCCCCGTACAGACCGAGCACGTCGTCGGCCGCCTCGCGCTTGAGCGTGTCGAGCATGACGCGGTTGTAGAGCCATTCTCGGGCTCCGTTCAAGGCGCCCGCTGTCCCGGCCTTCGGCCGGCCGCTCAGCCGACGGCGCGGAGCATGAAGAAGATGACGACGCCCGTGACGCTCACGTACAGCCAGATGGGCAGCAGGACGCGGGCGATCCTCCGGTGCCGGGCGAGCTCTCGGCGCCATGCCAGCCAGAGGGCCGCGAGCGACATGGGGACCACGGCCATGGACAGGAGCACGTGGCTCGCGAGGATGACCAGGTAGACGGCCCGGAGCGGTCCGTCGCCCTCGTACCGCGTGTCGCCGTGGACCCAGTGATAGACGACGTAACCCGCGAGGAAGACGGCCGACGCGGTGAAGGCCGACACCATGAGGTACTGGTGCAAGCGGCGGCGGCCTCTGCGGATCGCGACCCAGCCGGCGCCGAGCAGGACCGCGGCCGCCGCGTTGAGGCTCGCGTTCACCGCCGGCATGAAGCGGAGGTCGGCGCTCCCCCCGCCGCCGTCTCCCCGCAAGACCAGGAGCCACGCGAGGAACGAGAGCGCCCCGGCCGACAGCAGCGCGTTGAAGACGTAGAACCTGCGATCGCTCGGCTGCGCCGCCGTGGTCACGTGCCCTCGTCCAGCAGGCGCTCGACGTCGGCAGCGAGCTTCTCCATCTCGCCTGCGTCGGTCGCCGAGTAGTAGCCCCGAATCGCGCCTCGGCGGTCGACGAGCACGAAGTGGGCCGAGTGCATGATCTCGTACCGGTCGCCGTCGCCGAAGGGCTCCGGCTCGCCCATCGCGAGCTTGAAGCCGTGGACCACCGTGTCGCTGACCTCGCCGGTCGGGCCCGTGACCCAGGTCCACATCGCCGGGTCGCTCCCATAGCGCGCGCCGTACTGCCGGAGCACTTCCGGGGTGTCGTTCTCCGGATCGACGCTGAACGAGACGAGCGCGAGCTCTCCCTTGCGGTCGGCGAAACGCCCGGCGAGCTCGGACATCCGCTGCGACAGCGTGGGGCAGATGGTGGGGCAGTGCGTGAAGACGAAGTCCACGACCGAGACCTTGCCGCGCATGTCCTCGAGCCCGTACGGCTCGCCCCGCTGGTCGAGCAGCGAGAACGACGGGAGCGCGCCGAGGTGCGGGAGCGGCTCCGGCTCGCCGTCGCAGGCCGCGGCGGTGAGCGCGAGCGCGAACGGCAGCCACCGGAATACGCGCACGGCGACTACCCCGCGTCGATCATCAGCGCCGCGAAGACCACCGGGAGGTAGAGGAGCGACATCAGGAACACACGCTTCGCCCAGCGCCCCTCGGCGCCGGGGGCGGGCCGGAGGAGCGTGGTGAGGAGGTAGGCCGCGCCCGTGACGCCTGCGACCGTCAGGTAGGCCCAGCCCGCGACGCCGAGCGGGCCCAGGCAGAGTGAGACCGGCACGAGCAGCGACGCCCACAAGATGGAGTGCCTGCGGGCCGTGCGCTCGCCGCGGACCGAGGGCAGGACCTTCAGCCCGGCGCGGGCGTACTCGTCCTTGCGAAACACCGCGACCGCGATGAAGTGGGGGAGCTGCCAGAGGAACAGCACGCCGAACAGGACGACGCCGGGCCAGTCGATGCGCCCCGTCACGGCCGTCCAGCCCATGAGCGGAGGCATGGCCCCCGGCACGGCGCCGACGAGCAGCGCCGCGGGGCTGATCTGCTTCATGGGCGTGTAGACGAAGACGTAGCTGAGGAGCGCGATCGCGCCGAGCAGGCCGGTGAGCGGGTTCACCCCGAAGGTGAGCGCCGGGACGGCCACGACCCCGAGCATCACGCTGAACACGAGCGCGGTCGCGGGCGCCAGCCGCTGCGCCGGCAGCGGCCGCGTCGCCGTGCGCGCCATGAGCTTGTCGATGTCGCGCTCGAGCCAGCAGTTCAGCGCGTTGGCCGAGCCGACCGTCAGCGACAGTGAGGCGAGGAAGAGCACGACGACGCCGACCGGGAGCGAGCCCGGTGCCAGCCACATGCCGCCCGCGGCGGTGAGCACGACCATGAGGGTGATCCGCGGCTTGGTGAGCGCGGTCAGATCGCGCAGCGCGCCGAGGAGGCCCCGGGGTGGGACGGGTGCGCTGGTCGTTCGAAGCTCGGACATGTCGGGGGGGGCGCCGGGAGGTTGGCGAGCCGGATCGACCGCGTCAAGACGGGCGAAACGCCACACTCCTGGTACCCATGCCGCTTAGGGGCGTTTCGACGTGCCGGCAAGCCTCACGTCGCCAACAGGGCGAAGGCGAGGGCGACGACCCCGCCCAGCGCGAGGAGCAGGCCGGCGCCGAACACCACCCAGTGCACCTTCGAGACGCCGGCCTCGGGCTGCGGTCTCGGCGGCCGGGCGGTGGACATGGCCGAGGAGCGCGGCTCCTGCGCGCCCGACCGCTCCTCGGGCGGGCGCGAAGGGAGCGCTCGCATCACGCCGGTGATCAGCTTGCCGCGGATGACGTCGCGGAGCGCTTGCCCGAAGTCCGCCGCCGTCTGGAAGCGGTGGTCCGGCTTCTTGGCGAGCGCTTTTTGCAGGACGAGCTCGAGCCCGGCGGGGAAGTCGCGCTCGGGCGCCCGCTCCGACAGCGGGATCGGCTCCTCGTTGATGTGCATGTTGATGTAGTCCATCGGCTGCTTGGCATCGAACGGGAGCTTCCCGGTGAGGAGCTCGTACAGGATGATCCCGAGCGAGTAGATGTCGGAGCGTCCGTCGAGCGGCTCGCCGCGTGCCTGCTCCGGGCTCATGAACTCGGGCGTCCCGAAGACCATGCCCTCCTGCGTGAGGATGAGCGAGCCCGGCCGCATCTGACGTTCGGTCACCTTCGCGAGACCGAAGTCGAGGACCTTGGGGAAGTCGGAGATGCCGCCCTGGACGGTGAGGAAGATGTTCTCGGGCTTGAGGTCACGGTGCACGATGCCGGTCTGGTGGGCCTCTTCGAGCGCGCCGCACACCTGGACCATGACGTTGATGGCGCGCTCGGGATCCATCGGCCCCTCGGCGCGGACGAGCTGCGCGAGGTTCCGCCCGTCGAGGTACTCCATGACGAAGTAGCAGGCCCCGTCCTCGAGCTGGCCGTAGAGGAACACCCGCGCGGTGTTCGGGTGGGAGAGGTGGCTCATCGCCCGGGCCTCGCGGCGGAAGCGGGAGACCAGGTCCTGCCGGGCCAGGTACTTGGAGTGCAGGATCTTGATGGCCACGAACCGGTTCATGTCCGGCTGCTCGGCCTTGTACACCGCGCCCATCCCGCCCGAACCGATGCGCTGGATGATGCGGAACTGGCCCGCCACCTCCTTGCCTACGTAGGCCTCGGCCACGGCGGGAGAGGATAGCACCGGTCGATCGGACATCGGGGGACGAAACCGGGACCGGCTGTGCCCGATAAGCGGTCCGTGCAGACCACCGGAACTCGAGGAGCGAAGGCGGGCGTCGAGCCCCCGGCGCCGGAGCGACGAAACGAGGAGTGCGGGCGGCACGCCGCGCAGCAGAAGACCGGGCGGACGGTCCCCGGGGACCGTCGGTTCGCGGCGCTCCTTCGAGGGACGCGCGATCCCGCGGCCCGTGAGCGGTCGGGCCCTCCGGTCGCCGGGGCGGGTCCAGGAGGGGCGAGCGAGCGTCCCCGTGGCGGCGGGGAGGCCGTGATCGTGGGGGTGCTCCGCGAGATCGCCGAGCGACGGGACGAGCGGCCGCGCGAGCGACTCGGGGCCGAGCCGCGCGAGGACCTGACCCCCTTTCAGCCTCCGCCACCCGCGCTCGTCGTCCCCGTGGCCGCGTCCGTCGCGCAGCCGGCGGCCGCGGGATCGGCCGCGGCACACGCGGAGGCGGCGGCGCTCGCCGACCGGCTCGTGACCTCGATGCGGGTGGGTCGCGTGGGAAGAGACGCGCACGAGGTCCGGATGCGCCTCGCGCTCCGGGGCGGCTCGGGCCTCGAGGTCCACCTGCGGGTGGTGGGTGATCGTCTGACCGCGGTGCTCAGCGCCGATCCGGGCCACCACCACGAGGCCCACCGCATCGCCGCGGCCCTCGAGCACGAGCTCTCGGAGCGCGGCGTGCCACTCGACGAGATCACGCTCGAGTGACGGCCGCCTCGGAGCAAGGCGCCGCCACCACCCCCTCGTTGCACGCCGCCACCGCCAGCAACGAGAGGGTGATCCACAGCGCGTCGGCCACGAACAGGTGCACGATCTGCATCCAGACCGGCGCGAGGAGCTGGACGTTGACGTAACCGATCGCCATCTGCGCGACGAAGAGCCCCCCCGCGGCGAGCGCGAAGCGCCTCACGCGCGCCTCGCTGCGGGTCGCGGCCAGGTAACCGGCGCCGAACAGGACGACCAGCGCCACCACGAGCGCGATCAGCGGGTGGAAGACCCGGAGCTGCAGGAACAGGTGCGCGGTCGGCGAGAGGCCTTCCTCGAGCGGGGTGTGGGGAAACAGCGTGTCCCCGAGCGCCGTGACCGCCCCGCTCACGCCGAGGAGCAGCGTGCCGCCGAGCGCCGCGAGCACCGCCCACGCCGCCGCTCCCTGGCCACGCAGGCGAAGGCGCTCGCCGCCCGAGGCGTACCACGCGGTGAGCGACATCGAGGTCAGGAGCAGGAACGTGTTGACGAGGTGTGCCCCCATCCACCAGCCGCGCGCGAGCGACTGGTCGTCGGCCACGAGCTCGAGCAGCACGATGCTCGCTCCGACGAGCGACTCGGTGGTCATGAAGAAGAACGTCCATCCGGCCGCGCGGCGCACCGGCGCGCCCGCCGGCGCCGTGCGGCGCGCGGCGAGGTACAGGAACGCCGCGAGGATCCAGGTCAGGCCGGAGGTCACCCGGTGGGTGAGCTCGACGATCGTCTCGGTCGTGCCGCCCCGCGGGATCACCTCGCCGTTGCACAGCGGCCAGTGCGCGCCGCAGCCGGCGCCCGAGCCCGTCGCGCGGACGTAGGCGCCCCAGAGGATGACCGCCACCGTGTAGGCGAGCGCGGCCCAGGCGAGCTTCGCGAAGGTGCGGGGCTTCATGGGTCGCCCGGGATCTGGGGTGGGCTCGCCCCCGGGGCAACCCGGGCCCGATCCGTGGTACGAGGTGCTAGTCCCCTGGAACCGTGATGCCCGTGGAACCCCGCCCCTATCCGTACGAGACCTGGCCGAGGATCGGGCGCGAGGACGCGATGATCCTGCGCCGGATCGCGCGCCGGCTGCCGCTCTCGGCGCCCGAGGGGGCGGCCGCCGCGGTGGCGGGGGCGCTCGGGGCCGAGCCTCGGGTGCGGCCGACGCCCCTCGGGTTCGTCGCGCCGGGGCAGCTCGCCGAGTCGGTGGCCGATCCGCTCGTCGCGGTCGTCCTCGCGCCCCCGGAGCCCGGCGCGGCGCGCGTGGCCGTCGAGCTCGATCCGCGGCTCGCCGCCTGCGTGATCGACCGCGCGCTCGGCGGCGAAGCCGGCCCGGAGATCGCCGAGCCTTCCTCCCCGCTCGGAGACGTCGAGCGCGGCGTCCTCGCGTTCGTCGCGGCGCGGACCGTGGCCCGGAGCGCCGGGCGGCCCTGGCGCGTCGCCGGCGTGGTGACGAGCCCCGCCGCGCTGGCCTACGCGGTGGGAGACGCGGGCGCGGTGGTGTGGGCGGCCGAGGTCGAGTTGGGCGCCGATCGCGGAGCGGTGCGCGCGTGGGTCCCGGATGCGGCGCTTCGCTCGGCGGCGGACGACGTCGTGCCCTCGGCGGATCGCGTCGCGCGCCTGCCGCTCTCGATGGTCGTCGAGGGGGGCCGCGGGAACCTCGGCGCCGAGGAGCTCGCCGAGCTCCGCCCCGGGGACGTCGTCGTCCTCGATGAGAGCTGGCTCGCCGCGGGGGGCGGCGGCCCGTCCGGTGAGGCGCGCCTGCGGGTCGCCGGATCGGCTCGCACGGCCTGGCAGTGCCGGATCGAGGACGACGGGATCACGGTCGTGCGCGTGGACGTGGGCCACGACGCACCGAGCGGACGAGGGAGACGGATGAAGGAGACGGACGAAACGAGCGCGGACCGGGCGGTCCAGATGGCGGGCGACGCGCCGGTGGAGGTGACCATCGAGCTCGCGCGGTTCACGATGCCGCTCGAGGAGCTCGCCGCGCTGCGGCCCGGCGAGGTCGTGGTGACCGGCCGGCCCATCGGCGAGACGGTGGTGCTGCGCGCGGGCGGCCGCGCGGTCGCCGAGGGCGAGCTCGTGGACGTCGACGGCGAGGTGGGCGTGCGACTGCTCGCCCTCGGTGCGTGATGCTGGCGGAGCTCGACTACATCCGCTGGGCGTTCGAGCGGTACGGCCTGGTGCGCCTCGACCTGGCGTCGAGCGGCGTCCCGCACGCCCCCGCCGAGCTGCTCGGACCGGTCGGCGTCGACGACCTGTCCGCGCCACGCGCGTTCGCCGACGCGATCGCGGAGCGCTATGGCTTCCGATCGGACGAGGTCGTGCCGGCCCTCGGCACGTCCCAGGCCCTGTGGCTCGCGTGCGCGGCGCTCCTCGAGCCGGGCGACGACGTCCTGGTCGAGACGCCGACCTACGAGGCGCTCTGGCGCGTGCCCGAGGGGATGGGCGCGCGGGTGCGGTCCTTCGCGCGGACGGCTGCCGACGGATGGGCGGTGGACGTGTCGGAGCTCCGGGCGCGCCTCACCGAGCGGACGCGCCTCGTCCTCGTGACGAGCCCGCACAACCCTTCCGGCGTACCCATCGACTTCGCCGCGCTCGAGGAGATGGCGAAGGCGTGCGCCGACGTCGGCGCGGCGCTGCTCGTCGACGAGGTGTACGCGGACTTCCTGCCGGGTGAGCGGCGCTCGGCGCGTCACGCCGGGGCGAACGTGATCGCGGTCTCGAGCCTGACCAAGCGCTGGGGGCTCGGGTGGGCGCGCGCCGGGTGGATCGCGGCGAGCCCGGGCGTGATCGAGCGCGCGTGGATCGCGATGCGCCACGCGACCGGGCACGGCG
>JBDIVX010000025.1:0-65036 GCA_039794305.1 Candidatus Neutrinellum sp.
CGAAATCGTCACCGCCCGACGAAAAACTCGATCTCGCCGCAGCTGCCCTCTCCCCCCGCCGCCCAACAGCGCGAAATCAGATCCCTACCCCCGCTTGCGCCCGAGGTGCCCGACGGAACTCTGGAGCACCCAGCCGGGCGGGACCTTGCCGTGCGCACGCAGCACGCGGTTGCGACTGCGGTGCCGCTCCCGCTGCGACGTCCGGAAGATGCCGCTCGGATCCAGCGATGCGAGCGACACGAGCCAGTTGGACTTGTGCGGAACGAGCCAGATCGGGACGCGGTGCCGCTGCGCCCAGACCGCGACCTGCATGTCGGCCATGTTCCGCTCGGGCCAGTCCCGCGGAATCGGGACGTGGCGCGTGTCCCACGCCATGACCCCGGTCCCGCAGTGGTTCACCCAGCGCCCCTCGGGGACCCTGTAGAAGACGACACCGCGGCTCCGGGGCGCGATGTCGTGCACGCCCTCCGGGTCGCCCAGGTACGTCCGGCCGTGGGCGCTGCAGATGGCTCGGCCGTGCCACTGCGCGACGGCGGCGACCATCGTGTCGACGTACTCGGGCGGGTAGACGAAGTCGTCGTCACAGGTGAGGTGGATTCCGCTCCACTCCTCGACCCACCAGAACTTGCGCTCCGCGCCACCGTTGTCCGGGTCGAGAACGAAGTCGTCGGCGAGGTCCTGGACGCACCCCGGGACCTCGCCGAACCCGTTGAGGTAGACGCAAAGGCGGCCGACCTGGGGCCGGAGCGAGGCGAGCACCTCCGCCAGGGAGCCGGCACGGCGCGGGATCGCTGCGAGGGCGGCCTGCGTCGGCGGGCGTCCCACCCTACTGCTGCTCGAGCTTGCCGGGGCCGCTCAGCGAGATCCCGGCGGTCGCGCTCTGGCTGCTGCCCTGGATCTCGCCCGTGATGGTGCCGCGCCCCGCGTAGACCGCGCCGGACGCGAACGTGGCCGCGATGGCGACGTCCTCGCCGCTGTCGGCGATCTCCTGGAGGAACTCCAGGTCTGCTCGGTCGTGGTCGATGGTGACGGTCAGCCCGTCCATTGCCCACGGGACCCGCGTCTGGATCGTTCTTGTCGTTCCGTCGCCGTTCGCCTGCTTCTCGTTCTGCATGCCACCGAGCTGGTAGCTCACGTCGGCGTCCGCGGCGACCGCGAACTCGCGCCCGCGAATCGAGACGCTCTCGAGAGATCCGCCTACCGTCATGTCGTCCTCCTATCAGCCGACCACGGCCGGCGTGCCGAAGTGGAAGCCGAAGCCGAGCTCGACGTCGATGATGTTGGCGTTGCCCGAGAGCTTCACCTTGGTCGTCAGGTTCAGTCGCTTCGGGTTCATGGAGTCGATGCTCGCGGTCGTGTTCTTCTTCGCGAACGTCGGGTCGCTGATGATCGCGTTCAAGCCGAGGGAGTCGTGCAGCGCAGTGACCTCCGCGATCGCCGACTTCGGCTTGCGCGCAGCCTTGTTCACGTTCGGCTGATCGTTCGGGATGAGCACGGCCGCGGCCCACTCCTGGCTCGCGAAGATGAGGTCGATGTTGAAGATGATGTTCTGCAGCTTGACGATGTCGTTCACGTACCGATAGGCCGGCACGGCCTCGCCCTCGGGGCGGTAGAAGGTCACGACGTCGGCGATGTTGATGACGCTGTCCTTGACCTCGATCGTCGAGCTGCCCGCCTTCACGGCCTGGTCGCGCTCCTCGTAGTCCCACTGGTCGCCGTCGTCCCCGGGGGTGAGGCCCGTGGCACGCTGCATCTGGTAGCTGACCGGCGGGTTGTTGTTGGCGACGGCCGCGATTCGGGCGAGCTGCCGCGCAGCCACGACGAACGGCAGGTCCTTCGAGCCGGGCGCGACGAGCTGCGCGTTGATCTTGTCGGTTCGGCGCGCCGACGAGACGATGGTGGCGCTGGCCACGCTCGTCGCCGTGTTGCCGGTGAAGGCCACGAAGGGCTTTCGCACGAGCTCGCCCCACCGGCCGTCGCCGACGGTCTGAAGCACGTCGAGAGCATCGGTGTCGCTGATGTTCAGCGCGTTCAGGACCAGCGACTCCCACACGTTGCCCATCTTGTCGAGGGCGTCGGTGAGGTCCGGATTCACCAGCCCGCCGGAGGGCTGGACGACGGCGAAGGTCACCCCGAGATCCTCGCCCACGACCTCGACGTGCAGGTCGTTCCCACTCTCGCCAGCCCACTTCGCGGTCAGGCTCACGTGAGTCGTGTCGTCCGAGACGGTGACCGGCATGGCCAGGACGGCGTCGATGGCCGTCTTGATCTTGTCGCAGATCGTCTCGACGGTGTCGGTGTCGTCGATGACGAAGGGCTCCGACTTAATGTTGTTGATCACGACCTGGTACTCGCCGGCTTTGCTGGCGGCCCCGCTCGGAGTGATCGTGCCTGAGGCGGCGACGGACGTGTCGTACACGTCCTCGAGCGGGTAGACCGTGACCGGGATCGTGCCGACGCCGTCCCCGTTCGACGGGAAGAGCTCCCGCGCGATGAGGTGGATCGGCGAGCCCCAGCCGTAGCGCTGCCCGGCCTGGACGGCGCTCGTGATCTGGAACTTGTCGAGCGAGTACACTGAGTCGCTCGCGGCCTGCGCGAACACGGCGATGCGCTGCGGAAGGAAGAGCACGCCCCCCTCGCGCAGGTCCTCGAACTTGGTTTCGACGCCGAGCACGCTGGCAACGGCAGATGCATCCACTCCCATACTCGTCTCTCCTTCAGGAGTCTTCGTCCTCGTAGGTGGCCTTGAAGTAGACTTGCCCGGTCTCGCCGCGCTCGACGGTTATCGAGATGAGCTCGAGCTCCTCACCCTGCACCTGCGGCGAGAACTCGTTGTGGTGCACCTCGAACGAGATGCGCGCCGCCTTGATCTTCTGCGCCGTCTCGGAATCGATAGGCACCTGCAGGAACTCGATGGATGAGATCCACCGGCGCCACACGGTTCCGCGCAGGCCGAGATACGTGTACTCGGCCGCCATCAGGATGTTGCGCACCAGGCGCGTGGCGCGCTGGCACTCGAAAGCCGCTTCGCGGTCGCCGGGCTTGTGGCCGCCGGCGCCGTCGGCGGCGCTGACGCCGTAGCCGTAGCAGTCGATATGGTACGTCGTCAGGGACTTCTGGCGCTCGACGATGTCGGAGGCGGCGCCGTCGAAGCCCAACGTGTCCGCGGACACGTTCACGATCGGGATGGCGTCGAGCTGGTCGGGACCGTCGATGAACTCGGCCCACGGATTCGATCGCTCGACGAAGATGCGGAGGTCCCAAAGCCGTGGATCCTTGCCCGCGGCGCTCGCCAGCCCCTTCTGGGTCGTCACGTTGGCGAGCAGGATCGCGGCGACCTCGTCACGGATGATCTCGAAAGTGTCCCGCTTGTCGATGAGCTCGGCGATGGTCACGGCTTGTAGACCTCGAGGATGCAGGTCACGACGCCGAGCTCGTCCGGGGCGGCCTGGGTCACCTTGAACGTGCGCTCGACGCCGTCAGCGCCGGTGAAGGCGACGACCCATGGACGAGTCGCGCTGTCGACGATCCCCCTCGGCGTGCCGAGGCCCGCCTCGATGAAGGCGGCGATCGGTAGGGCCACCGATGCGCGGCGGCTTACGATGATCTGTCCCGTGATCGGGTCGAGGGCCTCGCCGATGTCGGCTGCGAACCCGGCCAGCTCCGCGGTGGTGCCGGCCGGGTCCGTGACCGTGACGGTGACCGCGAAGCCTGTCTCCGCGTCCTCGAGGAACGTCCGGAGATCGGATGCGGCCTGGTCGCGCAGGCTCACTGGTCCTGCTTCGCTGGGATGAGGAAGCCGGCGGCCGCCAGCTCACGAAGCCGCTTCTCGCCGCCGTGCACGTCGCTCGCGCGGAAGTCCTGGCCGGGGCCGCGGATCCCGCGCTTGCTCGTGAGCGACCTCCCGGGGGCGACGACGTAGCCCGTTGGAGCTTCGGGCGCCGGTGCGTCGGCCGATGCGGGCGCCGGTGCGTCGGCCGATGCCTGGCGCACCTCCTTCACCACCTCGTCATGGAACATGCTCGGCCCCAGCGATGTCCCCTTGTGCACGACCATCACGTCGTCGCCGGCGTCCGTCCGCGGGGCCGGCGGCGGCTCCGTGTCGGGAGTCCCGAGGCCCAGCTCCCGCTTGACCTCGTCGAGCGGCTGCGTGTCGCCGTCGGCGGCCCCGGCCAGGTCGGCCGCGTCCTGGGCGGCCTCGGGGTCGTCGATGGCCTCCGGAGGGGCCGCAGGGGCCGACTCCGGGGACGCATCGGCCAAGGCCTCGGAGTCCTCCTCGGCGCCCTCCTCCCCGGCACCGGGGCCCCCGTCGCCGGGGGGCCCGGTGTCGGCCGCGGCCGTCGCCTCCCCGGTCCGCTCCGCCAGGCGTGCGCGCATGGCGTCCCGGAGCTCGAGGAGGTTGGCCTTGCCCCGGGGCATGGAGACCTCCTCGCCCAGCTCGTGGCTGAGCGATTTGATCTCCTCCCGGAGCTCACGGTTGGTGGGCTGCCGCTCGGTCATCAGGCCGCCTGGGTGTTCAGGCACCCGAAGGCGTCGACCGCCGTCGGGATCGTCAGGGCGCGGGTCCCCGCCGACACGTGGAGGTTCCGGCCGTCGCCGCTGAACCAGGCGTTGAGCTGGAGGTCCAGGCTCCGCTCGCCGTCCATGAGCCGGGTCGCTGGCGGCAGGAACCGGCGGGCGGCGTCCGACGGGAGCTTGAGGAGCGGCATCTCACCGAAGGTGAGGTCGAACCGTGCGGCCGCGTCGTCGGGCGGGGCGGCCCGGGACAGCATGATCACGTTGTTGTCGTCCACGAAGGACTTGTCCGTGTTGGTCTCCGGGTCGATGTAGAACCCGTCGTAGGTCCACATCTCGAACCGGTAGTGGCCGATCCAGACGAAGCCCTGGAAGGTCGCGCCCGCGCCACGCACTTCGGGAGCGACCTCGCCCAGCTTCATGTTCCGGTTGTCGAGCCGCTTCTGGACGGTGGCGTCGTCGATGAACTTGCCGAAGGCCGTCTCCCCGAAGATGAGGACGCGAGGGCGGGTCTTGCCGTGGCGCCGGATCTTCTGCGCAAGGCCCTGTAGATCGTTGAGCGGATCGGCCCCCGAGTCGCCCCACGTCGTTGCTGCGTTCGGGAAGTGCGTGTCCTTCGCCTCGAAGTCCTCCTCGTAGAGGGCACCGGTCGAGTCCTTGATCGAGATCTTCCCGGTCTGGAGGACCTGCGACGCCATGAGCTCGATGGCCCGACGGATCTTCCGCTCGAGCTTCGGCAGCGAGCGCAGGGCCCGCGCACGAGCGCGGCCGATGAACTCGCCGTCCGAGTACGGGATCTCGCCGGGCTCGCGCTTGAGCGTGTCCCAGCCCTTGACGATCGCGGCCTCGTTGAACACGGGCGGCGTCCACTCCTTGTTGGTGAACTTCGTGTTCTTGTTGTGCCGGAAGCCGGTGTCGAGGTCCTGCACGGGCAGGGCCACGTTCGGCTCGTCCCGCTCGACGTCGATCTCGACCTTCTCGGACCGGTGGAAGTTCTGCGGCGGGCTCTGGAACCAGCCGGACAGGAACATCGGCGCGCCGGCCAGCGGCCGGTACGCGCTCAGCATCCGCTTGGTGGTTGCATCCGTCATGGTGTCTCTCCTTCAGGCGGTCGACGTCAGGAGTCGAGATCGTCCTGCGGGTTGTCGTCGTGGGCGAGCTGCTCCACCTTCTCCGGCTTGATGCCGAAGCTGCGAAGCTGGTCGATGACGGCGGCGTCGATGTTGCTGCCGTCGCCGTCGGTGTGGATGATGAGGAGGTCCTGGTCGACCTTGCCGGCGGTGATGACGCGCACCTTCTTGTCGCCCGCGGCCGAGACCTCGTAGCCGATCACGGCCTTGGGGATGCCGTTCTCGTTCGTGGAACCACCCTTGACGTACGGCACGAGCTTCAGCGAGACGCTGTCGCGCGCGAGGATGGTTCCCTTCTTGACGGTGCCGGAGCCGGAGAACGTGAGGATGTCGTCCTCGTCGTCCCCCGAGTCCCGGCGAACCGAGCTGTAGTCGATGTCGGTGACGTTCATGTCAGACCTCTCCTTCTTGGTTCCGACGCTCGTGCCCGTTCAGCCCGCCACGCCCGCGAGCTCACGCTCGACGACGTCCATGACCTTGCTCTCGAAGTCCGGCTCGGTGCCCGACGGGGCCTTGTCGAGGACCGCGCCCACGGTGTCCGTCTCCTGCTGGCGCGTCTGGCGCTCGTTCCGGTTGAGACCGGCCGCGAGATAGTCCGCGTGGACGTCCTCGTCCATGACGCTCGCGCCCGACTCGATGTACTTCGCGGCGAGGTCCATCGCGCCGACCTTCTGGCCGAGCTTGAGGTGCGCCATCACGCGCGTGTGCTCCTTCTTGCCCCCCTCCTCGCGGCCGAGCTTCTTGCCCTCCTCGAGGCCCTGGTCCCTGCCCTGCTTCACGCCCTCCTGCACCACCGCCTCGTAGAGGTCCGGGTGCTGGGCGCGGAGCGTGTTCATCGTCAGTTCGCTCATCTGCTTACCCTCTCTGGTTGGTTGCACCCCGCCGCTGTGGGCGGTGGGATCGGTCTCGCTCTCGGCCGCCGGCGGCTCGGCCGGCGGCTCCGCGGGCGCGGGCGCGGGCGCGGCCGCGCTCGGCAGCTCCGTCGGCTCCGCGTCGGCGCCGACGACCTGCAGGCGCGGCGCGCGGACGGTGTCGATCATCCCGCGGCGCTGCGCGTCGCGCGCGACGAAGGACGCCCCGCGTCCGAAGTTCTCGATGACGTTCTCCTTGGTCGTGCCGCGGCCCTTCGCGATGGCCTCGGCGAAGAGGTCGAAGATCGCGTCCAGCTCGCGACGGATCACCGCGCGGCCCTGCTCGGTGGCCGGGTCCGGCCGCTTGTCCGGGGACGCGGTGTTGGTGATGTCGAAGATCTCGACGTCCGCCCTCTGCGCATACCGGACCGCCACGCCGACGCTGCCGAACATGGATCCCGGGCCCGTGGCCTCGATCGGTCCCGCCGCGGCCGCGATGCCGTAGGCGGCCGAGTACGCATTCTCCGCGCGAACCCGGGTCTTCTTGACCTCGCGGAGGTCCTGCAGCGCGGCCAGGACGTAAACCAGACCGTCTGCCGCGCCGCCCGGCGAGTCGACGAAGAACTGCACCCGCTTCACGTCCGGCCGCCCGCGTACCTGGGCGATGGCCTGCAGGAGGTCCGTGTACGAGGTGTTCCCGAACCCGAAGAACCGCAGGATCCAGTTGGGCTTCTTCGTGAGGACGCCCTCCACCCGGATCTCAGCGACGTCACCCATCACCGAGAGGCTCTGCGGCCCGTTCTTCGCGAGCGCCGCCTCCTTCACCTCGTGCTCGCGCTGGTCGGCAGCGCTGATGTTCGCGCTCTTGCGCGCCTCCTCGAGCTGCAGCCTGACATTCTCTTCGAGTAGCCACATGGTCACGCCGCCCTTTCTTCGGTGTCGTCGTCCGTCTCGTCGACGTCGGTTTCCTCGTCGTCGCGCTCGTCGTCGACGTCCTCGTCGCGCTCGTCGTCGGGGGCTGTTTCGGCGGCGTCCGGCTCCTGCTCAGCCAAGGGCCGCCGCGCGTCGGCGAGCTGCTCGTTCTCGATGGCGAGCTGCTTCACGTTCTTCGAGTACTTCATGCCGGTGAGCTCGCGCGCGGCGCGGTCACGCGTGATGAAACCCTCGTCGACCATCTCGCGGTACCCGCGCACGAGCTTCGACAGGTCGACCGCCGGCTTGATCTGCCCCGCCCACTCGCTGGCGATCCACGCCGCGTAGACGTCGTACTGCCGAGGGTCCCGCCATGCCTCGAGGAGCCGTGGCGCCCCGACGCGCTGCTCGAGGACCTCCGACAGGAGCCAGTCCTGGTAGATCGGGGCGCAGAAGGATTCGCCCCAATCACCCCGTGCTCGGTTCAGGAACATCTTGAACTCGTTGATCGCCGCCTGCGACGCCGAGTAGTTGTTGCTGAAGGCCAGCTTCAGGATCTCCGGCGGCACCTCGTTGGCCCAGGCGATCCCCTGGATGATGGCCTCCTCGAAGTCGCCGAAGGATTCCACCGTGCCGTGCGTCTGGAAGGCCTTGGGCTCCTCGCCGTGCTGGAGCTCGTCGAGGACGAGGCCCGGGATGAGGTCCGCCGTGCGGTACGTCCGCTCCTTCCCGTCGCCGGAGGTCTCGGTCTTCGTGTCGCGACGGATGGCGCCGCCGGCGATCGGGCGGGTGCCCGGCTTGTCCTCGCCCTTCGCGATGTACAGGGCGATGAACGACTGGATCAGGGCCTTACGCTGGGTGCTGTCGCGGTACCGGTCGACATCCCGGAGCGACTGCAGCACCAGCGACAGCAGCGGCTCGATGCGCACGTCGTCCAGGCGCTTGTCGGTGGCGTAGACCAGCCAGGCGATGAGACGACCGGACTTCTCGCCGTACGCGGGGATGCGCGCCGAGTCGAGCGTCGGCCGGCCGAGCGAGTCGAGCTGACGCACCCAGAACGCTACGTGCCGTCCCGAGGGGTCGAGCTCGACGCCGTGCTCGATGCGGTTGCCGCGCCGGGGCGTCGCACGGAGCGGCGTCTGGATGGCCTCGCCGCTTACGAGGTGGACCCGCGGTAGGCCTGTTCGGCGGTCCTGGCGCAGGTTTACGAGGACGTCGCCGGCGATCAGGGCCTCCGCGTACGCGGCCGCCTGCTTCGCGCCGAAGGTCCGGCGCTCCTGGTGATCGCTGAGCCGGGGCGACTGCCTCCACAGCTCGAAGCGGTTCTCGACCCGCTCGGACCATTCGGTGAGGGTGTCCGGGTCCACCCCGAGCACCGACGGATCCGGCGCGGCCTCGAGGTGCAGGCCGGTGTTGATCACGTTCGTGACGAACCGGCGGATGAGGCCGCGCGCGTAGAGGTTCGTGCGGAAGAGCTGCGCCGACCGCGCCCGGAGCGTCCAGTAGTCGAGGTCCAGGATCTCGGTGTCGCCGAACCCGCCGTAGAACTTCTCCCCGTCGTGCCAGCGGTAGACGTACGAACCGGACGAGGCCGTCGGGCGCGGGACGCGCCACTCCGACGCCGGCGGCGGTTCCTCGGCCGGTGCTTCGCGCGCGGGCGAGCCCCCGAACGTGTCGCGGAGCCATGCGAGCATCGTGTCCCTCCGCGGCTTCAGAATCCGGGGCGAACGTTGTATCGGGCGTTGCCGAGGCGCGCGTCGAGCCTGGCGAGTCGGTTCTCAAGGGCGGTGAGGGTCCTCTGCATGGACGGGAGCTGGGCCCTCGTGACCGACTGTCGCGTCTGACCGGTGTCCAGCGAGTAGGTCTGCGCCCCCGTCGAGAGCGCGAGAATGGCGTCCTCGTACGCCTCGATCAGGGCCTTCGTCTTCGTGATGCGCGCCTCGATCCATTCGGTGGTCTCGGACATGGCTCACACCCCCTCGACGAAGTAGGGCTGCTGCTCGAGCAGCAGGTCGTAGAACGCGGTCCAGTTGACCGACTCCATCCCGAGCTGGCCGCGGCAGACGTTCCACGCGATCAAGTCGAGCGCCGCGTTGTTGTAGACCAGCAGGTCCCAGAGCTCGTTCGCAGCACCGGAGGGGCGGTGCCACTCCCAGCCGATGCGCTCTCGCGTGCGCGGGTCGATCCTCTCGCGCTTCACCTCGGTCGTCAGCTCCTTGAGCTGTTTGTCGGTCGCGTCGATCGGCGCGTTGAAGTGCCCGTGCGGCTGAAGGCTGATTCCGTCCCAGCCGCGCCGCAGGGCAGCGCTCCACCGGTCCTTGTAGAGGTCGACCGTGATCGTGTACGCCGTCGTCCCCATCGGGGTCGTGTACTCGCTGAACTCCCGGATCGCGGCACTGTTCGGTGGGGCGTCGCGACCCTTCACCGGGAAGACGCCGGCTTCGTACTGGTGGCAGAACTCGTGAACGGCGTTCTTCCGGTAGCCGGAGTCGATCAGCGTGACGGAAATCGGATAGCGCTTCCCATCGTCGGCGACGTACCACTCTTCCGGCGCCGTGCGCTCGATGAGCTTCCGGAGACGGCCCCAGGTGCCCTCGTCGTCGAGCTGCTCGGTGTCCCCATGGAAGCGCCAGTAGTCGACGAGGATTGCGCGCCTGTCGCGGCACCAACCGAAGACGGCGACCGCCAAGTTGTCCTGGTGCACGTCGACCGCGCACGTCAGCAGAAGGACCGGGCCGCCACAGTGGACATCGGCCCACTGGTTCGGGATCTCGCCGTAGTGGTAGGCGTGCCGGCGGTGCGCCGAGACGTTTTGGAATCGCAGCTTCTGGCCGCGCAGCTCGAAAGGCTCGCCGAGGACGTTGTTGTAGAAGACCTGGAGCTTCCGCATGTCCTTCGGGCGGGAGTTCTCCTCGTCCCATGCCTCGAGCCAGGCCTCGACGCACGTGGCCCAGGTCTGCATCCCCACCGGCGAGTAGAGGGAGCTGAGGTGGTAGGAGCGGTGCTGCTCCGTCAGGGGCTCCGCCGTCGGCCGCCACTCCGCGCCGTGCTCCGGCGACAGGAGCCGGGTCTTGTCGTCGTTCGAGTGCGGGTGCCCGCAGGCCTCGCAGAGGTAGTGGACCGAGTCAGGGACTATCCGGCCGCGCTCCGTCTCCCACACGATGCCGGTGACCTCGCCCGTGTCCTTGTTCTCGCGCCGCCAGCGGAGGACCTGCGGGTGGTTGCACTTCAGGCAGCAGACGAAGTAGCGGCGCTGGTCGCCCCGCTCGAACCGCTGCTGGATTTTCGACTGGCCCTTGATGAGCGGTGTCGACAGGTCGACGATTTTCCGGCTGCCCTCGAACGCGACCGTGCGGTCGCTGGAGAGCTTGATGGGGTCGCCGTCGCGGCCGACGGTGTCCGGCCAGCCGTCGATCTCGTCGCGCAAGAGGACGCGCACCGAGATGGAGCGGAGCTTGTTCGCGTTCTGGGCGCCGAGCGGGATGAGGAATCCCCCGCCGAGCCACTCGATGCGGGCCTCGGTCTTGCCGGACTTCCGCGTGCTCATCAGGTCGTTCGACTTGATGAGGTGCGAGAGCCCCGACCACTGGAGCATCGGGGTGATGTACTGCTCGACGCGGAGCTTGGCGAGTTCCAGATCCGCCGTGACCAGCATCATCGGCGCCGTCTTGACGTGGTCGATGTAGTAGCCGATGGAGTTCTCGATTACGCCGACCGTGAATCCGAGCTGGACGCCCTTCATCACGGAGACCTCGCGCACCGGGCTCTCGACGCTGAGGCAGTCGACGATCTCGCGCAGGTAGGGCGCGACCTCGAACCGGTAGAAGCCGGGCAGGCTAGTAAGGGACGGCGGGAGGTATCGCTTCTCCTCGGCCCACTTGCTGGGCGTCGTCTGCATCACCTCCGTGGTGACCTCGGAGACGAGGTCGGCGAGCCATGCACGGCGCCCGGCGTCCACATCGGCGCCGATGGTCGCGTCGTCGTAGACGACCCGTGCCAGCTCGTCCTCAGTGGAGGGGCTTGCTTCCTCCGCCTCCTGGTCGGCCGGCTCCGCCAGTCGCGCCTCGACCATGTCGACGAGCTCGACGGACGAACTCGCGGTAGATGCGCTGCGCTGTGTCCTTTCCGAGAAGCTCATCCACCACCTGCAGGAACAACTCGAGCTGCTGGCTGACGGCCTGGTGCTGCTTCGCCGGATCGCCCCACTCCTCGCGGGCCTTCTTGGCGATCAACCACGCTGCGGCGCGCCAGTCGCCGCCGGCGGCCGCCGTGTGGATGTGTAGGACGCTGTTGGCGATCGCGGCGCCTTCGGCCAAGTGGACGCGTTCGGCGAAGCTCTTGTAGGGCTCCTTCGCGTTCTCCTGCTCGCCCCATCGCATCCAGGCGCGCATCGTCGACTCCGACACCCCGGCGGCCGCAGCGGCGTGCTTGCGGTAGTTTCCGATGGTGATCAGGCCCACGATCTTGCTGGCGACTTCGGGCGTGAGTTTGGTCTTCCGCATCGCGTCTCAGTAGACCGCGTCCCACTGAATCCGCTTCTCTCGCCTGGTCCTCGAGATGTCGGCCACGATCGCTGGCTGGTCCAGCCCGGCGCGGCGCAGGGATTCGTGCATGAGCGTGTCGTTGAACAGGTCCTCGTAGTAGATGATGGGGACCTGCAGCTCATCCGCGCTCCGCCGGAGTTCGCGCGCCATCAGCGCATGCGCCTCCATCGCGCGCGCGCGCAGGGAGACCTCGACCATCTCGTGGCCGGCGTCCTTCAGTGCCTGCCAGGAGTGCTCGTAGAACGACCACACCCGCCCGCGCGACGGCGGGAAGACTCCGGCCGTGTGCCTCAGCAGGACGACCACCTCGAAGTGCCGAACGAAGCTGCGGAGCTTGAACGGGCTGTAGTTCTCCTTCGTGAAGGAGTACTCGTCCCGGCACCAGGTCTCGCGGATGACTTCGTCGACCTCCGGCCCATCGCCCCTCGCGATATTGCGGTAGCAGCACGCGAGCTCGCTCCCGAAGACCCGGCGGAGCTTCACCTGGTGCCGGTGGTTGAGCACCGGGTTGAAGTACTCGTCGTAGTACCGACCCGGGCGGTGCTTCGCGATCGTGGTTGCAAGCCAGGTCGTGCCGCTGTTCGGGAGCGAGAGGATGATCAGGGGCCTCTGCGTCGTCGTCACGTCAGCTCCTCGCGCCCTGGTGCCCATACCCTGTCCAGCTCCGCGCTGAGGACCGGCGCAGCGACATCCGGCCGCATGTGATGGTCCGCCGGCGGGCCGAAGAAGCACTCCTTGAGCAGGCCGGTGCCCTGGTCCAGCGTCAGGCGCTCGATGTCGAGCAGCAGAAAGCCCCTGCGCTCCACCATCCTGCGCACGAGCGAGCTGTAGAGCTTTGTTATCCGCGTTCGCTCCTCGAGGCTCACCCGCACCACGCGCCGCTTCTCTGAGATGGCGTTCGCCGTGTCGCGCAACGCCGGCGGCGCCGTCGTGCACAGCGCGAGCCCGTCGCACAGCGGGCTGAACTCGACGGCGAAGTGCTCGAGGACCTGGACCGCCTCGCGCACCGTCTCGTCAACTGGCCTGCCGTACCGCTGCGCCCGTACCCATGCGACGAAACCGCAGTCCACGCCGCCGAGGACCAGGGTCGCTCGGTCGCGTCGCGCTCGGGCTCGCGCGCGGAACGTGCGGGCCGCCCCGGTCGTCGAGTCGTGACGGCGCAGGCCCGTCGCCGATGCGCCGCCGATCGCCACGATGGTCCGGCCGCGGCCGCGGAACAGCCGCGCGTGGCTGTCGCCCATCACGATCACTTGACCGCTCGCGGATTGCTGCGGCGGACGCGCATGTTCATGCGACGCTTTCCTCGCTTCAGGTTCGAGCGGCCGTCCGACCGCGGCTCGCTGAGGTGCTTCCCCCACTTCTTTCTGAGGAGCGCGCTGGAGGCCTCCATCCGGCGAGGCGTCACCAGACCGACTCCCCCGCCTGCGCCTGCCCCCGATAGCCCGACGTCGAAGTAGAAGCGGACGTCGGCGTAGACGCACCTGTCCTCCAGGAGCGTTGTCATCGACCAATCGAGGTCCGCTCGGCATCCCATCTGCGGGTCGTACTTCCGACGCCTCGCGGGCCCCATGATCCCGAAGCAGGCCGCGACCATCTGCGTTGGGACTATCGGGAGGTGCTCTCGGAGTTGGAGCGCGTTCGCCGTCCGGCAGAAGCAGAAGCACGAGAGCCCGAGGTCCCTGGTGTTCCGCGCCGCGTTTTCGAGGACCCCCAGGATTTCCTCCGGATGCACGATCCGACGCCT
Source organism: Candidatus Neutrinellum sp. (assembly GCA_039794305.1). Classification (GTDB taxonomy): domain Bacteria; phylum Myxococcota_A; class Polyangia; order Polyangiales; family JBDIVX01; genus JBDIVX01. Next base: position 13,697 of record JBDIVX010000025.1, read on the forward strand.
GCTCCCGAAGAGCGTCTGGATCCCGACGAAGTCGTCGTCGACGAACACGACGATGTCGTTGTCGAACTGCTCGAGGACCCAGTTTCGGATCATCGCGACGACGCCGCCGTTCGCAGTGGGCTGAAAGGTCGGGTGCGGGACGAGCTTGTCGTCCGGAACCGCTCCGCTGTAGTCGGCGAGCTCAGTCTCGTCGACGGTGACGACCGCGGTGGGCAGCAGGCTCCGGAGGACCGGCATGTTGTGTACGCGTCGCCTCGACGGCACAACGATCACGTAGTCGAGATCCGGGTCCTGCTCGATCACGAGTTCAGCGCCTCCAGCAGCTTCGCCGCGCGGATGGCCCTACTGACGCCCATCGACCCGCGCCGCATCTTCACCTTGGGAAGGCCGAGGCGATCGACGAGGACGTTCCACTCCTGCGTGGTCGTGCAGAGCACGACGAGGTAGTCGTAGTGCTCGTGCGCTTCCAGGTCCATGCCCGAGACCTCGCGCCCCTTCTCCTCCTCGGTGACCTCCGGCACCTCGACCTTCTCGAGCTCGTGCTCCTGGTCAGCGAGGAACCGTCTGATGTCGGCGTTCTGTGTCTCGATGCGGTCGAGGAGGTCGCGCAGCATCTCATCGTTCTGCGACGCGAGCGACGTGATCGGGTCGAGCGTGGCGAGGACCTTGTCGACCTCGTGGTCCTCCAGGTCGACGATGAGGCACGGGACGAGCTGCTCGTCGGGCACCTCCTCCGTGCGCATGTGACCGTCGATGAGCTCGAGCCCTTCGGGTGTCTCGCGCGCGATCCAGACGTCGACGAAGCCGATCTCCGCGAACAGCCCGCGGATGAGCTCGCGCTGATGAAGCGGATGCTCGCGGTAGTTGTTGGGGTTCTTCTTGAAGTCGCCGGCGCGCACCATGCGCAGCTCGCGCACGCGGTTTCGGATCTCCTCCGCGGCGCCCAGGCGGGCGCCCCCCGCGCCCCCCTCCGGCGCATCGCCGGCGGCCGGTTCGGCAGCCCCTTTCCGGGTCCCCGCGGCCCCCCGCGCGCAGGGTTTTCCGCTCCGCCCCCCTGATTTTCTGCCCGGTTTCCGCGGCACTAGCTAACCCCTTGGAATCATGCGCTTTTTTCTTGTCGCCGGGAGTGCCCCGGGGTACCTTCGAGGCAGATACAGGGACTCGCGGCGCGGCAACGCAACGGGTCCCCAGCCTGGAAGGAGGCGACCCCATGGAGAGCATCAGCCGAGAGACCCTGACCGACCTCGCCAAGCGCTTCCGGCGCGGCGAGATGGAAGCGACCGGCGTGCTCGTGCAGCTCGGCACGGACCGCTTCGACGATTTCGCCGTGGCCTACGGATACGAGCGGGCAAGCGATCGAGCCCGCGAGACGATGGCCGCCGTCGCGGAGAAGGGGCCGGACGCGATCGCGGAGCGGATTGCGCAGGAGATCGAGAAGCTCGACCGCGAGGCCCGCTGCAAGCGGCGCCAGTCGAAGAAGGTGCTTCGGGTCCTTGACCCGGCGTGCATTACGACCGAGGGCGTGCTCGAGGCCTGCAAGACGCTGTCGGCCGCCATCGCGATCCCGATCGATTCGGCGGAGCTCCACGGGATCGATCGGGTGCGGCTCGGCAAGATCGCGCGGAGCCTCAAGGGCTGCGAGGCGAGCTGGTCGGTCGACCCGGAGGCTCGGATCCTCTCCGTGAGCTACCAGCACGCGGGCGGCCGCGGCTCCTTCCGCCTGGTGATCGACCGGGTGAACGCGTGGGACCTCGTCGAGGCGGAGGGCGACCTCGGGCAGCTCCTGCAGCCGGCCTATCGCACCCGCGAGACGGTGTTCGCTCCGAGTGAGGAGATCCCGGCCCCAGCCAAGTCCGCGGCCAAGTCCGCGGCCAAGTCCGCGGCCAAGTCCGCCCCGAAGGCCAAGCCTGCGGCCAAGCCCGCGGCCAAGTCCGCCCCGAAGGCCAAGCCCGCCCCGAAGGCCAAGCCCGCCCCGAAGGCCAAGCCCGCCCCGAAGGCCAAGCCGGCGGCCAAGTCCGCGGCCAAGTCGAAGGGCGCCAGCGGTGCGCCGACGGCCGGCGAGGTGAAGTCGGCGGACATCGCCGCGGCGGTGGCCGAGGTCGCTGCGGAGGCTCTGCGGTCGCTCTCGTTCGACGATCGGAACAAGCTCCCGATCGACCCGGCCGACTACCCGACCGAGATCGCCCGCGCGATCCACGCCATGTCGCCGCGGCAGGGTCGGTGGGTCCGGCGGCGCGCGTGGTACATCGTCCACGACGTCACGCCCCCGGCGATCGCGAAGCTCCGCGCGAGGGCTGCGGCGAAGCGCGCGGCGGAGGCTGCGTAGGAACCGGCCCCGCTCCGGGGCCGCCCTCGGGTGCCGATCACGGTCGGCGGTCGAGGGCGGGCGCGGAGCCCGCAACGGGGGTCAGGTCCGCGGCAACGGCCCTGACTCCGAGCCTGGAAAGGGGGCGACCGATATGTCGACGAAAGAGCGTGCAGCAGCCATCCGAGCCGAGCTCAAGGCCCACGGCTGGAAGCCCCGCGACGTCAGCGTCAGGGCGGACCACTTCTCGATGGGGTCCGCGGTGCGCGTCACCATCAAGAACCCGGCCGTGCCGCCGTCGCTCGTGAAGAGCATCGCGGAGCCGCACGAGCGGATCGCGCGGTGCTCGAGGACAGGCGAGATCCTCAGCGGTGGCAACACCTACATCACCGTGGGATACGACCACGACACGCTGAAGGCGATGGCCGCGCCCGTCGTCGAGCGCCTGCGGACGGTCGCCGACACGCCCGGCGTTCGCGTCAAGGCGGCCGACGGCTGGGAGGCTTGGAAGGCGAAGGACGAGCCCGGCGAGTACTGGTACGCGGTGCCGAAGGGCGAGAGCTACTTCGCACCGGACGGGCACATCTACTGCTGGGGCATGGAGTTCTGCGCCGAGCAGCTCGCGAAGAAGCTCGCTGACGACGTCGAGCGGTGCGACTCCTGCGGCCGCGGCGACGGCCACGTCAGCATGCTCGGCTCCGGCGGGAAGACCTGCCAGCGGTGCGCGGCCGAGGTCCTCGCCGACGAGGAGGAGGACCGCCCGGCGCAAGAGAGCGCGGAGCCGGCCCCCGCTCCGGTACGGCCGGCGCTGCGGCTCATCCAGGGCGGCGCTGGTGGTGAGCAGCACGCGCTGCCCTTCGGCCTCGAGCGGCCCGAGCAACTATCGGAGCCCTTCTGCGCCTGCGGGCACGTCGTCTCTCAGTGCGACGGCTCGCGGGCCGGTTGCACCAAGCCGGGCGGCCTCACTCCCTACCAGCAGGCCCGGAAGGAGCGTGCGGAGCGGCGGGCGGCGCGGCTGCAGCGGGCGGCCGATTCGAAGCTGTCGTCGGCGCGCGCCGAGATCGAGCACATCCCGCCTGGCCAGCCCATCCTGGTCGGGCACCATTCGGAGCGCCACCACCGGGTGGCGCTCGACCGCCACGATCGGAAGATGCGCGCCGGGATCGAGCTCGCGCGCGCGGCCGACCGTGCGCAGGGGGCGGTTGCTCGAGCGGGCGAAGCGGTCTCGGGCGACGATCCCGACGCGGTCCCCGCCCTGCGCGCGAAGCTCGCCGAGATGGAGCGCAAGCGCGAGGAGCTCAAGGCCTACAACCGTGCCGCACGGAATCGCGGGGAGGAGACGCTGCCCAGCTACATGCTGTCCAACCTCGGCGCGAACATCCGTCGGGTGAAGGGGCGGATCGCGGAGCTGGATGCGGAGCCGCCGGCCTTCGAGGCCATCGAGGGCGACGGCTGGCGCGTCGAGGCGCGGCCCGACATCAACCGGATCGCCATCGTGTTCGACGAGCGGCAGCCGCGCGAGCGCACGCGCGAGCTGAAGCGGCACGGCTTCAAGTGGTCGCGGCGCGAGCAGGCCTGGATCCGGATGCTCAACCGGGCCGGCATCTCGTCAGCCCAGTACGTCGCCGGGCGTCTACTGGACGGAGCCATCTGATGACCGCCGCTCACGAGCCGTACTGCGCCGGCGACTGCGCTACCATCTTCGACTGCCCGCGCTGCGGTCGAAGCCTCGGGGCGTGCCGGGGCCACGACGAGTGCGTCACCGCCTGCGACGGCGAGCTCTGCGACGACTGCTGCGTCGCGGAGGCAGCGGCGGAGTCCGTCTCGTGACCGGTCTCGCCTGGGCCCGCGATCCGCGGGTGACGTACTTCGCCAGCGGGTCCAACCGCCCGGGCGAGATCCGCGGCCTCGGCCGCGCCGGCATCGGTGTCGGCGTCAGCGCGGCCGAGGTCGCGCGCGCCGAGCCGATCCGGGACGTCGCCGCCGACCGGTACGACCCCGCGCGCGAGGGTGTCGAGGCGGAGCTCGTGGCCGCCGGCGTGCCACTGTTCGTCGACTCCGGCGCGTTCTCCGAGGTGACGTTCGGCCCGGGCGGGCCGGAGGTCGTCAGGCCGATGGAGCGCCGCGACTGGCTGCGCGTCCTCGAGCTGTACGGGCGGCTGGCGGCCGTGCTCGAGCTCCACGGCCGCGCCGGCGCGCTGTTCGTCGTCGCCCCCGATCGCGTCGGCGACCAGACCGTCACCCTCGACCGGCTCGACGAGTACGGCTGGTGGATCAGCCACGCCCGCGAGCGCGGCGCGAACATCCTGGTGCCCGTGCAGAAGGGCGCGCTGTCGATGGCCGCGTTCTACGGCGCCGCCGTCGAGGTCCTCGGTGAGGGGCGCGGCCGGTCCGCCGGCGACGTCATCCCAGCGATCCCGATGAAGAAGGATGCCACGAGCCTGCGCGAGCTTCGCGCGTTCCTGCTCGAGGTCAGGCCGGCGCGCATCCACCTGCTCGGTCTGGGCCCGACGTCCCGGCGGTTCGAGGCGACGCTCCGCATGATCCGCGAGCTCGTGCCGGGCTGCGACGTCTCGTGCGACTCGGTCGCGCTCCGCTCGCTCGTCGGCAGGAGCAACGGGCGGCGCGGCCGCGCCCGCGCGCTGACCGCCGCCGTCGACCAGGTCGTCGCCGAGCACCCCGACCTGGATGTTCACGAGGCGCGCGCGCGCGCCATCGTCACGATCGCCGCGCGGGGGGAGCGCGAGATCGTCCAGCAGCTCGACCTCCCCCTGATCGAGTGGGCCCCGCGGTGCGGCAACACCCGGGGCCCGGACGAGCCAGGAAAGGTGGCCCGCCAGGGCGCACCGTAGCATGAAAGGAAGGTACCGATGATCCCGCCCACCAAGAACGGTCTGCCCTCGATGGCGTGCCTGTCGGCCGTGCAGAAGTGTATCCGGCGCAGCCTCGAGCGCGAGGCGATGGAATTCGCCGTCGAGCTCATCCACACGTCGCGCGCGTTCCACACGATGGTGTGGAACCGGCTGCGCATCATCTGCCACGAGGACCTCGACGTCGTCGCTGCTCCGTGGCTCGTGCCGTTCGTCGAGGCGGCTGCCACCCAGGCCGACGCGCTGTACCGGAAGGCCGAGACGAAGGCGAAGGCGAAGGGCGTAGCGATCAACCCCGGGGGCGCTCGGATGGTGCTCGCCAACACCATTCGGCTGATGTGTGCGGCGCCCAAGTCCCGCGTGGGCGATCACTTCCAGGCCGCGGTGGGGCTCCGGGAGCTGCTCGAGGGGTTCGCGCCCGAGATCCCCGACTGGGCCAATGACGGACACACGCTGGCCGGCAAGCGCATGGGGCGCGGCCTCGACTACTTCCGCGAGCAAAGCACGAAGCTCGTGAACTCCGATGGGTCGGAGGTGCCCGAGGACGAGTACGCGGACGAGGCCTATCGGCTCTGGAGGCTGAAGACCGGAAAGGGCGCCGAGGTCCCCGAGGACGGCGCCGAGGACGGCGCCGGGGACTCCGCGGGCCGCCGGGGCCGGTCCGGCCGGACCCGGGGGGGCCGGCGCGCGGCGGCCGGGGCCGGCGGCAGGAAGGCCGCCGGGGCCGCCGAGGATGGCGCAGGGGGGCAGGGGGGCCTCTTCTAGGGGCCGGCGGCCGGCTCGCCCGGGCGAGGCGCGCCAGGCGCCGGCGAGGAGCGCTGGCCCGGAGGGCCGCCCGGGGCTCCGGCCCCGCCCTCCGGGGCCCCGCGCGCGAGTCGGCGACCCCACGCGATCCACCGCTCCACAGACCGGCCGGCGATGCGCAGATCGAAGAGCCGGAGCCGGCTGCCGATGTCGAGTTGCTTCGCCTCCTGCAGCGCGTGCTCCAGCGCCTCTTCGTCGCTGTCTGCCTCGACGCGGACGCGCGCCGTGAGCGTGAACGTGTAGACCTGCCTCACCGGAGGACCCGCCGCGCTGTCACGAACGCCTCGGCCGCCGGCGCGCCGATCTGAGAACCGCGCCACACCGCCAGGCTTCGCAGCGCCTCGACGCTCCGGGCGGATGGGTGGTCCTGCATCTGCGTGCGGTAGCACTCGAACGCCGACAGCTTCGCTTCGAGCTCGACCTCGGTGAGGGCTACCCACGTGTCGGGGGCGAACGGCCGCTCGTGCGGAGCCGTGAGGTGCGTTTCGCTCACCGTCTCGTAGTAGTAGACCTCACCGATCCCGGCTCCGGGCGCGACGTACGGCCGCCAGTGGACGGCGAAGGACGCGGCCGCGCGCCGGTGATCGTGGTGAAGGTCGAACGGCCACGGGCAGAAGACGATCGACGGCGCCACCTCGCGCACGATGTCGAGCGTCTCCTGGTTCAGGTCGAACGGGAGCTGCTCGGCGACCGCCGCCGAGGGGAGGTCGGCGAAGACGAGCTGGGAGACGCCAAGGGCCCGGCATGCCGCCTCCGCCTCGCGCCGCTTGGTGGTGTAGACCTCTCGAGGACCGAGGCGATTCTGGATCCCCCCGTGGCCGGTGAGGATGGCCACCGTGACGTTGGCGCCCTCGCGGATCGCCATTCGGCGGATCACGCCGCCGCAGCCGAGCGTCTCGTCGTCGGCGTGCGGCGCGATGACGAGCACGTTCACCACGGCACGTCCCCCTGCGCGTTCGCGGAAGCGGCCGGGCGGAACCGATCCCCGACCCGCAACCCCGGGGAGCACTCGCGGAGGAGAACGGCGCTGTCGCCGGTCTTCACGACGGCGCTGCTGGCGTCGAAGAGGTCGACGACCTGGCCGGGCTCGCCGGCGGCCGGGAGCTCCCACGGCTGTGCTCGATCGAACCTGACCCGCATGCCCGACTCGGTGATGCCAAACGTCGCTGGCCACGAGCGGATGTGGTTGAGGACGTCGACGGTGCCCCAGTACCAGTTGACCTCGCCGTCGTCCGTCGTGCGCCTCGGAAACCACGACCGATGCACGGGGGCGCGGGGCAGCGGCTCCGCCTCGCCGGCGAGGATCCTCGGGATGGTCCGGACGGCCATGAGCGCCGACGACGTCGCCAGCTTCATCGACGCGGAGAAGTGGTCATCGAAGGGGGAGAGCGGGAAGGTGTGCTGGTCATAGACCGGGCCGGCGTCGGCCTCGGCCACGTATCGGAAGAGGTGGTTGAAGAACGTGCTGCGCCCGAGCAGGAGCGCCCACTTCAGCGGCGACCGGCCGCGGCCGTGCGGAAGCGGCTTGAACGAGCCATGCGTGCCGATGATGCCGTGCTCGAACTGGGAGAGCGCCACCGGCGGCACGAGGCGCTGCCACCCGAAGCACACCGCGATGCGGCACCTGCTCGCCGCCTCGCCGAAGTCCGGATCGGCGTAGCGCTCGACCTCCACTATCCCAGCGCCGAGTCTGCTGGCCAGGGCAACGGCGTCGGCGCGGCCGTGCTCGAGGCCGTGGCGCCGCGCCGCTTCGGCCGTGAGCGTCACGATGAAGCTGATGCCGAGCCCGGCAGCGGCCGCGCGCTCGGCGAACACGGTTCCAGCGCCAGAAACGATGAGTGCGGCTACCGTCACAAGATCAGGACGCGCGCGCGCGCACGCGCGTGGAAAGGCGTCATTTTACCGTCACCTGCCTTGCTGCCTTCGAGGGGTCTCTCCCGTCGCGGAGGAGCTGCTCGGCGTGGGTCTTCACGACCTGGAGCTGGCTCGAGATCGTCTCGCGCACGACGCGCTCGGCGTCCTCGACGGGCACGCCGCTCTTCGCCATGGCGTAGAGCCGGCGGGCGATGGTCCTGGGGGCGTCGGAGAGCAGCCGCCGGTTGCCGGCGTCGATCATCCCGAAGACGTGCACGCGCACGAGCTCGCGCTCGATGAGCTTGCCCTCGGCCTCCTCGTTACGGAGGCGCTTCTCGCGGATCTCCTCGCTAGCCTTGAGCCTGGCCTGCCAGTCCCCGATGCGGGTGAGCGCGGCGCCCTCGGCACCGGGGCCCTGGCCGCCGAACCGCTGCACCACCTCGCGCAGCTTCATGTCGCCGATCGTGCGGACCTCGTCTGCGTTGGGAGGTCTCGCCACCGTCGGCTCGAGCTGCGGCTCGGCGGCCGGTTTGGCGGGTGAGGTCGTGTCGACGCCGTGCTTCCGCAGGTACTCCTGTGTCGCGGGGTGATCGAGGTCGATGCGCTTGCCGACGCATGCGTCCTTGAGCTCTGCGCGTGCCGCCTTGGTGATTGCTGCTGGCGTGACGTGTGCGAGCCGTGCCAGCTCCACCCGGGAAATCGGCCTGCTGCCGGTCAAATCAACCTCCAAGGTGACTCATTCCGCGAGCCCGGCGGGCGCGAAAAGGAACCGCGGGCGGGGGGGGGCGCCCCCACAGGACCCGTCGCGAAATCACTTGTTTTTTTCGGCCGCGCGTCAGGCCACGGAGGGGGGGGCAACCTCTTGCCCCGTGGAGCAGCCCCACCGTGCGTCGCGGAGCGGACGGCGCGTCGCCCGTCCTCGGCGAGCTCAGCGGCTAGAACCCCCGCGCGTGGAATCGGCGGAGCTGGTCCTTCAGGGCGTCGACGTGGAAGCCGGGAAGCCTGGGCATGAGGTCCCGTACCGTGCTCGCGAGCGTTCTACTCGGGGGGATCCGGACCGTCCCCTTGCTGAGGTCCCACACAAGATCGATGCGTGGGTTCCGGCGCCCGCCAGAGAGCTTGAAGAGGCCCTTGCGGTTCTCGGTCCGAAGGAAGACGTGCTTCCTGCCCTCCCGCTTCGCCATCTGGATCGCGGCCGCGTTGCGCTGCCGGCGGGGAAGGCTCGAGAGTCCTCGTCGACGAGCGAGCTGGATGTTCTCCATCCGGTGCGGCTTCCGGACCATTCGCTTCCGGGGCCGCACCCCTCGCCCCTCGCCCGATGCGACCGGCGACGGGATGGGCACGCCGTGCTTGTGCTTCTTCCGCTGGACCCCGCCCCGCTCCTGGAGGGCCATGTACTCCTCGGTGGAGCCAAGCGTCGCCTCCAGGCGGAAGAGGTTGGTCCCGCGGGCCTTGGCGTACCGGATGCTCCGCTTCGTCCACGTGTTCCGCAGCGTTAGCGTCTTGTCCAAGTTGTCGTGCCAGACCTTCCGGCCCTCGAAGACCGTCCGATTCAGGCCATTCCTCGCTGCGTGCGGGACACCCTTGCGTCCGTAGTCATGGAGCGCGTTGCGGAAGCGGATGAACTCGCGGTCGTCGAAGTTGAACTGCATCGGGAGCCTCCGTTCCGGCCTCGACCGCGATCCGCGCGACCCGCTCTCGACCCGCTGCCAGGTGGCGTCGGGTTCCATCCTAATGGGCGCCCGAAGTGGCCATCAGCGGTTGTCGAGGGCCGTCGGATACGTGCTACGTTCATTGTCCGTGGGCGGCACTTCTTCCGCGGTGGCGGCACGTTGGGGGAAGTCTCGATTTTTTTCAGGCCGGCCGGCATAGGTGGCGATCGGCGGCGGTGAAGCTCATGTCCCTCAGCGCGGCCGCGGAGGCCATCAACGTCCAGAGCGCCAGGCCCGGCCGGTGGCTGCGGGAGTACGTCCAGCGGCGTGAGGAGGTGCTCGGCCGGCCCATTCTCGTCCGGGTCGGCAAGGGCCGTCAGCGGCCAACGTTCCGCGTGAACATGGCGGAGCTGCGGGCGACGTGCCCCGAGCTGTTCGACCCGCGCGAGCCCATGGTCGAAGCCGTCCGCGAGCTCGTGATGAGCATCCGCCGCCGCGACCAGCGCATCGATGAGCGCCTGGACGACCTCGAAGCGATGCTCGCCACCCTGCTCGAGGAGCGGCGGCAGGCGCGGCTCGCGGCGTGCTGAGCGGTGCCGAACGCCGGTGTCGGGCGCTTCGACTCGGGCGCGATAGAGGGCGGATCCGACCGGCGCCCTACCCTCGTGCGACCCCCCGCATTCGCTCGCGTCGCTCCTTCCGCCGCCGTTTCCGCTGCTCCTTGGCCGATTCGATGTACCGGTCGCGCGCCTTGCTCACCTCGACTCGGGCCCACCGGGCGATGCGGCGCAGCTCCGACTTGGCGGTGCGCTTGCGGTCGTCGCTGGCCTTCTGCGCCTCCGGCCCGAGCTCTGCGAGGCCGGCGGCGGTGACGACGTAGGCGCCGAGCAGCCTGCTCACGAGCCCCGCGTGCCGGAGCTGGTCGAGGACCTGCTCGCGCTCCTTCCGCTCCTCCTTCGAGAGGCCGGCGAGCTGCTCGTCGGTGACGCCCCCCTCCGCCTCGGCGACCTGGCCCAGCACCGTGCGGCCGATGGCGGTCACGGTAACGGCCCGCGGACCGCCCCCCTGTCGCTGCGTCGTCGCACGGCTCACGCGGACCAGGAGGGCGATGCGCACCTCGCCGACGAGCACTCGTGCGACCGACTCGATGCCGCGGTCGTCCATGGCCCTGAGCCCCGGCAGAGGCGCGTACCAGGCCGTCAGCACCTCTCGCTCATGGGGCGTGAGGTCGGCGAGGGCCTCTTCGACGCGCCGGATGGTGCGGGCGGCCTGCAGCGCTCGGGTGCTCGGGTCCGGCGGGGTGGCGCCGCCTCCAGAGGGCGGGCCCCTGCGCTCCAGCATGTCGCCGAGGGAGCTCTTGAGCCCCATGTCGCCTGCGAGCTCGCCGGTGAGGTAGGCCTCGAGCTCGAGCTTGAGGATGTCGTCGTCGACGTTCGTCACCTCGCTGCGCCCTCCTGCACGTACACGATCCATCCGCCTGGCACGCGCATCTCCGCGACCCCCTGGAAGCCCACGAACTCGAGGACCTGGCCCGGCGTCGAGTGGCGTCCCTTCCGCTGCGCCGCTGCCGGGGCCCGCTTCGGATCGGCCGCGGCCTCGGTGCCCGCCGGCGGCGAGCCCCCCTTGGGGGTGGTGAGCGCTGCCTCGAGGGGCCAGCCGCGGTCGATGCGGCGGTAGATGGTGTTCTGGGATACGCCCGTGCGCTTCGCCCAGTCGGGGACGCTCAGCTCGTGCTCGCCGACCCGGTAGAGCTTTGGCTTCCTGCCGCGCCTCCCCTGCCGGACTCGCGTAGGCCCGGGCGGCTGTGCGTCCATCCGCGGCGGTGCCTGCCGCCGTGGAGGGGCGGCGGGCCGGCGCAGCGTCGGGGCCGGCGCCGGCGTTGGCCTGGGGGTGAGTGTGGGCGGCCGCGCCGGTCGTCTGCCCGACGCGTGGGGAACGAGCTCGCGGACTTCGACGTCGGGTGCGGCCTTGCCGTCGGCGTGCTGCTTCCCGATCGCGCAGGCGTGCCCCCGGGTTGGATCGGCGCACAGCCGGTCGTTGCGCATCGCGGCCGCCACCGCCTCGGTCCCGTACCGGCGCCGGTTGTCGCCGGCGGCCTTGAAGCGTGCCCCGCAGTCCGCACGGGACAGCGTGCAGCCGTAGAAGGGGCAGCGGAACTTCTCGTCCCCATTCACCCGTTCCGATGCTCCTGCTTCAGCCGATCGAGGTGGCGTCGCAAATTGACGGCGGCCAGGGCCTGCTTCAGCTCGCGGGTCCTGCTGCGCGCTACGATCGCCGCCAAGACGTTCGCGACGAGGCCCATGGCTACGAGGGCGCCTGCGAAGATCCACCCGTGCGGTTCCGTCGTGAACGATAGCGCCACGAAGCCGGCACACGTGTACAAGTCGCCGCGGTCGATGGTCACGCCCATCCCCCTGGCCTGCCCTCGATGCGCACCGCCTTCTTCCAGGCCTCCCCGTCGCTCTTGCGCGCGTGGCCCAGGTGGTGACCGGCGAGGCCGCGGGCGAGCCCGTACGAGTCGGCGTCGTTGTTGTCGGCCGCCTCGTACTGCCAACGCCGATAGACCTCGCGGATCATGAGCTCCTTCGGCGCGTTGCCCTTGCCGGTGACGATCTTCTTCAGCGAGGGCGGTGCCACGTCCCAGTAGCCGCGCCCGTGGTGCCACATCGCGAGGCGGACGATGTAGCCCAGGCCCGCCATCTGCAGGATGCTGCTCCCCTTCGCTCCGTGAGCGAAGCCCTCGAAGGCCACGTCCTCGACCGCGTACTCCCTGAACAGGCGGCGGATTCGGACGGCCGCGCGCCAGAAGCGCTCGACGTCGCACCCCGAGCCGCAGTCGAACCGCTCCTCGTGCAGTACGTCGAAGACGCCCTGGTCCGCTCGGACGATGTGGATCGCCGTCTTCTGGAGGCTCAGGTCTCCGGTCCCGAGGATCATCGGCCGCGCTCCGGCTCCGGCCGCGCCGCCACCGTCTCGTCGCGTGGCCCGCCCGTGTCGTCGGTGCCCTTCGCGGCCGCCCTGCGCACGAGCTCGAGCTGCGGCTCGTCGAACGTGTGCGAGTCGATGGGCTTGCCGTCCTTCAGCTCGCGCGGCTGGAGCGTCAGGCGCCGGCAGCCGTGCAGCCACTTGTGTTCGCTGATCACGACGCCGGTGAAGCCGGTCACCGTGTCGCGAGCCTCGTCTCCCAATTCGATCGTCATCCCTGCGTTCCCTCCTTCTGCGCCGCCTCGCGTGCGACGGCGCTCCAGTCCCTTCCCGGCGGCGGGGCCTCCGGCTCGTCGCGGAACTCGTCCGCCAGGTTGTAGAAGCGGAAGTACTCGCCGAAGAACGCGCACCGCACTGTGCCCGTCGGGCCGTTCCGCTGCTTCCCGATGATCACTTCGGCGACGTTCGTGTCGTCGGTCTTCTTGTTGTAGACCTCGTCGCGGTACAGGAACCCGATCACGTCGGCATCCTGCTCGAGCGCGCCGGAGTACCGGAGGTCCGAAAGCCCGGGCCGCTTGTCGCTCCGCCGCTCGACCTCGCGGTTGAGCTGCGAGAGGGCGATGAGGGGACAGCCCATCTCCTTGGCGAGCAGCTTCAAGCTGCGGGAGGTGTCTGCGACCTCCCGCTCGGTCGTGTCGTGGTGCCGGTCGGCCTTCATGAGCTGCAGGTAGTCGATGAGGATCCCGGCGAGCTGGCCGTGTTCCGCCGCGACGCGCCTGCACTTGCTTCGGAGCCGCATCGGCGTGAGGTCGACGTTGTCGTCGACGATGATCGGGAGTTGCTCGAGCTCCCGCGCGGCCGACGTGAGCTTCGACCAGTCGGTCGCCTCCAGCCGGTTCGAGCGGAGGCGCTCCATGTCGACGCGCCCCCGGCCGCACTTCATCCGGCGAACGAGCTGGATCCGCGTCATCTCCAGGCTAAACACCGCGACCGGCCCATACTGCTCGGCCAGGTGCTCGATGATCTGCATCCCGAAGCTGGTCTTCCCCATGCTCGGACGGCCGCCGATGATCCAGAAGTCACCCGGGTAGAGCCCCGTCGTCATCTCGTCGACGACGGTCAGCCCGGTGCTGGCGCCCGCCATGCCCTCTCCGCGGCGCTCCTGCTCCTCCAGGAGGCGATGGTCCTCGGCGAGGACCACCTTGATGTGCTGCGGCCCGTCGCGCCCGGTCCGGCGCGCGTGGCTCACCGACAGGACGGCCGACTCCGCGCGGTCGAGGTACTCCATGACGTCCTCGACACGGCCGTACCCCTCCGCAGCGACCTGCTGCCCGACCGCGATCATCGCCCGCTGGAGCGCTAGGTCCCGGACGCGCTGGGCGTGGTCCTCGATGTGGACCACGACCGGGATCGTGCTGAGCAGCTCGACCAGATACTCGTCGAGGTCCTGGTTGAGCTTGCCCACGGCCCCGAGGGCCTCGCGAACCATGACCGTGTCGACCCCGACTCCGCGCCTCCGCAGCTCGGCGATGGCGTTGAAGATCCAGGCGTGCCGCTCCTCGAAGAAATCACCGCCGCGGACGATGTCGGCGACCTCGTCGAAGCGGTCCGGGTCCAGCATCAGGCCGCCGAGGACGCTGCGCTCTGCCTCCCGGCTCCAGGGGGGGGGTCGTCCAGACGCCCCGCTCATGCGCTGGCCTCCCGGCCCTGCGCCTTCGCCCGCCGTCGCTCGGCTGCAAGCCGCCGGCGCTTCTCGCGGGCCCGCTCGACGCCCTGGTGGTCACCGCGGAGCCGGCAGGCCTGCTCCTCCTGCAGGAGCGCGTCGAGCTCGTCCTGCGGCTCGGGTTCACCCGCCTCAGCGGCTGCGCCGGCCTCCGCGAGTATCTTCGCGGGATCCTCCGCCACCCACTTCCACGGCCAGCGGTGTTTCCGCAGCCGTTCGATGCCGAAGAGTGCGTCGAGGAACCCGTCTACGACCTCCGGAACGGCCTGCGAACGAAGCTCAGCCTGGCGCTCTGCCCAGGCGGCAACGTGCTGGATCTCGGCCCGGTTCGCCGCCTCGGACATCCATGCGTCCTGAAGCTTGGCCTCGTACCGCTGGGCGTAACCGCTCCGTAGCAGCCCGAATGTACTGAGATTCGGAGGGGGGGACTCGCCACCGCACGCATGCGCTGACCGGGTCACGGTCTTGAGATCTCCCCCTGCAAGAGATCCCTTCCGGGATCGGGATCGGGACGGGTCGGGACGCCCGCGCGCGGCTGCGTGCGAGCCTGCACGCGCGTTCGTAGCAGCACTACCCGTAGCGCTACCCGTAGCGTCACCCGTAGTGTCCTCCGAAGGCGGCGCCGTAGCGTCGCCCGTCGCGCTACGGTCGGTGCTCCGGATGTAGTCGAGCAGGTCCTCGCCGGGCCGGTACCACTGCCGGTCGGAGGAAGCGACGAGGTGGGCGAAGCGCTCCCAGAGCTCCTCCACCTCCTCGCGGGTGCCCACCCGGGCGGCGAGAAGCTCGGCCCGGCCCCAGGAGGCCCGGAGGTCGCCGACGCGTGCCCAGGGGTTACTGGAGGTTGCGACCCGGATGAGCCCCTCCTCGCCGACCTGCGCGAAGTAGAGGTACCGCTGCCCCTTCGCCGGCTGACGCTGCGCCGGCGCCGCCGTGGCCCGGGCGTCGGAGCGCTCCGACGCGGGCCCGTAGTCCTCCCAGTCGTGGAACCGGTAGCCCCCCTCGACGCGCTCGAACAGCCCGGCCCCCCCGGGCGTGGCCACCGCGCGCTCGGCTAGGGCCTTCGCCACCGTGCGCGCGCGCCGCGGGCTCATGGGCGTGAGCCGGACGAGGCGCTCGTCGCTGACGAAGCCGCCGGTACCCGCCCGGCGGCAGTAGCATGCGCCGGCGAGCCACAGGGCGAGCGCGTCTGCCCAGAGCCGCGGATCCTGCTCGAGGGGCCCCAGCTTCGGGTGCTCTGGGAAGCCGTCGTCGACACGGTGCCAGCTCATCCGCGTCCCCCGGCGAGCTTGCGGGCAACGTCGACGAAGGCCTCGGCCTCATGGTAGCGGCCGGCCCGGAGCGAGCGCTTCACCGCCAGCAGTGCCTCGCCGAGGTCCTCGTGCGCGGACGTCGGGTGGCGCGCGGACTGGCAGTGGGCACAGAGCTGGGCCAGGCGCACGCGCACCGCAGGGCGCCGCGACTGCTCGAGCCGGTCCTGGCCCCCGCCCGGCACCACTCGGAGGTCGGTGCGGCTCCTCATACCGGTGCCCTCCGGAGGACCTCGACGATGCCGTGCGGCTCGGCGTAGTAGCAGAACCGGTACATGAGCTGCGGCGGGCCCCAGAACCACGAGACGCTGGGCCACATGTTTCCGCTGCCGCCGCCGATGAACTCGACGCGGCGCCCCCACTTCAGCACCGCGTTGGCGGTCCGCCAGCCGGTCTGGTAGTGGCCGGTCGAGCAGTCGGCCGGCACGAGGAAGACAATGCCGGCGCCGATTCCGTTGAAGTACCGGGCCTCCTTGTTCGCCTTCTCCATCCACTTCGGGATCTCGCCCGCGGTGTACTCGGGATTGACGTAGGCGACCTCGCCCGGGAGCACGTGCGGGTGCCACGCCGCGGCGAGGCCGTCCTCGCCGCGGTGCGCCGAGAACTCGACGCGCGCACGGACGAGCGACCAAGGGTTGCTGCAGGGATCGAGCGCGATCTGGCCGACCTGGCGGAAGACATCGAGGACGTCCTCCGGCGTATTGCGGTCGCAGGGGCGACGCTTCCGACCCGGACGTTTCGCAGGTGCCTTTGCCATCAGTCGTCGAGGTCGTCGTCGTCCGGGTCGTCGTCGACCTCGTCCTCCTGTTCCGGCTCCGCGTCGCCGTCCTCCTCGAGTTCCTCGTCCAGGTCGTCCTCCTCGGTGGCGCTCTGAGCGCCATAGTCGAGGTGGCCCTGGCGCTCCGCGCCCGTCATGGTGCGGTCCTCGATCACCTCCTCGGTATCGAGCCGCACGAGGTAGACGTGCTGTGCATCCTCGTCGTGGTACTCGACGACCTGCAGCTCGCGCTCGCCCTTGCCCGTGCGGAGCTCGACGGCGCCCTCGTCGATCTCGTCCTTCAGGTCCTTGATCTGCGCGTTCAGCCCCTTCCGCTTCTCCTTTAGCGTATCGATCGTCGCCAGCTTCTCCGCCACGTCCTGGCCGAGCTTGGCCAGCTCGATGAAGTCGAGCGGCACCTGCCGCAGGGTGGTGTAGCGCCGTGCCTCCTTGCACCGGACGCGGATCGCGTCGACGTTGTGCTTCGCCTGCTCCTGCGCCTCCGCACTCGCCTCCGCGGCGGCGTCCCAGGTCGCCCGTTCATCGATGTTCGTCACCGTCGCTGCCATCTTGCTGATCCTCCTGGCGCGCTCCGTCGGCGCCGGTGGTCTCGATCCGCTCTTCCACCCTCGCGAGCTCCGCGAGGAGACGTTCGGTTTCTCGTCGCAGCCCGATGAGGACCTGCCTCATCCCGTGGAGCTCGGCCTGTTGGCGTTCGAGTTGCTCCTGCTGCTGGGCGGTCTGCGCGCGCAGACGGAGGACCTCCGTCTCCAGATCGTGCCGTCCCATCCCGGGCAGATCGCTCGCGTGGATCACGCGGCCCCTCCCGTCGCCTTCGGGCAGGTCTGGCGGTAGTGCCCAGGCTCACGGCACAGCCCGCACCTACGCTCCGGCTCGTCAGCACCGCTCCGCCCCTGGACGACCGACAGACGCATCCGCGCGAACTTCGCCCGGACCGACTGCACCGCCGGCGCGCGCGCGATGATGCTCACATCACCTCCACGCGCGAGCGTCTCGAAGAGCTGGAACGCCGCGTCCACCTCGGCGCGCGTGAAGCTGTTGCTGGCGCCCGCCCCGCGCCTCTTCGGGTTGCGGACCATCAGGCTGCCCTCGTCTTCAGGGCCGGTAACTGGACATGCTCCCGCTGCAGGCCGTGCAGAGCGAGGCCGATAGCCATGCCGCGCCGCCGGAGAGCGCGGTCATTCAGGCAGAGGCGGCAGGTGACGCACGTGACGCTCTCGGTGCCGCGCGTCTCCGCCGGGCATGGAATCACCTTCAGCCGGAGCCCTTCCATCTCGAACACGCGCTCGCTCGGGAACGCCGGAACGACGATCACCGGCACGTACCCCCGCAGGTCGGCGCGGCGAGCGTCATCGGGCGTCTCGACCGATGCGAGAGCTGAGATGTCGCCGAATGCCGCCCGCGGGATCTCTCTCCACCGATGTGTGTACGTCCAGACAGCCCCGCCACCGCGCTCCCGCCACCGCCGAGCCGCACACGCGAGCCGCTGCGCTCCAGCGGTGGACGGCACGTCCCCGCCGATGTGGAGTCGGAGGTCACGCCCGCCGCGCGCCCCGTCCTGTGGGACGCGCGCGCCGCGGCCGCCCTCTGCGCCGAAGGCCGTGTCGAGCAGCTTCACCTCGGCGTCCGCGACGCGCTCCGGGTCCATGCCGCGGCCGCCCTCGTCCAGGAGGTCCGAGGCACCGCGGGTGAACCCGGCCCGGACGTAGCAGCCAGCCTGCTTGAAGCGGCATGAGCGCGGGCAGGTCGCCTCGATCGAGGCGTACGTCGCGGCGCAGTAGGGTCCTACTGGCACGGGTCGATGGGTGCGCTTCCCGGGCCCGTCGTAGGGCTCCATCCGCACCGGCGAGAGCTTGCGGTCGGCTGAGGCGTAGTGGAGACGGACCGGCGTGCGGACCCGCGAGTACGGGATGGAGCCCGTCGGACCCAGGGGCAGCATCGTCACGACGAACGCTCCGGATAGGGCACTGGCTGGCGGGGAGCGAGCCGCGGCGGGGGGCCGACGGCTCGGCGCGCGTGCTGACGAAGTGCTCCGAGGCGCTCGTCGGCACGACGTGCACTGCGCCTCGCACGGTCGAGGGCCTGCGCGGCCTCGACGAGCTGGGCGTCAAGCGCCGCCGTGCCCCGCGACGTCACTGCGCCGGGTTCTCCACGCTGGCCGCGCCATCGTCGGACGCAGAGCTCGGCTGAGGGAGCAGCTTCAAGAGGCGGTTGCGCGCCTCCGCGTACTCCTTGCACCGCCTCTGAAGATCGGCCTTCGCCGTGCCGAACTCGCTCTTGGCGCGGGCGAGGCGCTGCTCGGCTGCTTCGACGTTGCCCAGTGCCTCGTTCACGGCCTTTACCGCGCTTGTGCGTTTGTCCGCGTCGTGATCGCTCATGACCTATCGTCCCTCCTCGTCGTCCAGGCCGACGACGCGCTCGCGTTGCAGA
Source organism: Candidatus Neutrinellum sp. (assembly GCA_039794305.1). Lineage (GTDB taxonomy): Bacteria > Myxococcota_A > Polyangia > Polyangiales > JBDIVX01 > JBDIVX01. Next base: position 32,345 of record JBDIVX010000025.1, read on the forward strand.
CGCCGCCCCCACTCGACAATCGAGGCGCCGGCCTGCACGAGCCGCTCGCCGATCTGGATGACGGGTTCGGCGAGGTCGGCCGTCGCGTAACTCTTGCCGCGCAGCCGCCGGAGCAGCTCGGTGAGCTCGAGAGCGGCTGCACTCGCATCGGTGGCCGCGTCCCTGAGGCCGCGCACATCGGCGGGCAACCTGTCGGCGAGCGTGCGCCCCACTCGCCGGAGCAGTCCTCTGAGCATGAAGTCCCTCAGCTCTTCTGGAAGGGCGAGCAGGTGCCGCACTTGCAGCGGCCGGTGCCCGCGGGTGATCTGGTAGACGTGCGGCCGGGGCATCCCAGTCGCGCGCGCTATCGCGCTCGGCCCGATGCGGAGGACGCGCATTCCTTCGGCGAGTAGCTCGCCGACCTCGCGCACCTCCCCCAAATCGGCACTGAACGCCTCTGCGGTTACATCGAGGACCACAACCGTACCTCCTCTCACGGCGAACCCCGCCGTAGGTTTGGGCTGTGGCTACGGACACGAGAGCTCGATGCGACGACGCGGCTGCCAACCTGGCGTCGATCGAGCGGGGCGTCTCGTCCGGATTCGACGCGCTGCGGGTTGCCGCCCGCGCGCGCGCCGAGGACGACGGCGCCGAAGACTTCGCACGGGAGGTGTCCCGTGCTCTCTGAACGGCCCACGCCCCCCCGGGTGCGGGCGGGGGTGGCCGTCGACCTACGCTCACGACCTGACCGGAGGCCGAGCGCTGTGTCGTGGGTGGGGTCGCCCCTCGATCGTCCTGAGCCGGACGACGCACTCGCCTGCCGCACCGGCGACCCATTGCGAAGCCATGCGCCGCCCTCGGACGAAGCGTTGAAGGTGCCGGGATTTGGCAAGCCTGCGCTCCCGGCGGGCGTCTTCGCGTGCGGTCCTGCCGCACGCGAACATGGCGGCCCCCGCCGACCGGTCGACGACGGTTTCGGGGACCGGCGGGGACCGGCGGGGGCCATAAGGGTTGGCCTGCACGCCGGCGCGACTTGCGGATCAGCAGCCGGCGTGCAGGCCGAAGCGAGGAAAGCCTCGTGCACGTACCCGAGGGCGGTGCGCATCACACGCACCCCCGGGTCAGGACGAAGGCGATCATGAACCCGGCGAGCGCGACCAGGCCAACGAGCCACTCGCCGCGGCGCGCGCTGCGATGGAGGCGGTCGAGCTCGTCACGCACTGGTGGCCTCCTGGATCAGAACCACCATGGGTTCGCCGCACGACGGGCACGCCGCCGTCTGCCGGTCGTCCGGCACTCGGCCGTGGAGCACGACGGCGGTGCGGTACGGCCCGCCCCCCTGTGCCTCGAGACCGCGCCGCTGACGCTCGTCGCGGGCGACTGCGCGCACGATGAGCGCGAGCAGGACGCCGGATACGAGGCCGAGTGCGTACGTGAACACCTACAGCACCTCCTCGCCGCGCGCCGCGCGCCGGAGCCACGCGATCAGGTGGAGGAAGCCCGCTGCCGTGCGGCGCGCGTTCCGCAAGCGCTCCCGAAGATGGATGCGGCCGAGCCCGCGGCTGTGGCGTCTGGCAACGCCGGGACGCCTCCCGAGGCCACGCGCCACACCCGTCGCATGCACCCGGCCCCATGCTGCTGCTCCCCTCTGCACAGCCCCCCTCAGTCGTCCGTACCGGTTCGGGCCTCCGCCGGCGCCGCCCACGCGGTCACGGGAATCGGGCCCTCCGGCCAGTCCTTCGTGGCCTCGGCGATCTTCGCGGCGTCATGCAGGCCGGGATCCCTTGCCCCACGGCACCATCGGCTTACCTGCGTCTGGTGTGTCCCGATCCGTTCTGCGGCCTTGGCCTGACTACCAACCCACTCGACCCACCGCGCGAACCGGCGGTGCACGTCTCGCTGCTCCGGCATGACGCAGACCGGTGTAAGCCAGTTGGCTTCAACGGTCAAGCCCTATGGCATTGGTCACGGTGGTAAGCCGTTCAGCATGGGGGGGGCCGTCCGCATGCTCAAACGCTGGCAGCACCTCATGCAGCGCCTGATCGCCGAAGAAGGCAGTCAGCAGAAGGCCGCGCGCGCCGCGGGCAAGACCCAGAGCACTGTCGGGCGCTGGGCCAAGGGAGAACGTGTACCGTCCCTGGACGAAGTAGATTCCGTGCTGAAGCGGCTCCGAATTTCCCCCAGGTACCTGACGGCCGAGGGCCCGGATGACCTCGATTACAGGCCGTTCCTAACCATACGTGGGAGCGGTGCCCCCGAGAGGTATCACCCTGCGCTGGCACGCTTCACGGCTACCGAGCAGTGGCACGAGCTCGAGGACCATCACCGCGAGACCCTAATCCGCTTCGCTCCTGTCGGAGCCGAACCTACGGTCGAGACCTACCGTGGCCTTGCCGTCCTGCTGCGCTCAACCACGAACGCCACGGTTCTTCCGCTAGGCCGGAAGGATTAGTTCTTTCGCGGTTTTGCAGGAGCGCCAGCGTTCGAGTCCCCCCTGGGGGTGGGCTCCGCCCGGGCAAAACCAAAGCCACCTGGCTTGACGCGTGATGCCGGTTGGCTTAGCTTCCAGGTCCCATGGGCCTGGGTGCGATATCTCGGACGGGCAGGGCGGGCGCCGGAAGTTCGTCCGGAGGGCTGAGGAGCAGCGACCCGGCGTCTAGGCGCGTGGTGGGCCTCGGGGACCAAGTCCTCGCGCGACAGGTGCCTGACCGCGCCGTGCGGCGTCTCCTGGGGCGCGCGACGAAGCGGATCCTCGACGCCATTCGTACCGGCTGTTGCGAACTCGCCGTCGAGGCCTCCGCACCGGTTGCGCAGTCGGGGTCGTCCGGCAGCGCGCGTGCGAGGCAGCACCGCTGCGCGTGGTGGTGGGAGACGCGAGTCCGGTCGAAGCGGATGGGCTCCTGGGTGGTGGCGGATCCGGAAGCGTCCGTGTCGGACGCACTGCTGAGGGAGGGAGCGATGGAGAACAACGTGCGGGTCGTGAACAACCACCACGCGCAGGTGGATGAACCGAGCGGGCAGTGGTCCCTGTCGGTGCTCGCGTCGACCATGATCCTGGCCGTCTACGCCGATCCAGGCGGCACGGACACCATCACGCTGCAGACCCGGTCGATCGACCTTCTGGTCAGCCGCTGGTCCGCCATCCGCCCGCTGTACGGTGTGGGCCCGCTCGCGCAGGACGTGCGTGACGCGTGGGCCGCTTGCCGGCGGGAGCTCGATCTCCTCGCCCAAGAGGTGGCGTGATGACGCGCGAGGCCATCGAGCGCGGCGTCTACGCCGTGGCCGCAGTCTTCGCCCGGCACGGACTGCGTGGACCTGACCACGATCCGTCACCGATTCAGCTAGCTCGGCAATGGACGTTCGGCCTCGCCAATGGCGAGCCGCGGGGGCCCGTGACTGCCGATCTCTACGAGGGAGTGAACGGGCGGCTCGTGGCGATCGGGTGCTCGAGCGGGCGTGCCACGCGCCAGGCAATGGTGGTCGCACTCCAGGCGATCGTCGCCTGGGACGTCGCGGTCGCGATGGCGGACGACGAGGCCGAGCGCTTTGCCGGACTGATCTATGCGGGCGTCTCGCCGCAGGCCGCTCGTGAGCAGGTGCTCCACGGGACAGTCGACTCGATGGCCGACGCGGCGCAGGACGCGGAGTGCCGAGTAGCCGAGACGGGGGAGCGCCACGGCGTCGTACGCGACGGCGACCGGTACCGGGTGGTGCCGGTTCTGTACGTGGCCGAGCTTCCCGACGAGGGCGAGGAGGATGCGGCGGTGCAGCCTCGCTCCCGCTTCGACGTCTTCGGCGAGCTCTGCGCGGAGGGCTGGGACCCCGACGAAGCCGCGGTCGCGGCGGGCGGGACCGGGCGGCCGTGAGTCGATGCGCGCGCGCAGCGCGCTGCGGAGGGACAGGATGGGCAACGACATTGCGAAGCGGGAGCCGAGTCTCCTGGAGAAGGTGACAGGGGCCTACCGGAACCCGGAGGCCGTGACCCCGCGGCTGCAGTCTGCGGCCGAGAACTTCAACCTCGTGTCGCCGGCGACCTCGGCGCCGGTCCTGCCGGAGGGCTGCAGCATCGTGCTGAGCGCCGTCGTGGTCGACGTCAAGAACGACACCTACGATGTCGGTGACGGCAAGCTCGGCCTGAGCAAGGCCGTCCTCGATCGCATCGGTGCAGCCGCCGGCGTCTCCTGGGATGCCCAGCAGAGCGGGCGCATGGACGACGGCAGCCACCCCCACTACTGCGTTTACCGCGCCGTCGGCTGGACGCGCCATCTCGACGGGACCGAGGTGCAGCTCCTCGGGACGAAGGAGATGGACCTGCGAGACGGGTCCGCGCAGATCGCCGCGATGTGGGAGCGCTACAAGCGCGCCAAGGAGAAGTACGACCGCGGCGGGAGCAGCAAGGGATACCCGCCGAAGGAACCGACGGCGCAGATCAACGAGATGCGCCTCCACATCCTGAGCCACGCCGAGACGAAGGCGCGGCTGCGGGCCATTCGCTCGATGGGCGTGAAGAGCGGTTACACGAAGGAGGAGCTGCAGAAGCCGTTTGTCGTCGCGCGGCTCATGTTCTCCGGGCACTCGAACGACCCGGAGCTTCGCCGCGCATTCGCGATGAAGACGGCAGACTCGATGCTCGGCGGCAGTCGTCACCTCTACGGCCTGGAACCGCCGGCGACGCCCGCTGCCTCCATGCCGCCGGCGCGGACCGCGCCGCCCGGGCCGCCCCCGTTGCGCACGACGCTCGACGGGGACGACTTCAACCCGGCCGACGCACGTGCCCTGCCGGTGGAAGGCGAGACCGTCGAGCAACCCCCGAAGCGAGAGCGTCAGCGCCGCGGTGACGCGAAGAAGGGCGGACGCGGCTGCGAGTCCAGCGGTGAGCCCGTGATGCGGTTCGGCAAGAGCCAGGGCACGCCGCTGTTGAAGGCCGAGGAGTCGGACCTGCAGTGGTACGCGCAGGCCGTGCTCGAGAGCCTCGACGACCCGGATAAGGCGCGGTTCCGCGAGGCGAACGAGAACCACCTGCAGGAGGTGAAGGCCGAGTTGCGCAAGCGCGGCGTCGTGCCTCCCGACGAGGAACCCGGCGCCGACGGTGACCAGGCCGACGGCGGTCAGCAGGAAGGCCTCAAGCTGTGACGTGCATCGCCCTGATCGGCGACAGCCACTTCGACGAGAGTCCCGGTGGTCGGTTCGACGAGTGCGTGCGCATCCACGAGTGGATCGTCGAGGACCTCGAGCAGCGTGACGTCGACCTGATCGTGCACTCGGGCGACGTGTTCGAGCGCCGCTCGACTCCGCGGGAGCGGAGGGCCGTCGCCGACTGGCTCCGCACGGCCGCGGAGATCGCGCCCGTCGTGATGGTGCGCGGCAACCACGACGCCCTGGGCGACCTTCTCATCTTCGAGCGCCTGCGGACGAAGCACCCCATCGTGGTGGAGGAGGCGGCGCGCGTGCACGTCGTCGCCGGCGTCGCGGTGGGCTGCCTGGCCTGGCCCCGGAAGGGCGCCATCCTCGCGATGCTCGGCCGTGACGTGCCGCAGGAGACGGCTGCCCAGGTCGCCGTCGACGAGCTGCGCAACGTCATCCGCGGGCTCGGCCTACAGATGGAGGCGCACGAGGGGCCCCGCGTGCTCCTCGCCCATGCGATGGTGCGGGGCTCGCGCACGTCGACCGGCCAGCCGCTCGTGGGCTGCGACTTCGAGCTCGGCCTGGAGGACCTCGCGCTCGCCCGCGCCGACGCCTACCTGCTCGGCCACATCCACATGCCGCAGGAGTGGGACGTAGAGGTCGCCGGTCGCGCCCCGGTCATCTACCCAGGCTCACCGCGGCGGACCGCGTTCGGCGAGGTGGAGGAGAAGGGCTACGTCCTCCTGGACATCGGTCCTGATCGTGACCTGGAGCTTGAGCCGGACGCGGGGACGGCGCAGTGGGAGCGCATCCCGACGCCGTGCGCGCCGATGCTGCTGCTCGAGGGCGAGTACGTCCCCGAGAACACCGTCCCGCATCCGGACGGCGGCAACCCCGCCGTGATCGCCTTCGAGGGCGGACGCCCGGCGGTGCAGCCCGGCGCGGAGGTTCGCGTGCGCTATGCGGTGGAGTCCGACTACCGCGAGCAGGCGCGGGCGGCCGCGGCCGAGCTGAAGGCCGAGCTGCTCGAGGAGGGCGCCGCGGTCGTGAAGGTGGAGGAGCAGGTCGTGGCGACGGTGCGGGCGCGCGCGCCGGAGGTCGCGGCGGCCGCGACGGTCCCTGAGAAGCTCCAGGCCTACTGGCGCGCGCGCGGTGATGAGTTCGACGCCGAGCGGTGCGCGCGGCTGCTGTCGAAGGCCGGCGAGCTCGAGGAGGCGGTGCGGGATGCAGCGTGACCCGAAGACCACGCCAGAGGCCGAGGCCGTGGCCGAGAGCATCGAGGAGGCCGTCCGACGGCTCTGCGAGCTGCCGCGTGCCCCGAAGGCCTTGAAGATGAGCCGGGCCACCTGGGACGCGGTCCGGGCACGGTACCGCGGCCGTGCGCGTGGCGAGCACGAGGACGTCGTCATGTACGGCGCACAGCTCGGCGTTGCGGTCCAGATCGACGACTCCATCCCCTTCGGTGAGCACCGCGAGGTGTGGGGCGAGGAGGAACCACGTGGGCAGTGACGATCGGGGAGAGGTCAGGGTCCTCGTCGACGGCGGGGACCTGTACGCGAAGCTGGAGCAGCACTCGCGCATCCGCTTGGGGCGGATCACGCACCTTGCGGCGGTGCCCGGGGCCACGGCCAGTGGGCGTGCAGCTGCCGCGTTCGTTGGACGCCTGAAGGACGGGAGCGTCGCGTACCTGCACACGCCGCTGCGGCTGCTGCTGGCGGCGGTCTCGCAGTGGCGAACCGCTTACGGCCTCGAGGCCGATGGGCAGAGCCCCGGGAACCTGAACGCTGCGACGCGCGAGCGGCTGCAGGCGGCGCTGATGGTGAAGCTGATCCGCGACCGCGAGGGGTCGGAGGCGACCTTCAACATCGACGAGATCAACTCGGTGATGCAGGACCCGGCCCAGAACTTCGAGGTCGAGTACCACGCCGACGGCAAGCACCTGACGGTGCGTGCGACGCGGAGCAACTGATGCGGCTCGAGCGTCTGTCCATTCGCGGGCTCGGGCCGTTCCGCGAGGAGTCGGAGATCGACCTGCGCGCCCTCGACGGCGCGCGGATCGTGGCCGTGGTCGGACCGAATGGTGCTGGGAAGTCGACTGCGCTGGAGCTCTTCCCCGGCGCTCTATACCGGCAGGCGCCAACGCGCGGGAGCCTCGCCGGCCTGGCGGTCGACCGCGCGGCGTACGTCGAGGCCGAGGTGGTGAACGGCCAGCGCTACCGGATCCGGCAGACCGTCGACGGCGTGTCTGGCAAGGGCGAGGCCTCGGTGATCGACGCCGACGGCGTCCCGCTCGTCGAGTCGGGGAAGGTGCGGGCCTACGACGCCTGGGCTGCGACGTACCTGCCGCCGCCCGAGGTTCTGTACGCGTCGACCTTCGCCGTGCAGGGGCGCGGCGGGTTCCTCGAGATGAAGCCCGCGGATCGGAAGGCCGTGCTGCTCCGAGTCCTCGGCGTCGAGCGCCTTGAGGCCCTCGCCGAGCTCGGCCGTGAGCGTGCACGGAGGGCGAAGGAGGACCTGCGTGTCGTCGAGGCCCGCCTGGGCGACGCCCGGTGCGGTGCATTGGCCCCGGAGGACGCGGAGACAGAGCTGCAGGCCGCGCGTACCGCCGCGGCCGCGGCCGATGAGGATCGCGCCAGCGCCCGCGCAGCGCTGGAGCAGGCCCAGGAGCGCCGCCGCGAGGTCGAACTCGCTGTGACACGCGCCAGGGAGGTACGGGAGCGTCGCGCGGCGCTGAACGCGCGGATCCGGGACCTGCGCGCGCGTCGGGAGGACCTGGAGGAGCGCGCCCGGAACAACCGGACCGTGCTGGAGCGGGGCGACGAGATCCGCGCGGCCGTGGCCCGGGCCGAGGAACTCGACACTGCACTGAAGGCTGCGGACAGCGCGATCGCACGGCTGAGCGCCGAGCGCGCCGAGCACGTTGCCGGGGAGAGGCGCGCCCGCGATGCTGCGGCAGCGGCCGAGGGCCGTGCGGACCGCGCTGCGGAGCGGGCGGGGCTCTATCACGACCGGCTGCTCGACCGGCACGACGTGGAGAATGCCGCGGCGGGGCTCGAGTCTGCCCGGAGCGACATGGCTCGCGCCGAGGCCTGGCTCCGTGACGTCGAGGATCGCTACGAGGAGCTGAGGGGTCGCCGACTCGCTGGCGCCGAGGACCGCATCGTGAAGCTGCGCGCGGGCCTCGAGCGGATCGAGAGCATTGCGCGGGACGCCGGCGGCGACGCCGTGGTGGTTGCCCAGAAGACACTCACCGACGACGACGAGATGGCGAGGGCGGCCCGGCAGTTTCCCTCGGACTTGGAGAATGCGGACCGCGATCTGCGCCAGGCCCGCGAGGAACTCGATCGGGCGAAGCGGTCGCTCGCGCGGCGCGAGCGGCTCGCCGCCCGCGCGTCCGAGATGGAGGCCGCGGCCGCGGACCTCTCCGCCGCCAAGCGGGAGGAGCGCGAGGCCCGCGAGGAGGCCGCGGGAATGCGCGAGGATGCCGCCCAGGCGGCCCAGAGGGCCGCCGGCGTCGACGTCGGGGCAGCGGAGGCGGAGCGCCAGAGGATGGCGCAGGAGCGGGCGGAGCTGGCTCCCCGGCTCAAGCTCGCCGGGCCCCTCGCGCAGGCCGAGGCCCGGATCGCGGAGCTGACGAGGCAGCTCGACGAGGTGATGGCCGAGCTGGAGCGCGCCGAGGCCGAAGCGGCCGCACTGCCGCCGGCGGAAGATGCGCCGCCGGTGCCGGACGTCGCGGGGCCGGAGGAGGCCGTCCGGACCGCGGAGGAGCGGTCGCGCCAGCGTCATGCAGACGTCGTGCTCGCCGAGCGCGCGCTCGACGAGGCCCGCGCCGTGGCGTCGCGCGTGGCTGAGCTCCAGGCCGAGCGTGCGCGGCTCGACGAAGCGCTCGCCGACTGGACGCGCCTCGCGCAGGACCTCGGCCGCGACGGGCTGCAGGCTGCGGAGATCGACGCTGCGGGCCCGGAGCTGACCGAGCTCGTGAACGACCTCCTGCACGGCTGCGTGTCGCGGCGCTGGACCGTCACGATCGAGACCACGCGCCGGTCGGCGGACGGCAAGAAGCAGATCGAGGGGTGCGACGTGCGCGTGCTCGACACCGAGCGCGGCCGCGACGCCCCCGTCGAGACGTTCTCCGGCGGCGAGCGGGTGCTCATCGGCGAGGCGGTGTCCCTCGCGCTGAGCGTGCTCGCCTGCCGGCGCGCCGGCGTCGAGGCGCCGACGCTCGTGCGGGACGAGAGCGGGGCGGCGCTCGACCCGGTCAACGGCCGCGCCTACGTGGCGATGCTTCGCCGTGCGGCCGACATGATCGGCGCGAGCCAGGTCCTCTTCGTCTCGCACGCGCCGGAGCTGCAGGAGCTTGCCGACGCGCGCATCCGCGTGGACGGCGGCCGGATCGTAATCGAGGAGGGCTGACCGACGTGCGCACCATCATCCTGGACCTGGAGACCATCCCCGACCCGGAGCTGCCCTTTGAGCCGCCTCCGGACCGTCCGACCGCGTTCCCACCGCCGCTGCACCACCAGATCGTCGCGTTCGGGGCGCTGGTCCTGGACAGGCGCGAGCCGGCCAGCCTGCGGTGCCTCGGCCACCACGACGACGGCGTCCCCCGCTGCGCGGTATGCAACTGGCCGCTGGCCGCATCGCCGGAGGACGGCTGCGTTCCCGGCAACTGCTCGTACCGGCCGCCGGAGGGGTCGGACGAGTACCGGCGGCTGCAGGAGCGCCGGCGGCGCCTGAACGACCCGTACCGGTACGAGCGGGACGCGCTGGAACAGTTCGCAGCGCTCCTGACGGGTGGCGCCGAACTCGTGACCTGGAACGGCCGAGTGTTCGACCTCCCGGTCATCGTGGCGCGCGCGCTGAAGCATCGCGTCCCGCTGCCCGAGTACTTCCGCGGCCGCGGCTACCGGTATCGCTTCAGTGAAGAGGGCCACCTCGACCTGAAGGACCAACTCTCCGACTACGACCCGCGCGGGGCGGGAAGCCTCTCGACGTGGTCCAGGCTGATCGGCTTGCCGGCGAAGGGCGACATGAACGGGTCGAAGGTCGCCGAGAAGTGGGCCGCCGGCGAGCAGGACCTCGTCCGTCGCTACTGCCTCGAGGACGTCGTACGCACGGCCCACCTCTGGATCGAGTGGCAGGTCCTCACGGGCCGGCTGCGACACGAGGCGGCCGACCAGATGATCGAGCGGCTCGATGCGCTCGTGGCCCAGGCGCAGGGTGAGTAGGCAGTGGCGGATCGCTCGTCGATAGAGTGGACCGACGCGACCTGGAACCCCGTCCGGGGCTGCGTGAAGGTCTCGCCCGGCTGCAAGTACTGCTACGCCGAGACGTTCGCGGAGCGCTGGCGCGGCGTGCCGGGACATGCCTACGAGCAGGGCTTCGACCCCCGGGTCGTGCGTGACCAGCTCGGCGTGCCGCTCCGGTGGCGGACGCCGCGCCGGATTTTCGTCAACAGCATGAGCGACCTGTTCGGCGAGTTCGTACCGGACGGCTACATCCTGGACGTCTTCCGCATCACCCGCGAGGCGCACTGGCACACCTACCAGGTGCTGACCAAGCGCGTGGTGCGGATGAAGGACTGGTTCGTGAAGTGGGCTGACGTCGAGCCTTGGACCGACGATTCGTTCCGAGGCGCGCGTGGCCCGGCGGAGGTGCGCGCGAAGCACTCCTCGGGTCGCGCGAGGCTGTTCGCGGACATGCTCGATGGCTGGGGTGAGCCGCCGCCCGGCTGCGCCTACCCGACCTATGACTGGATGGAGGGCCCGCGCTACTGGCCCCCCGTCTTCCACAACACCTGGCTGGGCGTCAGCGTGGAGGATCGGAGGTACGGCGTGCCGCGCATCGAGCACCTGCGTCAGGTCCCGGCCGTAGTGAGGTTCCTGTCGATCGAGCCACTGCTCGAGGACCTCGGCGAGCTCGACCTGCGCGGTATCCACTGGGTCATCGTCGGTGGCGAGAGCGGTCCGGGCGCGCGGCCGATGGAGGCGGAGTGGGTCCGGTCGATCCGCGACCAGTGCGAAGCCGCCGGTGTCCCATTCTTCTTCAAGCAATGGGGCGGCGTCCTGAAGAAGAAGACGGGGCGTATCCTCGACGGCCGCACCTACGACGGCTTCCCGGAGGTGCGCCATGCCTGATGTCGCCGAGGTGCAGGCCGGCGCGCTCATCGCCCTTCTGGACGACCACCGCTTCTCGGTCACCCACGAGGACGAGCTGCAAGCGGGCATCGCCGAGGTCCTCACGGGCGCAGAGGTCCCGTTTGCTCGCGAGGTGCAGCTGAGCCGGAGGGACCGGATCGACTTCCTGACCGGCGCCGGCGTCGGGATCGAGGTCAAGGTGGACGGGACCCTCCCCACGCTCCTGCGCCAGCTCCAGCGATACGCACAGCACGACCGCGTGCGCGCCCTCCTCGTCGCCACCAACCGCACCCGGCTGCTGGCGCTGCCCGCCAGCCTCAGCGGCAAGCCCGTGCTGTCGGCCCGGCTCCTCGCGGGAGGCCTCTGATGAAGACCTACGGCACGGCGAAGCTGAAGAAGGGCGTCTGGCACGTGCAGGCCGAGCCGCACGTCGTGATGCGGCTCCGCCGGATGTTCAAGAAGGCGAAGAAGCAGCGCGGCATCATCAAGCTTCAGAACACGGACGAGGTCTGCCGCGACCTCCTCTGGTTCACCCAGCGCTATCCGCTCAAGGTCGAGCCGACCGGCGAGCTCCAGCGCCGGGCGGACGCTTACGACGAGCGGGTCGAGCGGTTCGCCGCCATCCTCGATGGCCACATTGAGCCCCGGGCCTTCGATCTGGCCATCCCGCCGCGCCCCTACCAGCGGATCGCCGCGGATCTGGCCCTGCAGGCCGGCGGGCTCCTCATCGCCGACGACGTCGGGCTCGGGAAGACCGCGTCGGCCATCGCCGGGCTCACCGACCCGACCACCCGGCCCGCCCTGGTCGTCACGCTGACGCACCTCCCGCGACAGTGGGCCCGTGAGCTCGCGCGGTTCGCGCCCGCGCTCCGGACGCACGTCATCCGCAAGGGCACGCCATACGACCTCTCGAAGAGTCGCCCGCGCGTCGACAACGGAGCCCAGCTGGCCCTGCTCGACACGTCGCCCCGGTTCCCGGACGTGCTCATCTGCAACTACCACAAGCTGGCGGGCTGGGCAGAGGCCCTCGAGGGGAAGGTCCGCACCGTCGTCTTCGACGAGTGCCAGGAGCTGCGGCGGAGCGAGTCGGCGAAGTACAGCGCGGCGAAGCTGATCGCCGACTCGTGCGAGTACCGGTGGGGACTCTCCGCGACCCCCGTCTACAACTACGGCGTCGAGCTCTTCAACATCATGCAGATCCTGAAGCCGGGCGAGTTGGGCTCGCGCTCGGAGTTCCTCGAGGAGTGGTGCAAGGGCGGCTTCGGGCAGGACGCGTCCAAGGCGCCGGTGAAGGACCCCAAGGCCTTCGGCACCTACGTGCGCGAGGCCGGTCTGGTCATCCGCCGGACGCGCGCCGACGTGAGGCGCGAACTCCCGGACCTTACCAAGTCAGTGATGCACGTCGACACCGACGAGAAGGCCCTCGATGCAGTGGCCAAGGACGTCGCCGAGCTCGCCCGCATCATCCTGACCCAGGGCGGTGCCTGGCAGGACAAGGGGCGAGCCGCGCGCGACATGGACTGGCGCTTGCGGCAGGCGACGGGGATCGCCAAGGCGCCCTACGTCGCGGAATTCGCTCGGCTCCTCGTCGAGAGCGGGGAGAAGGTCGTTCTCTACGGCTGGCACCGGGACGTCTACTCGATCTGGCTCGACCGCCTGAAGGACTGCAGGCCGGTCCTCTACACGGGAAGCGAGAGCGCGTCCCAGAAGGACGAGAGCAAGCGCGCCTTCATCGAGGGCGACTCGCAGGTCCTGATCATGTCGCTCCGCGCCGGCGCCGGACTCGACGGCCTCCAGCACCACTGCCGCACGGTGGTCTTCGGGGAGCTCGACTGGAGCCCGGGCGTCCATGAGCAGGCGATCGGCCGCGTGCACCGAGACGGTCAAGCGGACCCGGTGGTCGCGTACTTCCTCGTGAGCGACAGCGGCGCGGACCCGGTCCTGATGGAGGTTCTCGGCATCAAGCGTGACCAGGTCGAGGGGGTCCGCGACCCGGACGCGGCGCTGGTCGAGTCCGTGAAGACCGACGCGATCCGGAAGCTCGCCGAAGGCTACCTGCAGCAGCGCGGCCTGCCCGTGCCGACGCCGAGCCCGGATAGACAGCCGGGAGTGAGCCCATGAGCGCGGTCATGATTCCGCGGCCGCGGGCCATCGCGTTGCTGACGCACCTGCACGTGCAGGAGTTCCAGGGCGCCCGACTCAGCCTGCAGCGGCTGGTGCTCATGCGCGATTACGCCGCGTGCCTGCAGGCGCTCGGCTGCCCCGTCGTCGCCTGGTGGCGGCCACGGACGCGAGAGGAGGGAACGAGGTGAAGGACGCACAGAGGGAAGTGGCGCTGTCGGAGATCCACTTTGACAAGAAGCAGCCGCGGCGGAGCCGTGACGAGGAGAAGCTCCAGGAACTCGCCGAATCCATCGCGTCGGTCGGGATCCTGCAGTTTCCGATCGTGCGACCTCGGAAGAAGGGGGGCGGATACGACCTGGTGATCGGCGAGCGGCGGTGCCGTGCGTCCAGGCTCGCTGGGTTGAAGAAGATCCCCGTCATCGTCCGTGAGATGAGCGACGAGCAGGTGCTCGAGGCCCAGGTCATCGAGAACGACCAGCGGGAGGATGTCCACCCGTTGGAGGAGGCCGACGGGTACCGGCGCCTGATGGACGACTTCGGCCGGTCGGTGGATGAGATCGCGGCGAAGCTAGGCCGGTCGAAGGGCTACGTGTACTCGAGGCTGAAGCTCTGCAGCCTTGGTATGGAGGGCCGCAAGGCCTACCTCGACGGGAAGCTGACCGCATCGACGGCCGTGATGGTCGCGCGGATCCCGGACGCGAAGCTCCAGGCGGAGGCGGTGCGCGCTCTGTGTCCGGGGTGGAGGGACACCAAGGCCAGTCCGGCCACGGCCAAGGAGGCCCTGCGGGTCATCCAAAACGACTTCATGCACGCGCTGAAGGACGCGTCGTTCGACAAGGCCGACGCGGAGCTCGTGCCGAAGGCCGGGCCGTGCACGACGTGCGAACACCGGACAGGCAACCAACCGGAGTTGTTCGGCGACGTGAGCTCGAAGGACGTCTGCACGAAGCCGCCGTGCTTCAAGGAGAAGATGGAGGCGGACTGGGTCCGGCGTTCGGCAAAGGCCGAGGCGGACGGCCGGAAGGTCCTCGGCGCGAAGGAGAGCGCCAGCTTGTTCAATCAGTGGGGCGGCGGTGACGATCTCTCCTACAACAGCGGCTTCGTGAAGCTGACGGACCGGTGCCTCGACGACCCGAAGTACCGGACCTACAAGACGCTGCTGGGGAAGCACGCTCCGCCGCCGGTGATCGCGCGTGGCCCGAGCGGCGCCGCGGTAGAGGTCCTCCGGAAGGACGACGTGAGGAAGGCGTTGAAGGCCGCCGGGCACAAGCTCGGCCGGGCGGCCGTTGCCACCTCGCCGGGGGCCGCCGCGGAGAAGCGGCGCCGGCAGGACCTCAAGGTGAAGACGAAAGTCGCGCGGCGTGCCCTGGGGCTGCTCGTCGCGGAGGTGGAGCGGAAGGACCCGGACCTGGCGTTCTGGCGTGAGCTCGCCCTCGCGGTTGCCGAGCAGGCGTGGACGGACACCGTCTCGAACGTCTGCACGAGGCGGGAGATCGAGGGCAAGCATCAGCATGACCGGGTGCATGCGCTGAAGAAGGCCATCGAGGGCATGTCGATCGCGCAGCTCCGCGGCCTGGTCTTCGAGCTGTGCCTCCGCGACGCCCATCCCGGCGCGTGGCGCGGCTACGGTGACTCGTTCAGGCGTGCCTGCAAGGCCTACGGCGTCGACCTGAAGGCGATCGAGCGGCAGGAGCGGAAGGCGCTGGCGGACGGGCAGAAGAAGAAGAGGGCGAAGAAGAAGACGGCCAGGAAGAAGGCGCCGGCGAAGAAGCGTGGCGCGGCGAAGGCCTCGACGAAGCGGCGCAGCTCGGCTCAGAAGGGCGCTGCCAAGAAGGCGACGAAGAGGACATCGACGAAGCGCAAGGGGGGCCGCCGATGAGGTTCTACGTCGCGGGTGGGAGCCACGAGCTGCAGCGGGTGCGGCACTTCTTCAGGATGGCGGGGATACGGGGACACGAACTCGTCCACGACTGGACCGTCTCCGTCCGCGCATCCCTGGTGGCCGGCACGACCGACGCCGACCTGCAGCACGAGGTGGCGCAGGGCATCGCTCGGGCGAACATGGAGGCCATCCTGCAGGCGCAGGCCCTGGTGATGCTGGCGCCGGCCGAGGGCGGCTGCGACTGCTGGGCGGAACTCGGTGGCGCCTTGGTCGCTTCCGGTCTCGGGCTGTGGGGCGGGTGCGTCGTCACGGTAGGCGAAGGCGCCAGACGGTCGGTGGTCGCGCGCATGGCCCCCGTGCACGTGGACACGGATGAGGAGGCTCTCGAGGCCCTGGACGAACTCGACAGGCGCGCGGCGGCGTTCTTTGCCGAGGCGGCAACATGGAAGTGCCGGGGCTGCGGATGCACGCAGACGAGCCCGTGCGAGGGCGGCTGCCGCTGGGTCGCCCCGAACCTCTGTGACCGGTGCGTCCATAGCCAGGGCGGGTCGCTGATCATCACGGGGGCGAGCTGATGCGGCTCGACGCCCTGTCCATCCGCGAGATCCGCGAGGTCCTCGCGCGCGAGCTGGCCGGCTGCGCGAAGGTCGTGCAGGCGGGCGACGGCGGCCAGGCTGATGCGAAGCTGGAGATCGGGACCGTTGCCGTCGAGGCCGTGATCGACGAGCTCGACCGGCGTGGCTACCGGGTCGTGCGGGGATCGGTGGGATGAGCCAGGTCGCGCGCGATTGGAACTTCGACCGCGCGGAGCACGGCACCCGGGCGCGCTACGTCGCCGGATGCCGGTGCAACGAGTGCCGGAAGGCGAACCGCCGCCGGCACCGCGAGCGCCAGCGGGCGATCCGGGACGCGGCCGAGGACGTGCGCCCGTCCGGGCCGCCGTCGCGGGGCACGCTCATCCGCGGAGGCCGGGTGTTCTCCATCCTTCGCTGCCCCGGGGCGAACGGTGAGTCGTGCGTCCGGAAGCCCGCGACGTGGCTGCGGGGCCAGAAGGTCTGCACCGCCTGCGTGGAGCGCGCCACGATCTGGGACGGCTTCGTGCCGCCCTTCCGCGCCCGGGAGCACCTCCTGCGGCTCCGGGAGGCCGGAGTCGGGAAGCAGGCCGTCTCGGATGCCTGCGACGTGTCCCTGAGCGCGCTCGCTCGCATCCTGGCGAGTGACGGTCCGATCCGCGCGAGCACCGAGCGCCGCATCCTGAGCGTCGATGGGGATGCCATCGCCGACGGCGCCCTGGTGGACGCCGCCGAAACGAACCGGCGAATCCGGGCGCTTCGGAAGCGCGGGTTCACGCTGAAGCACCTCGCCGAGCTGCTCGGCTGCGGCCCGAGCACGCAGCTCCAGATCGGCCACACCCGACAGGTCACCGCACGCACCCGTGCGCGTGTCGCGCGACTGTGGCGCCAGGTCGAGCGCGGCGAGCTCGCTCCGCAGCGCGTGCTCGTCGACGGGGCGGAAGAGCTGGCCTTTCTCCTCGAGCTGCTCCGGCATGGTGTCCCGGCGCAGTGGCTGAGCGACCGGGTCGGTTTCCGCGTGCTCCAGTCCTACTGCCGGAAGCGTCGGCGCCTGCGGCCGCGCAACGCGGAAGCGGTCCGCCGGTTCCGCGTTGGCCTCGACGAGCACGTGCGGAGGGGCGCGCTCCCGGCCGAGTGGGAGACGCCAGCGGCCGCGGCGCGCGGGATCGCCCAGGCCTTTGAGATGCCCGCGAAGTGGCTGCTGCGAGGTGAGCGATGAGGCCCGCCGAGAGCCCCATGGTCATGCAGGCCGAGTCGATCCGCGGCACGATGGAGGGCCGGAAGACGAAGACCCGGCGCATCGTGACGGCCGCCAACACGCTCTGGGACGGCCACCCGATGCCGCGCGACGTCTGGCCCCAACTCGAGCTGTCGAGCGCGTGGGTGGATCCGGGGCCGAGCCCGGCAGGGAACCTCGGCCCCTACCTGAAGGCCCGACGGCACGTGGACGGAGACGAGCTCGTGCACCGGCTCTACTGCCGCACGCAGCCGGGGGATCTTCTGTGGGTGCGCGAGACGTGGAGCCCCGACCACCGGAACGTCTACCCGTGCATCCCGGTCGTGTACCGCGCGGACCGCACCGCACCGAAGCCGGACGAGTACAGGGAGCACGTGCGGGGCTGCCGGTACGAGGAGAGCGGGCTCCCTCACGCGGAGTGTCTCAAGTGCGCTGGATTCCGTTGGCGGTCGCCGCGGTTCATGCCGAAGTCGGCCGTGCGCCTCTGGCTGAAGGTCGAGGCTGTCGGCGTCGAGCGACTGCAGGACCTCACGGAGGAGGATGCGGTCGCCGAGGGCGTGCGGCGGTGGAGCGGCGGCCGGTGGAAGTGCTTTGAGCAGGACGCGCTGGCGCACGAGACGCCCATCGCCGCCTTCGAGTGCGGGTGGGACAAGATCAACGGCCATCGCCCGGGGTGCTCCTGGAGCGACGACCCGTGGGTCTGGGTCCTGACGTACCGGATGCTCGAGCCCTCTGAGGTGCAGGCGGAGAGGGAGGCGGCATGTACGCGTTGACGCTCCACAGGCCGTGGGACGAAGCGATGATCGGCGTCCCCGGCGGGCCGCCCGCCCCGAAGGATTGGGAGAACCGCCGGTGGAAGCTCTGGCGGAAGCTGCTCGGCGCCCTTGTCGCGTTCCACGCAGGCCAGGTGTACGACGAGGAGGCGGCCGAGTTCATCCGGCGCCATGGCGTCGTGCTGATGGCGCGGGAGCGGAGCGACGCCGAGCGCGCCGGGCACGTGATCGGCGTCGCGCGGATGACCGGCTGGGTGCGCCTCGACGACGGCAGCCGTGCTCGAGCGGGGCTGACCGCGGAGCAGGTGCTCGAAGCGGAGCGATCGCCGTGGGCCTTCGGGCCGTACGCGTGGCGGCGGGAGGAGCCCGTCGCGATCGATCCCGTGCCGTGCGTCGGGCGACAAGGCCTGTGGCGGTTGCCGCCGGAGGTCGAGAAGCAGGTTCGGAAGCGATGGGAGGAGGCAAAGGCCGTATGACGGAACAGATTCAGATCCAACCCGAGGACGTCGTGAACCGCCTGCGGCGGACCGAGCGCCTGCTGGCCTTCGCGGTCGACGTGGTTGGCGGCACGGTGCGCGTCCCCGCGACCGCACTCGAGCACATCGACCCGGGCGACCTGGAGGTCGAGCCGGACGGCGAGGTGATCTGGCTGGAGTACCCCGCGCGCACGCGGCCGCGTCCGCAGAAGGCCTCTGCCGAGCGCGAACAGACCGCGAAGGAGCATGCCGTGCTGCAGGCGCAGACGTTGGCGCAGGAGGCGCGGACGCAGCGCTCCATCGTGCACGAGCTGCTCGAGCTCCTGGGGGCCAAGGGGCGCGCCGACTACGAGGCGGCCGGCCTGTTGCGAGAGCGGATTGCGACGCTGCGCGACGTCCTGACCGCCGGCGCCAAGCTCGCGACGGCCGCGTACAACCTGGCCCAGGGTCGGACGCTGGACGACAACGCACGGAAGTCGTTGGCCGAATCGCAGAAGGCCTGGGACGAGGCCATCCGGCGCTGGCGCAGCCCTGGGGCGGCTGCCGACGTGGTCGCGGAGCTGGAGCGCGAACGGGACTACCTGAAGGAGCAGATCCGGAGGCGGAAGGAGGCGGGTGGTGCCCTCGGCGGCGACCCGAACAGCGACTGCAGCCTGGTGAAGCTCGCCGAGGACGCGGCCAACCCCGGCGCCCCCTTCAACCTGCGAGCGCACCTCGCCCGTCAGCGCGCCTGGAGCGAGCGGACGTTTGGCCCCGGGCCGCGGACGCAGATGGTCGTGGACCACATGCGGAAGGAGCTTCGGGAGATCGAGGCGGCCCCTGACGACCTGGAGGAGTGGATCCACGTGGTGATGCTCTCCCTCGATGGGGCGTGGCGGTGCGGTGCATCTCCCGACGAGATCATCGAACAGCTCGTCGCGAAGCAGGCCAAGAACGAGCAGCGGAAGTGGCCGGACTGGCGCACTCACGATCCCGATAAGGCGATCGAGCACGTGCGGGAGGATACCGACGGCACGGTCGCGGCGGTCCCCACCGTCGTATGCGGCGCATGCGACTCGACGCTCTACCAGGAGACCGGTGGCGTCGTGGAGCCCGCCACGTTCTGCCCACGGTGCGGAACCGCCTCCGCCCTCGCGACGCAGCTCGGCTACTGCCGGCGGTGCATCGGCGAGCTCGTCGCGCCGGAACCGGTCCCGATGCTCATGTGGTGCCCCGAGTGTGGCGAGCGCCACGTCGATCAGCGCGGCTTCGCGACGAGGCCGCACCACACGCACGCGTGCCAGGGCTGCGGTCACACGTGGCGACCGGCGGTCGTGGCGACGGTCGGCGTGCAGTTCCTGCCTGGCTTCAAGGACCCTGTCGTTCCGCCCATCTCCGGGCCCGTCGTCGAGGACGTCGGCGGTGAGTAGTCTGGACGATGTCGAGTTCCGCTGGCAGCTCGCGGCCGAGTCGGCGCGATGCTCGGGCGACAGCTACGAACCGCCCGAGGAGGCGGGCGAGGACGCTCGCTGGCTCGTCGACCTCGCGCGGGCGGGCGAGGGCCTGCTTGGGGCCCTCGACGCCTGGGACGCGACCGGTCGTAGTGCGGACCTTGCCACGGCGGCCGCGCAGGACGCTGAACTCGATGCGACGGTCGAAGAGGCCCGCGGGCGCCTTCGCATGCTGCTCGAGCGGGGGCCGGAGGGCGGCGCCGACCCGGACCCCCGGTGGCTACCGCGGCCGCGCGAGATGTTCCGCGTCGCCGGCGAGGAGATGAGGCTGCTCGAGTACTGCGATGAGCCGAACACGGGGCTCGCGCGCATCGAGTCGCGTGGATTCGAGTTCACCGTGCCGGTCTCACTACTGCGCGCCGCCATCGGCGTGCCGACGAAAGGAGAGGAGACGCCATGAAGATCACCATCGAGAGCACCACGAAGATCGTGGACGTCAATGGCGTGCCCGCGCGCATCTGGCAGGGGCACACCGAGAGCGGGATCGAGGTCCACTGCTTCGTCACCCGGATCGCACCGCCGGCCGATGCGGACTGCAGCGAGTTCGAGCGCGAGCTGAAGGAGCACGCCGCGCCGCGGCCCGAGTTGGAGGCCTATCCGGCCAGGCTTATCCTCTGATGGCGGAGAACGAGCAGAGGGCGCCGGTGCGCCGGTACGAGATCAGAGTTTCCGTCAGCGGCGACGACTGGCCGTCAGCGGTGCGCCAACTCCGCGAGATGGCTGACCACGTCGAGGAGCACGGGCCGACGTGCGAGTTGGTCAGTGGCGGCTACCGGAGCGGAGGCTACGTCATGATCCTCCACGACCCGGATCAATCGCACGACGGATACGCGCAGCAGCTTCAGGACTGGCTCGCGAACAGGCGTCGGGAGGGCGGCCGTGCCTGACGCCGATCGCTACCCGCTCTACTGGCCCCAGGGCTGGAAGCGAACCGAGCCCCACCGTCGGCGAGCGGCCGCGTACAAGGTGACCTTCGCGCGAGCGCGCGACGAGCTCGTGCGGCACCTGCGGCTGATGGGCGCGCGCGACGTGATCGTCTCGACGAACGTCCCGCTCCGCCTGGACGGTCTGCCGTACGCCAACTCGCGCGAGCCGGAGGACCCGGGCGTCGCCGTGTACTGGACCGACCGGAAGAAGCGCGAGCAGGTGATCGCCTGCGACCGATGGAACCGGGTGAAGGACAACCTCCGCGCGGTGGGGCTCGCGATCGAGGCCCTGCGCCAGCTCGAACGGACGGGCGCTTCCGAGATCCTTGAGCGCGCCTTCCGTGGGTTCGCTGCGCTGCCGGCGGAGGCCCCTCCTCGGACGTGGCGGGAGGTGTTCGGCGTCGGACCGAACGACTCGGGTGGTCCCGAGTGGATCGACGCGATGTACCGCGCCCTCGCACGCCGCCGTCATCCGGACGGCGGTGGCTCCCATGAGGCGATGCTCGAGCTCAACCGCGCCCGAGAGGAGGCGTTGCGTGAAGTCGCGAGGTGGAAGCGGTGAGGACCTGGGACCGCCACGCCCTGAAGACGACCGTCGTCGACTGGCACCGCCGTCGAGCGCGCTACGGCGTCTACCGCGGCGACGGCGACCAGCAGTACCTGAGCGCCCGCAAGAGCCTGCACGCCCCCACCGGGACCCTGATCATCTTCACGCGCGACCTCGGGCACCACACGAGCGGCTGGTGGAAGAACCCCGACTATGAGCGCTGCTGCCACCTCTCCCTGAGCTTTGTCGACCCGCTCACGCTACGACCGCGGTCGCGGGACGTCCGGCTGACGAAGGAGTGGGTCGAGCTGTTCTTCGGCTCGAATGCCCGCTCGCTTTGGTGCGAGCCGCCCTACAGCCCCGACGGCCAGCGCGTCGACGTCTGGCACTACCGGCTGTTCTGTGATCCGAGCTGGGCACCCATCCTGCCGCGCGGCGAGGTCTATTCGAAAGACTGGACGCCCGCGGGGTGGAAGTCCTGGTCGGACGTCCAACACGAGCTCGCGACCCCGGAGGGCAGCGCACCGTGACGTCCGACGAGCGCACGGCCCGCCGGTTGATCCGGCTCCTGCTCCAGGAGCACGGGTACGCGGCCGTCGTGCAGCTCGTCGAAGAAGAGGCCGGCGACAACCGGCCGAAGCGCCGCCCGCGTCGTGTACTCTCGCACCGTGAGCGGGCGGAGCGCGCAGCCGCCGAGCTCGTGAGGGAGCGAGCCAGGAGGATCGTGGGTGACGATTAGCCGGAGACGGGCAGCCGGGAGCGGATCGATCGACCGCGCCCGGGATGGCCGATGGTGGGCACGTCTGCCGCGGGTGTACGGCCGACAGCGGCTCGGCCCATTCGGCACGCGCGAGGAGGCTGCCGAGGCCCTGGCCGACGAGATCGCCGGGTACGTCGAGGCGCCGCCCGACGCGCTCACCGTCGCCGCCTGGGGGAAGCGCTGGCTGACCCGGCGCGAGGCCTCGGGCGACTACCGGTCGGTGGGAACCGAGCGCCGGCGGTGGGCCGATTATGTCGAGGGGAGCTCCCTCGGCCGAACGCCGATCGAGCGCGTCCAGCCGGCCGACGTGCGCCGGTGGCTCGACGGCCTGAGCCGCCTGGCCGCGCAGACGCGCCGGAACGCGCTGACCCTCATCCGGGGTGCGCTCCGCGCGGCCGTCGACGCCGGGTACCTCGAGACCGACCCGACGCGCGACGTGCGGATCCCGCGGGCGGCCCGCGCTGGCGAGAAGGACCGATGGACCTGGCTCAGCGCGGCCGAGCTTGAGGCCCTGTTGTCCGTGCGCCTCGAGAGCCAGCGGACGCCGCCGGAGCGGTGGCAGTCGATCTGGACCGTCTCCGCGTACTCTGGCCTGCGCCCTGGCGAGATGTGGGCGCTGGAGTGGGGCGACATCTCCGACCGGGGCGTGATCTGCGTGCGGCGTGCGGTCGGCGAGAAGGGGAAGATCGGCCCGCCTAAGGGCGGCCAGGCGCGCGAGGTGCCGCTGCTCGCGCCGGCGCGGACCGCGCTCGAGGCGTGGCGGGCGGTCGCGCCGCGGAGCCCCAGGGGGCTGGTCTGGCCGTCCGAGCATGGCGGAGGCCACCATCGCCGCGGGTACCGGGCTCGGTTCAGCGACGGCCTGCGGGAGGCCGGGATCGAGCGCCGGGTGCGGTTCTACGATCTCCGGCACACGTGTGCGTCTCACCTGCTGCAGGGGACGTGGGCGCCGTGGATCGTCGCCCGTGCGCTCCGCCTCGAGGAGGTGCGGGACTGGCTCGGGCATGCCGACGTCGGCGTCACCCAGCGGTACGCGCACCTGGCCGCCGACGGGCTCCGCTCGTTGGTGGCCCACGGCGTGGCCCACAGAGGCGCCGGATCGGGCTCTGGCAGCGGAGAACGCGCCGTGGAGCTCCGGTTTCCTAAACCGTAGGTCGCAGGTTCGAATCCTGCCGGGGACGCTGAGAAGCTCCGGATCGGTCGCGATGCGGCAGCCTCACGGGCCGGGAGCACTCCGTCGACTTCTCCAGGACCGGAGAGCCCCACCGTTCCCGGGGTCGCGTTCCCTTGCCGTGGGTGCGCACGGGGACCACACTTCCTTGCATGGCTCGCCGCAACAGCGCTGCCCCTCTTCCCCCGGACGAGGATCCGGTTCTTCGCTCGCTCCGAGAGGCTCCCATCGACGACGAGCCGGAGACGGACGGGGAGCGCCGTGCAGTGGAAGAGGCGCGCCGGGAGTTTGCCGAAGGTCGGGTTCACTCGGACGAAGAGGTCCGGCGGATGCTCGGTCTGGACGAGTGACCGGCTGGCGGGCCCTCACGGCGCAGTACTCCGACCGGGCGACGAGGGATCTCCGCCTCCTCGACCGACAGGTCGCGACACGCATCAGGGCGGCGATCCTGCGCTACGCAGGAACAGGTCAGGGCGATGTGAAGCGCTTGCAGGGGTCAGAGAGCTACCGGCTTCGCGTGGGTAACTGGCGTGTCCGTTTCGAGGTCGTTGCCGGCGAGATTCGGGTCATGCTCATCGTGAGGGTGCGGCATCGAAGCAATGCCTACAGGTAGCGTGCCACGACCACCGCGCTCGTTCGCAGGCATCAGCGGATGGCTTGTCGTCCGAGAGCGTGGGTCTATACGGAAGACGGCCCGTGCGGTAGGAGGATGTCCATGGCCATCGCGAATCCGCGCTCGACGTTCCGGATCGGCGGCGAGCTCGAGGTGCGGCGCCTCGGCTTCGGCGCCATGCGGGTCACCGGCGAGGGCATCTGGGGCGAGCCCGACGACGTCGCCGGCGCCCGGCGGCTCCTGAAGCGCGTCGTCGAGCTCGGCGTGCAGCTCATCGACACGGCCGACTCCTACGGTCCGGACGTGTCGGAGCGGCTCCTCGGCGAGACGCTCGCGCCCTACCCCGACGACGTCGTCATCGCGACCAAGGGCGGGCTCGTCCGGCCCGGCCCGAGCGAGTGGGTTCGGCGCGGCCACCCCGATCACCTGCGCCAAGCGCTCGAGGGGAGCCTCCGCCGCCTGAAGCTCGACGTGATCCCGCTCTACCAGCTCCACGCCGTCGATCCGGACGTGCCCCTCGCCGATCAGGTCGGCACGCTGGCCGAGATGCAGCGCGAGGGCAAGATCCGCCACGTGGGCCTGAGCAACGTGAGCGTCGATCAGCTCGACCAGGCGCAGCAGATCGTCACCGTCGTGACCGTTCAGAACCGCTACAGCCTCCTCGACCGCACGCACGAGTCGGTGCTCCAGGCATGCGAGGAGCGGGGCATCGGCTTCCTCCCCTGGTACCCCCTCGCGAACGGCCGCCTCGCCGAGCCCGGCGGCCCGCTCGCCGACCTCGCGAAGGCGAAGCATGCGACGCCCGGCCAGATCGCTCTCTCCTGGCTCCTCCACCGGTCCGCCGTGATGCTCCCCATCCCGGGCACCTCCTCGGTCGCGCACCTCGAAGAGAACCTCGGCGCAGCCGACATCGACCTCTCGCCCGAGGACCTCGCCGGGCTCGAGCGCACCGGCGGCGCCGCGGCCGGGACCTGAGCTTTCCACGCGTTTGGCCCAACCTTGCGCAATTGGCGCAACCGCGGTGCGCGGGCTCGCTCCGCGACCGCACGGACGTGCGCGGTTCCCGAGGCAGCCGGCGTCTGGCACCGGGATTGCTCTCCGGCCACGTCATGGATTGCCTGCGACACCGAACGCTCCCGGCGGCGCTGCTGCTGGTGGCGCTCGCGGGGTGCCTGTCGAGCGATCCCGACGGCCACGCGGTCCGCGGCAAGCCCGGGCTCGGGCCCTCGACCGAGCCGCCGACGGGCACGCCCTTCGATCTTCCGGAAGGCCTCGAGCTCGCGGCGACGCTCCACGGCTTCGGCCACGAGGACGAGGAGGTGTGCCCGCAGTACGACGAGGACCTCGACTTCCACGGCGCCGGGGGGACGGTGACCGTCTGCCTCGCGCTCCGGAACACGACCGGCGCGCCCGTCCCGCTCGAGCTTCCTCCCGGTCTGATCTTCGAGTCGCGGGACGTGACGGACCAGAACGGCATGATCCTGCAGCGCGTCTCGATCGTCGTCCCGCCCGTGGACCGGGCGCTCTACGCCGTCGCCGCCTTCTGCGCCAACGAGAGCCGCCACGTGCCCGGCGGCGACTCTCTCTTCGACCTCGGCCCCGTCACCAACGACGACGACGTCCACGAGCTCATCGAGCTCGTCGAGGGCGCCGACCTCGTGCCGGTATGGGAGGCCAACGAGACGCAGCAACGGGACCTCGCCGTCGTGGGGCTCGCGCTCTGGGACGTGACCAACGGCGAGGGGCTCGACGACGAGAGGCGCATCAGCCTCGCGTCGCTCCTGCAACGCTGACGCGTACCCTCGGTACCGGAGCAAGCTGAACGGCTCGACGCCGTCGAGCTTTCGACGAGCAGGCCTCAGCCGCCTCCAGGCCCTCTCTCATCCACCTCCGGTGTTCGACAGCACTCCACCACTGCATGCGCGAGCTTCCCGCCGGGCGTCGGAACCAACCACGGCACGATGTGCCCCTCGCGCCAGACCACCAAGTGACCCCATCCGACGTGAGCTACACGAGCTCCCACGCACCCTGCTCGGCCGATCCGTAGCACGCCCCCCTCGATGCGTCCGTTCGTCGTCCGCAGCGCCTTCAGGCCGGACACGAGCGCAAGCACGATGCCTATGACGAGCGCTCCGACCAATAGCGAGCGGTCCTCGTCGATCCCCAAGGCCACGCTCGCCCCCACGGTGGCGCCTGCCGACAGCACGGAGACAGTCCCGGCCACGGCCCGTGATCGAAGCTGCTCCATTCGACTCGTCAAGGCCAGCGGCTGTCCCGCGCGAACGGCCCGCACCGTGCGCTCTTGAACGGACTGGGTGAATGCCTCGAGGGGCGCTACATGCCGCTTGCCAAAGTGCGATACCAGAAGTTGCAGTGTCTCACCGGAGCCATACCACACGTGCAGCAGCGGAGTGGTCGTTTCCTCGGTCGTCGCTGCCCAGACGATGTCGGAGCGCACGATCGGTGTCGTCCGGTGACCCCGGAGGACCTTCAACTCGTATCCGCGTAGCTCGACGTCCGAGAGGGTCAGCTTCCGGAACTGGCCGCCGACCACGGCCGTGAACACCGCCACGAGAAGAAGGCCGATGAGTCCAGCAGGCTGTCGAAAGCCAACAGCGGCCCCCAACACGAGCAAGATCGCCATCCCCACGGCAACCGTGATTGCAGAAGCCATCGCACGGGACAGCAGGTTCGTCATGTGCGAGCTGGTCACGCGCTAGCGCTCCGGCCAGGCCGAAGCCGGGGCATCTTCGGGCATGACGCTCATGTTGTTGGGGCCGCCCAGTATCCTGCGACCGTCTGCGGTCACACTCACCGCTTGTCCATTGCGGTTTTGCTCGGACATCTGACCCATTTCCCAGTCAGTCTCGGCGCGCGCTTCTCGCCCCTGGCGGCGGATGCGTTCCGCTCTCTCCTTGCGTTCTCGACGGCCCGATTCGGTTCGCTCTCGGGCCCGTTCTGGGCTCGCACCCGAAACGGCATGAGAGCTCTCGATCGTGGTGGTGGTCCTATACACATGAGCCTCCCCGCCGAAGTGCTCGTACGTGACGGGCGTGTACCCGACGCTGATGCCCCCACTTCGGTCGCTCTCTCCTACCACCACAGCTGCGGCGCCAGGACCGACGGACCCGCCAAACTCATGCGCTCGCCCCTCCAGATCGAATTCGTTTCCTGCCGGCAACACGGTAGCCTGAAACCCACCGGCCGCGCCGGCGCCCAATCGTGCACCCCACCCGCCAGTGGAGAAGCGCCCCCAACGCACTCCATGCTCATCGATGCTGAGGTAGAACCCGATGCTGCCGGTCACGCCTAGACCGATCCCGCCCTCGCCGTTGACTCCGAACGCCACCACGAAGAGACCGTTGGCATCGAGCGAGTTTGCCGGGTCCCCCCCAGCGTACGCGTACGAGTAGAATCGACGGGGCTCTTTGAGGCAAGGATCTGGCGAAAAGAGCGGAAGTGGGTCCACTGCGAGGAA
The DNA here is from genome assembly GCA_039794305.1 of Candidatus Neutrinellum sp. Taxonomy (GTDB): domain Bacteria; phylum Myxococcota_A; class Polyangia; order Polyangiales; family JBDIVX01; genus JBDIVX01. Next base: position 59,631 of record JBDIVX010000025.1, read on the forward strand.
GCGGCCTAGCTCCGGGCGGTAGGGGCGGGCCTGGAAGTCGGCGAGGCCGCTGCCGGTGTCGGACTCGTTGCCGACGTAGGTCCAGGGCTCGGCGGTGGTGGAGTCGGCGCGGGGGGCGCCGTAGGGGTGGAACGCCGTCGAGCTCTCGAGGATGCCCGTCGCGTCGGTCGTCGCGACGACCGAGCCGACCTGGTCGGCAAGGTACTGGGTCGCGTCCGAGGGCCACTCGGTGACGGGCTCGGCGTCGTCGCGGGGGCTGTCGTCCGCGTCCATGCAGGCGGCGGCGAGGGCCACCGCCGCGATCGCGGCGACCCGAAGGCGGCGCACGCGGCCCTGCAACAGGAGCACGGCCACGAGAACCAGCGCCATGCCCCACCTCGCAGCAGGCGGGACCTCGAGGGGCGGCACGGTGTAAGCCGCACGCTCGAGAGGCGCGAGCGGGTCGAGCCGCACGACGCGCTCGTCCCCTAGGAACACGTACCGGACGATCTGGCCCCCACGCTCTTCGACGTCCTGGTCGATGTAGCGGACGGTGGTGGTGCCGTCGGGGGTCACGGTGCGCTTGATGGCGCGGGTGTCGTCGTAGGCGTAGGTGTACTCTTCGACGACGTCGCCGCGCTCGACGCGAGCGAGGCGACCCTTCGCGTCCCAGAAGAAGCGCCGGCTGCCGTCCTCGACGACGCGGCCGGCGGCGTCGTAGCGGATGCGCTCGTCGCCGAAGTGGGTGAGCTGATCGGGGCCTGCGCCGTCCTCGCCATAGCGGTTGTCGACGTTCAGGAACGGGTCGCCGTGGCCGCTGCGGACCGACAGGATGTTCGCCACGTCGTCGTAGGTCCAGGTCGTCATCGCGACGCGGTCGGTGGCCTGGACGAGGCGGTACCGATCGTCGAACACGTACTCGGCGCTGAGATCGAGCCGCGGATCGATGCCTTCGCGACCGTCGGTGATGCCGGTGATGCGCGAGGCGGGATCGAGATCGAAGGTGAGATCGCGCAGCGCGCTCCCCTCGGGACTGGTCGCGACCATGCGCTCGACCCGCAGGCGGGCATCATAGCGGCGCTCGTCCACCACGCCGTTGCCGTACGTGACTTCGTCGAGCGAGCCCCAGGCGGTCCACCGGGCGTCGTCGATGATGCCGCCGGCACTGCGGAGGAGCCCGCGCTCGTCGTACTCGATGGGCAGGAAGGTGCGGTCGGGGAAGCCGCGACGGACCGGACGATCGGCGGCGTCGAAGTCGGTCCAGGTGCGGTGCTCCTCGCCGCCCTCCCAGCGGCGGATGCGATCGGTGCCACGGCCGCGCGCGTCGTAGCCGAAGTAGACCGTGCCTGCCGGGTCCTCGACCCACGCCAGCCGACCGGCGGTGTTCTCGAGGGCGAGGTGCTCTCCCGAGGGCGCGTCGTAGTGGTGGCTGGTCACCAGTCGGCGCTCGTCCTCGCCCGACAGGGTGTGCCACTCGTGCAGGGGACGGCCCGCCAGGTCGTGCTCCCACTCCACCAGGTGCCCCGCCGGGTCGTGTCTCCGGATCAGGTTGCCGGCGTCGTCGTACTCGAGTCGCCAGGTGCCGGCGTTGGGATCCTCGATGCGGACGCGCCGCGACCGCCCGTCATAGAGGTAGCGGCGCACCCGGTGCTCGGCGTCGACGACCTCAATCAGGTTGCCGACCACATCGTAGGAGTAGCGGGTCTCCACCTCGCGCGCCCCGTCCAGCTCGATGACGCGGCGTAGCCGGCCGAGACCGTCCTCGATGCGGGTGGTCGGGGTGTCGTGGTGGCGCGAGGACGAGTCGGCATCGTTCTCGTCGTAGGCGATGGTGCCGAGCGGAATGTATGTCGTCCGGCGCTCGGCGCCGTCCACCTCCCGCTCGACGATCGCCCGCCCCAACGCGTCGTACTGGGTCCACACGCCGCTCTCCTCGACCGCCTCGCGGAAGTCGGCGCTGCGCTCGTAGCGCGGGTGCTCGCGGAAGCGCTCCCAACCACGCGCCCCGTAGGACACGATCCCGCTCGACGCCCACCGGCGGTCGGTCGCCTCCGCGAGGACCGCGCGGGTCCGACCGAGCCCGTCCACGTGGGTGATCGTCGTCACCACCCCGGCCTCGTCCGAGATCTCGCGTTGCTCCTGGCGGATGGTGGAGATGGGACTGCCCAGGTCGTACTCGAAGCGCAGCGTGGGCTGCTCCTCCACGTCACCGGGCAGGACAAGGCGCTCCGGACGACCGAGGGCGTCGTAGAAGGCACGCTCGGTGTGGCCGTTGGGGCCGGTGACGGCCGTGATCTTCCCGAAGGCGCGGTCCCAGTCGGCCGTCCACGAGAGGGCTCGCTCCTCCGCCGGGAAGACGCGCGCGGCCACCACGAAGGTGTGGCTCTCGGAGTCGTAGTCCGTCTCGCGGCGCCCGTCGCGCGCGTCGAGGGTCACCACCACATTGCCGTAAGCGTCCCGTTCGTTGCGTACGGTGTCGACGAAGCGGTCGATCCCCACCCAAGCCTCCACCCGAGTAACGCCGCCCCGTTCGACTTCGCCGAGCGGCAGGCCCTCGAGCGCAGGGCCGTCGTAGTAGGTGCGCGTCTCCGCGGCGCGCGTGCCGTCCCCATTCTCGGTGACCTCCGAGGCCACCCGGTCGACGATCCACTGCTCGGTGTTGATCGCGTAAGTCCGCACCACCGTCCGCTCGTCGTCCCCGAAGGAGGGATCGCCGTCACGGTAGCGTCCGAGGGACTCCTCACGGATGACGTTTCCATAGTCGTCGTGCTCGAGCACCGTTCGCACGACGGTCGGCTCGGTACCGCCCTCATAGACGCGCCGCTCCTGCGCGGTCGCGTAGGCGAAGCGCACCGGCTCGCCATCCGCCGCGCTGGCCAGCGTGCGGACCTCGTAGGCGTTGGCGTCTTCGTCGAAGACCGAGCCGTCCTCGGTCATGCGGCGCGACGAGAGCTGCATCCCTTTCGAGGCCTCGTCCACGTCCCCGCAGTCGAAGGTGCTCTCGGTCAGGAGCGTGGGCTGCTCGGCGTCGCCCTGGTCGAACTGGAACGCCCGCGCGAAGCCCCGGAACTCGCACAGCCGGTGAGGTCCGGCGACGCCGGGTCGACGGGATCGGCGCCACAGATCTGGATGAGCCGCGAGGCGATCTGGCGATCGATGGCCTCGAGCTGCGTGCCCAGGGCGTCGAGGTCGGCGTCGTACTGTCGGACGGCCACCCTCGCCTCCTCCTCCGCGGCCGCGGCGGCGGCGAGCTCGGGCTGATGGGCGACGAACACTTGCTGGAAGTTCGTGGCGCGGTCCGGACCCGCCATCAGCGGGTCGTAGAGGAACTCGACGAAGCCCTCGGGGATGCCGAGCGGGTCGACGGGCTCGGAGAGCTCGAGGCTCCGCTGCCCGAGCTCGGTCAGGGCTTCCGCGAACAGGCCGAGCTCGGGAGTCGGCGGCGCGTCCTGCGCTTGCTCCACGACCGAGAGCGCGACCAGGCCGACCAGCAGGCGCAGGGCGTCCGCATGGAGCTGCGCGCGAAGCGCCTCCCGCTCCGAGCTCCGGCGGCGGGATTCGATGCGCACCCGCTCCTGCAAGGCGGTGAGATCGGCCGCGAGGAGCTGCGCGGTGCGACGGAGCGCGAGATAGTCGCCGGAGCCCGCGATCGAGCTTGGTGTCGAGCGCAGCGCTTCCAGCAGGAAGGGCTGGAACAGAAACGACAGTGCGTCGTGCGCGTGCGCTCGCCCGGCCGACAGCTCGTCCTGGACGGTAGTCTCCGCGACACCGGCCTCCACGCGATAGGGGGCTTCGAACGCGTTCACGAGGTGGTCCTGCAGGAGCAGGAGGCCCACGGCGGCGAAGGCCGACGCCGCCGCGCCGACGCCCCCCGCCCCTTCCGGCTCCCCCCGCTGCGCCGCCCGACCGTAGAGGGCCAGCGCACAGGACAGGTTCGCGGGGCGGATGCAGCCCACGCTCGTCGCGGACGTGACCGTGTCGCGCGAGCCGGCGGCCAGCTCGGCGGCGCATACGGTCGCCATCTCGTCGTAGCCGGACTCGCCGCCGCTGTCGGTGACGAGGGGTGCGCCTTCGATCTTGACCCCGCGGCCGAGGACGGCGTCCCCGCAGGCGAGGAGCTGGCCGACGGTCGACGCTTCGGAGCAGGTGCCTCCCGAAGAGCCCGCCGCAGCGCTGGCCGCGCTCGAACAGGCGGAGGTGAGAGGAGGCGGGTTCACCGAAGGATGGGGCGGAAGCTCGGGGGGGAGGTCGACCTCGAAGGCGCCCGGAACCTGGCCGGCGATCCGGGACAGGCTCAGCTCGCCCGAGACCTCGACGTCCGCGGGAAACAGCCCGAACCAGCGTTCGGTGAACCGCCCCGCGAGCCCGCCGCCTTCGGTGATCGTGAGCTCGACCGCGAGCTCGCGGCCAACGTCCTGCCCGACGAGGGCCCGCTCTGCGCCCAGCTCCTCCGGCGTGAACCGTTGGACGATCGAGGCCGTGACGGTCGTGCCGTCGAAGCGCCCCGACGCGGTCGCGCGGATGCCGGAGGCGAGCCCGAGCGTCGGAGAGAAGGTGGGATCGACCCGCAGCTCGACCCTGCTCCCGAGCTGCACCATCTCGACGCGGAGCGGCACCGATCCGAGCGGGCGCGGCGCCGTGTACTCGAGGCGTCCCTGATAGACGCCGTCGAGCGCTTGCTCGAGGAGGACCGTCGTCGTCACGTTTCCTTCGGTGGTGCGCAGCACGACGGTTCCGGTGTGCTCGCCGGCCTCCAGTCGGGAGCGGTCGATCTCGAGCGAGACCGTGAGCGCACCCTCGAAGGAACCGCGCGGTTCCGAGACGGAGAGCCAGGGAACCCGAGGATCGATCCGATACCGAACGGGAGCGTCGCTCGGACGCGCCTCGTACGACAGCATCACGGTCGAGTCGGTGGGGCCGACGTGGACCGTCCCGTCCGTGGCCACGACCTCGGCCCGGGGCCGTGGGTCGACGGGAGGGTCGGCCGACTCATGGGCGTCCTCCGCACACCGGCCGCGTGGATGGCACACGAGCTCCCCGGTGCACGGATCGATCGTGTTGCACTCCTGGATGCACTCTCCGAGGTCGCAGTAGGTCCCGGCCGGACAGTCCGCCGAGAGCTCGCACTCGGGCGCGCCTTCGGCGGGTGGAACGTAGGGAGCCGGGGGCTCCGCCTCGTCGACCACCTCGGTGGTGCAACCGGACTGCGTCAGCCATGCGCACGACGCCAACAACGCCCCTGCCCGGACAAGCCAAGCTTGCATCGGTCCCTCCGCTCGCGAGCCGATCGGAGCCCCTTATCGGCGCGCGGCCCTCCGAGTTGCGCCGACCGACCCTGGATTCCAGGCTATTCCCCGACGGGGGTGGGGTCTATCCCCCCCAGGGATGAGAACGCGCGTTCAGGACGCGGAGACTGCGGTCGCCACC
>JBDIVX010000026.1:0-64489 GCA_039794305.1 Candidatus Neutrinellum sp.
ATCACGGTCACGACCCGCGTCGTCGCACGCGAGATCGCGTGGCTCGACCTGCACCTCGCCTTGCTGCTCCTGCCGGCGCTGCTCGTCGGGCTGTGGGCGAGCCGTTGGTTGCGCGGCCGCGTCGAGGGCAAGCCGCTCCGCGTGGCGATCCTGCTGGTCTCCGCCACCGCGGCGGTAGGGCTGCTCGTACGCACGTTCTCGTGATCAGCAGCCGCTGCAGGTGCAGCTCGCCGAGACGTCGCACATCTGGGTGCAGGTCGATCCGAGCGCGCAGCTCAGGCTGCACCCCGAGCTGCACGACTGCTCGCAGATCGCGCCGTCGTGGCAGTGGAGGGCGCAGCCGATGTCGCAGTCGAACCGGCACGTGGCCCCGCCCGTGCACGTGGCGCTGCATCCGGTCGGGCAGTCGATCGTGCAGTCCGAGCCGTCGGAGCAGCTCACCGAGCACCCGCCCGTCGGGCACTCGAGGACACAGCGCTCGCCGGATCCGCACGCGCAGGGCGAGCCCGGGCTGCACGTGACGACCCGAGGGCCGGCGTCCGAGCCGGCGTCCGTGCTCGTGCCGGCGTCCGTGCCCGCGCCGGCGTCCGTGCCCGAGTCCGTGTCCGCGTCCGCTGCCGCTGCCGCGTCCGCTGCCGCGTCCGCTGCCGCGTCCGCTGCCGCGCCCGCGTCCGCGTCCGCTGCCGCGTCCGCTGCCGCGTCGCGCCCGGCGTCCGTGCCGGAGTCGGGTCGCGGCACCTTGAGCCCGCTGCGGTCGAGCGAGCACCCCAGCGATAGCAGCAGCACGAGCACCGTGACCGAGCGCGTCGCCATGCGCTACTTCGTGTCCACGCGGGCGATCCGGGCGCGCGTGCCGTCCATCTCGATGATCAGGACTTCCTCGCGGGAGGAGTAGCTCTCGTCGTCGTCGGTCGTCGCGAGGACGTCGACGGTGGTGCCGCGCAGCTGCAGGCGCACCTTGCCGACGCCGCCCTTGGTCACCGGGACCACGACGCGTGCGGTCTTGCCGACGTAGTCGTTCGCAGAGGCCACCGAGCCCGACTCGTCGCTCGAGAGGCGCCGGAGGACCGCCGCGGCCGCGAGGCCGGTGACGCCCCCCATGCCGAGCGAGAGGGCGAGCCCGACCAGCGGGCTCTCGATGAGCCCGAGCCAGGTGAGCGCGAGCCCGGTCAGGCCGAAGAAGGCGAGGAAGAAGGTCCAGAAGCGGATCGACCGAAAAGTCCAGAGGAAGAAGTCCGCGGTCCCGTGGCCGCCCACATCCATGCTGCCGTGGGAGTGGTCGACGTGGACGTCCGCGTGGGCGTCCACGTCGGCGTCGGCGTCCACGTCCACGTCCGCATCGGCGTCCGCGTCGCCGTGATCGCCGCCGAGCAGGATGGACGCGCCGAGGAGCACGCCGCCCACGATCAGCGCGAACAGGTACAGGTAAACCAGCATCGGGCCCCAGGCGGAGCATACACGGCCGCCCGGCCCGCGGCATGGGGTGGGAGATGTGGGCGCCCGGCTCCGAAAACCGCCCGCGCCCGCCGAAAGACCCGCGGCGCGTCGCCTCGTCGCGTCTCCCGTCTTTACACCCGCGGCGCGACCGGCTAGGGACCTGCGCCATGAGCACGCCGTCGGGTCCGAGCGCCGCACCGATCCCCGAGCTCACGGTGCGCGCGATCGTCATCGGCCTGGTGCTGTCGGTCGTGATGGGCGCGGCGAACGTGTACCTCGGCCTTCGCGCCGGCATGACCGTCAGCGCCTCCATCCCGGCGGCCGTCGTGGGCATGTTGATCCTGCGGGGGCTGTTCCGGAGCGGGAGCATCCTCGAGGCGAACCAGATCCAGACCACCGCCTCGGCCGGCGAGTCGCTCGCGGCCGGCATCATCTTCACCGTGCCCGCGCTGGTCCTGATCGGCGCCTGGGAGGAGTTCGACCTGATCACGACGACCGTGATCGGGTTCACGGGCGGGCTCCTCGGGATCCTGTTCATGATCCCCATGCGCCGCGTCTTCGTCGTGGACAACGACGAGCTGCCCTACCCGGAGGGCGTCGCCTGCGCCGCGGTGCTCGAGACGGGGCAGGCGAAGGAGGGCACGAGGGGCGACGCCATGCAGGTCGTCGTCGGCGGACTGATCGGCGCCGCCTTCAAGTTCCTCGTGAGCTACCTGGGCGTGCTCAAGGGCTCGCTCGAGGCGGCCGCCACCGCGTTCGGGGGACGCATCTTCTTCTTCGGGGGAGACGTCTCTCCCATGCTCGTGGGCGTCGGCTACATCGTCCGGCTGAACGTCGCGATCCTCATCTTCATCGGCGGTGCCGTCGGATGGCTCGTCTGCATTCCGCTCCTGCCCGAGATCAACGCGCTGCTCTCGAGCATCGACCCCGGTTGGGGGCAGCCCCCCGTGTTCGACCCAGACATCTCGGACGTCGCACGCGCCGGGGAGATCTGGAAGCAGAAGATCCGATTCCTCGGCGTCGGGGCCATGGTGGTCGGCGGAATCTCGGCCATCGTGAAGGTGCGCCGTGGCCTCGTGCAGGCCGTGGTCGAGCTGCGGAAGCGCTTCAAGCCCACGGCCGGCGAAGTCGCGGAGACGGATCGAGACCTCTCGTCGAAGGTGATCGTGATCTTCTCGGTGCTCGCGGTCGTGCTCATCGCAGGCGTGTACTACGCGTTCACCGATGACGTGGCGATCACCGGCATGGCCACCGTGGTCATGGTCGTCATGGCCTTCTTCTTCGTCGCGGTCGCGAGCTACATCGTCGGCCTGGTCGGCAACAGCAACAGCCCGGTGAGCGGCATGACGATCACCGCGGTCTTGTTCACCGGCGGGATGCTCTTCGTCGCGGGCTTCTCGGGGATGGACGGGATGATGGCCACGCTGGGCGTCGCCGCCATCGTCTGCTGCGCTGCCTGCACGTCCGGTGACGTCTGCAACGACCTCAAGACGGGCTCTCTCGTGGGAGCCTCGCCGCGGCGGCAACAGATCATGCAGATCGCCGGGGTGGCCGTCGCCTCGCTCGTGATGGCCCCTCTGCTGACCGTACTGGACACGGCCTACACGATCGGCAGCGAGGAGCTCTCCGCTCCGCAGGCGGGCCTGTTTGCGAGCCTCGCGAGCGGGTTCTTCGGCGACGGGGAGCTGCCGTGGGGCATGGTGGCGGCGGGCGTCGCGATCGGTCTCGTGATTCAGGTCGTCGACTCGGTCCTCGAGCACCGGCGGGCGCGCTTTCGGATGCACCTCATGCCCGTGGCGGTCGGCATCTACCTGCCCTTCATGCTCTCGGTCCCGATCCTGCTGGGCGGCCTGCTCGCCCACTTCCACGGCCGCGGCGTGACGGATCACGCCGAGCTCGACAAGAAGATGCACCGGGGCGTGCTGTTCGCGTCGGGCATCATCGCCGGCGAGTCCCTCGTCGGCGTGCTGATCGCGTTGCTCGTCTCCATCGGCCTGAGCAGCCTAGCCGTGAGCTTCTCGGGCCAGGCCCTCGTCACCCTGGCCGCCGCCGCCGCCGTCCTCGCCCTCTTCTTCGCCTACACCAAACCCAAAACCTGACCGACTTGCATTGGGGACAGGTCCCAATGCAACTCGCACCCCCGGCTCTGGCGGGCCAGTTGCATCGGGGACACGCCCGAATGCAACTACTCGTTGGCGGCGGCGGGGAGGTGGGGGGCGGGGCGGAGCTCGGCCAGGACGCTGCGGGCTGCGTCGAGGGTGATGGTGCCGGCGGCGTGGATGCGCGCGGCGACCTGCTCGACCTCGTCGCCTTTGGCGCCCGCGGCGATGGCGACCGAGCGCGCGTGCAGGGCCATGTGGCCCTTCTGGATGCCGTCAGTGGCGAGCGCCCGGAGGGCGGCGAGATTCGACGCCATGCCCACCGAGGCCACGATCATCGCGAGCTCCTGCGCGGAGCGCGCACGCGCCACCTCGAGCCCGAACCGCGCCCCGGCGTGCACCCTCGCCGGCCCGCCCACGATCCCGAGCGAGAGCGGCATCTCGAGCGTGCCCTCGAGCGCGCCGTCCTCGCCCACCCGCCACGTGCACAGCGGCCCGTAGGTTCCGCTACGCGCCGCGAAAGCGTGGGCCCCGGCCTCGACGGCGCGCCAGTCGTTGCCCGTCGCGACGACCACGGCGTCGACGCCGTTCATGATGCCCTTGTTGTGCGTCGCGGCGCGGTAGGGATCGCGCTCGGCGAAGCGCGACGCCTTCACGATGCCGTCCCGCACCACCTCGCCGCCCCGCCCGCCGAAGGCGAGCGCCTCTACGGGGATCCGCGCGCTCACGCGGACCTTCCGCCGATCGCAGAGGTTCGACAGGATGCGAAGGCCGACCTCGCCGTCGGTGAGCTCGGCGATGCGCGGCGCGATCCGCTCGGCCACCGTGTTCACGAGGTTCGCGCCCATCGCGTCGCGGCAGTCGACGAGCACGTGGACGACCATCATCCCGTCGCCGAGCGAGCGTACCTCGAGGTCCTTGGCGCCGCCGCCGCGCGCGACGAGGCCGGGCACTGCGCGGTTCGCGTCGGTGAGGAGCTCGGCGCGCGCGTCTCGAACGGCGCTCGTCGCGGCGTCGGTGTCGGGCACGTCGTCGAGCTGCACCTGACCGATCATGATGGGGTCGTCGGCCTCGGCGACGAACCCGCCGCCCGCGCGGATCATCTTGGCCGCGTTCGACGCGGCCGCGACCACCGAGGGCTCCTCGACCACCATCGGCGCCAGGTGATCCTCGCCGTTGACCTGCACGTTCAGGGCGAGCGCGAACGGCAGGGCATAGGTCCCCACCACGTTCTCGATGGTCTTGTCGGCCGTCTCGAGGTCGAGGCCGCCGGCGCGGAGCGCCCGCATCAGCTCCCGGACGTCCACCCCGAGCGCCTGCGCGGCCAGCCGCCGCCGCTCGTCGATCGATCGCTTGTAGAACCCGGGCAACCTCGAAGTCCTCATCGATGCTCCTGCTACGCGCTCGCTGCCGTACCTTCGGCACCCACGCCGAGATCAAGTAGGCTCAGACCCGCACCTCGGCACGCCGCCTCGAACCGCGCGGTCTCGGCCGCGCCGGTGAAGAACGCCACGGCCACGTCGCCTCCGCCTGCGCCGGACGGCTTCGCGGCGCCGCCCGCCGCCCGCGCGAGACCCGCGATCTGCGCGAGCCGCTCCTCGACGATGGGCGCCCCGGCCGCCTCGCCGAGCGCGGCCATCGCCTCGTGGTGCGCGTCCGCGGCGCGGACGGCGTCTCCGCTGCGCCCCTCGGAGACGGCCCGCAGGAAGCCCGCCGCCGCTTCGCGCACCGCGTCGATCCGCCCGCGGTAGACGTCGGGCGCGCTGCGGGCGAGGTCTCGCACCCGGGCGACCAGATCACTCGTCCGCGCCTCGGCGCCGGTCCAGACCACACGCACCTCGAGGCCGTCCGGCCACGTCACGGGCTCCGCCTCGAAATCGTCCCCGGTGCGGCGAAACCGCACGAACCCGCCGAGCACCGAGGCGGCCACGTCGACGCCGCTGCCCTCCGGGGCCACCTGCCGATGGCCCGCCATCGCCGCCGCGAGCACCTGGGATCGTACCGCGGTAGCGCTCACCTCGTGGCCGTGCCATGCGAACACCGCGCCGGCCGCCGCCGCGGCGCCGGCGGCCGACGAGCCGAGGCCGAGCTTGCGCCCGTCCTGCCGGAGCGCCGTCACGCTGAGCTGTAGCTCCTGGGGCACCACGCCGCAGACCTCCTCGGCCATCCGGCGTGCTACCAGGGCCTCGGCGGGCAGGACCGGCGTTTCCCGTGACCCGCCCCGAGCCCCGGCCGAGCCGTCCGTACCGGCCTGCGAGCCGGGTACCCAGCGGGCCACCGCCCGCCGGTCGACCGCCGCGACGAGCGCGGGCGCGCCCTCGAGCACGGCGTACTCTCCCGCAATCACGAGCTTTCCCGGTGAAGAGACCCTCATCGGACGGCCACTCCGGGACCGGGCCGGGCGACGAGCGTGCCGACGACTCCGTCGACGCGCGACAGGGCGGCGCGGACGCGGCGAGCGTCCTTCGCGAGGCACAGGGCCTTGACGTGCGGGCCTGCGTCCATGGTGGCCCAGACCTCGACGCCGGCCGCGTCGCGCAGCCGCCGCACCTCACGCAGGAGCGCCAGCGTCGGCGGGCGCCAGTAGACGACCCCGGGGTCCGAAGCGATGGCGCACGCGTGGAAGGCGAGCGTGCTCTGCTCCATCGCGCGACCGACCTTGGCGATGTCGCGCTCACGCAGGCCCTGCCGCACCCGACGCGCGAGCTTCGGCGCCGCCTCGAGCCAGGCCGCGTAGTACGGGGACGTCCGGCGCGAGCGCTCCATGCCCTCGGTCGAGCCGACCTCCTTCGGTCCCTCGGCTGCGAGCGCGACGACGAGCGCGACGTCCCAGTGGCTCGCGTCGAAGAGGGGCCTTGCCGCGAGGCGCGCGTCGCCGGGCCTGCCCGCGGGGAGCTCCACGAAGCCGCCGAAGACCGAGCGGGCTGCCGACGCGCTCGCCCGGCGCGCGAGCCGGCTCACCTCGGCGGGACGCGCATCGAGGCCGGCCGCCGCCGAGGCCGCCGCAGCGAGCGCGGCGAACCCGGACGCGCTCGACGCGAGACCTGCTGCGGTCGGGGAACGGTTTTCGCTCGTGACGCGGGCGCGCGCGGTGAGGCGCGCCTGGTCGCGCACCCGGTCGAGCAGCTCGACGACGCGACCGCGCTCCTTCTCGCTCGCGTCGCGGCCGTCGAGCAGGACCGCGTCACGGTCGAGCTTCGGATCGAAGCGGACGGTCGTCTCGGTGACGAGCCGGTCGAGCGTCATCGAGATGCTCGGCACGGCGGGCAGGTTGAGCGCGAGGTCGCTCTTGCCCCAGTACTTGGCGAGCGCGATGTTCGCGCAGGCGCGGGCGGTCGCCTTCACGCGCCGGCCTCCGCCACGAAGGCCTCGGCGCCGGCCTCCTCGAGCGCGACCCGGATCCGCTCGGCGCCCGCGGCATCCTCGGCGAGGGCGATCATGCACCCGCCGCCGCCCGCGCCCGTGAGCTTCGCGCCGAGCGCGCCCGCGTCCCGCGCCACGGCGCACAGCTCCTCGAGCCGCGCGGTCGAGACCATGAGCGAGTTGAGGAGGGCCTGGTTCAGGTCCATGAGCTGACCGAGCGCGAGGAGGTCTCCGGCCGAGACGGCGAGGCGGCCGTTGTCCACGATCGCGGCGACGGCGTCGAAGACCTTCTCCACCCGCTCGGGGGTGCGTGCGTGCTGCCGCGCGACGAGCTGCACCATCTCCTTCGTGCTCGAGGTCTCGCCGCTGTGCCCGACGACCACCGTGAGCGGCCGCTCGACGGCCACTGCTTCGACGGGCTCGCCGCGCCGGAACACCGCTACACCCCCTCGCGCGCTCATGGCGGTGTCGATGCCCGAGGGGTTGCCGTGGAAGACCCGCTCCCAGTGGAGCGCGCGCTCGGCGACCTCCTCCGGGTCTCGGCTCACGCCGCACATCTCGTCCACCGCGCCCACGATCGCCACCGCGAGCGCGGCCGAGCATCCGAGCCCGGCGCCGCCCGGCAGATCCACGCGCGCCTCGATCTGCACCGTGGGCCGCGCGTCCCAGCTCGCGAGCAGGGCGTGGAAGGCGCGCGCGAGCGGCTCCTCCGCGTCGGCGTGGGGCTCCAGCGTCACGGCCCACGGCTCGATGTGCAGCCGATCGGTCTTGCCATGGGTCGCCGCGGCGTCTACGCCGCGCGCGATGCCCGCCGCGAGCGCGGGCCGGCCGTATACGACGGCGTGCTCGCCGAGCAAGATCACCTTTCCGCCCCCGAACGCCATCAGCGGTCCCGGAAGGCGAGCAGGCGCATGACCGCGCGGAGAGGCGCGACGTCGAGGGGCGCCTGCGCGAGCGCGTCCTCGGCCCGAGCGATCAGGGTGGCGAGCAGCGCTTCGACCCGATCGCGCGCGCCCGAGGCGCTCAGGGCGGCGGTTGCGTGCGCGATCTCGTCGTCCGGCGCGTCGGTCCGGCCGAGGACGCGCTCGACGGACTCGACCTGCGAGGCGCTCCCGCGCGCACGGATCTCCTCGACCAGGACGGTGCGCTTGCCGGCCCGGAGGTCGTTGCCCGCCGGCTTGCCGGTCACGGTGGGATCGCCGAACGTCCCGAGGAGCTCGTCGCGGAGCTGGAAGGCGATCCCGAGGGGGGTCGCGAAGCGCTCGAGGGCGTCGGTCTGCGCGGCGCGCGCGTCGGCGAGGATGGCGCCGAGCCGCAGCGGTCCACGCGTCGTGTAGCTCCCCGTCTTGAGGTCGTACATCCGCTCGACGTGTCGGGTCGCTACCAGGTCGAGGTGCTGGCCGAGGAAGACCTCGGTCTGCATGCGGTGGAATGCCGCGGTCGCCTCGCCGCGGCGGGCGGCCGGGAACGGGGCGCGGGCGAGCAGCTCGGACGCGTAGCCGGCGGCGAGGTCTCCGGCGAGCACGCCGAGGGCAGCGCCGAGGTGCGCGTCGCCGTGCCGGTCGCGGAGCCAGGCCCAGACCGAGGGGCCACCCCGGCGCTCCTCGTCGTGGTCCATCCAGTCGTCGTGGATGAGCAGGAAGGTCTGCAGCAGCTCGAGCGACGCGCCCACGTCCGCGACCCGGGAGAGGTCGGCGGTCGGGTCGACGGCGCGGAAGGCCGCGGCGGCCACGAGCGGTCTGAGGCGCTTTCCGCCGCGCATGGTCAGGGCCTCGACGGCGTCGACCAGCTCGACCGAGTCGGGCGAGAGTGTGGCGGCCTCCTCGCGTTTTTCCGCGAGGAAGTCTCGAAGGTGCTGCTCGACCCGGTCGCGTACGCCGGGCAGAAACGAACCCCCGCCCATGACGCGGCGGAACATGATCCCCGGGCGTGTCCGAGTCAACCGCGGCCGGGGTCGAGGGTGCGTCGAGATGGGTGAGACATCATGGTTCCAGGGGACTAGGCTTCCCGCGTGACCGAAGGGGACATCGGAAAGCGCAAGCAGGACCACCTGGATCTCTGCGCGACCGACGACGTCGCGTTCCGCGAGCGCACGACGCTGCTCGAGCACGTGCGGCTCGTCCACCAGTCGCTCCCCGACCTCGCCCTGGACGACCTGGACACGAGCGTCGAGCTGCTGGGCAAGACCCTCCGCGCGCCCATCGTCATCGCGGGCATGACCGGTGGCACCGAGCGCGCAGGTGAGGTGAACCGGGCACTCGCGACCATCGCCGAGAGGCGCGGGTACGGGTTCGGCCTCGGCAGCCAGCGTGCCATGGAGAGGCGGCCCGACACGGCGTGGACCTACCGCGTCCGCGAGTGGGCGCCGAACGTCCTGCTCCTCGGCAACGTGGGTGTGGTCCAGGCGCGGGACTGGGAGTCGAGCGTCCTCGAGCAGCTCGTGCGCGACATCGGCGCCGACGCGCTGTGCGTCCACATGAACCCGGCCATGGAGATCGTGCAGCCGGGCGGCGACCGCGACTTCCGAGGTGGCACCGAGACGTTCGAGCGCCTGGTGCGGGAGCTCCCCGTGCCCGTCGTCGCCAAGGAGACCGGCAACGGCATCTCGGCGCAGGCGGCACGCAAGCTCTTCGACGCCGGTGTCCGCGTCGTGGACGTCTCCGGGGCGGGTGGGACTTCCTGGGTCGGCGTCGAGACGCTGCGCGTCGACGGGGACGCCGCGTCCCTCGGGCGCGCGCTCTGGGACTGGGGCATCCCGACGGCCGCCTCGGTCCACCTCGCGACGCGCGAGGGGATGATCGCCATCGCCACGGGCGGGATCGGGAGCGGACTCGACGTCGCGCGGGCCATCGCCCTCGGCGCCACCGCCGGAGGCATCGCCCGCAACGTCTTCAAGGCCCTCCAGGAAAGCGGCCCCGAAGCCGCCGAGCGCTTCCTCGACCGTGTCGAGCAGGAGCTCCGCGCCGTCATGCTCCTCACCGGCTCCCGCACCGTCAGCGACCTCCGCAAAGCCCCCCGCGTCATCACCGGCGAGCTCCGCGCCTGGCTCACGCTCGAGAGCTAGCCCACCCCCACGTCACCCCCCGGCACTGTTCCCACGAATCACACCATAGGGGACGGACCTTAGTTTCTTAGTTTCTCGCACCGCAAAGCCGAGCAGTTTCGCGAGCGAGACTAAGAAACTAAGGTCCGTCCCCTAAGGGTTGCGGGGGCGGGGTCTGAGGATGGGGAGGGCTAGGAGGAGGAGGAGCCAGAGGGGGGTGGTGCGGGGGGCGGGGGTGACGGTGCAGCCGCTCGGCTCGGGGTCGAAGGGGGGGGCGCAGGTGGCGTCGGGGGAGTCGCCCAGGCGGCGGCACTCGAGGGCGCTCGGGCAGGGGGCGCCGGGGCCGCAGGGGCGCAGGCACCGGCGGCGGTCGCCGGCGTCGCCGCACACGCCCGAGATGCATTGATCGTCGTCGCTGCAGGCTTCTCCGTCGAGGCGGAGGTCCGGGACGCACTCGTTGCCGACGCACAGGAACCCCTCGGGGCACGACGTGCCCGTCGTACAGGCGTGCGTACACCACCTGAGCGAGCCGTCCTCCGCGCAGCGGTCGCCGTCGACGCAGTCCTCGTCCGACACGCACCGTTCGCCCGTGGCGCTCCGCGCCCCTCGCGCGCAAGAGCCCGAGCGGCAGTGGAAGCCCGCCGCGCAGCCTGCGTCGTCCTCGCACGCCCGCGAGCAGTACCGGAACGGGCCATCCTCGAAGCACACCCCGCTCCCGCAATCCGCCGCGTCCGCGCACGGCTCCCCGAGCGCGCGCGCGCCGCTCACCATCTCGGGCGGCAGGCAGCCACCGCACGCGCCGCCCGAAGCCGCGCAGACCTCGCCTGCGAAGCAGATGCCCTCTCCGCCGCGGCACGGCGTGAGGCAGCGCTCCCGGCCGTCGCCCGGATCGGTGCAGAAGAGCGAGGCACAGTCCGTGTCGCGCTCGCAGGAGTCGCCGTCGCCACCCGAGCCGGCCTCCCCCGCCACGCAGAGCCCCTCGCATCCGTCGGTGCGCCGGCAGTAGACGCCCTCGAAGGTCTCGGTCGTGTCGAGGAACGGGTGGGGGATCTCGCCGCAGCCTTCGCGCGGCGTGAGCGGATCGCACGCCCGCGTGCACACCCGCCCGCCGGCCGTCTCGCCGCAGAACACCGGCCGCTCGAGCGGCTCGAACCGCTCGGGGAGCTGCGCGAACGCACAGTCGCCGTCGGTCTCGCAAGCCTCGCCGATCCGGGCGCATCCCTCGTCGATCGTGCCGTCGCAGTCGTCGTCGATGCTGTTGCAGGTCTCGTCGGTGGCCTCCGGACAGCCCCCAGAAGCGATGATGGCCTCGTCGATCATCCCGAGGAACTGATCGACGCGGTTGTACCCGTCGCGGCTGCTCGGGCACGACCCGGCTTCGCCGAAGGAGGCCACCCCGATCACGCGGGTCATCCGCACAGCTCGGGTAGATGACTGGGCGGGACACACTCGGTCAGTGCATCGGCGAGCAGTAGGGAGAGCGGAAGGGCCATCCACACGAGACCCGAGAGCATCCCTAGGGCGGCGGTGAGCAGGTCGCGGCGCCGCTTCGCGCGCTCTTGCGCGGGCTCCGCTGCGTAGAGGAGGGCTTCGGTGTCGTCGCTCCGATACGGCTCCGCCGGATGCGGCCGGGGACCGACCTCGAGGTACGCCGGGCCCCGCTCCAAAGTCACCTCGGTTCGCACCACCAGCCGGCGTCCGTCCGCGGCCTCGACGATGGCGCGAGCGTCGCCCACAACGAGGACGCGGTGGAACGACCAGCGACGACGGGCCCACGCGCAGGAGGCCGTGCGCGCGAGCACCCACGCCGGTCCCAGTATGCGATCGAGGGTCAGGAACAAGTACGGCGGGTCGCGCGTGTCGTCGGCCCGGTGGCACAATGGCTGGCGGGATCCGTGCACGAGGCTTTCAAGCGCCTGCTCACGCCACCCGATCTGGGCGATCCGGATCGCGACCGCGTGGGTCGCATACAGCACTGGCTGCTGCTCGTCACGAGCGTCGTCATGACCCTGCGGTTCGTCACCGCGCTGCTCTTCGAGACCGCGCCGGCCGCAGTGGCGGCGGTATACGCGGCCACGGGCGTGACGTCGTGGACGAGCTTCGCGCTGCTCCACGTGGGACGTCGTCGAGCGTCCGGGTTCCTCTTCAGCGCGGGCATCTGGGCGGTCGGCGCCACCGCCGAGATCCTCTACGGAGTTCACACGGGCGCGCCCATCGTCCACCTCCTGGCCATCGTGCTCGCCGGGTTCTTCTGGAGCGCGCGGGCGGCCAACGGGGTGGCGATCGTGAGCGTGCTGTGGCTCGGCGCGGCCGCCTACGCCGAGGCGACCGGCTTGTTGCCGGAGCCACCGGCCCTGTCTCCCTACCGAATGTGGGTGTCGGTTTCCCTCTGCCTGCTCTTCGTCGCCATGCTCATCGGGGTGGCCCTGCGCGGCAAGGACACCGCGATTCACGACGCTCGGAAGAGCGCCGAGGAGGCCCGCGCATCTCAGATCGCGCTCGAGCGGAGCGTCGCCGAGCGGCGCAAGTCCGACGAGGCCCGTCGCCGGCTCGAACGTCAGCTCGGCGACGCGCGACGGCTCGAGGCGGTCGGCCGGCTCGCTGGCGGCGTGGCCCACGACTTCAACAACCTCCTCACCATCGTCCTCGCGAACGCCAGCGTGCTACGCAGGAGAGTCGCCTCGCGCGAGGACGATGCCTGCCTCCAGGAGATCGAGCAGGCGGGCAAGCGGGCAGCCGACCTGACGCGCCAGTTGCTCGCGATCGGGGGCCGCCAGGTGCGCGAGGCGCGCGTCGTCTCGCTGGGAGACGTCGTCGAGCCGCTCGAGCCGCTCCTGAGGAGGTTGTTGCCCGAGAACATCGACCTCGAGATTCGTTCCGGGCGCGAGGTCCCCCCAGTCTGCACGGATGTCGCGCAGCTCGAGCAGGTCGTCGTGAACCTCGTGGCCAACGCCCGCGATGCCATGCCGGACGGGGGGCGGCTGACGATCGAGACCCGCGCGGTCGACCTGCCCGGTGTCGAGTGTACGCTGGACACGGTGCCGGCGGCGAGGCCGGGCCGGTACGCCGCGCTCGAGGTCAGGGACACGGGCGAGGGAATGGACGAGGCCACACGGCAGAGCGTCTTCGAGCCCTTCTTCACCACGAAGCGCCGCGGCACGGGCCTCGGGCTCGCCACGGTCCACGGCATCGTCTCCCAGAACGCCGGGCACGTCTGGGTGGAGAGCGAGCTCGGCCGGGGCAGCCGTTTCGTCGTCCTGTTGCCGGGCACCGAGGCTCCGGGAATCGAGGCCACGCCTCGCCCTCCATCCCGGCCGGAGATCGAGACCCTCTCGGGCGTCGTGCTGCTGGCGGAGGACGAGGTCACCGTTCGATCCGTACTCGAGCGCGTCCTCCGGGGCTCGGGCCTCGAGGTACACGCGGTCCCGAGCGCGGAGGACGCCCTCGCGCTCGAGCGCGAGCTACCGCGAGTCGACCTGCTCGTGACCGACGTCGTCATGCCGGGCATCTCCGGCACCGAGCTCGGGAAGCGTATTCGCGACCGTCGGGCCGGGCTCCCGGTGCTTCTGGTCTCCGGCCACCCCGCGGATGCCATGCCCGAGACACCGGCGGAGCCGGGCGTGGCCTTCCTCCACAAGCCCTTCACCGAACGGACCCTGCTGGAGCGCGTGCACGCGTTGCTCCAGGCCGACCGCGAGGCCGCGGAGGCGCAGGCGGGCTGAGGGCCCTCGGCGCTCGGCGTGGCGCGCTACGTCGCGACGGCTACCACTCCTGGTGCCCCTTCATGACGATGGCCACGAGGAGCTGCGTCAGGATCAGCACGGTGAGCGGTCGCAGGGGTCTCTCGCCGGGATCGAGAGACGGAAGGAGCGGGGCGACCGACAGGGCGACGAACGGATTCAAGAAGAGCCACATCCTACAGACCTCGTTCGTGCCCGTGCGTAGAGAGAGCGCGAGGACGAGCGCGAAGAGGATCCCCGTGAACCAGGCCGCGGGGTCGAGGCGCCGCCGCGCGATCTCCGTCGCCGCCTGCATGGTCTGCCACAGCCACAGGGCCATCAGCGGGAGCCCCACGTAGAGCCCCCACTCGAGCATCGCGATCCACCGCCATGACTCGGCGGGCACCCCCGCCTTCCACTTCGCGTGGTAGGCCATGGCGTGGGTCCACCGCTCGACGATGCCGAAGTCGAGCCCCCATGCGAGCGCGCCGATGCCGATCCCGAGCCCTGCCGTCACGACGCACGCATGCACGGCACCGCTCAGAAGCGGCCGGGACGAGCCGGTCGATCCGACCCGATCGATGCTGATGGTGAGGATGCAACCGAAGGCCAGCGCGACGGCGAGGACCAGCGAGAACGAAAGATAGAGCCCGAAGGCCAGCGTCAGCCCCGCGAGCGCGGACCCGATCCAGCTCCCTCGCCGGACGCCGGTCGCGGCGAGTGCGCAGCCCGTCACGGCGACGAGCGGGTACACGGCTCCGTCGAGGTGGTACTGGATGAGAAGCGTGGCCGGCACCACGGCCCACACGACGGCGCCTGACCAGGCGATGTCCTCGTCCCGGAAGAGCTGCATTCCGAGGAGCAGGAGTGGCACGACCGTCAGCGCGGTCAGGACCGGAAACAGGACGATGGAGGCCGCCACGCTCGAAGCCGTGGCCCGCGTTCGAGGCGATCGGCCGGCGCGATCGACCCAGGGCCCGAGCGCGCTCTGGACGGCCGGAACGCGCCCCAGAGAATCGATGGCCATGTAGGGCAGGAGGACCCCGGGCGGCTTGGAGGGTGCGTAGTCGTCGAGGGCGCCGCTTCGTGCCAGCGCTTCGTAGTCGGTCAGCGTCTCGAGCCACCGATCGCGCCGCTGCTGGACGACGCGCCAGTACTTGCCGTGCCCGGACTCGTGGCGTCGCATGATCTCGCTCGGGCTTCCTAGCAAGCTCGTCCCCAGTTGAAGGGACGTCGCTGCGACGAGCAGCAGAATCACAGCGACGGAACGATCGCGCCGTCGCCAGGCCACCGTGGCGGCGACGCCCGTCGCCACGCCGAGCAACGACGCGCCGATCGCCTCGGGGCTCGGGTCGAGGGCCTTGTCCCATGGCCGATAGAACCAACCGCGCAGCTCCGCGACCCACGGCATGTCGAAGACATAGAAGAGCGCCACGCCGACGCCCAGGGCGACGATCGCGGTGAGGGGAACCCACCGGGCGAGGGCCGTGAGCAAACGGGTCGCCGAATTCACCGGTCGCCTTCCAATGAGCTGGCCTCTTAGCACGATGCGCGCGGGTCGCGGGCGCGATGGTAGGCTGCTCGCCGTGAACGACTCCACGGCCAGCTCGGGCCACCGAAGCGCACGGGCGCTCGCGGTCGCACGAAGAGCGCTCGCCGAGTCTCTGGCAGCCAGGGCCATCCTCGCCGATCGGGACGCGTGGCCGTGGCTCGCCGTCCCGCACCTGCGGCAGGGCTGGGAGGCCCTGCTCGAGGCGAAGGAGGCGTCCTCGGATCGCGAACAGCCGCTGGCCGACAGGGTGCGCGCGGCTCGCTGGATGGCGCAGACGAAGACCGAGACCCACAGGGTCGCCGAGGAGTTGGAGCGCACGCGCTCCGCCCCCGAAGCCGGAGAGAACCTGCCCGACGGGGTCACGCGGGACGCCCTGCGTCGCCACGCCCGTGTGCTCCAGGCGGAGGCGCTCTCACTCGTGCAACCGCGGCTCGGACCGAGAGCGCGCCGCTTCGTATGGTGGGGGCTCGCGGGTGCCGCCGCGTTCGCGACGCTCCTGCTCGTCGTGTCCGCCGGCCGCGTCCCCGTCGTGAACGAGCCGAAGACGCACGGTTGGCTCGGTCGCTACTACGCCGCGGCCGACTTCACCGGCACACCGATCGTTCGCTACGACGACTCCGTGTCTTTCCGTTGGGCTCGGGCCGCCCCCCTCGAGGACCTGCCCGCAGACGACTACAGCATCCGATGGGATAGCTGCCTGTCGCTGAACGCGCCGCGTACGGTGCATCTTCGTCTGCGCTCCGACGACGGCTCCCGTCTCTTCGTCGACGACGAGCGCGTCATCGACAACTGGCGACGGCAGGCGACCCGTTTGGTGGAGCGCGAGATCACTCTCGACCGCGGAGCCCATCACCTGCGCGTCGAGTACTTCGAGGGAGGAGGGGACGCCCAGGTCTCCTTGGAGCTCCGTGGCATCTCGCGGGAGCAACTGCGCACGCCACGGCTCGACGGCGAGACGATCGAGTGCCCGCGCTGACCTCTCCCGTCGACGCGCGCTCGTCGTCTCACGATCGAAGGCGCCGAGCTCGCCGAGCGCGCCACCCGACCAGAAGCAGCAGGGCGAGCAGGACCGCGCGGTCGTTTCGATCGCGTGCGCCTGCGGCGCTGCAGCCGCATCCGTCGTCGCGGCGCGTCGAGTCGTCCGGTGCCGTCCCCGCGTCACCGCCGCCGCCACCGCCGTCACGCGAGGGCGGCACCGCGGCGTCGCGATCGGGGGCGGGCGGCTCGCAGCTCGGTACGAGCGCGCCGGTGCAGGCGCCACCGGTGCACGCGTCGCCCTCCGTGCACGGGTCGCCGTCGTCGCAGGCCGTCCCGTCGGGCTCGCCGGCGCACTCGGCCGTCCACGTCCGCGCGTAGGTCCGGGGGACGCGCGACCCCGGGTCGAACCGCTCGTGGACGATCACGCCGCGGCCGGCCCCGTCGAAGCCGAGCCCCGGTGCACGATCCGGGTCGTCCGGGGCGCCGATGGTGAGCGCCGGCTCGACGACGGCGGCGTTGGCGCTGACGCGGGCCGCCCGGAGCCCCTGATCGGACTCCGTGTCGCTCGGAGCCATGGCGACGACGAAGTGTGTTCCGTCCCAGCCGAGCGCGGCGTCCGCGCTCGGGCCGTCGAGGAGACGGAGCGCGTCGCCGACGGGAGCCAGCCCGCCGTCGAGGATCGAGACGTACACCTGATCGCCGCTCGGCCCCTCGCGCGAGCACAGGAGCGCGTAGCGTCCCGCGGCGTAGAGCAGGTCGACGTGGGTTCCCGGGCAGAGCCCCGAGACCTCGATCGCGTCCCCCACGAGCTCGCCGGTCGGGGAGACGCGCTGGGCCGTGTCCCGGCACAGGCAGGTGAACCCGTCCGCGTCCGCGGTGACCAGCGGCGTCGTGCAGTGGAGCATGGGGAGCTCGACCCGGCTGCCCGTGGTGCCGTCGGCCGCCAGGATGCGCAGGCCCACCGGGCGTTCGTTGTCGTAGGAGTGCACGACGGCCGCGGCGCCGTCGCGCGCGGCGAGGTCGAACCGGATCTGGCCGCCCGTCGCCCCCATCGTCTCGATGGTGGTCGGGCTCGCGTCAAGGGGCGATCCGTCGGGGCCGAGACGGCGGACCGCCAGGTCGCAGTCGTGTGCGACCGTGCTGCAGGCGCCGTCCGAGGGCGTCCGCGGCGCCCGGTACGCGACCGCGAAGCCATCGGCGATCGGCGCGACCCGCGCGGCCGCGCCGAGGTCCGCGACCTCCACCGAGCTGCCGACCGGAGCGCCCGACGCGTCGAGCCCGATGGCGCGCATGCCCCGGCCGTGGTCGTCCCAGACCACGAGGTAGCCGGAGCCGTCGAAGGCTACCGCCGGTCGTGTCTGGGAGCCGGGGGCATTCGAGATCGGGAACGCGGAGGCGTCGAGCGCGGACAGCGAGCCGTCGAGGCGGCGCCCGAAGAGCCCGTCCCCGGCGAACGCGTGCGCGACGAGCGTCTGGCCCTCCCGACCGGCCGCGTGGGTCCGGCTCGGATCGCTGCTCGAGAGCGTCGTCTCGTCGCCGAGGGCGCTCCCGTCGGTGGCGATCCGCCGGGCGAGGATCGCGTGGGAGGACAGGGTGTAGGACTCGAACACGAGCGTATATGCGGTGCCGTCGAAGGCGAGGGCCGACGCGCTGTCCACGACGTGGGGCCCGCTCGACGTCAGGCTCGCCCCGAGGGCGCCCGCCGCGGAGACGCGGCGGGTGAGGGCGCCGAGATCGTTCCACGCGACCAGGTAGTCGGTCCCGTCCGAGGCGACCGCGACGGCGATCCCGTCGCCGATCGCGAGCGGCGGCGAGTCGATGACGTTCCCGGCGGAGTCGAGCCGCGTCGCCCGCACGTGCTCGTCCGAGCCGATCGTGAGCGTCCACGCGATCAGGTAGCCGCCCGGTGCGCCCGCGACGCGGGGGTTCTTGTCGGCGTCGGCCGAGGCCGCGACGTCGAACGCTGTGGACACGGTGCCGTCCGCCGCGACGACGGCGGCCCGGACGTCCTCCTCGCCCGCGGCGCCCTCGACCCACGTCACCAGGAAGTCGGTCCCGTCGGTCGCGACCCGGGGCAGGCGCCCGTCGGGGGCGACCACGATCGGCGTCGCATCCGTGACGGATCCGTCGGTGGTCACGCGCAGCGCCCGGACGCCCTCGTCGACGAACACGAGCAGATGCGTGCCGCCGGCGTCGTCGGAGAGATCGGGGTGGCTTCCCACCGCGAGCAGGATCCCGGTCGCGTCCACGACCGTCCCGTCGGTGGCCACGCGCGCGCCGTGCACCTCGATCGCCGTACCGGTGCGGCGGTCCGTCCAGACGGCGAAGTACCCCGTGCCGCTCCGCGCCAGCGCCTCGGACGTCGTCGCGATCGTGGCATCCACGAGCTCGGCGACCGGAGACGCATCGGACACCGCCGGCTGGGCGACCGCCGTCGCCGGAACCATCACCAGCACGAGACCGAGGGCGAAGCGCGTCACGGGATCCATGATATCGGGGCGGGACGGGCGGAGCGAGAGACGCTCGGAACCGCGGGCACCGCGCCGTCTGGGTCGGATCCTCAGGGCGTCGAGAGCGTGAGGTCGAGCTCGAAGGGCCCCAGGCCGGCTATCGGCTCGAAGGCGCCGACCGACGCCGGGATCTGTGGCCGCGCGGACTGAGAGAGCAGCTCCCGGGTGCGTCGTCGCGAGCAAGAGCGCGCTGGCGTCGCAGGGGCCGGTCGTCATGATCCGCCCATCGCCGCCGTGTCGACCCCCGCTCAGACCCTCCCCGATCGCGTCGATCTACTCGTGGCCGGCGCCGGCACCACGGGCGCCGCGCTGGCCGGGGCGGCCGCCGCGCGCGGGCTCCGCGTGCTCTGTGTGGACCGCGGGGCGCTCGACGCGGCCGGGGCGCGCTGGGTCAACGGCGTCCGCGGCGAGGCCTTCGAGGAGGCGGGCGTCCCGCTCCCCGAGGGCGAGGAGCGCCGCGGCGGGGGCGATGCCTTCCACATGCTCGCCGGCTTCGGTCCCGAGCGCGTCCTGATCCGCGGCCACGGCGTGCTCGCGGTGGACATGCGCCTGCTCGTGGCGCGCTTGCAGGAGCGGGCGCGGGAGGCGGGGGCGGAGCTCGTGGGCGGCGTGGACGTCCTCGGCGTCGAGGGCGGGGTGGCGCGGACGTCGGCCGGGACCGTGCGGGCGGACGTGGTGGCCGACGCGACCGGGCTCACCGGCGCGCGCCTCCTCGGCTCGCCGGCCATCCCGCGCACGGACATCTGCGCCGCGGCCCAGGCGGTGCACGCGATCACGGATCCCGCCGGGGCGCGCGCGTTCCTGGCCGCGCATGGCGCGGCCGAGGGCGAGACCCTCTGCTTCGCCGGCGTCGCCGGGGGATATTCGATCCTCAACGTCTCGGTCCACGGAGAAGAGGTCGACATCCTCACCGGCTCGATCCCGGCGCACGGACACGAGTCGGGGCGCGCCCTCCTCGAGCGCTTCGTCGCGGAGCGGTCGTGGATCGGGTCGCGCCGCTTCGGCGGGCACCGCGCGATCCCGCTCGGGCGCCCGCGGGACGTCATGACCGACGGGCCCGTGGTGGCGATCGGGGACGCGGCGCGGCAGGTGTTCTCGGCGCACGGCTCGGGCGTCGGTCCGGGCATGGTCGCGGCGCGGATGCTCGCCGAAGCGCTCGCCCACGGCGGCGGGCCCGAGGACTACGCGGTGCGCTGGATGCGCCGCCACGGAGGCCTCTTCGCCGCCTACGACGTCTTCCGGCGCTTCTCGCAGACGCTGACGCTCCCGCGCCTGCGCCGGCTCTTCGCGTCGGGTCTGCTCGACGCGGAGTCGACCGCGGCGGGGCTCCAGCAGGTCCTGCCCGCGGTGGGCCTCGAGCGTGCAGCCTCGCTCCCGCGCGGGCTCCTGCGGGCCGGCGCGGTTTCGGGCCCGCTCGCCGCCGCGGGCGCCCGGATGGCCGCTCTCCTGCCGCTCTACGCGCGCTACCCGCGCGACCCGGCGCGGCGCGCGGGATGGTCACGGGCGGTCGCCGCGCTCCACGGCGGCGCCGCCTGACCCGCACTCCTGCTCAGCGCCGGCGTCGGCGTCGCAGGATCACCAGCGCGAGGAGCAGGCCGCTCCCGGCGAGGCCCTTCGAGCCCACGGGGGCGGCCGTCCGGCACCCGCAGCCGCCGTCGCGCGGTGCCGTCGCTCCTCCGTCGCCGGGCGCGCCCGCGTCGGCGGGCGCTCCCGCGTCGTCGAGCACCACCCCGCCATCGGCGGACACCGCCGCGCAAGCGGCCGTGCACGTGGAGGCGCCGCTCGGGCCCTCGTCACACTCCTCGCCGGTGTCGACCACGAAGTCGCCACAGGTGGCCTCCGCGCAGTCGATGCGACAGGCGTCCGGGCTGCTGTCGGAGTTCGCCGCGCCGTCGTCGCACGCCTCGCCGGTGTCGAGCACGCCGTCGCCGCAGGCCGGGCTCGTGCACGTGGTCCGGCAGGCGTCGGGCGCGTCGGAGTTGGTCTCGCCGTCGTCGCACTCCTCACCGGGGTCGACGACGCCGTCGCCGCACGTCGCCAGGGCACAGTCGGTGCGGCACGTCGCGCCCGCCTCGTTCGAGTTGAGCTCGCCCTCGTCGCAGCTCTCTCCGGTGTCGACCACCCCGTCGCCGCAGCTCGCCAACACGCAGGTGGTCCGGCACGCGTCGGCCGCGGTGTCGGAGTTCGACTCGCCGTCGTCGCAGACCTCGCCCGCCATGGCGTTCACCACGCCGTCGCCGCACGTGGCCACGGTGCAGTCGCCGTCGCACGTGGCGCTCTCGCCCTCGTCGTCGCACGCCTCGCCGGCGGTGGTGTTGACCACGCCGTCGCCGCACGCGACGGCCGTGCAGTCCCCATCGCACGTGGCGCTCTCGCCGCCGTCGTCGCACGCCTCGCCCGCGGTGGTGTTGGCCACGCCGTCGCCGCACGCGACGGCCGTGCAGTCCCCGTCGCACGTGGCGCTCTCGCCGCCGTCGTCGCACGCCTCGCCCGCGGTGGCGTTGGCCACGCCGTCGCCGCACGCGACGGCCGTGCAGTCGGCGTCGCACGTGGCGCTCTCGCCACCGTCGTCGCACGCCTCACCGGCGGCGGCGTTCGTCGTGCCGTCGCCGCACGCGACGGCCGTGCAGTCGGCGTCGCACGTGGCGCTCTCGCCACCGTCGTCGCAGTCCTCGGTCCCCTCCACGCTCCCGTTCCCGCAGACGGTGGGGTCTCTCGCGATGACCCGGAACACGGAGCCGTTCGGGCAGCCCGAGACGACCACGTTGCGGATCGTGAAGGAAGCGATGGGCGCCCCGGCGCCGGCGGACGTCGCCGTGTAGGTCCCGCGCGCGTCGTCGGCCCCCGCGGGCGTGAGCTGGTTCGACGTGATGGTGAAGTCGATCCCACCGGTCGGGGTGGAGTTGTCGAGCTCGCTCGGGACCAGGGTGTAGGGAGCGCCGTTCGCGAGGAGCTCGATGACCTCGACGTGGCTCGAGACGGCGGATGCCGCCGTGATGGCCACCTCGACGCTCTGGACCGGAATCGAAAACGTGAACGTGATCTCCTCGGCACCGG
Source organism: Candidatus Neutrinellum sp. (assembly GCA_039794305.1). Classification (GTDB taxonomy): domain Bacteria; phylum Myxococcota_A; class Polyangia; order Polyangiales; family JBDIVX01; genus JBDIVX01. Next base: position 21,759 of record JBDIVX010000026.1, read on the forward strand.
AGCACTCTCCGTCCGAGAGCCAGTACCCGGTGATACCGCCGTAGCTCAGGCGGGTCGCCTGGGCGTTCGTCGGGCTGCTGACGTCGACCACCATCCCCGCGAACGTCTGCTGCGTCCCCGTGGTGGTGATCTCGTAGGACTGCGCCGCGGCGCCCGCCGACACGGCCCACACACAAAGGAAAACCACCGCTCCGACGCGGACCGACCCCAGCTCACGCATGCTGCAAACCTCCGAGACATGCTGCCGACGACTGCCGCCGGGACGCGGTCTACTTCGTCTGCGAGAGCGCCGAGGCTACCACACGCGACGGGACCCGGAGCTCACGACGTACGGGTCACCGCACCCTCCTCGACCACTTCGCCGACTCGGACCCGTAACGGCTACCGCGCTCGAGCGTCGTCACGTTCCACCCGGCGAGACCAGGCCTGGCTCCCAGTCGTCGCCGGAGGTGCCGCGCCCCAGCTCGCCCTGTCGGTTCGCGCCCCAGCACCAGACGCCACCGGTGTCGTCGACCGCGCAGCTGTGCGATACGCCGATGGCCACGCGCCGGGCGCTCGGTACGCGTGGCACCGGGACGGGGTCGAGCTGCGCATCGCCCGGGGTCGTGCCCGCCTGACCCGCGTCGTTGTTGCCCCAGCAGTACACGCCCTCGGGGCCTGCGGCCGCGCAGGTGTGGTGGCCGTTCGCGGCCACGTGCAAGGCCGCCGGGAGGCCGCTCACGATCACCGGTGCGGGGCTGTGCTCGGCGCTGCGGTTGCCGAGCTGACCGTCCCAGCCGGCGCCCCAGCACGCGGTCGATCCGTCGTCGAGCACCGCGCAGGTGTGCCCGCGTCCCGCGCTGACCTGCACGGCCGGACGCTCCAGCGCTGCGCGGACCGGCTCGGTCGAGCTCGCCTCCACGCCGGCGCCGAGCGAGCCGTAGGTGTCTTCACCCACGCACCACACCTCGCTCGCGCTCAACCCACACACGTGAAGCTCGCCGCCCTCGATCTGCTCGGAGACCGGACTGGTCCACGTCCAGCCGGCGGGGCCCCGGTCGGTCCAGGAGAGAACGCCTCGACCGGTGATGGCCGCCGAGTAGCCGGTGCCCGCGGCGATTCCGGTCGCACGGCCGATGGCTACGGGCGCATCGACCCACCGGCCGTCCAGATCGGTGCAACGCACGCGGCCATCCGCGTGGAGGATGCACGTGTGCCCGCGCCCGGCTGCCACGTCCTGCGCGTCGGTCACTCCGGGCACGGCCACGGGGCTGGGGCGATCGACCGTGGTGCCGTCGCCGAGCTGACCGGTCCCGTTCGCGCCCCAGCAACCCACCCGACCCGACTCGAGCACGATGCAGGTGTGGCTCGAGCCCGCCGAGATGCGTACCGCCCTGCACGGCGGCCTTCCACAGAGCGGCTCCGGCTCGGGCAGAGGATCGGTCGGGCTCGCGTCGGTTCCGGTGGGCGGTGGATCTCGGCGTCCCGCGTCTGTGTCGCCGCCCGCCGACGCGTCGCCGGGCTCGGAGTGCACCTCGAAGCAGCCGAGGCCGACGAGGGCCGCCAGCAGGACGGTGAGCCGAGAAGCCATCGCACCAGTATGCGCTCGAGCGACGACGGCGAACATCACCCCGGCCGGGGTGAGGTCTGCGACGGACGTAGTCGCTCAGTCTTCCAGGTAGAGGCCGGAGCCGACGATGTAGGTCTGGTCGCCCGCTTGCACCTTGCGCACGTAGGTGCGCTTGCGCGTCGGCGTGTTCTCACCGGGTCGGTACCAGTAGTATTCGACCCACCCGGAGCCCTGCTCCATCGCCAGGTCGATGTAGCTGCGAGCGATGGGAGTGCCGCGCGCATCCTCGAGGTCGAGGATGTTCCTGCCCTCGAGGCTGGGCTGGCCGGGATTGACCAGCTCCGTGCCATCGGGTTCGTCGACGAACACGTAGGTGTCCATGAAGAAGTACGGGCCCCGTTCGTTGCGCAGCTCGTCGAATGCCTCCGGGCCGCGAGAGGCCACGAGGCTCGCGGCGCGCTCGACGACGTCCTCGATGAAGGCCTCGTCCATTTGCATGTTGTAGATCCCGGCGCCGACGAGGTGCTCCTCGCCGGAGGGGAAGCGCACGCGCTTGACGAAGGTGGACTTCCAGGTCGGGAAGATGTCGCCGGGCTCGGGGTACATGTAGTGCACCCAGCCTTCGCCGGACGAGCTCGCGGCGACTTCGAGGAACATTCGGCCGTAGGGGCGCCCGAGCACGTCCTGCTCCGCGCTCGCGTCCTTGCCCTCGATGCTCGGATTGGCGGCGTGGAAGACACGGGTGCCGTCCATGTTCCAGGCGAAGAAGTAGGTGCCGTCGCGGAACCAGCGCGAGCCCTCCCGCCGAAACTCGGGGAACGCGTCGGCGCCGTGCTCTTCGAAGACCGCGGCCGCCTCACGCACGAGCGCTTCGAGCTCCGGCGCGGTCAGGGTCGGCTGCATGGCGACCGTGGGGGCGTCGGCCAGGTAGACACCGGAACCGACGAGCACCCACTCGCCGCCGAGGTTGGCGCGAGTCACGTACGTGGACTTCTGCGTCGACACGCTCTCCCCTGGCTTGGGCCACATGTAGTCGACCCAGCCCGCGCCGCGCGTGGACACGAGGTCGAGCATCTCGCGAACGAGCGGCTTACCCTCCGTGTCCTCCACGTCGACGATGTTCCGGCCCTCGAGGTTTGGAAAGCCAGGGTGAACCAGGGCGACGCCCCTCTGGTCGATGACGAAGACGTAGCCATCTTTGGCGAAGAAGCGTCCCGTTCGGTCGCGCAAGAGCGGAAACGCAGAGACGCCGCCCTTCTCGATCTCGGCCACGGCGTCCCGCACCATGTGCACCACGAACGCCCGCTCCATGCGGTCGTCGTACATGCCGGCGCCGACGACGAGCCGCTCGCCGGACGGCGCGGTGACCAGGCGAACGTAGCTGCTCTTCCAGCGCGGCAGGATCTGACCCGGGACCGCCCACTCGTAGTGGTACCAGCCATGCGGCTCTCTGGGCACGGCCGTGGCGGCGTCGATGAGGCCGCGGATGATCGGTCGCCCGTTGATGTCCTCGAGGTCGATCTGGTTCGTACCCTCCATCGCTTCGTCGGGGTGCACGAGCATGTTGCCCTCGAGATCGACGACGAAGAGGTACGTCTCGTCGTGCCGCCAGCGGCTGTCAGGGACACGAAACGTGTCGAAGGCTGCCTCGCCGTCGCGCTCGACCAGGACGGCCGCATCGTTCACCAGGCCGACGAGCTCGCGCGTGTCTTCGTGCTCATACGGTTGCTCCTCGGCGTCGAGCTCGTCGGCGCCGCTGCGCGCGCACAGCGCCAGGAGGCCGACGAACGTGATGGAGGAGACGAGTGCCAGTCGCCGACAGGTAGTTGCTCGCTTGCGCATCTTGCTCCGTCCGCCGAAGACTGTGCACCACGCGTGCCACTCGCCTGAGCAGCCGAGGCGCGTCCGTGCGCCGAGCGAACCCGGGCCGCGCGTGGCTGGGCCTCTGAATCAGCCGCGTGCGCGGAGCTCTCGGCCTGGCGGGTCGAGACGACCCCCTCGACTCGCTCGGCGGCCGGATGCTCGCAGCAGCGTCGACAATTCCGACACGAGTGCGCTCGCGACCATGGCATTCGGCAACGCGAGCGATCCGTCGCCGTGAGTTGCAGCGGCTCGCCGGAGCCGACGGCAAGGGCGGGTCTGGCAGACCGCGTTCGACGACCGCAGGGGCTATCATCCGCCCATGGCGCGGGCCGGAAAGAAGCTCGAACGGGAGCTCGAGGATCTGGCGCCGGTCGAGGCGCACCCGGCGCGGAGGGATGCGGGGGAGCGGCTGGCGCGGGCGCTCGCCAGCACGCACGCCCACGTGGTGGCGCGCGCGGCTGCGGTCATCGCGGAGCATCGGCTGGACGGTCACGCCGACGCGCTCCTCGGAACCTACGAGCGCATGCTGCGGGACGCAGGGAAGGCCGATCCAGGGTGCCACGCGAAAACGGCGGTGCTGGAGGCGCTCGACCATACCGAGCATGCGGACGGGGCGCCCTTCCTCGAGGCGAGCCGGTATCAGCAGTGGGAGCGGCGCTGGGGCGGGGTCGACGAGACCGCCGGCAGCGTTCGGGCGCGGGGGGCGCTCGCGCTCGTGCGGCTGCGGTACGAGGACGCGCTGCTCGTGCTGGGACGGCTGCTCGCCGACGAGCAGACGCAGGTCCGGCAGGTGGCGGCGACCGCGTTGGCCGAGCACGGCGATCGGGACGGCGCGGCGCTCCTGTTGCTCCGCATCGGCGTGGGCGAGCCGGACCCTGCAGCCCTGACGGAGCAGGTGAAGGCCCTCTTTCGACTCGCACCGGATCACGGCGGACCCGCGGTGCGACCGTTGCTGGCCGACCGATCGCTCCGGGAGCTCGTCGCCCACGCCCTCGCCGATTCGGGGACCGACGAGGCGATCGACCTGTTGCTCGCGGAGATGGGGAGCTGCGTCCTCGCCAGCGACCGGGAGGCGCTCATCCGGGCGCTCGGGATCAGCAGGCGCCCGGCCGCGCGCGAGGCGCTCCTCGGGCTCGTCGAGCGGGGAAACGCCGGCGACGCGCCGGCGGCCGTCCGCGCGCTCGCCGTCCACAGCTACGATCCCGCCCTGCGCGACCAGGTGTTCCAGGCTGCGTCGCGCAACGAGGCGGTGGAGCTCGCCGCGGTGTTCGCGGAGGCCTGGCCGGACTCGCGCTGACCGTCCACGCGGCTCAACCGCCCCGGGCCCCGAGCCAAGCTCCGCCACCCGAGCCACCCGTAGCGCTGTCCCAGGCCTGCTACGGCGCGGGGCGCAACTTCGGGTCGACGCCGCCCAGCTCGTCCGCCCACTTCTCGGGGAAGCCGCGGTAGTAACCGTCCCACCGCCGGCCGTGCATCGCGCGATAGGCCACCGCGTAGGCGACGCGCATGGTCGAAGGCACGCCGATGACGGGGAGGTAGAGGGGACCGAGCATGCGCGACTGGATCGAGTGGCCGTATTCGTGAGCCCGGTTTTCGGCGCCCACCGGGACGTAGGGGTTATCCGTGGTGGTCCAGAGCACGAAGAGCCCGAGGCTGATCGCGGCGCCTTCGACCATCTCGACCATCACGCGTTCGTCCTCGAACCGCACGCCCTCGACGCGTCCGCGGGCAAAGGCGAGCCCCAGGCGCGAGACCCCCAACGCATTTTGGGGCAACTCCCAGATCATCAGGCCGGCGCGGCCGATCCAACGCGCCCATCGTCGTGTCGCCATGTTGCCGCCAGAGTACCAGCCAGACGGAGCCGCTTCCTCGCACCACTTCACTGGAAGCGCTCCGAACCTCCAGGCACGGCGCTGTAGCAAGAGCGCCCAGGGCCGGGCGCAAGTGTGCGAACATCGCGGGTCGATGCTGGTCGAGTGCACGAACTGCGGCGCACCCCTCGACGTGAAACCGGATGACCGCGTCGTCACCTGTCGCTACTGCGACCGGACCAACCGGGTCCGTTCCATGCGCACGGTGGCCATGGAGACGCCGAAGACGTGGGCGCCGCCGCCCGCCTGGCGCCCGCCCGAGAACGTCCCCGCGAAGTCCAGCCGGGAGCTGCGCTTCCACCGTGGCGTCAAGCACCGGGTCACCGAGAGCGGCGGCAATCGGCCCGCCTCGTGCCTCGGTTGCCTGACCTTCGTGTTCGTCCTCTTGCCGATCGGGATAAGCCTGGGGGTCAACCCGGAGCTGCGCTCGCTGATCGGCCTGCTCGGCGGCGTCGACACCGACGCTGCGCCGCTCCTCGGCGCGGCACCGCTCACGCCGCCGTCGGGCAGCCGCTCCTTCGACGGCGTGGCCGACGGGGAGGTGCCCGCTTCGAGGCTGCACGACGGCTGTGTCGGAAACGTGTCGGACGCCCCGCACCTCGCGATACAGACGCACGAGCCGGTGTTCGTCACCGCCGTCACCCGTTCCCAGCACGACCTCGTCCTCGTCGTGCGGAGCGCCGACGGGACCTTCCACTGCGACGACGACTCGGGCGGGGACCGGCAGCCGCGGATCAGCACGGCGCTGCCAGCGGGCGTCCACCAGCTCTGGGTCGGCCCGCTCAATTCGAGCGCGGTGGGCCCTTTCGCGCTCGACCTCGAGTGGCAGCACCTCGGCGCCATGCCCGGGCCGGACGGCCTCGCCCAGGCCGCGCCGCCGGCGCTCGGCACGTTCGATCCCGGATCGGCCCCGACCGCATCGTGGATGGGGAGCACGCGCGGCGTGATCCGGGCCCGTCGGCTCGGGACCGGTTGCGAGGGCGCCGTGCCCCCCGTGCCCCACCTCGTCGTCCACGCGGCGGGGCCCACGCTCGTGACGTTGTCGACCACGGCCCGCGACGACCTCGTCCTGTTCGTGCGCTCGCCCGACGGAACGACCCATTGCGACGACGACTCGGGCGGAGGCGGCCAGCCCGAGGTGCGCGCGCCGCTCGGCCCGGGCGATCACGCGGTGTGGGTGGGGACCTTCCAGGAAGGGGCGGAGGCGAGCTTCACGCTCGAAGCGGCGGCCGAGAGCCTGTCGGCCCTACCCGGACCGAACGGGATCGCCGTCGACGCGGCGCCCTCGATCGACACCCTCGAGATCGGGCCGGGCGCCCGGCGCGAGCGCGTCCGCGGGACCGCGCGGGGTGTGATCGCCGCGAGCGGCGTCAGCCCCACGTGCCGCGGCTTCGTCGACCCGGCGCCCCACCTCGGGCTCGAGCTCGCCGAGCCCACCGAGCTCGACATCACCACCGAGGGCCGCGCGGATCTCACGATGGTGGTCCAGCACTCGGACGGGCAGGGCTACTGCGACGACGACTCGGGACGGGGAGGAAACCCGCGCGTGCGGGCGCCGTTCCCGCCGGGCACGGTGCGCGTGTGGATCGGCACCTACCAGGCGGGGGAGGAGCACGACTTCGCCCTCACGATCGGCGCCCGCGGCAAGTGATCACCGAGCGACCCGCGTGACGCGGCCGGCCTCGACCTGGAAGTCCAGGCGGTCCTCTTCGAGCAGGATGAACTCGGGGTGGGTCGTGGTCAGGAAGACCTGACCGCCGAGGCGCGCGAGCAGCTCGAAGAAGCGCCGGTTGCGCGTCCGGTCGAGCTCGCTCGACACGTCGTCGAGGAGCAGGATCGGGACGCGGCCGGTCCGCCGAGAGAGGACGTCGAGCTCGGCCACCTTGAGGGCGAGGCAGATCGCTCGCTGCTGGCCTTGCGAAGCGTGGTGGCGCGCGGGCGCGCGGTCCCGCACGTCGAGGGCCAGGTCGTCGCCGTGCGGACCCTCGACGGTGAAGCCCCGCGCCCGATCCCGCTCCCAGCTCCGCTCGAGCGCCTCCCGGATCGCCTCGACCGTCGGCGGCACGCGCGGCCGGTACTGGACGACGAGCGGGAGGGCTTCGCCCACCACCTCGCGAAAGGCCTCCTCGGTCCGCGGCGCCAGCTCCGAGACCAGGCGCGCCCGGGTCTGGCCCACGACCGCCCCTGCCGACGCCAGGATGGGGTCGTACGCGAGGATCGAGCGCCGGTCGACCTCGGGCTGCTTCAGGAGGCGGTTGCGGCTGCGGAGGGCCTTGTCGTAGCTCGCTCGGGCCGACGCGTACGTCGGGTCCATCTGCTCGAGCACCCGGTCGAGCAACGCGCGGCGCGGCTCGGCCGAGCCCGCGGCGAGGTGAAGGTCGCCCGGGTGGAAGAGCACCATCTGCACGCTCGCGTGCCAGGAGGCGATCGAGCGCGGACGCTTGCCGTCGAGCAGGAGGCGGCGCGCCCGACCCCGCGCGAGGTGTGCACGGTACGTACGCGGGGCGGCGTCGCCGGTGATCCGTGCTTCGAGCGTCGCCTCCTGCGCCCCGAGCGCGATCATGTCCTCGGTCTTCGCGCCGCGGAAGCTGCGCAGCGCGCCGAGGTACCAGATCGCCTCGAGCAGGTTGCTCTTGCCGGCGCCGTTGTCCCCGTGGATGACGTTGAAGCCCGGCCCCGGCGCCAACCCCGTCCGCCCGAGGTTCCGAAACCCCCCGGTCTCGAGCCGTTCGATCCGCAGCGGGCGCGTACTAAATCCTCATGGGCATGATGACGCCGACGTAGTCGATGGCCTCGGTGACGGGCTTGACCACGCCGGGGTCGAGCTCGCCGCTCAGCTCGAGCGCCACGTCGTCCGAGGTGAGCGAGCCGAGCGCGTCGAGCAGGTACCGGGCGTTGAAGCCGATCACCACCGGCTCGCCGGCGAAGTCCACCTCGAGCTCCTCGCTACCCTCGCCCACGTCGGGGTTCTCGCTGGTGATCCGGAGCAGTCCGGGCTCGAGGCTGAGTCGGACGCCGCCGCTCTTGTCGCTCGCGACGAGGGAGATGCGCCGGAGCGCCTCGATCAGCGAGGCGCGACCGACCACGAGCCTCCGCGACTGCTGGGGGGGGATGACCTTGGCGTAGGGCGGGAACTGCTCGTCGGCGAGCTTGACGCTGAGCAGGATGCCCTCGCGGCGGAAGAACGCGTTCCCTCCGGTGGTGGCCACCCCGACGGTGATCGGGCCGTCGTCCTTGGCGCGGTCGCTCTTGGCGTCCTCGATGAGGCGCTTGAGCTCGTTCACGCCCTTGTTCGGGACGAGCATGCTGAAGTTCAGCATCGTCGACTTGTCGCCGAGCTTCACCTCGGCCTTGCTGAGCCGGTGCCCGTCGGTGGTGACCATCCGGACGACCTTCCCGTCTCCCTCGAACAGCGCGCCGGCGAGGTGGGGCCGCGTGTCGTCGGAGGACATGGAGTACTGGGTATGGCCGATCAGCTCGCCGAGGACCTCGGCGTCGATCTCGGCGAAGTCCGCCTTGCCGGGGTTTGGCAGGGGAGGGAAATCCTCCCCCGGCATTCCCGGAATCTTGTAGCGGACCTTGCCGCAGCGGATCTCGGCGGCCTGGTTCTCACCGACCGTCCAGTGGATCTCGCCCTCGGGCAGGTTCTTGATGATGTCGAAGAGGGTCCGGGCGCTCACCGCCACCGCGCCGCCCTTCTTGACCTGAGCGTCGGCGGTCGCGCTCACGCCGAGGTACAGGTCGGTCGCGGCCAGGGCCAGCGCACCGGTGCCCTCCGCCGAGAGCAGGATGTTCGACAGGATGGGCATGGAGCTCTTGCGGTCTGCCACGGCGTGCGTGCGCGCGAGGCCTCGCAGGAAGCTCTTCTTGCTGATGCTCAGCTCCATGGCTGGGTGCTCCCCAGATCCGACAGGGATCCTCTTTCCAATTTTTTAATAACGTCGTCGTCTTAACGGCTGTGGATTGTGGAACGATCTGCGCAACCAATCGGAATCCCTACCCATTCCAAGCGATTCCACCCGTGGGAGGGGATGGGGGTTCGTGTGGAGGAAAAGGTCGTCCGAGAACCCACACCGTAGCCCCCAGGTTTGCCCACGGGTAACCCACAAGCGGCGGTTGACATACCGCGCCCTCCGGCACCCTGGCAAGGCGCGGATGAGGGCGAGGGATCGAGCGCACTCAGAACCCGAGCTTGCGCTCGATGGCCTCGATGGCGGTCCGGGTCTGGGCGTCGTCGCCCGCGAGCAAGCCGTCGATCTTGCGGACGGCGTTGATGACGGTGGTGTGGTCCTTGCCGCCGAACCGGTCGCCGAGCTCGGGGTAGCTCGACCCGAGCCGCTGGCGGGCCAGGTACATGGCGATCATCCGGGGGTGGCTCACCGCCCGGTGCCGGCGGTGGGACTTGAGGTCCACGAGCCGGATGTTGAAGTACTCGCACACCGCCCGCTGGATGTCCTCGACGCTCGTGGCGTGCTCCGGCTGCGGCATGACCGCCCGGAGCGCCTCCTTGGCCAGGTCGAGGTCGATGGGGCGCTTGAGGAGCTCGGCCTTGACCGCGAGCCGGAGCAGGGTGCCCTCGAGCTCACGGACGTTGCTCTTGACCACCTGCGCCAGGAACAGCGCGACCTCGGAGGTGAGCGCGATGCCTTCCTGCTCGGCCTTCTTCTGGAGGATGGCGATGCGGGTGTCGAGCTCGGGCGGCTGGATGTCGGCCACCATGCCCGACTGGAACCGGCTGATCAGCCGCTCCTCCATCTCCGCGATCTGCTGCGGGTAGACGTCGGAGGTGACCACGATCTGCCGGTCCGAGTGGTAGAGCGAGTTGAAGGTATGGAAGAACTCTTCCTGCGTCTGCTCGCGGCCGGCCAGGAACTGGATGTCGTCCATCAGCAGGACGTCGCAGCTCGCGCGGTAGCGCTCGCGGAACTCGTTGATGCGGTGGTTCTGGAGCGCCCAGATGAACTCGTTGGTGAAGCGCTCGGCCGAGAGGTACTGGATTCGCACACCGGGGCGGTCCGCCTGGATGCGATGGCCGATGGCGTTCACCAGGTGCGTCTTGCCCAGACCGACGCCGCCGTAGATGAAGAGCGGGTTGTACCGCTTGCCCGGCTCGGTCCCCGCCGCGACGCTCGCGGCGTGCGCGAGCTGGTTCGACGGTCCGACGACGAAATTGTCGAAGCTGTACTTGGGGTTGAGGTCGGCGCTCACGCGGCCGTTGACGGGCCGGGGCGCAGGCGCGGGCTTCTTGGGCTCCGGCGGCGCCGGCGGCTCGCTGACGCGCTCCTGCAGGTTCTCGTCGACCTCCCAGCGCACTCGCAAGGAGCTAGCGCCGGACTCGCGCTGGAGGGTGTCCAAGATCAAGTCGAGGTAGTGGGCGCTCAACCAGTCCTGGAAGAACCGATTGGGAATGCGAAACGTGACGGTGTCTTCGGCGATCCCCTCGCACTGCACCGGGGCGAGCCACGTCTCGAAGCTGTCGGCGGACAGCCGTCCGCGCAGATCCTCGAGAGCACGTTCCCACAGGTCGCTCATCGTCGATTTTCCCTTGAAAACAGCGCAGATATCCCGCTGATCCACAAGCTATCCACAGCTCGCATCAGTCTCGTTCGGGGTGCGTCGGACTCTCGGTCGCGGTCGGTCGGCGTGCCGATTTTCGACGGGTGGCGATCTGCGCCCTCCCCCAAAGGAGGAGCGAACCTAACAGGTCGAGAGTGACCCGTCTACGGGTTGGTTGGGACAAATTTCTAACTCGCGAGGATCGCGTTGGATTCACGAGCACGTTGCCGAAGGGACGCGCGCGGCGCGTTTATTTGGAACCGATCGTCGCTCCTGCTAGCTTCGGAATCGTCTCTGTCCACGCGGGGTTTCAAGACGCGATGTCGGATCGAAGCTGCAACCGTCCGTTTCTCGTGGCCACGCTGTGTGTCGCGCTGCTCGCAGCATGGGGAGCGCCCGTGCATGCCCAGGACACTCCTGCGCGCGAAGATCTGGAGTCCACCCGCGGGCTGGCGATGGGCACAGGGGCGCGTGCGTCGGCCGCCTCGACGTCGGCGATCGCGTACAACCCCGCCGGGCTGCCGATCGGGCGTCTGTACCACCTCGAAGGCCTGGCGGCCTACGAGCCGTCCGCGGGTCGCTGGGAGCTCGGCGCGAGCGTCATCGACTCGATGACCAACAAGCTCGCGGCCGGCCTGTCGTTCCGCGGGCTGCTCGGGGACGGCGAGAGCGGCTACTCGGGGCTCGACGGGCGCGTCGGGCTCGGCTTCCCGGTCTCCGATGCCTTCTCGCTCGGGCTGTCCGGCAGGTACCTGTCGCTCACGCGCGACGGTCAGGTGCCCGAGGGCGAGGACGAGACCCTCGCCCAGGGCTTCACCCTGGACGCGTCGATCCTGATCCAGCCGGTCACCGGGCTTCGGATCGCGGCCTACGGCTACAACCTCATCGACCTCGAGAGCCCGCTCGCGCCGCTCACGATCGGTGGCGGGGCCGCCTACACGGCGGGCGAGCTTTTCACCATCGGTGCCGACGTGCTGGTCGACCTCTCGACCTACGACCACGCCGAGTGGACCGCGGGCGGCGGTCTCGAGTACCTGGCCGGCGGCCAGGTGCCCCTGCGAGGCGGCTATGCGTACGACCACGGCCGCCGCGTCCACACGGTGACCGGCGGGGTCGGCTACGTCGACCAGAAGGTGGGGGTCGACATCAGCCTCTCGCAGGACGTCCGGGGCGCCTCCGAGACCCGCCTCTTGGCGGCGATCCGGTACTTCGTACAGTAGAGGGCTCCCCGAGGTGGTGTAGTCTCGGTCCGGAACCGATGGGTCCGTGCGGTGTCATGCCGGCATGGACGCCGCTGCGGAGGAGCTGGAGCGCGCCGCCGCCGCCGCCGGTTTCCACGTGCCGATGCCGGAGGGCTACGAAGAGAGGCTGGTCGAGCGGCTCAAGCGCCGGGACGAAGCGGCGTTCAACGAGCTGGTCCGCCTCTACCAGGGGAAGATCTACCGGCTGGTGTTCCGCATGATCGGCGACCGGGGCGAGGCCGAGGACCTCGCGCAGGAGGTGTTCGTCACGGTGTTCAAGTCGATCGACGGCTTCCGCGGCGACTCCAAGCTCTCCACGTGGCTCTACCGGGTGGCGACGAACCACTGCAAGAACCGCATCAAGTACCTGAGCCGCCGTGCCCGCGGGCAGAAGAAGGAGCTCGACGAGATCGCGGATCGCGACGCCATCGAGAGCGCGACCATGACCACGAGCGCCCAGGTCCACCGGCCGGACGAGATGGCGACGGCGAAGCAGACCGAGAGCCTCATCCATCGGGCGCTCGCGGAGCTGCCCGACGACCAGCGGGAGCTGGTCGTCCTGCGCGACATCGAGAACATGACCTACGAGGAGATCCGAGAGGTCACGGGCCTGCCCGAGGGTACGGTCAAGAGCCGGCTCCACCGGGCGCGGCTGGCGCTTCAGAAGCGCGTCATGGAGCTACACGGGGCTCGGGAGTCGAAGGCGTCATGACACCGGACGAGGCACGGGAGCTGTTCAGCGCGGCCCTCGACGACGAGCTCGACGAGGAGAAGCGCGCCGCGTTCGAGGCCGCCCTCGCCTCGAGCGCGCCGCTCGCCTCCGAGTGGGACGAATTCCGCGAGCTGATGCGCGAGGCCCACCAGCTCGGCGAGGAGGAGGACGAGACGCCCGATCTCCTCGCGGGCGTGCAGCGGCGGCTTCGCGTGCGGAGCCGAGGCCGGTTCTACCGGGACCGCTTCGCCACCGAGTCGCACGGGCGATCCATGCTGCCGATCGTCCTCGGGCTCGTCATGCTGCTCGCGGTCGCGGTCGCCTGGATCACGATGCGCTTCGTACGCGTCGAGGCGCCGCCGACCCCGCCGGCCTCCTCGTCCACCGAGTGATCGTCGGAGCTACGAGTTGCGCGTATGGCGCTCGATGACGGCCTTGACCTCGTCGTCGGTCAGGTTGTGGTCGCTCTGCTTGGCGACCTTGAGCACGGCCTCGACCAGGCCGGGCTCGGTGTCGTAGCCGCGCTCCCGGAGCCAGAAGCTCACGTTGCTCACGCCGCTCATGGGGCCGATGCAGATCTCCTGCTCCCGCCCGACCATGCCGGCGGGCACACCCGAGTAGACGCGATCCGCGAGGAAGTTGTCGCCCTTCTCCTTGGCCTTGATGATCGCGGCCGCGTGGACGCCCGTGGCCGTGCGGAACGCGTCCTCGCCGACGACCGGGTAGTTGATCGGGATGGGGAAGCGCGTCGCCTTCGAGACCTTCTGACAGAGGGCGCTCAGCTTCGTGAGGTCCTGGTCGCCGAGCTCACCGAGGAGCTTCAGGTTGATGAGGATCTGGTCGAGGGGCGCGTTCCCGACCCGCTCGCCGACGCCGAGGATCGTGCCGTGCACGCGGTCGGCGCCGTACTCGAGGGCGAAGATGGAGTTGCAGAGGCTCAGGCCCCGGTCGTTGTGCCCGTGCCAGTCGATCTTGACGTCCGCGCCCGAGCCCTCGATCACGTGACGCGTGAACTGGATCAGGTTGTGCACCCCGTCCGGTGTCGCGTGCCCGACGGTGTCGCACAGGCACAGCCGCGTGGCCCCGTGGTCGATGGCCGCGCGGAACAGGTCGGTGAGGAGCGCGGGCTCGGACCGGGTCGTGTCCTCCGTGACGAAGGTGACCGGCAGCCCCTCCTTCACGGCGAAGTCGATCGCCTCGACGGAGCGGCCGATGATCGTCTCCGGAGACCAGTCCTCGGCGAGCTGCCGGATCGGCGACGAGCCGATGAACGTCATCACCTCGACCGGGAGGCCCACCTTCTGGCTCACCTCGACCATGGGGCGGATGTCGTCCACCACCGTACGCCCGGCGCAGCCCGGGACGATGGCGAGCCGGTTGTCGGCGATCTCCTTGCAGAGCGTGAGGACGTCCTCGAAGGCGCGCGGCCCCGCTCCGGGCAGGCCCACGTCGGTGCTGTAGACGCCGAGGTCGTTCAGGAGGTGGAGGATCTCGAGCTTGTCGCCGATGCCCGGGTCGGTGACCGACGGGTTCTGGATCCCGTCCCGCAGGGTCTCGTCGTGCAGCTCGAACCGGCGCTTGCGCACGACGGGCCCGCGTCGCTCGACCTCGTTCCAGTCGTAGATGAGCTCATCGGCTTCGGACATCGGCGCCTCCAAGTCGTGATTGTAGGAAAGTGTGTGCTGCGGGGCCAAGCACCGAATCGGTGTCGGGTGCGAGGGTCCTCACAGCCGGGGTACGCTGCCCCGGTGCGTGTCCACGTCGAAGTGCTGAACGAGCTCGGAGAGGTGCGCGAGTCCCACACCGTGGAGGCGCCGGTCGTGACGGTGGGAGGAGGCTCGCTCGACACGTTGCGGATCGAGGAGCTGCCGGGCGAAGCGCTGCACATCCTCGTCGAGCCGAGCGGCGTGTGGGTCCGGACCGGGCGCGCGGAGGTAGCCGTCCGCGAGACGACCACGTTCCGCGTGACCGAGGCGCTCGCGCTCCGCATCACGCCGTATCCCCGGGACGCCGGAGCCGCCGTGCGTGGAGGCTGCCCTCGTTGCGGCGAGGGCCTGCGTGATCGCGCGGTCGGAGGCGCCTACCGCACCATCGCCCGGCGCGAGCAGGGCTGTCCTCGCTGTGGCGCGACCGTGATCGAGCTCGAGGACGCCGCCCGCACGCTCGGCGCCTTCGCCGATCTCAGCCAGACCGACTGGGTCGCGGTGGTCGTCCCCGTGCGATGCCCACGCTGCGCGACCACGATGCGCCGGTCGGTCTTCCGCACGGCCTGCGGCAACGCCGAGGTCGAGCGGTGCGCGGAGTGCGGCGTGGTCGTCCTCGATCCGGACGACCGCGCGCGCCTGACCGGCGAAGCGTGATCCCGTCCCGTCAGACGGCTTCGAGGACGACCGCGATGCCCTGGCCGCCGCCGATGCAGGCGCCGCCGACGGCGAGCTTCTTGCCCTGCCGGCGGAGCGTGTAGATCAAGTTCGCGGTGATACGCGCGCCCGATGCGCCGAGCGGGTGGCCCAGGGCGATGGCGCCGCCGTTGACGTTCGTGCGGTCGTCGGGCAGACCGAGCTCCTTCTGCACCGCGAGGAACTGCGGGGCGAATGCCTCGTTCACGTCGAAGAGATCGATCGCGTCCTGCGACAGCCCCGCGCGGTCGAGCGCGATGCGGATGGCGGGCGCAGGTCCGATGCCCATCAGCGTCGGCTCGACGCCGGCCACGCCCCACTGCACGAGCCTGGCGAGCGGGGTGAGGCCTCGGTCCTTCGCCCACGCGCCGTCGGCCACGACCAGCGCCGCCGCGCCGTCGCAGATGCCCGACGCGTTGCCGGCGCTGACCACGCCGTCCTTCTTGAAGACCGGCGGGAGCTTGGCGAGGCCCTCCAAGGTCGTCTCCGGCCGCGGGTGCTCGTCGCGGTCGACGGAGATCGTCTTGCGCCCGGCCTGGACCTCCATGGGCGCGATCTCGTCGGCGAAGCCGCCCGATTCCTGCGCCGCCGCCCACCGCTTCTGGGACTTCAGCGCGAACGCGTCCGCATCCTCGCGCGTGATGCCGTACTTCTCGGCGAGGTTCTCGGCCGTCACGGCCATGGGCGTGCCGCAGTAGGAGTCGGTGAGCACCTCCCACAGCGAGTCGAGCATCTTCGGTGGCTTGCCGAACTTCTGCCCCTCTCGCAGGCCGTACACCACGTGAGGCGACTGCGTCATGTTCTCGGCGCCGGCCGCGAGGACGGCGTTCGCCTCTCCGAGCAGGATCTGCTCGGCGGCGCTCACCACGGCCTGGAAGCCGGAGCCGCAGAGCCGGTTCAAGGTGAGGGCCGGCTTGTCGATGGGCACGCCGCTCTTGAGCCCGACGTGGCGCGCACCGTAGATGGCGTCCGGGCTCGTCTGCTGCACGTTGCCGAGGATCGTCTGGTCGATCTCCTCGGGCTTCACGCCCCCCTGCGCCAGCGCGGCCTTCGACGCGTGGACGGCGAGGTCGATGGCGCTCACGCCCTTGAGCGATCCGCCGAACGTCCCGAACGGGGTCCGCTTGGCGGCGACGATCCAGATCTCCTTCGACAGCTTCTTGGTCATCACTCGATCTCCTGAGTCACCTGCGGGTTTGCGGCTCCACTACTCGATCTCTGCGTAGGCGTTGGTGAACACGTATTCACCCGGGCGCTCGGCCGTGGAGGCGCGCACGACGACACGGCCCCCATCCCTCCAGCCCTCGGTGACGATGGTGTCACCGGGCCACACCGGCTTCCGGAACTGGCCGTGCAGCGCCTTGAGCCGCGACGGGTCGCCGCCGCAGCACTCGTGCAGCACCGCGCGCCCCACGAACCCGTACGTGCACAGGCCGTGCAGGATCGGCCGGCCGAACCCGGCCTTCTCGCCGATGGCGGGGTCGGCGTGGAGCGGGTTGGTGTCGCCGTTCAGCCGGTACAGGAGCGCCTGCTCCGGCGAAGTGCTCTCCTCGACGCGGAAGTCCGGATCGCGCTCCGGCGGACGCACCTTCTCGCTCGGCGGGGGCGCCTTGCCCCCGAACCCGCCGTCGAGCCGGAAGATGATGGACCACTCCGTCTCGCAGACCAGCTCGCCGTCCGCGTCGCGCGTCTCGGTCGTGACCACTGCCTGAGCCATCCGCTTGAGGTCGTAGATCTCTCGGGCGGTGCCGACCGTGGTCAAGCGGCCCTTCGGCGCGAAGGGCTTGTGAAGCCGGATCGTCTGGCCTCCGTGCACGACCCCCAACAGGTTCCCGCCGAGGACCGGGAGCAGCTCGCCACAGGCGAAGAAGGTCGGGACGACGGCGTACGTCGGCAGGACCTTCGGTCCGTTCCCCTCGTACAGGAAGTCGAGCTCCTTCGTGGTCGCGCCGACGCCGAGGGCGTAGAGGACCGCGCCCTTCCAGTCGTACTCGTGGACCAGCTCGGCGGTCTTGGCGCCTTGTGCCGCGGGGTCGAGTGCCATGAGGTCTCCTCGGAGTGTGGGGGAGGGACGCTAGATCCCCGGCACACCGGGGGTCAACCGCGTGGGTGACGCACCACACACCGTTTGACGCAGGGTCACGGGACGGCAAAGCTCTCCGGGACCATGTCGGGCCCCGGCGCGCTCCTCGGCCGCTCCTGCGTTGCCCTCACGGCGGCCCTGCTCGGATCCACGCTGCTCGCGGGCTGCCCCGACGATCCTCCGGGCGCGCCGCCCGACCGGGATGCGGGGGGAGGCGGTCCCGACGCGAACGACCCGTTCCTCGACAGCGACGGGGACGGGCTGTGCAACGACACCGAGCACACGCGGGGCACCGACCCGTTCGCGCCCGACACCGACGCCGACGGGTACAGCGACTGGGTCGAGGTCGTGTTCGGCTTCGACGCGCTCCTGCCCGCCTCTCCCGACCGGGAGGCCGTCTTCACGCTCACCGAGAGCGAGGCGGCCGAGACCATCGTCCCCGTCGTGGTGCTCGTTCGGGGGCGTGGCGAGGACTACTCGGGAGCGCTCGAGGCGCTCGACGGGCGCGATCCCTTGGGCATCACGGCGCGGGACTTCCACACGGGCTCGGTGGCCCTGTACGCGAACCCGCCCGAGAACGTCGCGGCCGTCGAGCCGGAGGCGGAGCGGTTCCGGATCGTCGTCGGCCTGACCGAGCTCCACTACGAGGCGCGGTTCGCCTTTGGCGACAACCTCGTCCGCCGCTGCCTGCGCGCCTATCCATTCCGCTACGCCATCAAGCGCAGCGACGGGCGCATCGTCAGCTCGCTTCGGAAGCTCCTCGTGATCGTGCCCGAGGGCGGCAGCGTCGCGCGGAGCGAGTGGTGCGCCCCCGACCCGCCCTGCAGGTGATGGCGGCCTGTCAGATCTCGTCGGCGGGACGCAGCTCCCCGGTGCGGAGGAACCGCCGGGCGTGGGCGCGGATGCGGCGGATCTGGACCGCGTCGAAGAAGGGCGGCACCTCCCCGCGGTCGTAGCTCATGATGTTGCCGGGCGTGTCCGAGTGCCGGTGGTTGCCGAAGAAGTGGCCGAGCTCGTGCGCGAGCACGGTCGGCACGGCGTGCCGGGCGACGATGACCAGGTGCTTGCCCGGATGGCCGCGGGGCCGCCAGTGGACGCCCATTCGGTAGCGTGACGGGTCGTCGACGTCGCGGAGGGACTCGACGACGAACACGTTGATCACGTCGTCCGACAGCTCGGCCCCGAGAGCGTGCCGGTCGGCCCGGGTCTCGAGCCGGGCGTGCGAGGCGTCGAGCCCCGAGACGCGCGCCTGCTCGAAGGAGACGCCCGCCGGCTCGAAGATCCGGTTCGCCCAGGCGACCTGGGCCGTGAGCCAGCTCCCGTCGACGACCTGCCCACCGCCCACCTCCGCGACCGCGAACCGGAGCCCGAGCGCCGGAAACGGCTCGTCGGCCCGGGAGGCCGGCGCGGCGGCGGCGAGCGCGAGGGCCAGCCCGGAAGCGATCGTCGGCAGTCGTCCCATCCGCATGTGCACGAACCGTACGACGCACGACGCCCGGAGGCGATCCAGTCTTGCGACCTCCCCATCGTGGAGTAAGACCCCCCAATGGCCAAGCCCCAGGGTGACCACGTCCGCCGCGTCGGCATCGTCTTCGCCGGCGGTCCCGCGCCCGCCGCCAACGCCGTCATCTCGTCGGCGGCGATCTCGTTCCTCGAGGACGGCCGGGAGGCGATCGGCTTCTTCCACGGCTACTCGTCTCTCATGGACTACCACCCGGTGACTCGGCGCCTGCTGCCGGACGAGCACTACCGCGTGTTCGTCGAGCGAGACCTCCGCGGCCTCCGCAACAGCCGTGGGATCCTCATCGGCACCGCGCGCGCCAACCCTGGCAAGGGCATCGAGCGGCCCGAGGACCTGGACGACGAGACCAAGACCCGGCGCCTGCGCAACGTGTACAACGCGATGGTCGATCTCGACATCGACGCGCTGATTTCGATAGGCGGAGACGACACGCTCAAGACGGCGAACCTGCTCCACCAGTTCCAGCAGCACCTGCCGGAGGGGGCCCGCAAGTTCCAGGTCGTCCACCTGCCGAAGACCATCGACAACGACTACCGCGGCATCGACTTCACGTTCGGCTTCTTCACGGCCGTCGACGTGATGGCCAAGGAGCTGCAGAACCTGCACGCCGACGCGCAGGCGACCAGCAGCTACTTCATCGTGGAGACGATGGGGCGCAAGGCGGGATGGCTCTCCTACGGCGTCGCGATCGCGGGCGAGGCGAACCTCGTCCTCGCTCTCGAGGATCTGGACGACTCGCTCACCCACCCCGAGGAGGTGATCGACCCCCTCAGCGGTGAGAAGCGCACCGAGCGACGTCTCGACATGGAGGCGCTCTGCGATCGGATCGTCGACGTGATCCTGACGCGCGAGCGACGTGGCAAGCACTACGGCACCGTGGTGCTCGCCGAGGGGCTGGCCGAGCAGCTCCCGGAGTCGTTCCTCGCGAGCCTCCCGCGCGACGACCACGGCCACATCTCCCTCGGCAAGATCGACCTCGGCAAGCTGGTCGCGAAGCTCGTCGGCAAGCGCTACGAGGAGCGGACCGGGCGCGGAAAGAAGCTGTCCGGCGTCCAGATGGGCTACGAGTCGCGCTGCGCGCCCCCGCACGCGTTCGACGTCATGCTCGGCAGCCAGCTCGGCATCGGCGCGTTCCGTGCGCTGGTCGAGGAGAACCTCGACGGCCACATGGTCAGCGTGAGCGGGCAGCTCGACTTGCAGTACGTGCCCTTCCGCGACCTGGTGAACCCGGAGACGCTGCGCACCGAGGTGCGCTTCATCGAGCCCGGGAGCGACTTCCACAAGCTCGCGCGCTTCCTCGAGACGCGGGTCGATCCGATCGAGGAGTGGAGCCCGGGCCGTCGCCGCGAGCCGGTCAGCGGCGATCTCGAGTGAGACGAGCGGCTAGCGCGTCTCGAGCTGCTTGAGGCGCTTGCGGCGGCGGCGCGCGGCCTCCGCTTCCTTCTTCCGGCGCCTCACCGACGGCTTCATGTAGTGCCGGCGGCGCTTCAGCTCACGGAGGATGCCCTCCGACGCCATCTTCCGCTTGAGGTGCTTCACGGCCCGGTCGAGGCCCTTGTCGCCGACCACGACCTCCACGGGCTTGCACTGTACGGCTTCTCCGACGCTCATCAGTCCTCGTCCCAAAAACGCCAAGAATTCTGGCAGGGGCCGCGGAAGCTGCCACGAAGCCCCGCGGCACGCAAGTCCTCGCGGGCGATCAGCGCGAAAGGGCCTCGATGAGACGGCGGGCTTCTTCTTGCCTGTAGCCGCCGTGCGCGCCCTCCGCGAAGGGGCGCAGCGCCTCCGACGCCTCGGCGTGCCGGCCCAGGCGGACCAGCGTGAGGGCCCGGTTGTACCGGGCCTCGGGCGCGAGCTCCGCGTTCGGCCAGCTCGACAGGAAAGCGTCCCAGAGCCCGAGGGCCCGGGTCGGATCGCGGTCGCGGAAGTGCGCTTCGTGCGCCGCCCGGTAGTCGGCGAGCCGGCGAGCCCGTTCCGGGTCGGGGGCCGCCGGTGCCTCCGAGGGCTCCGGAGCGCCGCTCGCCGGATGCGCGCGGCGGCTCGGGCGGGTGGCGGCTCTCGCCGGCCCGAGGTCGACCGTGGCCGCCGGCGCGTGGCCGGGCTCGGAGACGGCGGCTTCGTTGCCGGCGGTCTCGGGCGCGGCGAGGTCAACCGCCGGCTCGGCCGCCGGCCCAACCGGCGCAACGCCCCTCGGCCGCTGCTCGGTGCGCGCGGGGGGCTCGCGCGCCGGCGGCGGCTCGGCGGCTTCGATGCCGAGCAGGCGCTCGACCGGGGCGGGGAGGTTCCCGGTCGCCCAGGCCCACGCGGTGGTTCCGGTGAAGGACAGCGCCACGACCGTCAGCGCCGTGACGAGCCGGCGTCGCACGCGGCTCCGCCGCGCGAGGGTGGTCAGCACGCGGTCTTGCGTGCTGAACGGATCCGAGGAGGTGTCCGCGTGTACGGCCCGCGCTGCCGCGACGGCCTCCCACAGCTCGCGATCCTCGCTCATCGCACGCCCTCCCGCGTCAGCCGGTCGCGCAGCTTGCGGCGCGCGTGGAACAGGCGAGTCCGTACCGTGCCCTCGGGCACGCGCAGGATCTCGGCTGCCTCGATCGAGGTCCGCTGCTCCACCTCGCACAGGACGAAGGCGAGCCGCTGGTCGATCGGCAGGGAGTCGAGCGCGCGGGCGAGCGCGGCAGCGAGCTGCCGGCGGCGGGCGTTCTCTTCGGGGCTCTCCACGTCCTCCCGGCGCTCCTCCGAGTAACGCGACATGGCGCGGCGGCGGCGACGCGCCGAGCGCACGTGGCGCTTGGCCAGGTTCGCCGCGACCGCGATCAGGAACGTGCGGAGCGAGGAATCGCCCCGGAACCTCCGGACCGCCTTCGGTAGCGCGACGAAGGTGTCGTGCAGGAGGTCCTCGGCCACGTGGTCGTCGCCGACGAGCCTGCGGGCGAAGGTCCGAACGGCTCCGTGGTGCGCATGGTAGGCGTCGGCGACGGCCGCGGCCTCCCCGCGGCGCAGGCGTGTCACGAGCGGGTCCTCGATCGACTGGGAGAGGGTCACGGCTTCCCCGGCTTGCGGCAGTGATCCTCGCACTCCACCGATGTCTAGCCCGATTTCCATCGCCGTTCGAGGCTTCGTTCCCGAACCCCCGCAGGCCGTTCAACGAAAAAATCGCGTTGAACGCGCCGGGTTCCTCCGGGCACGGAGCTGCGAAATGACTGCCGCGCGACCCACCTCGGCTCTGATGATCGTGCTCTGCGCTGCCTCGTCGGCGGCCGCCCAGCAGGCCCTGCCGGTCGAGGTAGAGATCGACGGGCGCGCCGGAACCCCGTCGGCCGAAGACATCCGCGGCGCGATCGGGCGGGAGCTCGGGGTCGAGGCGGTCGACGGCGCGGTCGTGCCCGGCACGCAGGCGGGCGTCCAGGTGCGCGTGCGCGACGGGGTCGCTCTCGTGAAGTTCGTCGCGAGCGATGGCGCGGCGGTGTCCCGGAGCATCGAGCTGCCCGCCGACGATGGGCCGGCGACCGAGGCCATCGCGCTGCTCGCCGGCAACCTCGGTCGCCGGCAGGCCGACGCGTTGCTGTCCGA
This sequence comes from Candidatus Neutrinellum sp., assembly GCA_039794305.1. Lineage (GTDB taxonomy): Bacteria > Myxococcota_A > Polyangia > Polyangiales > JBDIVX01 > JBDIVX01. The sequence goes on from JBDIVX010000026.1 coordinate 44,125, forward strand.
GCTGCTCGCAGCGCGGCGGCAGGTGATCGTGATCGAGGCGGAAGAGCCGCCGTCCGTGCCCGTGCTCGTGCCGCCGCCGTCCGAGCCGGGGCCGCCGGTCGAGTCCGAGGCCCCGGCGACGGAGAAGCCGCCGGTCCCGGCGACCGAGGAGCCTCTGCCCATCCGCGCGCAGGCACCGGTGCCCGAGCAGCCTCTACCGGCGCTCGAGCCTGCACCCTTCTACGTCTCGTTCGTCCCGGGCCTGTCGACCGATCGAGGCGCCGAAGCGGAGCGCTCCCACGGGCTCGCGCTCGGGCTGCCGATCTCCGCGGGCGGCGGCCTGCAAGGGGCGGCGGTCGCGGCCGTCGCGGACGTTCGGCTCCGGCGCGTCGACGGCGTGCAGGTCGCAGGAGCCGCGGCGGTCGCGCTCGGGGAGCTGCGGGGCGCTCAGGTCTCGGGGGCGTTCAACCTGGCTTCGGGTCCCCTTCGGGGAGCCCAGGTGACCGGAGGCGTGAACCTGGCGGTTGCCGGGGAGCTACGAGGCGCTCAGGTCTCGGGGGCGTTCAACCTGGCTTCGGGTCGCCTTCGGGGAGTCCAGGCGACCGGAGGCGTGAACCTCGCGCTCGATCGAGTGAGCCTGCAGGTCGCGCCCGTCAACGTCTCCGAGCGCGCCGACGTGCAGCTCGGCGTGGTGAACGTCGCGGAGCGAGCAGACTTCCAGCTCGGCGTGGTGAACGTCGCGACCGAGGCCAGGGTGCCGATCGGGCTGCTCAACATCGTCACGGACGGCCGCACCGACATCGAGGCCTGGGGCGAGACCACGGGCGGCGTCTTCGCTGCGGTGCGCCACGGCGGGACGGTCACGCACAACCTCTACGGCGCCGGCGTCATCATCCGCCGCGACACGCGGTGGGTGACGCTGGGCTTCGGCGTGGGCGGGCGCATTCCCCTCGAGATCGGGGCGATCGACATCGACGCCATGGGCTGGCACCTGACCGAGTCGCAGCATCTCACGAGCGGCCTGAGCCTGCTCGCGCAGGTGCGCGCCACGCTCGCCATCGACATCGCCCCGCCGCTCGCGCTGATCGCCGGCGTCGTGGAGAACACGTTCCTGAGCAACCACGAGGACGCGCCGGACCTCGCGGTCGGACCGTCCTGGGGCTCGACCGAGGGCGACGTCACGCTGCGAAGCTGGCTCAGCTTGTTCGCCGGCGTGCGCGTGCACTGACGTGGCCGCGATCTTCTTTGAACGGTCGGCGAGGCCGCGGGAACGACTCCGACGAATACCGACGCGCTGACCTCACCGCATCCCGACAGGCGACGCGCTGACGGCGCGAGGAGAATCCGGTGTACGACCGTTATCACGGAGGCGTCCCGAGTGGACGCACGGCGCCCGAGCGGCTGCCGTTCATCATCGCGCTGGCGGTCGTCTGGCTCATCGACCCGCTCTGCGCCTTCGCGCAGGACCTGCCCGCCCCCGTCGAGCCGCTGCCGATCGTGCCGCCCGAGGTGACGGCCTTCGTCGAGGCCACCGTGGACGCGAGTGCGTTCGCGGGGCGCCCCGAGGTAGCGGTCGTGCTCGAGCTCGACGTGAGCGCCGAGGGGGCGGTGATCGACGGACGCGTGGTCGAGGGAGCCGGCGAGCCCTTCGACTCGGCCGCCCTCTCCGCGGCGCGGCGCTTCGAGCTGCGTCCGGCCAGGCGGGGCGAAGAGGCGATCGCCGCGCGCATCCGCTACCGCTACGTCTTCACGGCGCCGCCACCCGAGCCCGAGCCCGATCCGGTCCCGGAGATCGCGCCGGCGCCCGAGTCCCCGGTCGAGCCCGCGCCCGAGCCCGCGGCCGAGCTCGAATTCGGCGCCACCGCGGTCGTGACCGCGCCGCCCCGGGAGGTGACGCGTCACGCGATGGAACGCCGCCAGGTCCAGAGGATGGCCGGCGCGCACGGCGATCCCATCGCGGCAGTGGAGCTGATGCCCGGCGTGGTGACGACGCCCACGACGAGTGATGGAGGCCTCGCCGTTCGCGGCTCCCACCCGCGTGACACGCAGGTGTTCCTCGAAGGCGCCCCGGTCCTCTTCCTCGACCACGTCGGCGGCTACACGAGCTTCTTCAACGGCGACCTCCTCGAGTCCATCGACCTCTTCCCGAGCAACTACTCCGCCCGGTACGGCCGCGCGCTCGGCGCGGTGATCACGGTCGACGTGCGGGACCCGGCCGAGCGGGGCGTGCACGGCGCGCTCGACGTGAACGTCATCGACGCGTCGCTGCGGGCCGAGGCCGCGATCGAGGACGGGCCCTCGTTCGCGGTGGCGGCGCGCCGCAGCCACGTCGATCTGTTCTTCGACGCGATCGTGCCCGAGGACGCCGGCGTCGACGTCGCCCCCACGTACCTCGACTACCAGGCCATCGCGGTCTTCCGCCCGAGCGATCGCGATCGCCTCCGGCTCCTCGTCTACGGCACGAAGGACGAGCTCCGGTTCCTCTTCGACGACCCGGCGGGGGACCCCGCGATCCGCGGCGAGGTCGGCTACGGCACCGAGATGCACCGCGCCCAGCTCGGTTGGCGCCGCCGCCTGAGCGACGACGCCGAGCTCGACGTCGAGCTCACGGCGGGGACGCTCGCGTTCGCGCAGGCCGCCGGCGCGCTCCTCGACGTAGACCTGGACGGGTACGAGCTGACCGGTCGCGCCGAGGTGCGCGTCCAGGTGGCCGACCCGGTGCGGCTCCTCGTGGGAGTCGATACCTACGCGTTCTTCGTCGACTGGGCCTACGTCGGACCGCCGGCCCCGCCGAACGAGGGCGACCCGAACCCCTTCTCGCCCTCGGACCCGCAGGTCGTCGCGGGTGGCAGCGACCGGGTCGTGCGGCCGGCGGCCTACGTGGAGGCGCAGCTCACTCCGGCCAACGGCCTCACCGTGGTGCCGGGAGTGCGCGTCGACCACTACGGTGAGCTGCGCGAGACACGCGTGGACCCGCGGCTGTCGGCGCGCTGGGCGATCGCGGGCGGCACCACCCTCAAGGGCGGCGTCGGGCTCTACTCGCAGCCGGAGTTCCTCGGCCAGCACGCCGAGGGGTACGGTAACCCCGACCTCGATCCCGAGCGTGCGCTCCACACCAGCGCGGGCGTCGAGCAGAGGGTCGCGGGCCTCGTCGAGGTCGGGCTCGAGGGGTACTACAAGCGGCTCTGGGACCGCATCGTCGCGCACCCCGAGGGCGGCTCTCCTCCGCTGATCAACGACGGCGTCGGTCGCATCTACGGCGCCGAGCTGACCGCGCGCTGGGTGGGAGACTCGAGGCTGGCTGGCTACGTTTCCTACTCGCTGTCGCGCAGCGAGCGGCGCGATCGGGACGGTGACTGGCGCCTGTTCGACTACGACCGCACGCACGCGCTCACGATCGCCGCGGCCTACGAGCTCGGCGCGGGGTGGGACGTGGGGCTCACGCTGCGCGTGGCGAGCGGGAACCTCTACACGCCCGTCGTCGGAGGCGTATACGACGCCGACACGGACCGCTACCGCCCACGCTTCGGTGCCGTGGGCTCCGCGCGCACCGAGCCGAGCCACCGCCTCGACCTGCGCATCCAGAAGACGTGGCGGATCGGCGACGGGCGCGTCGCGCTCTACCTCGACGTGCTCAACGCGACCAATCACCAGGCGGCGGAGGGCGTCGGCTACTCCTACGACCTGCGGCACACGCAGGAAGTGCGCGGGCTCCCCATCCTCCCCAACCTCGGCTTGCGAGGTGAGCTGTGAACCGTCTCGTCATCCTGATCCCCGTTCTGCTCGTCGGCTGCGGCGAGCAGGATCATCCCGGCTGGCTGCTCGAGCGGCCGCGGGTCCTCGGAGCCCGCGTGGCCGTGGAGGGAAGCGCGGAGCGCTCGAGCCCCGCGCCCGGCGAGGCCGCCGTCGTCGAGTGGCTGGTCGTCGAGCCCCCGGGCACCGGGCCCGTCGAGCGTGCCTGGGCCTTCCGCGCGTGCGTGGCGACGCCGCCCGCGCGGGGGCTGCCGGGCTGCGCCGAGCCCCCGTTCGCGACCTACGAGGGGAGCGGCCCGCCGGTCGTCGACCTCCGCGTCCCGGCCGCGCTCGATCCGCAGGCGCGCGTCCTTCTCGCCGGTGTCCTGTGCACCGGCGGCGAGCCCGTCGTCGGCGGGGACGAGGACCGCTGCTCCGGGGGAGCGCTCGACGAGACACCAGCCTTCGTGCACGTGCCGCTCGCCGCCGCGAACCACAACCCGTCGCTCGACGAACCGATCACGCTCGACGGCACGGAGTGGTCCGAAGGCACCGAGCCGCCGGAGACGGACTGTGTCGAGGTCGCGGGCGGAGCAGGCCTCCCGCTCGTTGGCGCAGGGGCTCGTGAGCGCACGATCCGCATCGGCGTGGGCGAGGCCGACCGCGAACCGGTCGGCGACGAGCGCGAGGTCTTGCAGCTCACGCACGTGATCAGCGACGGGACCCTCTCGCGGCAGTTCTCGGTCGTAGAGGAGGACGGTGCGCCGCCCGCCGAGGTCGGGTGGGAGCCGCCGCCGCTCGACGAGATCCCGGCCGGTGGGCTGACGGTGACGTTCGTGGCCGTCGCCCGTGACGGCCGCGGCGGAGTGGACTGGACGACTCGCACGCTCTGCGTGACGCAGTGAACGGAGGAACGATGGACATCCAGGAACGCATGACCGAGCTGGCCATGCTCGGCGCGACGTGGGTCATGTGGCTGTTGGTGATCGTCTCGGTGGTGAGCATCGCGATCATCCTCGAGCGCGGCGTGCACTTCCTGCGGTCCCGCGACGAGTCACTGTTCGCGCCCGCCGACCGGGGCGGTCTCCTCGGCCTGCTCCACCGCGGAAGGCTGGCCGAGGCCCGCGAGCGGCTGCGCCGTTCACGCGCCTCCGAGGCGAGCGTGGTGTACGCGGCGCTCGCCGTCGACCACGACAGCAACGAGGCCGCCGAGCAGCGCATGGCGGCGGAGAGCGAGCTCACGCGGCTCCGGATGGAGAAGCGCCTGGCCTTCCTCGGCACGGTCGGGAACAACGCGCCGTTCGTCGGCCTGCTCGGTACCGTCATCGGCGTCATCGGCGCCTTCCACGAGCTCGACGCGAGCCAGGGCAGGGTGACCGCCGGGTTGATGTCCGAGATAGGCGAGGCCCTCGTCGCCACGGCCATCGGCCTGCTCGTGGCCCTGCCGGCCGTGCTCTTCTTCAACCTGTTCCAGCGTACGATCCGCGCCCGGCTCGGGCGCGCGGAGGCGCTCGCGCGCCAAGCGTTGGCGAGCCGTCTCGGCGTCGACCCGGCGGAGTGACCGATGGCCTCGACGAGACGGTCCCCGGACGATCTCATCACCGAGATCAACGTGACGCCCATGGTGGACGTGGTGCTCGTGCTGCTGGTCATCCTGATGGTGACCGCGAGCTACCTCGTGGCGGAGTCGATCCCGATGGAGCTTCCCCGCGCGCAGAGCGGCGAGGAGAGCGCGGCGCCGCTCACGGTGTCCATCGACCGTGACGGCACGCTGTACCTCGACGCGAGACCCGTCGGCGAGGAGGAGCTCCGCGCGGCCGCCCGCCGTCACCGCGAGGCCGATCCGGCCGCGAGCGCGATCATCGCCGCAGACGGACGCACCGATCACGCGCGCGTCGTCCGCGTGATGGACCTGCTCCGTCAGGAGCGCGTGACGCGGTTCGGGATCAACGTCACTCCGGAGGAGCTCTCGCCGTGATCGGGCTGCTCCGCCGTGGCTCCTTCGCGCTCGTGGTCGCGGCGAGCGGCCTGCTCCATGCAGGCGCGTACCTCGCGAGCGAGTCGTGGATCGACGGGGGCGCGGAGCATGCCCGACCCGCGATGGCGCTGGTGGAGCTCGTCGACGTCCCCGCGCGTGCGTCGACGCCCGTCGAGCCGGAGACGCCGCCGCCCGAGGTGGTGGAGCCGGAGCCCGAGCCGGCGCCTCGGCGCCGACCGAGGCCCGCGCGCGCATCGGCGCCCGATCCCTCGCCCCCGGCCCGTGGAGAGCCGGATCCGCCCGCCGATCCCGCGCCGGCCCCCGCCGACCCCGCGCCGCCGGTCTTCGCCGACCTGACCGGGGTCACGCTCGAGGGCGCGGGCGGGTCCTGGGCGGCCCCGAGCGGAAACGGCGCATCGCGCGACGGCCCGGCGGTGTCTCGCCCGAGACGTGGCGGCTCGGTGCGCGCTCCCGCGCCGCCGTCGCCGCCGGCGCGCGGCCCGCGCGTCGTCGTCCCGTCCGACCTCTCCCGCATCCCCGAGCCACCCGCGGGCCTCGCCGACGCGCTCGAGGCCAACTTCCCTCCGCACGCCCGCGCGCGGGGACAGTCCGGGCGGGCGACCCTGCGCGCGCGCATCCACCCGGACGGCTCGGTCGGGATGCTGGCGCTCGTGTCGGCGACCCGTCCCGAGTTCGGCGAGGCGTGCCGCAGAACGCTCCGCGGATCCCGGTGGACGCCGCCGCTCGACGACCGGGGCCGACCGGTCGCCACCGACGTCCGCTACGTCTGCCGGTTCGAGGTGGACTGAGATCGCTCAGCCGCGGACGACGAGGTTCTTGCCGGAGGACTTGGCGCGGAGGAGGGCGGCGTCGGCGCGGGCGAGGAGCGAAGAGGCGTCGTCCGCGGCGGCGAGGGTGCACACGCCGACGGAGCAGGTGACCGAGAGCGCGAGGCCGTCGGCGACGGTGAACGGCTGCTCGGCGACGGTGCGGCGGACGCGCTCGGCGACGATCTGCGCCTCGTCCGCCTCGGCGCCCGGCAGCACGACGGTGAACTCCTCGCCGCCGTAGCGGTAGGCCGTGTGCGAGCCGCGGACCGCCGATCGGATCCGCGCGGCGAGGCCCGCGAGCAGAGCGTCGCCCGCGAGGTGCCCGTGGGTGTCGTTGACGCGCTTGAAGTCGTCGAGGTCGATCATCGCCACGGACAACGGGCCGTGCTCGGCGCGGGCGCCCGCGACCGCCGAGCGGAGCGCCTCCATGAGCGAGCCGTGATGTCCGAGCCCGGTGAGCGCGTCGGTCCGGGCCTTCTGGGCGACCTGCTCGAACCGATGCGCGTTCTCGATCGCGCGGCCCGCGTGGTCCGCCACCATCGCGAACACCTGCATGGTGATCGCGCCCGGCACCTCACCCGTGAAGCGGTTGTCGGCGTAGAGGACGCCCTGCACGCCCTCCCGGCCTCGCATGGGCGCGGCGAGAGCGGTGGGCAGGTGCAACAGGCCCGAGAGCGAGTCGCTCCCCTCGCCCAGCACGGCCGCGCCGCGCCGGAGCGCCAGCGCGATCGGGCTCTCTCCGTCGGTCGGCACCACGAGCGCCCTCACGCGCCGGTCGAGCTCGCCGTTCTGACCGTCGAGGCGCAGGCCGACCCGGTACAGCGTCTCGAGGTCCGGTGCCTCGGCCTCGATGGATCGCCACACCCGGTCCGCCTCCTCGGCGTCGGCCGGGCCCACCGCGGCGGTGCCGCGGAGCGCCTCTCGATCTCCCTTGTCGACCAGGAAGATCACGGCCCGGTTCATCCCGAGCCCGACGCCCGCCGTCACTCCGGTGAGCAGCGCGTAGCAGGTCGGCCGCATCTCGAGCGACTGCCGCACGAGGTTCGCGATCCGGTGCAGCAGCGAGATCGCCCGCCGGAGCTCCGCGTTGTCGCGCTCGAGCTCGGCGATGCGTCCGGCCGACATGGCCCGCGAGGATACGATCGCCTGCGCGGTCCTGTCTCGCCGGTCAGATGGACGGGCTCGCAGGCGGCGGGATCGGGGGGACCCAGAGCTGGTCCCCGTCGCGGAAGCGCGTGGGGTCCCCGCGCGGGACGTCGCGGTCGACCGTCACGATGACGCGCGTTCCCGTCTGTTGGGCGTCCGGGCGCTCCCCGTTGCACGTGCGCGTGGCGGCGTCGAGCTCGGCGAACCGCGCGTCGAGCACGCCCAGCACCGACACCTCGTGACGCCGGCGCCCCGCGTCGCCCGCGCGGATCGCCTGCTCCACGCGCTCGATCCGCATGCCGACCATGCGCAGGGCCGCGTTCACCTGGGACAGCACGCCGTCGAGGCACGCCGCGCGCCGCGCGTCTCCGTCCCGCCGCGCTTCGTCGAGGTGAAAGGCGACTCGCCGGCTCAGCGACTCTCCGCGGCGATGGACGCGGTTCGCGAGCTCGCGCGCCCCGTCGGCCGTGTCGGGTACGCCGGCGCGCCGAACGGGCGCCGCGGGGCGGCTCTCGTCGGCCGCGACCCGCTCCTGCGCCGAGGAGCCGGCGGCCGACGCGAACAGGCACGACGCCGCCAGGGCGGCGATGAAGATGCGCTTCCCCATCTCGACCCGTACCGTTGCCGGCACGGCCGGAGGGATTCACGGACTAGGCTTCGACGCGGCTCTCCACGCGCCCCGCCTCGGCGGACGCGGGGCGGCGCTCGAAGGCGAGCTGGCCGTCCCGCACGTCGACCACGACGCCGTCGCCGGGGTGGAACCGACCGGCGAGCAGCTCCTGCGCCAGCGGGTTCTCGAGGTGGCGCTGGATCGCGCGCGTGAGCGGGCGCGCGCCGTAGGTCGGGTCGTAGCCGATGTTGCCCAGGTAGTCCTTCGCCGCGTCGGTCACCTCGAGGCCGAGGTCGCGGTCGCGCAGGCGCTTCTCGAAGCGCGCGAGCTGGATGTCGACGATGCGCCGGATCTCGCCGCGCCCGAGGCGGTGGAAGATGACGGTCTCGTCCAGGCGGTTCAGGAACTCGGGGCGGAAGGACTGCCGCAGCTCGTCCATGACCGCCGCGCGCATCCGCTCCTCGTCCTCGAGCTGCATGATGTGGTGCGAGCCCACGTTGGACGTGAGGATGATGACGGTGTTCTTGAAGTCCACCGTGCGGCCCTGGCCGTCGGTGAGCCGCCCGTCGTCGAGCACCTGCAGGAGCACGTTCCAGACGTCGGGGTGCGCCTTCTCGACCTCGTCGAACAGCACGACCGAGTAGGGCCGGCGGCGGATGGGCTCGGTGAGCTGGCCGCCCTCCTCGTAGCCCACGTACCCGGGCGGCGCGCCGATGAGCCGCGCCACCGAGTGCTTCTCCATGTACTCGCTCATGTCGAGCCGCTGCATCGCGCGCTCGTCGTCGAACAGGAACCACGCGAGCGACCGCGCGAGCTCCGTCTTGCCGACGCCGGTCGGCCCGAGGAAGAGGAACGAGCCGATGGGCCGGTTCTCCTCGCCGAGCCCCGCGCGCGAGCGACGCACGGCGTTCGAGACGGCGACGATGGCCTCGTCCTGCCCGACCACACGCGTCCGGAGCCGGTCCTCCATCTGGAGGAGCTTCTCCTTCTCGCCCTCGAGCATCTTGCTGACCGGGATGCCGGTCCACTTGGAGACGACCGCGGCGATGTCCTCGTCGGTCACCTCCTCCTTGAGGAAGCTGCCCTCGGCCTGCAGCTCGTCGAGCTTCTGCTGCGCTTCCTCGACGGCCCGCTCGGCCGCCGGGATCTCACCGTACTGGAGGCGCGCCGCCGTGTCGTAGTCCGCCGTTCGCTGCGCCCGATCGAGATCGTGCCGGAGCTGCTCGACGAGGGCCTTCTTCTCGCGGATCGTCGTGATGAGCTCCTTCTCGCGCAGCCACTGGGCGCGCATCGTGCTCTTCTTCTCGTTGAGCTCCGACAGCTCGTGGTCGAGCTCGCCGAGGCGCTTCTGGCTCGCGGGGTCCTTCTCCTTCTTGAGCGCCTGCTTCTCGATCTCGAGTTGCATGATCTTGCGCTCGACGGCGTCGATCTCCGCGGGCATGGAGTCGATCTCCATCTTGAGCCGCGAGGCCGACTCGTCGACGAGGTCGATGGCCTTGTCGGGCAGGAAGCGGTCGGTGATGTACCGATCGCTGAGCGTCGCCGCCGCGACGATGGCCGAGTCCTGGATCCGGATGCCGTGGTGGACCTCGTAACGTTCCTTCAGCCCGCGCAGGATGGCGATCGTGTCCTCGACCGAGGGCTCGCCGATGAGCACGGGCTGGAACCGCCGCGCGAGCGCGGCGTCCTTCTCGATGTGCTTGCGGTACTCGTCGAGCGTCGTCGCGCCGATGCAGCGCAGCTCGCCGCGCGCGAGGGCGGGCTTGAGCATGTTGCTCGCGTCCATCGCGCCCTCGGCCGCGCCCGCGCCGACCAGCGTGTGGAGCTCGTCGATGAACAGCACGATCTCGCCCTGCGCCGCCTCGATCTCCTGGAGCACCGCCTTCAGGCGCTCCTCGAACTCGCCGCGGAACTTGGAGCCGGCGACCATGGAGCCGAGGTCGAGCGCGAGGATGCGCTTGTCCTTCAGGCTCTCGGGCACGTCGCCCTGCGCGATGCGGTGCGCGATGCCCTCGGCGATGGCGGTCTTGCCGACGCCAGGCTCACCGATCAGCACCGGGTTGTTCTTCGTGCGGCGCGAGAGCACCTGCATGACCCGACGGATCTCCTCGTCGCGTCCGATGACCGGGTCGATCTTGCCCTGGCGCGCGAGGGCGGTGAGGTCGCGCGCGTACTTCTCGAGCGCCTGGAACTTGCCCTCGGGCTCGGGGTCCGTGATGCGCTGCGTGCCGCGCACCTCGCGCAGGGCCTCGAGCAGGCCGTCGCGGCTCAGGCCGCGCCGCTCGAGCACCTTGGCGAGGTCGTCCTTCGCCTGGAAGAGCGCGAGGAGCACGTGCTCGGCGGACGTGTACTCGTCCTTCAGCGACTCGGTCTCCTTCCAGGCCTGCGTCATCACCTCGCGGAGCCGCCGCGACAGAGCGGGCTCGGCCCCGCCCTGGACCTTCGGGAGCGCGTCGAGCCTGCCGCGCACGTCGCCGGCCACGGCCCTCGGATCGACCTGCGCTTTCTGGAGGATCGGCGTGAGCAGGCCGTCCGACTGGTCGAGGAGCGACAGGATCAGGTGCTCCGGGAGAAGCTCCGGGTTGCCCCGCTCGTTCGCGAGCTGTTGGGCGGCCATGAGCGCTTCGCGGGTCTTCGTGGTGAGTCGGTCGAGTCGCATGGTTGCCGGCAAGGTAAGCACTTCGAATTCGCCGTCAACGGAGCGCGTTGGTAGGCTCGGGCTCCGATGCACGGACGCGCAGGTGTGTGCCTTCTCCTCGCCCTCTCCGCGGCCTGTGGAGAGGAGCGGGAGCCCGACTCCCGCTTCGCCACTCCGGAGGCGACCCTCCGGACGTTGATGGTGACCTACGGCATCGAGGACATGAGCCAGGAGGACATCCAGCAGATCATGCGCGACCGCGGCCGGTTTCACCTGAGGGACGAGCAGACCTACCGCGCGTGCTTCGACGACTACGAGGGCCCGCACGACGAGGGCCTCGCCGGCTTCGTGTTCGGCACGGTCGCCGCCGGCAAGGACCAGCTCCAGGTCACGCACGTCCAGGGCAAGGCGCACGTCTTCCCGGACCCCGAGCGCCGAGACCGAAGCGTCGTCCTCGTGCAACGCGACGGCGAGTGGAAGATCTCGCTGCGCGAGAGCGTCCCGAGCGACGTCCGTGCGGCGCTCCTCGAGGCCTACCGCCGAGTCTCCGACCGCAACCGCCGCGCCGGCGCCCCCGAGTAGGCCGCGGTCCGTTGCAGAACGAGCCACTGCGCACGGCGCCGGCCGGCCGTGATAGCATCGCGCCGTGGTCTCACGGGGTCCTTGTGTCGTACTGCTGGGCGTCCTCGGACTCGGCTGTTCTCTCGACCGGGGAGGTCTCGCAGGCAGCGACGCGGGCTCGCGGGACGCCGGATCCGCTGCGGAAACGGGCGCGCCCGACGCGGGCCCCGACCGGGACTCTGGCGGTGACGCCGGGACCACCGATGCCTGCGCCACCGCGGTCGAGCTGTGCAATCGAATGGACGACGACTGCGACGGCGAGGTCGACGAGGACCTGACGCGCGCTTGCTCGACGATCTGCGGCCCGGGCAGCGAGACCTGCGTGGACGGCGCCTGGGTCGGATGCGACGCGCCGACGCCCACCGACGAGGAGTGCAACGGCCGCGACGACGACTGCGACGGTCCGGTCGACGAGGAGCTCAGCCGGGACTGCTCGACGGCGTGCGGCGCGGGGACGGAGACCTGCTCGGCGGGCGCGTGGATGGGCTGCGAAGCGCCGCCGCCGGTTCCCGAGGAGTGCAACGACGTCGACGACGACTGCAACGGGCTCGTCGACGACGAACTCACCCGGGCCTGCACGACCCCGTGCGGGACCGGCGTCGAGACCTGCTCGGCCGGCGCGTGGGGCGCGTGCAGCGCCGGCGGCGGCGCCGAGGAGTGCAACGGGCTCGACGACGACTGCGACGGGGTGCGGGACGAGGAGGGCTGCCCCTGCCCGATCTTCGAGCACGGAGGCCACCTCTACCAGCTCTGCACGACGACCCGGAGCTGGACGGACGCGCTCGCGGCCTGCCGCGCGTCGCCCGGCTACGATCTCGTCTCGCTGGACGACGCCGCCGAAGAGACCGCGGTGTGGGGGGCCGCCATCGCCGCCGCCGACGAGGACTGGTGGATCGGCCTCAACGACCGTGCCGACGAGGGCACCTTCGCCTGGCCGAACGGCAGCACCTCCACCCACCGCCACTGGGCCGGAGGCCAGCCGAACGACTACTTCGGCCAGGACTGCGTCACGGTCGACGACGGCACCGGGGCCGGCGAGGAGCGCGGGCACTGGAACGACCGGGACTGCGGAGATTCGCACCGCTACATCTGCGAGGCGCCCTGATCACATGCGACGCGGCAGATAGGGCGTGACGTCGATCGGTCCCTCGCCCTCCGAGAGCGCGTGGGCGAGCGCGCCGAGCTCCGCGGCGTGCGGGTTGATGGCGCGGGCGCGATCGAGCGCGTCGCGCGCCGCGTCGCGCTCTCCGACGCCCGCGTAGTAGAGCGCCGAGACGTAGAGGTGCCAGAGGAGCTGGTTCGCGGTCTCGGGCTCGGCCCGCTGGGCCCCGAGGGTGCGGTAGAGCCGATGCCAGGCCGCGCGCTGCGCTTCGATGCCCTGCCGGCGGTCGTCGTCGTAGGCCTCGTCGGCCAGCACCTCGTGGTAGAGGCCGCGCGGCACCATCGTCGCGTAGACCTCCTGGGGGACGCGGGAGTCCATCTCGACCAGCACCGGGCGGCGCGCCGCGAGGCTCTGGAGGTCGGCCGGGCGCAGCCTTCCGTCGAGCAGGTACCCGCGCAGCACGTCCGTGAGCTCCGGGTGCGCGTCGACGAGGCGGTTGACCATGTTCGGGTAGGCGAGGAAGGGGACCGGGACGACCGTGACGTCGGGACGGATGCGCTCGGCGGCCTGGGCGCCCCACAGCTCGAACACCGTCTGCGGTCCGTGGACGATGACGACCGCGTGAGGCGGCAGGTCGCGGAGCCGGAGGTCGTCGAACGCGTCGGTGGCGGTGAACCGGGCGAGCGTGGCGCGCCCGGCGCTCTCCCGGAGCTGCACGAGCCCGAGCGCCGCGACGACGAGGGCCACGACGACGGCGGTTCGGCGGGGCTGCGGGCGGTGCGCGCCGCCCACCGTGGCGAGGACGGCCGCGATGAACGCGGCGGCGAGCGTGCCGACCGCGCCGAAGGCCGGCATCAGGTACCCGAGCGCGTCGGGGTTCGACCGCACGAACCCGAGCCACGCGCGCGCCGCGACGTACACCACCAGCACCGCGATCCACACGTAGCCGATGCGCCGGGCTCCCGGCGCCCGGAGCAGGGCGTACACGCCGGCCGCGCCGAGGAGGAGCGGGACGACGTGCAGGCTGTCGACGAGCTGCACGCCCACGTCGGCGAAGCGCTCCCACATCGGCTGCGGCACGCCCTCACCGGTGTTCTTCTGGAACGCCTCCGCCGTGACGACCCACCAGAGCCTGGCCGGAGTCGTCGGCTCGCCCATGTTGAGCGCGGGCTCGGTGGCCGCGCGCACGGGCAGGTAGACGTAGGTCAGGAGCCCGACGACGACGCAGCCGGCCGAGAGGACGAGCGGCCGCGTCCCCTTCGCGCGGCGGACGCGCGCGAACGTCGGCGCCATGGCGGGCAGGGCCAGAAGGGCGAGGAAGTGGTGGTTCGCGAGCGCGAGCCCCACGGCGAGGGACGCCACGTAGAGCGGCCGCACGTCGTGGCTCGGCCAGGCCGCCTCGAGCGCGACGACCCGCTCGATCGCGAGGCACACGAGCGCGGCCTCGAGCGCGTACACCTCCGGCCGGACCGCCTGCAGCCACCAGCCGTAGGAGCCCACCACGAGCCACGTGGCGCCGAGCGCGATGGGCGTCGCGATGCGGCGAGTCGGGACGCCCAGGCTCTGGACGGTGGTCTCGATGGCGAGGAACAGGAAGCCCGCCGCGAGGGCGGCGAACAGGGCGCTGGCGAGGGCGACGCGGAGCTCGAGCGGGCCGAGCGGGACGAGGGTGAGCACGCTCGATACCAGCGCCGCGAGCGGGTGGCCGGGCGGATGCGAGATGCCGAGCTCGGCCGCGGCCGCGACGAACTCCCCCGCGTCGAGCCAGTACCCGTGGGGAGAAGCGGTCGCGAGGTAGCACGCGAGCGGCACGCCCCCGGCCAGCACGAACGCGACGAGGCGCACGGTCGGATCCCTGTGGGCCTTCGCCGTCAGCGCCATGGTCGGGCGGAGTCTGCGTCCCGACCCGCCGACGGGTCAAATGTGCTAACTCTGGCCTCGTCCCGGAGGCCTCGGGAGACGACATGAGCCAGGTCACGCGCAGGGTCGACCAGGCGGGCGACGACGACGCCCCCGCCGAGCCGAGAGGGCAGGGGATGGTGGCCACGAGCCATCCGCTGGCCGTCGACGCGGCCCTCGACGTGATGCGCGCCGGGGGCAACGCCGTGGACGCCGCCGTCAGCGCGGCGGCCGTGCTCGGCGTGGTCGAGCCGATGAGCACCGGCATCGGCGGCGACTGCTTCGCGCTCGCGTGGCGGCCGGGCGACGAGGTCCCGCTCGGGATCAACGGGAGCGGGCGCGCGCCCGCCCTCGCCGACATCGACGACCTGGGCCGGCGGGGGCACCACGCGATGCCCGAGCGCGGCATCCTCAGCGTGACCGTGCCCGGAGCCCTCTCCGCCTGGCAGGCGCTCCTCGAAGAGCGGGGCACGAGGCCCCTGTCGGAGCTCCTCGAGCCCGCGATCCGGGCGGCGGAGGACGGCTTCGAGGTGACCCCGAAGATCGCCGAGGCGTGGGCCGGGCTGGCTCCTCTCCTCGAGCGAAGCGACGGGGGCGCGGCCTGGCTCGCGGGTGGCCGCGCTCCGCGCGCCGGCGAGCGGTTCCGGCAGCCCGACCTCGCGCGGTCGCTCGCTCGGATCGCCGCCGACGGCATCGGCGCGCTCTACACGGGCCCGCTCGCGCACGCGATCGCGTCCTGCGCGCGGCGGCTCGGCGGGTGGCTCGACCTCGGGGACCTCGAGGCCCACGAGCCCACGTGGGTCACGCCGCTCGAGGGGAGCTACCGCGGCCACCCCATCTACGAGCTGCCGCCCAACGGACAGGGCGTCGTCGTGCTCGAGGCGCTCGGCCTGCTCGACGGCCTCCCGCTCGGCGACGTGGACGAGGAGCACCGCTGGCACCTCATGATCGAGGCGGTCAAGCTCGCCTTCGCCGACGCGCGCCGCCACGTCGGCGACCCGGCGCACATGACGGTCGAGCCCGAGGCGCTCCTCGACGAGTCGTACCTCGAAGCGCGCCGTGACTCGATCGGCGATCGTGCGATCCAGGATGCGACGCCGGGCCTCGTTGGCACCGACACCGTGTACGTCGCCGCGGTCGATCCGGACGGCGGCTGCTGCTCGCTCATCGACAGCCTCTACATGCCGTTCGGCTCGATGGTGGTCGTCGACGGGACCGGCATCACCCTGCAGAACCGGGGCGCCCTCTTCGAGCTCGACGAGGCCCATCCGAACGCGCTCGGTCCCCGGCGCCGGCCGTACCACACCATCATCCCCGCCATGGCCTTCCGGCACGCCCGCCCGTGGCTCGTCTTCGGCGCCGTGGGCGGCTTCCAGCAGCCGCAGGCGCAGGTGCAGCTCCTGTCGCGCCTGATCGATCTCGGCGCCGAGCCCGCCGAGGCCGTCCGGGCGCCGCGCTTCCGGTGGGTCGAGGGCGGCTCGGTCCGGCTCGAGGAGGGCACGCCCGCGCCGGTGGTCGAGGGGCTTCTGAGGCGCGGGCACCGGGTGACCGAGCACGCGGGCCGTGGAGGCTTCGGCGGAGCGCAGGTGATACGCATCGATCCCGACTCGGGGGCGCTTTGCGGCGCGTCCGATCCGCGCAAGGATGGGCGCGTCGGAACGACCTGATGCGCATCGTCTTCTGCGGAACGGGCTGGCTCTCGATCGTCGACCGCATCCGGGCGCGCCTGCCCGAGGGCGTGACGATCCACCTGCGAGACCACGATCGCCCGGTCGCCGACGCGGTCCGCGACGCCCACGTGATCATCCCGTCGAACGCCCACGTCGGCGGGGCCGAGATGGACGCGGCCCGCGACCTCCGCCTGATCCAGCAGCCGGCCGCGGGCTACGACGTGGTGGACATCGCGGCGGCGAAGGCGCGCGGCATCCCGGTCTGCAACGCGCCCGGCAAGAACGCGCAGGCGGTCGCGGAGGCGGCGCTCCTGTTGATGCTCGCGCTCGCGAGGCGCCTTCCGGGCGCGCTCCGCTCCTTCGAGGCGCGCCGCATCGGGGACCCGGTGGGCTTCGAGCTCGCCGGCCGCACGCTCGGCGTGGTCGGCATGGGCCGGTCGGGCTCGCGGCTCGCGGCCGTCGCCGAGGGGCTGGGCATGCACGTCCTGTCGGTGCGCTCCGAGAGCGGGAGCGCGGCGCTCGGTGCGCTCCTCGAGCGCGCCGACGTGGTGAGCTTGCACCTCCCGCTCACCGACGCGACGCGCGGGCTCATCGGCCGGGAGGCGCTCCGCCGGATGAAGCCGGGCGCGTTCCTCGTCAACTGCGCACGCGGCCCGATCGTCGACCGCCAGGCCCTGATCGAGGCGCTCGACGGCGGCCGGCTCGGCGGCGTCGGCCTCGACGTCCACTGGGAAGAGCCGCCCGACCCGAGCGATCCGCTGTATGGTCGCCCCGACGTGGTGGCGCTGCCGCACATCGCGGGCTCGACCGAGGAGGCCTTCGAGGGCCTCGTCGGCGTGATCGTCGAGAACGTCGAGCGCCTCGCGCGCGGCGAGGACCTCATCCACCGGGTGGCGTGATGCTCCGAACGACGGGAACCGGGTTGTTGCTGCTCGCGGTGCTCGCCTGCGCGCCCGCCCACGCGCAGGAGGCTCCGGCCGAGGAGATCGTCGAAGACGAGCCGGCGCCCGAGGAGGCCGTCGAAGACGAGCCGGCGCCCGAGGAGGTCGCGGGCGACGAGGGCCGGCGTGGTCGGGCCGGGCTCGAGGTCGGCTTCTTCCTCGGCGAGGACGACGCGGACGACACCATCCTGATCGTCGTCCCGCGCGTCGCCGGCCGCTACGAGCTCTCACCGCGGATCGCCGTGTCGCTCGAATGGGGCTTGCCCGTCGCGAAGCTCGGCGGCGGGACCCGCGTCTCGGTCGGCAACCCCTTCCTCGCCGGGTGGTACACGCTGCCGGTGTCGGAGCTCACGGTGCAGATCGGCGCCGGGCTCGCCATGCCGCTCGCGAGCATCTCGGAGGACGACGCGCTCTCGGCGATGGCGTACCAGTACGCCCTCGCCATGGACGGTCTCATGGACGCGTGGCTCTGGGCACCCGAGAACGTGGGGGTGGTCGTGCCGGCGCGCGTCGATCACGTCCTCGGCTCGGCGCTCAGGCTCGGCGGCGAGGCGGCGATCGCCCTCCTGATCCCGACCGGCGAGCAGTCGGCGAGCCCGGGCAACCGCCTCGAGGGCGCGGAGGTGGAGGTCTTCCTCCAGGCCGCGGCCGAGGCGGCGTACGTGGTCGGGATCTTCGAGGCGGGCGTGCGCTTGCAGGCAGCCTGGCTCGCCACGCTCGGCGGCGACGACTTCCAGCTCTCGGTCGAGCCCTTCGTCGCGCTCGACGCCGGCCCGGCCTTTGCCCGCCTGCGCTTCACGCTGAACCTCGACGAGCCCGCCGGCTTCTCCTTCGACGAGCAGAAGGTCTGGGGCCTGCACCTCGGTGGCGGGGTGGTCTTCTAGGAGCCTGCTAGGCTTCGCGCCCATGGGGGACGAGCACGCCCACCGCCGACCGAGATCGGCCCTCAGAAAGGCCGGGGCGGCGCCCTTCGGCGTCGGGCAGATCAAGCCGCACCACTACGCGGAGATGTTGCAGATCGCCTGGCGCAACCGCGGCAAGTGGCGGTACGCCTACGACGTCCTCACCAAGGGCGTCTGCGACGGGTGCGCGCTCGGGACGAGCGGCCTTTCGGACTGGACGATCGACGGCCGGCACCTGTGCCTCGTGCGGCTGAACCTGCTCGAGCTGAACACGATGGGCGCGTTCGAGCCGTCGCGGCTCGCCGACGTGTCGGCGCTTCCGACGAAGCGGCCCGGCCTGCTCCGGGAGCTCGGGCGGATCCCCCATCCGTTCCGGCGCCGGCGGGGCGAGCCGGGGTTCACCGAGGTGAGCTGGGAGGAGGCGCTCGGGGAGATCGGCGAGCGCTTGCGCGCGGCCGATCCCGACCGCATCGCCTGCTACATGACCTCGCGCGGCATCACGAACGAGGTGTACTTCGCCGCGCAGAAGGCGTGGCGTGCGCTCGGCTCGCCTCACATCGACAACGCGGCGCGCCTGTGCCACAGCCCCTCGACGGCGGCGATGAAGAAGGTGCTGGGCGTCTCGGCCAGCACGTGCAGCTACCGTGACTGGTACGGGAGCGACGTGGTCGTGTTCTTCGGGAGCAACCCGGCGAACGACCAGCCGCTGGCGGTCAAGTACCTCTACGAGGCGAAGAAGCGCGGCACCCGGGTGCTCGTGGTGAACACCTACGAGGAGCCGGGGATGAAGCGCTACTGGATCCCGTCGAACCCGGACTCGGCGGTGTTCGGGACCGAGATCGCCGACCGGTTCTTCCACGTGACCGCGGGCGGCGACCTGGCGTTCGCGTACGCCGTGCAGAAGCTGCTGATCGAGCGCGGCGCCGTCGACCGGGACTTCGTCCGCGCGCACACCGAGGGGTTCGACGCGTACCGGGAGCACCTCGCGCGCTTCTCGGTCGACGACCTCCTGCGGCGCGCCGGGGCTCGACGCGAGGACGCCGACGCCCTGGCCGACGAGCTCGCGCGGGCGCGCACCGGCGTCTTCGTGTGGAGCATGGGCCTCACGCAGCACGGCCACGGCACCGACACGGTGGCCGCCGTGCTGTGCCTGGGCCTCTCGCGCGGGTTCATCGGGCGGGAGCGGTGCGGGCTCATGCCGATCCGCGGCCACTCGGGCGTGCAGGGCGGCGCCGAGATGGGCGCCTACGCCACGGCCTTGCCCGGCGGCAAGGCGGTGACGCCCGAGGGCGCCGACGATCTCGAGGCTCTCTGGGGCTTTCGGCCTCCGGACCGAGAGGGCATGGACACGGTGTCCATGCTGGAGGCCGCCGAGCGCGCGGAGCTCGAGGTCCTCTACTCGATCGGCGGGAACTTCGTCGACACGCTCCCCGATCCCGAGCGCGTCGAGCGCGCGGTCGAGAACGTGCCGCTCCGGATCCACCAGGACCTCGTGCTCACCCCGCCCATGCTGCTCGAGCCGAAGGACACGGTGTTCCTCCTGCCCGCGCGAACCCGCTACGAGAGCCGGGGTGGCGTGACCGAGACCACGACCGAGCGGCGCGTGATCTTCAGCCCTCACATCCCGGGACACGACGTCGGGACCGCGCGCGAGGAGTGGCGTATCGCCGTCGACATGGCGCGCGCCGCGCGGCCCGATCTCGCCGATCGCCTCGACTACCCGGACGCGGCCGCGATCCGCGCCGACATCGCGCGGACCGTCCCCACGTACGCCGGCATCGAGAAGCTCGAGAAGCAGGGCGACCAGTTCCAGTGGGGTGGGCCCCGCCTGTGCGAGGGCGGCGAGTTTCCGCTGCCGGGCGGCAAGGCGCGCTTCGTGACGGCCGAGCCACCCGACCGCGTCCTCGCGGACGGCCGCTTCCACCTCGCCACCCGCCGCGGCAAGCAGTTCAACAGCATCGTGCAGGCCGAGGTCGACCAGCTCACGGGCGCGGCGCGCGACCACGTGCTCATGAGCCCCGAGGACATGGCTCGGATCGGCCTGGTGCAGGATCAGCCGATCGTGCTGCGGAGCGCCGCCGGCGAGTACCGCGGCCGCGCCTTCGCTGCGCCCATCACGCCGGGCAACGTCCAGATGCACTGGCCGGAGGCGAACGTGCTGCTCGAGTCCGGGCGCGTCGACCCGGGCGGGCGCGTTCCCGACTACAACACGGTGGTCCGCGTGGAGCCGGCGTGACGGCGCGCCTCGTCGCCGAGCGGAGCGTGCGGCGGGTCGGGAGCGCGGACGCCGAGGCCCTGTCCGACGCGCTCGTCGTCG
>JBDIVX010000027.1:0-63408 GCA_039794305.1 Candidatus Neutrinellum sp.
GGGACCCGATGGTCGCGCAGTGCTTGCTCTACTCGGCGGCCGACGCGCAGCGCGTGGAACGCGTGGCCATCCACCACATGACGCCCGTCGTGAGCCACATCCACACGAGCGGCACGCCCACCGAGGACAACCTCCCCAAGTTCACCCGCCGCTTCCACCGCGACGTGAGCTGTTCGCTCCACACGCTCCTGTGTGAGCGCCGCTACGACGCGCCGCGGGAGCTGTTCGACGACCGGCCGACCCACATGATGCGCCTGGTCGACGCCGCCGCGCAGGCGAGCCACCTCGTCTACGAGTACACCAACACGGTGGCCGCCGGGCTCGTCGAGCGCCCCGAGCACATGCCCATGCCGACGCTCGGCTTCGACCTGTGGAAGGTCGGGTACATCGAGGTCGAGCGGCCGCCGTTCTACTTCGGCAAGAACCGGCCCGAGCGGCTGCGGCTCGAGCTGACGCCGCCGCCTCTTCTCTACCACGCCTTCGGCGGCGACATCGATCGGCTCGTCTACCACATGAACCGTCTCGCCGAGGACGCCATCCGCACCCTCCGCGCTGCCCGGAAGCGGCCCGTCATGGGCGCCCGAGCCCTGCGGCGCCTTCACCCGTGGAGCGAGCCGCGGACGTTGCGCGAGCCGGGCGGCGGCCGGCTGCCGACGTTCCGCGTCGGCGCTCGCGGCATCGTCGGGCGCGTCGAACGCATCGGGGCCGCCAAGGAGGTCCACTCGTTCCGACAGGAGCACGAGGAGTGCCGCGTCGCGCGGCGGGACGGCGACCACGAGCGGCGCTTCCCGTTCGGGACCTACGCCTGGCGCGCCTATCACGGGGCGCCGGTCGAGCGCGCGCCGCTGCCCGGAGCCATCATCGCGAGGCCGGGGCCGATCCTGTGCGATGTGCAGGCCGAGCTCGATCGCGAGCGGGTGGATCGCGACGAGGTGCGCGACGAGTCGCACGCGATCGTGGACGCGGTCCGGCAGGCGTTCGTGGAGGAGGCGGAGGAGATCGTCGACGAGGCGACGCTCGACATGGCCGAGCCCACGCCGCACCGCCCGTCTCGAGACAAGCCCGGCACGAACGGCACGAACGGAGAGAAGACCGACAACACCGCGAGCGACGGCGGCGATCCGGCCGACGACGAATGCGACCCCGCCGTGGTCCGCCATCGGTTCGACAAGCGACGCGTCGAGACGGCGCGGCGCATCATCACGCTACGCGACCGGCGACGAGGAAGGCCGCCGCGCGGCTCGGGAAGTCACGGCTCCGACCCACCTGGCTGAGCCCAGACCGCCCTTCGGGGGGCGCGTGCGTCGCTGGACGAGGACCGGCGGCGCATCGGTGCGTCTGCAGTTGCCCGCGACCGCTCCGATCCGCTCCTCTCTCCGCCATGAGCGGACGAATGCAGAACCGCGACGACGACTGTCGCAGTGGAGTTCATCTTCGCAGCCGCCTCGAGCCCGTTCGAGGCCCCGAGCGCCACCGTCCAGCGGCCTGCACATCGGACCGTTCTTCTACCGTTCTTCTACCCAAGCGCCACCGTCCAGCGGCCTGCACATCGGACCGTTCTTCTAACATCGGACCGTTCTTCTAAGGACCGTTCTTCTAGGAGGCGTCCCTCGAGGAGGGCGGCGCGGATGCGCGGGAGCTTGGCGAGGCGTCGCGCGAGCCGTGACGACTCGTCGACCCAGCGGCCGGTGCGGGAGAGGTTCTCGCGCGCGTGGCCGTCGCGTGAGGAGAAGCCGAAGGCCGACGGGCCGTCGAGCGCGGCGAACTTGGCTGCGGCCTCGCCGAGTGAGAAGCGGCCCCGGCCCAGGCCGCGCGCGAGCTGGAAGAGCAGCTCGTCCTCGGCGCGAATGCGCGCGGATGCCTCCCTCCCTGACGACATCACAAAGCTGTCTATCACAGGAGGAACGTCGGTCAAGAGGAAAGTGGCGGAATCTCGGTGCATCAAACGTGAGAATCACCGTTCTAGGATCGTGTCGGCCATGAGCCGGTCGCGGTTGTTCTCGAGGTGCGTCTGGGGCTCGTAGAGCTCTCGTAGAGCGTTCGCCGCGCCCTACCGATGTAGCCGCGCTCGAGCTCGGCGTCGACGCGCGCCTTGACGGCGTCCACGTCAGACCGTTCTCCCCTTTCCTGCCCGTACGGTGGAACGATCGCCGTGCGCTCGCTATGATCCTGTCGTGTCGGATTGGAAGCGCGAGGACGTGCAGGCGTTCCGTGACCGCGACTGGAGGGCGTTCGAGCGGGCGCCGGTCGCGTCGAGCCCCGCGCGCGCCGAAGAGCTCGCCGACTCGCTCCACCGGCAGGTCCGCGCAATGGTGCCCGGATGGCCGACGCCGACCGACCGCGACGAGGATCTCGAGGCCCACGTCCGGCTCGTCCGCATCTTCCGTCGAGCGCACCATGCCCAGCGCCGCGGCGTCGACACTCGCTGACCTGGCGTCCGTCCTCGAGGACCTCGGGCTGCGCTGGTACCTCTTCGGCGCCCAGGCGGCGATCCACTACGGCAATCCACGGGCGACCGCGGACGTGGACGTCACCGTGGAGCCCATGCTCGCGAAGCTGGGAGAGCTGCTCGCGGACGCCGAGCTCGTGCCCGCCCTCGATGCCGCGGTGGCTCGCGCGCGCTCGTGAGCCCACGTCGCGCGTGGACATGACGGCGGCCGGCGGAGGGCTGCGATGGTATCGTCCCGCACGCGATGACGGACCGCGACCGGACGGCAGGGCGCGACCTGGAGAGGACCCTGAAGTGGGTCGCGCGAGCGATCTGGGCCGCGCTTCTCGTGGGCAGCATCGGAATCCTGGTGAGCTCGGGCACCTCGCTCCACCAGCACGGGCAGATGACCGAGCGTGCGAGCGGGGTCATCGTGGGATTGGTAGACGCGCCCGACTACCACCACACGAGCTACTTCTACCCACAGGTGGAGCTCACGACGGCATCCGGCCCGGTGCGCTTCGTGGGCGGCATGGAGAAGCCCGAAGGCACGTATTCGGTGGGCGACACCGTCGAAGTGATCTACTCGCCGGACGATCCCTCGCTCGCCGAGCTCGCGAGCGCCGGGGCGTTCGGACAGCACGCGACCGCGACGGCCATCGGAGCGCTGATGCTCCTGGTGGTCCTCTGGCTCGGGCTGCGGGCGGTTCGGCGCGGCAAGAGCGAACGCGCGTCGTGAGCCCACGCACGAGCCCCGAGGGGCGTGCGGCTCCCGTGCGCCGCGCCCGACCCTGCGGGGTTACGTCCAGCGGCCTGCAAGTCGGACCTCCTCGTTTCTCCTCGTCGACCGACCCGAGCACACGCCCATGCCGACGCTCGGCTTCGCGGACCGTTCCCTCACGGCTCGGTCCCACCTGTCCGAGCCCAGACGGCCCGTCGGCGCCCCCTGCGTCTCAGCGACGCAGCAGGCGGTCGATCTCCCGCTGGTGCAGGCTCCCCGGATGGCGGCGACGGAAGTCGTCCGCACGACGTCGGGCGTCGTCCACGCGGCCGCTCGCGACGAGCGCCTCGATCGCCAACCGCTCCCGTTCCTCCGTGAGCGCGCCCCGGGGATGACGCTCCGCATGCGCCTCGAGCAGGTCGATCGCCTCGGGGGCGTGGCCCGAGCGGAGCGCGATCCGCGCGCGCTCTACCAGCGTCCATTCCTCGTCCGCGTTCCACGCCGCGCGCCGACGCGTGCGGGGCCTCTCGCGACGCGAGGACGGAGTCGGCGAGTCCGGGGCAGCGGTGAGCTCCAGTGCCGGCGCCGCGTCCAGGCGCGCTGCGGGCTGCTCGCGCTCGTCCAGATCTCGCGCGAGGCCGGCGCCGACGGTGGCGTCCGCCGCCATGTGACCGGTCACCTGCTCTGGCGCAGGTGGGCTCGCGCCGTCGAGCGCTGCGAAGATCCCGATCCCCAACGCCACGGCCGCGGCGGCGGCGAGCCCTCCGCAAGCGAGCAGAGCGGCGGAGGAGCCGGCCGCGCCCGCCGTCGCCCCGGCGGCGAGCTTCGCGCTCACGCCCTCGAGCACCCGGTCCGCCGCGCCCTCGGGGATGTCCGCGGCGCTCGCGCGCTCGGCGTCGTACAGCGCGCGGAGCCTCGGATCGACCGGAGCGCCGCTCATGCCCGCCCCCTGGCGAGGCCGTGAACGGGCTCTTCGTCGTCGTCGCGCGCCGCCATGCGCGACAGCTCGGCGCGTGCGCGGCGAAGCCGCGAGTACACCGCCTCGACCGAGAGGCCGAGCGCGGCGGCGGCGTCGACCGCGGACTGCCCGTCGAGGTCACAGAGGATGATCACCGCGCGCTTCTCCGCCGACAGGCGCGCGAGCATGCCGTGGAGCGTCCGCGCCGCCTCGACCGTGGCGAAGGCGCGGTCGTCGTCGCGGACTTCGTGATCGAGGACGGCAGGCCGCGGCTTCCGACGCAGACGCCGCCGGCGCTCGCGCACCACGTTGAAGGCGATGCCGAAGAGCCAGGGGCGGAAGGGAAGGGCGCGGTCGTAGGCCGGAAGGCGCCGGTAGGCCACGACGAACACGTCCTGGGCCACGTCCTCGAGCGCGCGACGCTCGACGCCCAGCCGCTCGAGGCTCCGCCAGACGTAGGCGAAGTGCTCGCGGTACACGTCCTCGAAGCGCGGCTCCCCCATCGCCCGTCTGCGACGCGGACCGCGCCGCGGCATTCAATGCGACGCGCCCCGCGGATGCGCAACGTGTCTGCGCGTTCGCACGCCGGTGAACGTCGGGTCACAGCGGACCCTCGACCTGCACCGTCGCGTCGTCGTCGTCGAAGACGAGGACCATCCCCACGATGTAGGCGGCGAGGCCCCCGACGCCCACGATCAGGCTGGCCGCGACGCCCTTGCCGTCGTGGGCTTCGAGCCGGTCGGCTCCCCAGACAGTGGCCCCCAACGCCGCCACGAAGCCCACCACAGCGACTGCTCCGCCCACCCACTGCCACGCAGTGCGGTCCTCGTACCCGAGGGTCAGCCGGCTGTCGCCCGAGACCGCGACCAGCTCGTCGGTGCTCACCGCGGTCCCGACGCCCTCGGATACGGCGAAGTGGTGCACCCCGGGCTCGAGGCGCGTCTCACACGGCGCGGTACACAGCCGTTCGAACTCGGTCATGCCGGCCAGTGGTGCGGTGCGAGCGCTCCTGCGAGCCACGTGCAGCGTGAGGCCGGGCTGGTCGGCGCGGACCACCACGCGTGCTCGCTCGTCCGCCGGGTCGGCCTCGGTGCGCGAGGTCGGTTCCCCCGAGCTTCCGATATCGCCGCCCCGCTCCTCGGACGCACCGTTCCGGTCCGGACCGTCGGGGGTGCCGGTCGCGGCTCGCGCGTCGTCGCTGCCTGGATCGAGCAACACCGCCGCCGCGGTCGCCACCGTCCGCACGAGCGCCGCGCAGTCCTCGTCGCGAAACGCGCGCATGGACGGCGAGCCGAGCGAGAGGGTCGCGAGCCACCGGTCGCCTGCGGCGAGGATCTCCACCTCCATCCGCTCGTCGGCTTCGGGCGAGAAGGCCACCCTGCCGAGGCGCGCGGCCACCTCGGCGCCGAATTGCTCGCGCGTCGGACAGTCGGTAGGGGCCCGGTAGAGCAGCGCGGGCGTCGATTGGGCCTGCGCCGCCGCCGGACAGAGCGCGGCCAGCGTGGCGAGACTCGAGAACCAGCGACATCGGCGTTCGGTCATGCAACCACCTCTCCTGTGAAAGGGGTTGGCCGCAGGGCGTCAAATCCGGTCAGCGACCGCGCGCGCGTCGTCCCGAAAGCGCGGGCCGTGCCGTCGGCGGCCGGTGACCCCTCGGTTCGCTCGCCGAGCCGTACGGCCTGCCTGCTCGTCTCGACCGATCGCCGGGGGATGCGGGCGCCGGGCGGGCGGCGCGGGCACGCTGCCGGCATGGGCCGCGGCGCCTTCTACAGCAACCGGCGTGCTCTCGTGGAGGCCGTGCTCCGGCGGGCGTACGTAGGGGACTGGCCGGCGAGGGCGTGGGCCGCGCTGCCGCGGGCGACCGACGTCCGCGTCCGGCACGAACGCTTGCCGCTCCTCGGGCCGACGCATGCGCCGCTCCGTATCGGGTTCGTGTCGGACCTGCACATCGGCCCGACGACGCCCGATGCGCTCCTGACGCGCGCCTTCGACCTCCTCGCCGCCGCGAAGCCCGACGTCCTGGCGCTCGGCGGAGACTACGTGTTCCTCGAGGCGACCGAAGCGAAGGCGAGGCGCCTCGCCGCCCTGGTCTCCGGCGTCGGCGCGCCGCTCGCGGTGGCGGTCCTCGGCAACCACGATCTCTGGACCGACCACTCGGTGCTCGAGGACGCGCTACACGGAGTGGGCGTCCGGGTGCTGGTCAACGACGCCGTCGCGCTCGGGGGCGAGCACCGTGGCGTCGCCGTCGTCGGCCTCGACGATCCGTGGACGGGTGCGCCCGACATCGAGCGCGCCCTGCGCGCAGCAGACGGCGCCGACGTCCTCCTGGCGATCAGCCACTCGCCCGACGCCGTCCCGCTGCTGGCGCACGCCTCGGTCCGCCTCGTGCTCGCCGGCCACACGCACGGCGGGCACGTCGCGCTCCCGGGCTCGCGCCCGCTCGTGGTCCCGGGCACCCACGGCCGGCGGTACCCCCACGGCCGCCATCGGCTCCCCGACGGCGCGGTGCTCCTCGTCTCTCGCGGCGTCGGCGGCATCGAGGTGCCGGTCCGTCTGTTCGCCCCGCCGGACGTGCTGGTCGTCGACCTCGTCGGATCCCCGTGAGACACCGACTCGACGCCGGGCGGCGTCATCGTAGAGCGCGGCTTCGGCTCACAACCGCCACTCGAGCCCGGCGCCGACCGCGGGCCCCCCGTACTCCTGATCGTCGTACGTGTCCCAGCAAGACATGCCGGCGCAGGGCTCCCGGTCCTCGTCCCAGATCCCTACACCGCCGAGAGTGACCGTGAGGAAGGTGGAGCCACGATCGCCGTTGCCCGACATGAGGACACGCAGACCCAGCTCGCCGAGGTAGTAGCCGGCCGAGCCGCCCGCGCCGCGCACGATCCCCCAGGTGGGTTGTCCGACGACCCCGAAGAACGGGAACTGGACAGAGACGTCCGCCGTGCTGAACGTGAACCGGTCGTTCACGATCACGAAGGCCACGCGACCGGCGAGGTGAAGCCCGTCGCGTGCTCCGAGGCGCGCAACCTGCAAGATGGACGGGGCGTCCGCCTGAGCGGTCGACTCATAAAAAACCACGTTGAACGTGGACCACCCTGCGCCGAGGCCCACCTCGACGCTGCCGAGATCCACCGCCGCGAACACGTGCCCCGCCAAGGTGCCCGCTTCCTCTCCGCGCACGATGGCGACGCCCGCCGGGTCGAGGCGCGCCCCCACGTGGAACGGACCGTCGAGCCAGTGCCCCACGTAGAGCTCTCCAAGCAGCCCGATGCCGAGCTCACCGACCGGCAGGAAGGGACGAACGAGAAAGCCCACCTCGGACACTCCGCCCACGCGCGGCGGGGCCAAGCGGTTGTCGGTGGGGGCACGGTTGGCGAGGCTGACGATGGTTCCCTCCGGGACGCGCTCGTTGATCCCGAGACGCACTCGCGCGCGATCCGCCGCGATGCCCGTGACCGTACCGACCAACACCAGCTCCTGACGCTCTTGCTCGAAGCCGTCTTGGTCGGAGCCATCCTCGACCCGGAAGAAGGCGATCCGATCGCCACGCGCCACACCGTCGGCGCTCCCCAGGCTGACGATGGCCTCGCCCGGCCGCCGTTCGAGCACCGAACCGACGACGCGTTCGCGTTGGGAGTCCGCGTACCCCGGAGCCCGGGTGGCCGTCGACGGTGGTGGTGGCGGCGGCACGTCGAGATCGCCCTCGGCCGGCCCGGTGGGCGGCGCCGGCGAAGGCGGAAGCCCCGACGCCGCGGCGGTCGTCACGGACACCGGCGAGACGGGCCGGGCCTCGATCCGCGACAGCTCCACCCAGACCTGCCCGCCGCGTACGAACAGCTCTCGGACCTCGCCTTCCGCCACGGCGCTCCCGCGGACGGCGACGCCCCCGTCGACGATCTCGACGGCCAGCACCCGGTCGGGACAGGCGACGTACCAGCGCCCGCCGTGCCGAAGGACCGACCGCGCTTCGCAACCCACGTCGACCGTCTCGGAGGTGCCGTCCTGCGCCACCACCTGCAACGACCCGCCGGCGAGGCGCAGCTCGCCCGTCGGATCGGTGGGAGCCTCCGGCTGCCCTTGACCGCGAACGGTCGCAGCGCCGCTCACCAAGCACAGCCCGAGCCCGAGCCCGGTCAGGCGCGCCCATCGTCCCGCGCCAACGCGGCATCCGGTGACCATGGACGCAGCGGGCAACCCGCCGATCATTGCTCCGCGCATCGTCCTCCCCCGGGTGGGCAGAGTACCACCCCATCGCGTCGAGGACGTGACGGGGCCTCGCGGCACCCGCAGATGCGTCTCACGTCTGGTAGCCGAGGTCGGGCTCGAACCGACACTCCCTTGCGGGAACCGGATTTTGAGTCCGGCGCGTCTGCCAATTCCGCCACTCGGCCGGAGTGCGAGGGCGCAGTATAGGGCGCCCCGTGCGGGGGTCCAGAGGGGAGCGCTATCCTCCGAAGGTGCGGATCGTCGCGGTCGCGGACACCCACACGTTCGAGGACGACCTGGTCGTGCCCGAGGGCGACGTGTTCGTGCACGCCGGAGACCTGACCCGGCGGGGCTCGCTCGGGCAGCTCGCCCCCGTCGCCGAGTGGATCCGGCGGCTCCCGCACCGGCACAAGCTCGTCGTCGCCGGGAACCACGACTGGTGCTTCGTGCGCGAGCCCGAGGAGGCGCGCGCCCTGCTCGGCGACGGCGTCGTCTACCTCGAGGACTCGGGGACGACCATCGACGGCGTGCGCTTCTGGGGGAGCCCCTGGCAGCCCGAGTTCAACGACTGGGCCTTCAACCTGCCGCGCGGCGCGCCGCTCGCCGAGAAGTGGGCCCTCATCCCACGCGACACCGACGTCCTCATCACCCACGGACCGCCGCTCGGCTTCGGAGACACGTCGTCGGTGGGAGGGCGGCAGGGCTGTGAGGAGCTGCTCGCCCGCGTGCGCGTGGTGAAGCCGAAGCTCCACCTGTTCGGCCACATCCACGAGGACGGAGGCGTGTGGCACGACGGCGGCACGTGCTTCGCGAACGTGACGACCTGGGAGTGCGAGCAGCCGCCGCGCGTGCTCGACTACGACGTCGCGACCGGACGGGTGCGGGAGGTCTGATCAGCTCCCCGGTCGCTCGCAGTACCGGGCAGTCGTCGCGCACGAATCACCGCTGCACTCGACGCAGTCCATGCCCGCGGCGCAGGGCGCGCCGTCGTCGCAGCTTCGGCGGCACATGCACGGCTCGTCGTTGCAGCCCGCGTGCGGCACGCAGGTGCGCCCGGCCTCGCAGTCCTCGTCCACGACGCACTCGATCTGGCAGGCCTGCGTCGTCCGGTTGCACACGAGCGGGTAGTCGCAGTCGCTGTCGTAGATGCAGAGCGCCTGGGCGGCCTCGACGCAGACCATCCCGCCCTCGGAGTCCTCCCCGCAGGTCGCGCCGAGCGGACAGTCGCGATCGTCGCCGCACTCGTTCACGCACTGGGTCATCCGGCAGACGAGCGTCTCGGGGCACTGACTGTTGCGCTCGCACCGCGTTTCCTCGGGGAGCTGGCACACCCCGAGCCCGTCCTGTGCGCGCAGGCACCGGAGCCCGACCGCGCAGTCCCGCGAGCTCTCGCACTCCTTGCGGCACCGCTCGAGCCGGCAGACCAGCGGCGCCTCGCACTCGCTCGTCAGCTCGCACTGGCCGCCGAGCGAGAGCTTCGGGGCCTCGGTGCACGCGGCGGCGCAGAGGAGGATCGCGATGAGGGTCGTCGTCTTCAACGTGTTCTCCGGCGTCATGGGAACGTGCTCGGGAGCGAATCGGGGGTGAGCCACAGCTCGTAGCGACGATCCACGCCGAACCAGAGCTCGTTGTTGCCCCAGCATACGACGCGCTCGCCGCTTCGGATCGCGCAGCTGCACCACTCGTAGGCGGCGAGGGACACCGCGTCGGCGAGGCCGGTCGCGTACACCGGCACGGCCGACGAGGTGCCGAGCCCGTCTCCGAGCTCGCCCTGCGAGCCCTCGCCCCAGCAGGCCACCGCGCCCGTCGTCGTGATCGCGCAGGTGTGATAGCTGCCGCTCGTGGCGGTGACGGCGTTCGTGAGGCCGGTCACCGGGAGCGGCGTGAGAGAGCGCGTCAGCTCGGTGACGGTCATACCGGTGCCGAGCGCTCCCGCGCCGTTGCTCCCCCA
Source organism: Candidatus Neutrinellum sp. (assembly GCA_039794305.1). GTDB lineage: Bacteria > Myxococcota_A > Polyangia > Polyangiales > JBDIVX01 > JBDIVX01. Next base: position 10,268 of record JBDIVX010000027.1, read on the forward strand.
GCACGACACGGCGCCCGTCCCGTGGACGGCGCAGCTGTGCGCCGTGCCGGCGCTGACGGCCACCGCGTCGGTGATGCCCGTGACCGCGACCGGGGTCGCGCTCTGGTCGGTCGACGTGCCGCCGGTGCCGTCGCCGAGCTGGCCCTGGTGGTTGCGGCCCCAGCAGGAGACGGCGCCCGTCGCGCGGGCCGCGCAGCAGTGCTCGTCGCCGCAGGCCACGTGGACGGCGTCGCCGATGCCGGTGACGGGCACGGGGAGCTTGAAGTACCCCGTGGCGCCGTTGCCGACCGCGCCCTTGGTGCCGTTGCCCCAGCAGTAGAGCCCGCCGCCGGACAGCACCGCGCAGGCGTGCTGGTAGCCCATCGAGACCTGCACCGCGTTGGTGATGCCGACGACGGCCCGCGGCGCGAGCCGGTTCGTGAAGGTGCCGTCCCCGAGCTGCCCGGCGCCGTTTTCGCCCCAGCAGACCATCTCGCCGGTGCGCCGGACGGCACACGACGAGCTCGTCCCATTCTCGATCTGCGCCGCGTCGCCGAGCCCGAGGACCTCCACGGGATCGACGATCGCCGTCCCGGTCGGCCGTTCCCCGCCCCCGAGCGCGCCGTCCGAGTCGTACCCCATGCACACCACCCGGCCCGCGGTGCGCAGATAGCAGGAGTGGTTCTGGCCGAGGGTCACGCCGACCACGCCGTCGCAGGTCGAGGCGCTGCACGTCCCCCCGGCGCCGCACCACGTCCCGCACCCGCCGCAGTGGTCCGGATCGCTCGTCGTGTCGGCCTCGCACCCGGTCGCGAAGTCGCCGTCGCAGTCGGCCCACGTGGCCTCGCACGACGTCGCGACGCACAGGCCGCTCACGCAGTCGGCGCCCGTGACGCGGGGAGCGCGGCAATCGGCCGGTAGGGTACACGTGACCACGACCTCGCCGGCGTCGCTGGCGACGGCCGCGTCCTCGCCGCCCGCGTCCTCGCCACCGTCGCCGGGCGCCTCCGCGTCCGGTGTACCGGCATCCGGCGGACCTGCATCGAGCGGCGTGCCCGCGTCCGCTTCGAACGGTACGCACAGTCCATCCTCGCACGCGCTGCCCTCCCGGCAGTCGCGATCCGCCCGGCACGGTAGCCGGCAGCGCCCGTCGGCGGCGCACGTGAGCTCGCCGTCGCAGTCGCTGTTCCGCGCGCACGAACGATCGGCCGGGTCCTCGCACCGCGGCATCCCGTCGTCGACGCCGACGCAGGACGCCCCCGGCGCGCAGTCCCGGTCCTCCTCGCACTCGTGCGTGCACCGGCCGGCGATGCACGAGAGCGATCCAGGGCAGTCGCTGTGCCGGGCGCAGCGCGTCTCCTCGACGAGGAGGCAGGCCCCGAGCCCGTCGTCGTCGAGGGCGCAGAGCTGCCCGACCGGGCAGTCGCGCGTCGAGGCGCACTCCTTGCGGCACCGCGCGATCCGGCAGACGAGCGGCGCCTCGCACTGGCTCGTGAGATCGCACTGTCCGCCGAGCTGCTTCGGCGGATCGTCGGCGCACCCCGCGGCGAGCGCGAGGAGGAGGAGCAGGTGCCTCATGGGAGCCCCACCACGGGCACGAAGGTCGCCCGGTCCTCGAAGGTCCCGTCCCCGAGGTCCCCATTGTTGTTCGCGCCGGCGCAGAGCACTCGCCCCGTGGAGAGCCGGACGCACGTGTGCGACAGGCCCGCGCCCACCTCCACGGCGCCCGTGACGCCCACGGGGGCGACGGGTACGTCGTGCGGCGAGTCGAAGGTCCCGTCTCCGTGGTTGCCGCGGTCGTTCGGTCCCCAGCAACGGAGCTCGTCGCTCGACAGGCGCACGCACCCGCCCCAGGCGAGCGCGACGGCCGTGTCGACGTCGACTACCGGCGTCGGTGTGAGCACGCTCCCGAAGGTCCCGACCCCGCACTCGTGGTTGCCGTTGAAACCGACGCACAGGACGCGCCCGTCGGCGAGCCGCGCCATGGACCCGAGGGTCCATCCCTCCATCGCCTCGACTCCGATGCCCTCCCACGCCGTGACGCGCACGGGCGTCGGGCGATCGGTCGTCGTGCCGTCCGCGAGCTCCCGGTTCTGGTTGTCCCCCCAGCACCAGATCTCGCCGCTGGTGCGCCGCGCGCAGGAGTGGTCGTTCATGGTCCAGAGCGCGTCGGCGTCCGAGAGGCCCGTGACGGGCGTCGGCGTCCCGGTCGAGCCGCTGGTCGCGCCATTGCCGAGCCGCCCGTCGGTCTGCATGCCCCAGCACAGGACCTGCCCGGTCGACTGCCGCGCGCACGTCGCCGCGCCGAGCGTCCCGATCTCGACGATGTCCGCGACGCCCACGACCGGGGTCGGCGTCGTCCGCACGACGCCGGTGCCGCCGGCCGTTCCGTCCCCGAGCTGACCGCGGCTGTTCGTGCCCCAGCACACGGCGGTCGCGTCGGGCCGGAGCGCGCACGCGTGGCTCCCGCCCTGGACGACGTGCGTCGCGTCGGTGAGCCCCGAGACCAGCACCGGCACGGGCTGCTTCGCGCCGCTCGTCCCGCCGAGGCCGTCGCCGAGCTGCCCGGAGGAGTTCGAGCCCCAGCAGGTCACGCGCCCGTTCGACCAGCGCGCGCAGCTCGCCGTCCCGCCCACCGCGAGCTGCGCGACGGTCGCGGACGTGCACCCGCCGAGGCACGCATCGCCGGCCGGGCAGGCCATCCCGCAGCCGCCACAGTGGTCCCGGTGGGTCTCGGTGTTCGTCTCGCAGCCGTCGTCCGGCAGGCCGTTGCAGTCCGCGAACGCCGCGACGCAGGTCGAGACGCACGAGCCGCCCACGCAGTCCACCGTGGCGTTGCGCGGCGCCGTGCAGTCGCCGGCGACGCTGCACTCGGCGCCTGCGTCGACCGTGGCCGCGTCGACCGCCGCGTCCATCGGCGTCGAGGCCGCGTCCGCCCCGCCATCGGTCGTGCCGCCCGCGTCCACCGCCCCTCCGTCGGTGCCGCCGGCTCCCCCGTCGGTGCCCCCACCGTCGACACCGGACGCGTCCGGCCCTGCGGCGTCCTGCCCGCCCGCATCCAGCGCCGGCGCGATCGGTCGGCACGCACCGCCGACGCACGAGGCGCCGTCCCGACAGTCGCGGTCGGCGCGGCACTCGTCCCGGCACCGCAGGTCCGGCGCGCAGAGCTGGTCCGCCGCGCAGTCGCGGTCGGTCCGGCAGAGGGTTCCGTCCGGATCGACGCACGCGGACTCGAGGCACTGCGCGCCCGGCGGGCAGTCGCGCGTGGCGTCCTCGCACTCGTTGACGCACTGGCTTTCACGGCACACGAGCGGCGCCGGACACTCTCCGTCGCCCGTGCACCGCGTCTCGGCCTCGAGCTGGCACGCTCCGAGCCCGTCTGGGTCCGTCACGCACTGCGTCCCGATCGCGCAGTCCCGGACGGTCCCGCACTCGCGGCGGCAGCGGCCGAGGCGGCAGACGAGCGGCGCCTGGCAGTCGCTCGCGAGATCGCACTGCGTGCCGAGCGACCGCGGCGCCTCCACGCACGAAGAGCCGATCAGGAGCAGCCCGAGGGCCATCGAACGCGCGGCGATCCGCAGGGCCCTCGGTATCTCCATTCGTGGACATCCTACACGACCTGGAACGCCCGGTGCAGCACCTCCCGCCGGAAACGGGAGGTGATCGATGGGACCTCAGCGATGTCGGGAAGCTCGCCTCGTGCTCGCCCTGGGGCTGTCCGCCGCGTTGTGGTCGGGCTGCTACGAGTCGCACACCCGGGAGCCCGAGATCTCGATGGCGACGTTCACGGCGGCGCTCGCCGAGGGGCCTCGGCGGCTCGAGCTCGCCATCTTGCCCGGGACCCCACCGGTCGCGCGCCAGGTGGAGGTCGCGGAGGCGGCCGCGCTCGCCGACGACGAGGTGATCGGCGCGCGGGTGGTGGAGCCGGGCACGGCCGACGTGGTGGCCGACCCGGTCTGCACGGGGCGCATCACCACGACGCTCACGACGGAGCTTCGCTTCGACGACCGCACGACGGTGTTCGCCGAGGACGGCGACGGGATCGAGTGCGAGGGGTTCGTCATCCGCGTCGAGCAGATCCTCGAAGCGGGCAGGGAGCCCTTCGTGACGGCGTACCGGAGCGCCCCCGAGGCGCCGCAGGCGCCGGACGATCCCGACTACTCGCCGGTGCTGATGGATCTCGACGGCGACGCGCCGCCGCTCGAGCGCGTCGAGATGAACGCCGACGCCGACAACCTGCTCGAGTGCGACCAGCTCGACGAGCCGCCCGCCGCCTGCATGGGCGTGCTCCAGCTCCTCGGCCGCGCCATCGTCCTCGAAGAGGGCGTCACCCGGATCCAGCGCGACCCGCGCGCCAGCGTCGGGCCGTGACTCGCTGCGTCCAGGGGGGGATTCGACACCGAACCGCTCTTCCTTCCGTCACTCGCCGCACTCCCCGTTGTCCGTCACGCACTCGAGCCGGACGGTGGAGCCTCCCGCGAGGCGCACGCCGGAGAACCTGATCGGACCGCAGGGGTCCGCACCATCGTAGTACCAGCCGGGCTCCTCTTCGGACGGGAGCAGCCGCCGGATGACGCAGCGCAGCGGGTCGTCGGGCGCCGAGGGGTCCCGGAGGCGCCCCGGCCGATCGTGACAGGGGATCGGATCGTCGGGGTGGAGCTCCTCCGAGACGGTGCACGCCGCGTTCCCGTCCGACAGCACGGGCAGCTCACGCGGCACGCACGAGCCGGAGGGAGCCGGCGCGGTCCATACCCCGACCAGCATGGCACCGGCGAGCGAGTCCCACGACGGATCGCAGATCGAGGCGAGGAACCTCATCGCTCCCTCACGATCCACCTCCCGGAGGAGCCTCGTCGCGTGCCTCGCGGGCGCCGCGGCGACGTCGTCCGAGGCGCACGCGTGTTCGACGCCTTCGGCCATGCGCGGATCGTCGAGCACGTCGGCGAACGCGAAGAAGTCGGGGTCCCCCACGAGGTCGGGGGGCACGCCGGCGATCACCCCGAGCGTGAAGAGCGAGCCGTCGCCGTGCAGGGCAACGACGTCCGGCGCGAGCTCCGGGTAGCCCGCGGGCACGTCGCCGCTCGTGACGAGGACCACCGCGAGCAGGGCGTGCTCGCCGTAGAAGCTGCCGAACACGTGGGGCGCGACGAGCTGGTCGAGCGGCTCCTCGAAGCTCGTCTCGCGCACCACGAGCTCGATCTCGAGCAGCTCCTCGAAGTTCGGCACGCCGTCGCCGTCGGGATCGCGGGCGCGCAGCCTCGACGCGATCGCGTCGAAGCGGTCACGCACGTCTCCGGGCAGAGGCGTCCGCTCGTCGAGGAGCACGACGATCCGGAGGCGCGCCTCGAAGGAGATCGTCACCGAGCTCCGGAGCACGCGGATCTCGCAGCCCTCGGGCACCGGCACCGTCTCGGTGGCGCACGACAGCAGCAGGAGCGCGAGCGCCGACGAGGACAGAGTCCGCACCCCCCCTGTACACGCAAGAACGATGCCCGTCTTCCGCGCCGAGAAGCACGGGCGAATCACGAACCGACCGCCAACGGCGTTGGCGACGCCGCGTCCGCCGTTGGCGCCGAGACCGGCGAGTGGGGTACTAGGTGCCGCGGGCGATCCACGACGGGCGGCGGGCCTCGGGGAGGCGGCTGGCCTGATCCTCGCCGTTCAGCTCGTCGGCGATCTCCTCGAGCAGCTCGCGGCACTCCGGACGGCCTCGGAGGTGGTTGATCAGCAAGGCCGAAGACTCGCTGAACGCCTTCTCGTAGCTCAGGGCCTCGCGCACGCGCGTGGCGATGCGTTCGCGCCCGGCGCTGAGATCGTTCTCGAGCGCGTCCCCGTAGCGCTGGAGCTGCGCGCGCAGCTCGTCGATCTGACGCCGGAGGGCCCGGGCGTGGTTCTCGCGCTGCTCGGCGCGGCCGACGTACTCGTGGACGACGTCGCCGAGGGCGCGCACGCGCGCCTGTGCGGCGCCCGCCTCCTCGAAGATCTGCCTGAGCGTACGGATGTCGCCGCCGGCGCGCATGGCCTCGTCGGCCCGCGCCATCGCCTGTTGCTGCTGCCGCTTGGCGTCGTCGATCTGCGCGCGCACCCTCTCGGCGCGCTCGCGCTCGGCCGACGCGTCACGCGACGCGCGCGACTCCTCGTGCGACAGCTCCTCGACCTTTCGGCCGATCTCCGCGCGCAGCGCCCGCCCGCGCCGCTCGATCGCCTCGAGCTTCTTCGCGTGGCTCGCGAGCTCACCCTCGAGGCGCGATGCACGCGCCGCGAGCTCCCAGATCCGATCGGCCGCCTGCTGCACGTCCTCGGGCGCGCGGCCGTTCGGATACGCGCGCGCCACCAGCCGGATGAAGTTCGCCGCGCGCTTGCTCCACTCGACCACGCCCGGCGTGGGGGCCGGGGGCGGAGGCGGAGGCTGGGCGGGCGCGTCGGCGCGGTGGATCTCCCAGGCGGTCGACGGGAGCGAGCGCTGCAGCGCCTTGAGCTCGTCCTGCAGGTGGTGGCCGTCACGGAAGCGCCGCTCGGCTGGCTTCTCGAGCAGGCGGAGCATGATCGCCTCGGCCGCGTCGGGCAGGTCCTTGCGGAGCGACTTGGGCCTCGGCGGAGGCGCGCTCCGCTGCATCTCGAGCAGCGTCTCGCGGTCGTTCGACCGGAACGGGAGCTGCCCGGTCGTCATCTCGAAGAACAGGATGCCGAGCGCGTACAGATCGCTCGACGCGATGGCGTCCTCGCCTCGCGCCTGCTCCGGCGACATGTACTCGGGCGTCCCGAAGACGGCTCCCTTGGGCGCGAGGCGCGGATCGCGCGCGAGCGCCGCGAGCCCGAAGTCGAGGATCTTGACGTAGTCGTGCCGCCCGCCGCGGACCGTGAGCATGATGTTGTCGCTCTTGAGGTCGCGGTGAATGACCCCGAGGTCGTGGGCACGGGCGAGCGCGGCGCACATCTGCTCGAGGATGTCGACGGCCCGCGGGATGGGCATCGGGCCCTTGCCGATCTCGCTCGAGAGGGACGTGCCGGTCAGGTACTCCATGACCAGGTAGAGCTCGCCCTCCTCGGTCTCGCCGACATCATGGATGTCCACGATGTGCGCGTGGTCGACGCGGTTGGCGGCGCGCGCCTCCCGGAGCATCCAGGCCCGGAGGTGCGTCTCGCCGCGCAGGTCGGGCCGGATGAGCTTCAGCGCGACCACGCGGTCGATGAGCACGTGGCGCGCGCGGTACACGACGCCCATGCCACCTTCGCCGAGCCGCGTCTCGAGGCGGTAGCGGCCCGCGATGACCTTCCCGAGATAGGTGTCCTTCTTACCGCTTCCGCGGGAGGCTGCCGTCGTCTGCGTGGCCATCGGGGGTCGCGCGCTCCGGCGCTTGGGTATTGCCGAGAAGGCAGCAGCCATCATACACGGGGTCTCACAGGCTTGGATAGATTCTTCGTTCCGCCGAAAACAGAAAATTGCCGAAATAGTGCGCTGTGCAGAAATCGTGCAGCAGTCCGCGGTTTTCCGTCGTATAGTCAACAGTAGCGCGGTCATGGCGGAAGGCCGCGCTTCGCGGGAGCACTGCCCTTGGCCGAGCGACCCCTGGGCCCGTATCTGATCGAAGAGCGCCTCGCTACCGGCGGGATGGCGGAGGTGTTCGTCGCGAAGCGCGTCGGGCCGCACGGGTTCTTCAAGCGCGTCGCCCTCAAGCGCATCCTGCCGCAGCTCGCGCGCGACCCGGACTTCGTCGCCATGTTCGTCGACGAGGCGCGGCTCGCCGCCCGGCTCGAGCACCCGAACGTCGTCCAGGTCTTCGACTTCGGAGAGCTCAACGGCGAGCTGTTCCTCGCGATGGAGCTCGTCGTCGGTACGAACGTGAACCGGCTCTTGCGCGCCGTGTCGGCCGCCTCCGAGGCCGTGCCGCTCGAGACCGCGCTCCACATCCTGTCGCAAACCTCGCGCGCGCTCGCCTACGCGCACCGAGCCCGCGGAGACGACGGCAAGCCGCTCGGCATCGTCCACCGCGACGTGAGCCCCGCCAACATCCTGCTCACGCACACCGGCCACGTGAAGCTCAGCGACTTCGGGATCGCGCGCATGAGCGGCAAGGACACCCGCACCGACGACGGCCACGTGCGCGGCAAGCTCGGCTACATGTCGCCCGAGCAGGTCATGGGCAAGGAGCTCGACGGCCGCAGCGACGTGTTCACGCTGACGACCGTGTTCGCCGAGATGCTCATCGCCGAGCCGCTGTTCGGTACGGGGAGCGACCTCGACGTCCTGATCCGCATCCGCGACGCCGATCTGCGGGTGCTCGAGCGCTCGAGCCGGCGCGTACCGCAGGACGTGATGAAGCTCATCCGGATGGGCCTGAACCCCAATCCCACCGAGCGTCCGAGCTCGAGCGCGTTCGCCGACCTGGTCGACGACGTGATGCGCCGGCGCGGCATCGTGCGCGGTCCCGACCGGCTCGCGCGTCTGCTCCTCCGGCTCGATCTCGTGCGCGGGAGCAAGGCCGACCGGGAAGCCCTCGAGGCGGGCGCGCGGCCCACCTGGACCCTGGACACGACCGGGCTCGCCGCGCCGACCGAGCAGCTCGGCAAGGTCGAGACGGACCTTCCGGAGATCTACCGCGTCCGGCGCGCCGACCGGAGCGTGGTCGGACCCGTAAGCTACCCGAAGCTCGTCCAGATGATCACGTCGGGCGAGATCAACGGCGACAGCCGCATCTCCCGGGAAGGCGACGAGTTCGTCCGAGCCGCCTCGTTCCCAGAGCTCGCGCGGTTCGTGCAGTCGCCGGCGCTTCAGTGGCGCCCCGAGGAGACGAGCTTCGCCACTCGGCGCGGCTTCCTCGGCTCGGCGCGCCTCCTGCCGGTGGTCCATCGCATCTCGGCGGACCGCGAGACGGGCGTGCTCCACCTCTTCGACAAGCAGCGCCGCAAGAAGATCTACTTCGTCGACGGGCGGCCCGAGTTCGTCGCTTCGACCGACAAGAACGAGCTGCTCGGCGAGTACCTCGTGGCTACGGGCGTGTGCCTGCGGATGGAGGTCGAGATGGCGCTCGCGCTCTTGCCCCGCTACGGGGGCCGTCTCGGCGACGCCCTGGTCGGGCTCGGCGTGCTCCGGCCGGTCGAGCTGTTCCGGGCCGTGAGCGCACAGGTCCGGTCGAAGTACCTCGAGGCGTTCCGGTGGCGCGCCGGCGAGTGGGCCTACGTCCCGGGCGCGCGAAGCCAGGAGGAGACGTATCCGCTCGCGCACGACACCCGCGAGCTGCTCAGGGACGCGGCGCTCGAGGCGCACCCGGAGGAGCTCGAGGCTGCCCTCTCCGCCATGCGAGAGAAGGTGCTGGTGAAGACCGCCGACCCGCCGGTGCCGCTCGGGCACTATCGCGTGCCCGACGCGTGGCACCGCCTGCTCGACGTGAAGGGAGACGCGACGCTCGGAGCCATCGTCGCGCGCGAGTCGATGACCGGCCGGCTCGACACCGAGGAGGTCTACCGCGCCTTCTACCTCGGCCTCTCCTGCGAGATCGTCCGCGCCGCGTAGGACGCACGAGCGCCGCGCCAACCGCGCGCAGTTGTGCTAAACCGCGGCGAATGGCGGCGTACTTCGAGATCACCGTCCCTTCGCGGGGAGAGACGCCGGTGCTCGTCGAGGTTCCGCACGCCGGGCTCGCCGTGCCCGACGCGGTGCGCGATCAGATCGTCGCGTCGAGCTGGGCGGTCCTGCGCGACGCCGACCCGTACGTGGACGAGCTCTGCGCAGAAGCGCCGAGCGAGGGAGCGACCCTCCTCGTCTCCAAGGTGTCGCGCTACGTGATCGACCTCAACCGTGCGCCGGACGACGTCGACGCCGAGACCGTGCCCGATCATCCGTCACCGCGCGCCATCCAGCCGAGGGGGGTGGTGTGGCGCCTGACCACCGACGGCCGGCCGGCGCTGCGGCGGCCGCTGAGCTACGCGGAGCTCGAGGCGCGCCTCCGCACCTTCCACCGCCCGTACCACGACACGCTCCGGGCGCAGCTCGAGCGGCTGCGGGACCGGTTCGGCTTCGCGCTGCTCGTCGCCGGGCACTCGATGCCCTCGGTGGGCCGCAGCGGCCACGTCGACTCCGGCATCCGGCGGGCGGACGTCGTCCCCGGTACGCGCAACCGCACGACGGCGGACGCGCGCGTGATCGATGTGGTCGACGCCCACTTCCGCGCGGCCGGCCTCACGGTCCGGCACGACGATCCCTACCGCGGCGGCTGGTCCACCAGCCACTACGGCCGCCCCGCCGAGCGGCTGCACGCGATCCAGATCGAGATCAACCGCGCGCTCTACATGGACGAGACGACGGGCGAGCCGCTGCCCGAGCCGATGACGCGAGTGCAACGGCTCCTGCGCGAGCTCGTCGCGAAGCTCGGCCGACTCGACCTGCGCTGAAGCGGCCCGCTACTTCGCGACCGGCGCTTCGACCATCACCGAGTCACCCGACCGCACCTCGAGGCGGTAGCGACTGTTGGCGGTCTGGAGGTAGTACACGTCGCCGCCGCACACGCGCAGGATGCGCTTGACCGGAGTGGTGACGTACTCGTGCAGCCCGTCGGGAAACTCGATCACGACGACCGAGCCTTTGCGGGGTGCGCGAAGGAGTCTGCCGACGACTGCTCGGCCTGGCTTGCGCCCCACCTTGCGCAGCACGACTTCCACGGCCTTCACAGTAGCATAGGAGGAGCGCCCGGCAAAACCCCCGTGGGGTGGGAGGGGGCAGGACGCTTGAATCTCGTCCGATGCCGGCGTAATAGCGAGCCCCCATGCAGGTCATGCCACCGGGGGTCGGCTGGATCGAGGTCATCTGCGGGCCGATGTTCAGCGGGAAGAGCGAGGAGCTGATCCGGCGGATCCGCCGGGCCCAGATCGCCCGCCTGCCCCTCCAGGTGTTCAAGCCCGTCATCGACGATCGCTACGACTCCCAGCGGATCGTCAGCCATTCCGAGTCCTCCATCGAGGCGGTCCCGGTCGGGACCTCGGGGGAGATGGCCCGGCTCATCGAGGCCGACACCCGGGTCGTCGGCATCGACGAGGCCCAGTTCTTCGACGAGGGGGTGGTCTCGCTGTGCGAGCGTCTCGCACATGGTGGTGTACGGGTCATCGTGGCGGGGCTCGACCAGGACTACACCGGCCGGCCCTTCGACCCGATGCCGGCCCTGCTCGCCACCGCCGAGTACGTCACCAAGGCCCTCGCGATCTGCACGCGCTGCGGGGCGCCGGCCGGCCGCTCCCAGCGTCTCGTCGCGGCGGCCGACCGCGTGGTCGTGGGCGCGACCGACTCCTACGAGGCGCGGTGCCGGCGCTGCCACAAACCGCGCGTCGAGCCGACGACCGGCGACCTGTTCGAAGACAGGCGCTGACGCTTCACTCACTCGAGCGTGAAGCGGAACGACACGACGAGCTGCTCGGCGGCGATGGTCGTGGTCAGCCGAGAGAGCGGATCGCGCAGGCAGGCGAGCACGCGGGGACCGTCGAGGTCGCCGGCGCCGCGCAGGCGGACCTCGGTCGGCCTGCCGGGCGCGAAGTGGACGCGGACGTCGGCCTCCCCCGACTCCGGGGGCGCGTTCGGGCACGCGGGCAGGGCCTCGAGGGCGGCGATCGCCGCGGCCTCGAGCGCGCGGTCCCGAGGGCAAGGGAACGGCCCGTCGGCCTGCTCGGCGCCGTCGCAGCGCAGATAGGCGACGCGCCCGAGGCGCACGGCACGCGACGCGCGCAAGGCGGCCCCGGCCTCGGCCCCGGCCACGGTCTCGGCCTCGGCCTCGGTCACGGCCTCGGCAACGACCTCGGTCACTGCCTCGGCCTCGGTCACGGCCTCGGCCTCGGTCACGGCCTCGGTCACGGCCTCGGTCACGGCCTCGGTCTCGGCCCCGGCCTCGGTCACGGTCACGGTCTCGGTCACGGTCTCGGCCCCGGCCTCGGTCCCGGTCTCGGCCTCGGCCTCGGTCCCGGCTACGGTCTCCTCCTCCGGCTCGCCCACGGGCCCTTCGAGCGTGGCCCTCGCCAGCACGACGCCGATCACCAGCCCCCCCAGCGCGACGGCTCCGACAGTCCAGCCCCGCGGTCGGTCGGCGGCCGGATCCGGCGTGCGGACGGGGAAGCTGCGCGGCACCGGCACGTAGTAACACAGGCACGCGCTCGACGTTGACCGCCGCGTCACGCGGAGCCTATGCTGCCCTGCGGCCGGATGGGGTCGCCGGATCGGGAGGGCGAGGGAGCCGATGTTCCGGACGACGTTCTGGGGGGTCAGGGGCAGCGTACCGTCGCCCGGGCCGCACACGGCAGAGATCGGCGGCAACACGAGCTGCGTCGAGGTCTCGTGCGACGGGACGCGCCTGATCTTCGACGGGGGGACCGGCCTCCGGCTCCTCGGGAGCCGGATCTCGAGCGAGACGCCCACCACGGTGCACCTGTTCTTCAGCCACGTGCACTGGGACCACATCCAGGGTTTCCCCTTCTTCGCGCCTGCTTTCGTGGAGGGCAACACGATCCACATGTACGGCGCGACCGGCGTCACCGGGACGGTCGAGTCCGCCATGGCAGGCCAGATGGAGAGCCCCAACTTCCCGGTCAAGCTCGAGCAGCTCCCGAGCAAGCTCGTCTTCCACGACCTGTCGCCGGGTGAGAAGGTCGAGCTCGAGGGCGGGGTCACCGTCTCGACCGCGGCCGGAAACCACCCCGGCGGCGTCCTCGCCTACCGCGTCGACTACGGCGGCAAGGCCATGGTCTACATGACCGACACCGAGCACGGCTCGCCCGCCGACGCCGCGCTCTGCGAGCTCGCGCGGGACGCGGACCTCCTCGTCTACGACTGCCAGTACACGCCCGAGGAGTACGAGGGCGAGGGGGGCCGGCACCGCAAGGTGGGCTGGGGCCACTCGACGTTCGTCTCGGGCACCGCGCTCGCCCGCGCCGCGGGGGCGAAGAAGCTCGTCCTCTTCCACCACGACCCGGACCAGGACGACGCCGCGGTGCGCGACAAGGAGCGCCGCGCCCGAGAGCTCTTCGCGAACGCCGAGGCCGCATACGAGGGCCTCAGCATCGTGCTGTAGCTCCGAACCGCGGCAACTTGCCGCGGCAGCCTTGCCCCTCGAAGCGACTCTGGGCCGACCGGCCGGGGAATGGCGCCCGGATTCCGTCGGTGTGGGCGCGGGCACGTTCAGTGCAGGGGAGCGCGGCCGGAGACTCTCGGAAAGGAGCCGAGCCGATGCTTGCCGTGACCTCACTCGACCGATATCGCGTCTCGCTCAACCACGTCCAGGCGCTCGAGCCCGACGTCGAGCGGGACCTGGCGCTGCGTTGGCGTGCGGGGGACGCGGACGCCGGTCGGCGGCTCGTGGAGGCCAGCCTTCCCTTCGTCATCCGGATCGCCCGCGAGTACCGCCGGTGGGGCGTGCCGTTCGAGGACCTCATCCAGCAGGGGAACCTCGGGCTGCTCAAGGCGGCGCACAAGTACGACCCGGACAAGGAGTGCCGGCTCGTCACCTACGCGGTCTACTGGATCCGCGCCGAGATCCGCGACTACGTGGTGCGGAGCTACCGCATCGTGCGGCTCGGGACGACGCGCAGCGAGCGGCGGGCCATGCGGGCGTTCCGCCGGCTCGCCGTCGACACGGCCGAGGGGCTGGCCGAGCAGAGCGGTATGCCGCTCGGGCGCGCCCGCAAGCTCTGGCCTCTGCTCGCGGCGGGCGACGTCTCGCTCGATCTGCAGACGCCGGAGCGCAGCTCCGGGGTCGACCGCGTCTGCGATCGTCGGCCGGACCCGGAGGAGCACGTCGCGCGCGAGCACGAGGTCGACGGTGTCCGCCGCGCGCTGGGGGGCGTGCTCGACAAGCTGAGCGAGCGCGAGCGCCGGATCGTCGAGGCGCGCCTGATGAGCGACGAGCCGACGACGCTCGAGCAGCTCGGCCTCGAGATGGGCGTCAGCAAGGAGCGCGTGCGCCAGCTCGAGGAGCGCATCCGCCGCAAGCTCCGAATCGAGCTCTCCGACTTCCGCCCTGCTGCCTGAGTCGGATCACGAGCGGCGCCGAGCAGCGCAGAGCGTCAGACCGCGAGCCGGTCGAGGAGCGAGGCGAGGTTCGAGGCGGGGCCCTGGTGCCACTCGCCGTTCCACAGGGCGACGCGGCGGGTGAAGGGCTCGCCGAGCCCGAGCTGCACCTCGAGCGCAGGGCGCGGCTCGTCCGGCAGACCGAGCCTGCGCAGGGGGCGGAGCAGCCACACCGCGGCGTACCGCAGCGCCTCGAGCATCGCCTGCATCTGCATCGGGGAGAGCCGGCTCCGCCGCGTCGACGCGACCTGCGCGCCCGGCGGCCGCGCGGTCACGACGCGATCGCCGTCGCCGAAGACCTCGAGCCGGCGGGCGCCGTGGAGGGGCGAGTCGAGCGGAGCCCACGACAAGAGGAGGTTGCCCCGGATGTCGGGCTCCCGGATGACGCGGTCGAGCATCGTCACGAACGGGAGGTGCTCGGCGGGCGGCGGATGGCCGAGGCGGTGAGCGACTCGCTCGGCCGCGAACGAGAGCGCGTCGTGGGCGTGCGGCAGGTCCTCGATCGCGCTCTTGGCGGCGGCGAGCCCCGGCTCGCCGAGCCGCTCGAGCGCGTCGAGCGCGCGCCAGCCGAGCGTCGACTCGGCGCCCGTCGACAGGATCCGGGCGACCCGTCGCGCCGCGAACGCCGCGCCGCCCTCGCCCAGGGCCTCGAGCCGCTCGATCGAGCTGCCGTCCCCCGAGAGCAACGCCGCGTCGAGGGCGGCCTCGGTGTGCTCGTCGATCCCGGCCTCGCGGAGCGACCGCGCCCTGCCGACCAGCAGCTCGAGGACTCCGCTCGCCGCGGGCGCGCCGGGCGGCGGCACCCAGGCCGGGATCCCGGCTGCGCTCCGCACCGGCTCGTAGGCGAACGACATGGGCCAGCGGCCTGCGCCGCGCCGGTCGAAGGCGAACGACAGGTCGAGGCTGGTCTCGGCGCGCGACCCCGGCGCCAGCTCGACGAACGCCTCGGGCGGGTGCAGCACGTTCACGTCCGAGAAGGAGACGAGGATGAACGGCCGGTCCTGCTTCGGGGGCGACACGCGCAGCGACCGCGGGTAGGCCGGCTGGAACCCGAAGAGTCGGACGGGCCGCTCGCCCCGGTTCTCGCACACGAGATCGACGCGCACGGTGCCGCCCGCCTCCGCCTCGCCCGCGGGCGGACGGAGGCCGAACCGTACGCCGTCGTGCTCTCGTCCCCACGCCGTATCCGTCATGACGGCGGCCATCCTAGACCAGAGCCCGTCATTGCCGAAGGCGCGATGTGCGCTTGCAGCCCTCGACATCGGGCCAAGATGCGGTAAAGGGCCAGCCATGGCGGAGCGGCGCTCGTTCATGGACGGCCTGCGGACCGGCGCGATGGTGTTCGACGGCGCCATGGGTACGGCGCTGTACGAGCGGGGGATGCTCTACACCTCGTGCCTCGACGCCGCCGTGCTCGGCCGGCCGGAGGTCGTCGCGCAGATCCACGAGAGCTACGTCCGCGCCGGGGCCGAGGTCCTCGAGACCAACACCTTCGGCGCCAACCGCTTCCGCCTCGAGCCGCACGGCCTCGCCGGCGAGGTCGCGAAGATCAACCGCCGGGCGGTGGAGATCGCGCGCGAGACGGCGGGGCCCCACGTCTTCGTCGTCGGCTCGATGGGGCCGAGCGGGATGGTGCTCAAGACGCTCGGCGAGGCCCGGCACGAGGATCTTCGCGCCGGCTTCCGCGAGCAGGCGGCCGCGCTCTGCGAGGCGGGCGTCGACGCGCTCGTGCTCGAGACCTTCCGCCAGCCGGAGGAGCTCCGGCTCGCCATCGACGGCGCGCGCGCGGGCTCGCGCAACGCCGTGCCCATCGTCGCGAGCTGCTCCTTCGACGCGTTCGGGACGATGGCCGACGGCACCGGGCCCGAGGACATGGCCCGCATGCTCGCCGACTGGGGTGTGGACGCCGTCGGGGTCAATTGCGCGGACGGCCCGGCGGGCGTCTACGAGATGGCGACGCGCATGCTGGCGCCTGGCGTGCCGGTGGTGGCGCAGCCCAACGCGGGCCTGCCCCGCCGGGTCGAGGGCCGCTTCGCCTACATGGCGAGCCCCGAGTACTTCCAGATCTACGCGCGGCGCCTCTACAAGGCCGGCATCAAGGGTGTGGGCGGCTGCTGCGGCACGACTCCCGAGCACATCAAGAAGATCGCGGCCGCTGCGCGCATGGTCGGCGGGAGCGAGGCGCCGGGCGAGCTCGGCGGCGGGATGCGCGAGGAGGGACGCGCGCAAAGCCCGGCCGTGGCACCCGGCGTCGTCGTCACCCGGACCGCCGACAAGGGGGCGCTCGGCGCGAAGCTGAAGAACGAGTTCGTCGTCTCGGTCGAGGTCAACCCGCCGCCCGGACTGTCGCTCGACAAGGCCCTCGAAGGCGCGCGGCTCCTGCGCGACGGCGGTGTCGACGTCATCAACGTCGCCGACGGTCCGCGCGCGAGCGCCCGCATGGGGAACCTGGCGCTGTGCCTCCGCATCCAGGAGGAGCTCGGGATGCCGTCGCTCATGCACGTGACGACGCGTGACCGGAACATCCTCGGCCTCGTCGCGCACCTGCTCGCCGCCCACGAGCTCGGCGTGCACAACCTCGTCGTCGTCACGGGCGACCCGCCGAAGATGGGCGACTTCCCCGACGCGACCCCGGTCTACGACACCGACAGCATCGGCCTGCTCCGCATCGTGCGCGGCCTGAACCACGGCTTCGATCCGGGCGGCAAGCCCATGGGCGAGGCGACGCGCTTCCTCTGCGCCACCGGCGCCGAGCCCGCGGCCAAGGACTACGATCGCGAGATGGGGCGCCTGCGCGCCAAGATCGACGCGGGGGCCGAGGTCGTCATGACGCAGCCGGTCTACGACCCCGACGTGCTCGATCGCTTCCTCACGGACGCGCGCCCGCTCGGCATCCCCATCCTGGTGGGCCTGCTCCCACTCGCGAGCTACCGGAACGCCGAGTTCCTCCACAACGAGGTCCCCGGCATGCAGATCCCCGAGCACATCCGCGACCGGATGCGCAAGGCCGGCGGCGGCCCGAGCGGACGCGCCGAGGGCGTGAAGATCGCGCGCGAGATGCTCGACGCCGTGCGCGAGCGCGTGGACGGCGCGTACATCATGCCGCCGTTCGGCCGCTACGAGCTCGCGCTCGAGGTGGTCGACGGGATGGTCTGATCCACCGAGCTACTCCGCAGCCTCTGCCGAGGGGCGTGGCGTATCCATCGCGCGCTCGACCTCGTCGGTGCGCCGCTTGCGCCGGAAGTGCGCGATGTCGTCGAACCACGAGTAGACGACGGGCGTCGCGAGCAGCGTCAGCACGAGCGACAGGCTCTGTCCACCGATGATGACCGAGCCCATCGCGCGGTTGGTCCCGGCGCCGGCGCCGGACGACACGACCAGCGGGATCATCCCGGCGACGAACGCGACGGTGGTCATCAGGATGGGCCGGAGCCTATCCCTGTTGCCGAGGATCACCGCGTCGGCGCGCGACATGCCCCGTCGGCGCAGGTCGCGCATGTGGTCGACCTGCAGGATGGAGTTCTTCTTCACGACGCCGAACAGCACCAGGATTCCGAGCGTGGAGAAGATGTTGAGCGACTGGCCGAGCATCACCAGCGACAGGAGCGCGAAGGGCACGGTGAGCGGCAGGCTGACGAGGATCGTGATGGGGTGGATCCAGCTCTCGAACTGCGCGGCCAGCACCAGGTACATGAACACGAAGGACAGGAGGAACGCGGTGAGGAAGCTCTGGCCCGCCTTGCCGAGCTCCTTCGATCGGCCGGCGAGCGAAGCCTCGTACCCCGGCTCCATCCCCGCCTCGGCGCGGGCCCGGTCGAAGGCCGCGATCACGTCCGTCTCGGACGTGCCCGCGGTCACGTTGGCGTAGAGCGTGACCTGCCGCCGCCGCGACAGGCGGTGGATCGCCGACGGACCGCTCGCTTCGTCGACCCGGACCACGTCGGCGAGCGGCACGCTGCCGCCCCGGGAAGTGGGCACGGTGATCCGCTCGATGCGGTCCACCGCGCCCCGGTAGCTCTCCTCCGCCCGCACGTGGACCTCGTACTGCTCGCCCTGCTCGTTGAAGCTCGTCACCTGCACGCCGCCCACGAGGCTGCGCAGCGTGGTGGCCACGTTCACGACCGAGACGCCGAGGTCGGCCGCCCGCGCCCGGTCGACGCGCACCACGTACTCGGGCTTGCCGACGACCAGGGTCGAGTCGGCGTCCACGACGCCGGGCGTCGCGCGGACCCTCTCGAGGATCCGCTCCGAGTAGGAAGCGAGCTTCTCGACGTCCGGTCCCATCAGCACGTACTGGATGGCGGCGCTGTCCGCTCCGCCGCCACCGAACACATTCACCGGAGAGACCATGACGCGTAGCTGCTCGTCGGCGAAGCGCGGCAGGACGTCTTCGCGCACGCGGGCCATGACCTCCTGCTGGTCGTCCTCGCGCGCGGTCGGAGGGACGAGGGAGACGTAGACGGTCGACTGGTTGGGTCCTCGGCCCGAAGGATCGCCCGGCGGGCTGCCCACCGTCACCACGGTGTGCGCCACGCCGTCGAGCTCGCGGATCTCCCGCGCGATGCGCTCGGTCGTGATCTGAGTGGCGGCGAGGGAGGAGCCCTCCGGCGCGCGGATGATCACCTCGAAGCGCGACTCGTCGTCCTGTGGCAGGAAGCTCTTGTCCACCGCGATGCCGAGGGGTACGACGCCGGCGAGCGCCACGACCATGAGGAGCCCGACGACCCAGCGGCGGCGCATCACGAAGGCGAGGACGCCGAGGTAGACACGCTCGACCCAGCGGTAGATCCGTCCCCCGTGCTCCGAGTCCCCGCCGACGGCGGCGACCGTGCGCTCGCCCGACCGCCACTCGTCGTAGGCGGCCTTCTCCTCGGCGCGGGGCTCGGGTGGCGGGTCCTTCCACTCGGCGTCGAGAGCCTGCGGCTCCTCACCGTCCTCTTCGGCCGTCTCCGCCCCGGACCGCAGGTGTCCGCGGATCCAGCGCGAGGCCAGCATGGGTGTGAGCGTGAAGGCGACGAGCAGCGACACCATGATCGCGAAGCTCATCGTCAGCCCGAACGACTCCATGAACCGCCCGACGATGCCGCCCATGAACGCGACGGGCAGGAACACGGCGACCAGCGACAACGTGGTGGCGAGCACCGCCAGGCCGATCTCGCGCGTCGCGAGCACGGCGGCCCGCCGGGGCGGCACTCCCTTCTCCTTCACGAACCGGTAGATGTTCTCGAGCACCACGATGGCGTCGTCGATGACGATGCCGACCGCGAGCGTGAGCGCGAGGAGGGTCAGCGTGTTGAGCGTGAGGTCCAGCGCCGCGACCAGCGCGAACGTCGCGATGATGGAGCTCGGGATGGCGAGGGCGCTGATCAGCGTGGATCGTACGTTCCGCAGGAACAGGAGCACGACGAGCGCCGCGAGGATGGCGCCCACGATCAGGTGCTCCTGGACCGCGTGGACGGCGGTCCGGATGAACTCGCTCTCGTCGCGGACGACCTGGAGATCGTGGTCGGGTGGGAGCTCGCCGCGCACCTCCTCGACGCGCTCGCGAAGATCGTCGACCACGGCCACGGTGTTGGAGCCCGACTGCTTGCGGACGGCGAGGATCACGACCGGCCTGCCGTCCAGCGTCGCGGCGGAGCTCGCTTCCGCCTGCGAGTCGACGACCTCGGCCACGTCGGACAGGCGCACGATCCGCTCGCCCCTCGTCCCGACCGCGACCGTCGCGAGCTCCTCGAGCGTCTGGACGCGACCTTGGACGCGTAGCTGGACCGTGCGCGTGCCCTGCTCCACCTGCCCGCCGGGGATCTCGATGTTCTGCGACGCGAGGGCGCGCTGGACGTCGACGACGGTCATCCCGACGGCCTGCAGGCGCGCGGGATGGACCACGATCTCGATCTGCCGCTTGCGCCCGCCGAGCACGTTGACGCCGCCCACGCCTCCGACCGACTCGAGACGCCGGCGGATGCGGCGGTCGGCCAGCTCGGTCAGGTCGCGCGTCGAGCCCGGCCCCTGGACGGCGACGAGGAGCACGGGCGCCGAGTCGGGATCGAAGCGCTCGATCCGCGGTTGGTCGGTGTCGCTCGGCAAGAGCTGCGTCACGCGGTTGACGCGGTCCCGCACCTCCTGCGCTGCCTCGGACGCGTCCTTGTCCAGATCGAAGCGGGTGATGACGACCGACAGCCCCTCGTAGGAGACGGAGCGGAGCTCGTCGAGCCCGGAGATGGAGCTGACCGACTCCTCGATCTTGTCGGTGACCTCCGACTCGATCTGCTCGGGCGAGGCGCCGGGCAGGGTGGTGGTGACCAGGACGATCGGGACGTCGACGTTCGGGAAGCGGGCGACGCCGAGGCCCAGCATGCTCGCGAAGCCGACCACCGTGAGGGCGAGGATCAGCACCCAGGTGAAGACCGGGCGCCGGACGCACAACGCCGCGAGCCACTGCACCGCTCAGGGCTCCTCGGCGGCGGTCGCCGCGACGGCCACGCCGTCGGCGAGGCGATCGAGGTGGTCGAGCACGACGACGCTGCCCGCCTCGAGCCCGTCGGCGAGCCAGACCCTCTCGCCGTCCGTGCGCGCGATCGAGACCACGTGCTCGCGGGCCTCACCGTCCACCACCGTGAACACCCGGTGCGTCCCCGCGTCGCGCCGGACCGCTCGGGCGGGCACGGTCACGCGCTCGCGGCGGCCGCCGAGGACGACCCGGGCGGTCGCGAAGATCCCGGGCCTGAGCGCCCGGTCCTCGTTCGGCACGACCGCCTCGACCGTGAGCGAGCGGCTGTCGGCGCGGATCGCCGCGCCGACGTAGCGCACCGTCCCTTCGAACACCCTGTCCGGGTAGGCGTCCACGAGGATCTCCACGCGCTGCCCCTCGCGGACGAGCGCCATGCGCTCCTGCGGGACCTGGAGCTCGAGCCGCAAGGGGTCGACGCGCACGAGCGTCACGACCGGCTGCTGCGGCGCGACGAACTCCCCCACGCTCACGTGCCGCTCGGCGACCTGCCCCGCGAAGGGCGCCGCCACGCTCGAGTCGGCCAGGTTGCGCCGGGCCTGCTCGAGGGCGACACGGGCGTTCTTCAGGGCGAACCAGCTCCCGCGGGCGGCGTTCAGGGTGGAGGCGTGCTGCTCGCGCGCCGCGGCCGCGCGCTGGCGGGCTCCCTCGAGGTCGGCGGCGGAGACGGCCCCGGTGCCCGCGAGGCGCTCGGTGCGGGCGAGGGCGTCCTCGGCGAGCTGGCGGTTGGCCTCGGCGGCCCGCACCTCCGGCAGCGCCTCGGGGCGGAAGCCCTGCTCGCCCCCCTCCTCGATGCCCAGACGCGCGCGCGCCTGCTCGAGCGCCGCGCTCGCGGACTCCGACGCCAGCCGATAGTCGGTGGCGCGGAGGCGCACCAGCGGATCGCCCTCCGAGACCGTGGCGCCTCGCTCGACGAGCACCTCGGAGACGCGCCCCGCCACGAGCGGGGTGACGCGGGACTCCTCGTCGGCCGCGAGCGTGCCGGTGAGCTCGAGGGTGTCGGGCACCTCCTCCGACTCGGCCACCACCGTCGTCACCGACAGGGGCGGCTCCTCGGGGCGGACCCCTTCGGTGGACCCGACCTCCTCCCCGCCGCACGAGGCGAGGGGCAGGCACAGAGCGAGGACGGCGAGCGTGCGGTTCGACATGGTGGAGGGCTCAGGCGGTGATGAAGCGGAGGAGGCTCTCCGGTTTCGGGAGTCCGAGCTGCCGTCTCCTCGGCATCGCCAGGGTCAGGGCGATCCCCTGGACGGCTGCGAAGTAGAGGAACGCGATCTCTTCCGGATCGGCGTCGGCGACCTCGCCGGCCCGCTGTCCCTCGACGAGCAGGGCCACCAGGTTGCCGAAGATCTTCTCGCCGAAGTCGGCGATGAGCGCGTCGACGTGGCTCGGCGTGCTCGTGCAGGTCGCTTGGACGATGAGGACCATCGTGTCGGGCTCCTGCTCGACGGTGCGCAGCAGCTCGACCGTGAGCGCCCGCAGCCGGTCGGTCGCCGATCCCGAGCCCGTCCGGGCGGCGGCGGTGGCCTCGAGCACGGGCTCGATCGCGCGCGCGACGATCGCCTCGTAGATGGCGTCCTTGGTCGGGAAGTAGTGGTAGACGAGTCCGTGGCTGAGCCCGGCGGCGGCGGCGATGTCGCTGATCTTCGTCGCCGAAAGGCCCCTCTGGACGAAGAGGCGCCGCGCCTCCTTCAGGATCGCTGCCTGCCGTTCCTCACGGATTTGCTCGTTTTTCTCGGCTCGAGCCACGTTGACTGACTAGTCAATCAACTGCTCGCCCGTCTGTCAACCGGGCACGCCCACGCGGCCGTGCCCGTCCCGCTCAGCGGGTGCGGCGGCGGCGGGCGAAGAGGAGGGCGGCGCCGATCCAGCCGACCGCCGCGAAGGGTCCGGGCGCGCCGGGGCCGCCCGCGCTGCACCCGCCGGTCAGCCGCGCCGCCATCGGGCGCCCGTCGCCCTCGAGCAGCGGCACGCAGATCGCGTCCTCGCCGTCGCAGTCCTGGTCGACGCCGTCCTCGCACTCGTCGACCATCCCCGGGTGGATCGACGGGTCGGCGTCGTCGCAGTCGAAGCGCGCGTCGTGACCGTCGCCGTCGCCGTCCTCGGCCGGGCCCGCGCACGCGCCCGCGTCGCAGCCGTCTGCGCAGGTCTCGCGCTCGACCATCCCGACCTCGCAGCGCACGCGGTCGTTCCCGTCGCAGACCCAGTCGGGCCCGGTGCCCTCGGGGCAGGCGGGCGCCTCGGTCACCGTGAGCCGCACCTGGAGCTGCCCGTCGGCCGGACCGCCCTGGTCGCTGAACCAGGCCACGCCCTCCTGCACGAGCGTGAAGAATTGCGGGTACTCGCCGGGCGTGTCGGGCGCCCGCACGGTGAACGTGAACGTCCCGGTCTCGCCCGGCGGCACGTCGTGGTCGACCGTGGCCGGACGGTTCGGCGCGATCCAGTCCGGGCCCGCGAAGGGGCAGGCCGCGTCGCGCGGCTCGGTCGTGCCGAGGAAGGTCTCGCCGGGACGCCAGGTCGCCTGGCCCACGTTGCGCAGCTCGATCGACCCGGTCACCTCCTCGCGCGGCGCGAGCTCGAAGGGATCGCGCGCGAGGGGGAAGGTCTGGTGCACGTACTCGGCGGCGAAGTCGTGCCGCACGTCCCAGAAGGCGGCGCCCATCTCGCCGTACACGCCGGTGGTGTTGTCGCGGTAGTGCGCGTACCGCGACGACCAGCACGAGTAGCTCGGCGCGCACCCGTTGTAGTAGTGCGTCACCGTCTTGATCCACGGATCGAAGCGCGCGTTGTCGGTGCGCACGCCGTTCATCCACTCGATGGCCTGCTCGCGGTTGTCGACGCCGGAGACGTAGGCCGAGCGGATCACCATCGCGACGACGAAGTCGACCGCCGCCGCCACGTTGCCGGCGATGCTCAGGATCCGATCGCCCTCGCGGCGGAGGGTGTCGTCGAACGTGCCGGCGTCGAACTGGAACATCCCGAGCCCGCCCTGGCGGAGCGAGCAGGGCCCGTCGCCCGCCCCGGCGACCACCGGCCCGCCGCCGCAGTCGGCCGAGTCGGGCCCCTGGCACGCCCAGGTGAGCTCGCTCCAGCAGTGCGACATGTTCGTCTCGGCGTCGGCGATGCCGGCGAGCATCCAGCCGTTGGTCATCCCGTTGGCCGCAGCCGCGTCGCGGATCTGCCCCGCGCGCGTCCGGCGCTGGGCGGCGGTGAGGCTCGAGACGACGGCCCCGACCTCCTCGCTCTCACCGAGATCCCCTTCGTCGATCGGCTCGGCGATGCACCCCGCCATCGCCCACGCCGCGGCCAGCGCCCAGATCCTCCCGCTCCGCATGGGCCGGTCCTGGAGCAAGCGGCGGACCATCGCTGGAGCGCCGTTTTCGGCCTCGTTTGGGGACTCGGGGCCGCAATTCGGCGGGATCCCGGCCCGATCGGCCGTCACGCGGTGACCAGGATCTGGTCAGTTCGAGACCGGGTCGAGCAGCCGCGCGCCGGGCGGCGGCGAGCCGAGGCGGCCGACGATGCTCGGGCGCTCGTCCTCCGCGTAGAGGCCGAAGGTCGTCGCGTCCGTGCCCGGCGCCGCGTGCAGGCGCACCGACGCGCCGCGAAAGACGGGGCCCTTGAGCCACGCGTCGAGGCGCTGCGGCCCGTCCCCGTCGAGCGCCGGCAGCCGCGCCACGCACTCGCCGAGCACGCGGGGCGGGTGGTAGAGCGCGCGGCGGAAGCCGAACCTCCGCGCGTACCAGGTCCAGAAGTGGATGCCGTTGTAGTCCCCGGTGAACCGGCCGAGCTCGGAGTGCCCGTCGTCACGCATCGTCCACTCGGCGACGGGATCGCCGAGGTCGGTGGGCGACCGCTCGAGGGGCGAGCCGGTGGTCGGCTCGCCGAAGCGGCCGCGGGCGTAGAACGTGAGCACGCTCTCCCACGCGACCGATCGATCGATATGCACTTCCGTGTGCAGATCGAGCTCCACACCCTTGTCACGCACGCGCGATCCCACGACCCGCGTCTCGAAGTCGAGCGGAGCGTCGAGCGGGATCGGCCGGTGCTGGAGCAGGTGGTTGCGGATCTGGAGCACGCCCCAGATGGGCACCGGGAATTCGGGGCGCGTCAGCACCACCATCGCGAGCCGGAAGCCGAACGCGTGCGGGTAGAGCAGGGGGAGCGCCGGACCGGAGGGCAGGCCCGTCACACGCAGGAACGCCGCGAGCTGCTCCGGATCGGGCCGGTGATCGCTCCACCTCGCCGTGATCGCCGGCGCGAGATCGCGCGATCGCGCCGTGGGGAGCGCGCCGCGGACCATGTACGCGAGCGCGGAAGGACGTCGATCGAATTGCAGCGTGACCGGGGTGCTCATCATCCCTCCTCGGTGTCGATGTCGCCGAGCACCGCCCGCGCGGTCGTCCGGACGATCCGATCGACCACCGGCGGCGCCGGCTTGCCCGACTGCACGTACGGCTTGAGCGCCGCGAGCGGCGCGTCGAGCAGCGCGAAGCGAAGCTGGGCCATGACCACCGGCTCGGCCCGGCCGAAGGCGCGCAGGCCGAACGCGCGCAGCGCGGCGCCCATCTGCGGCTCGAGCGCGGCGGCCCGCTCGACCAGCCCGGGCGGCCACTCGCCCTGCACGAAGTCCTGCCGCCGGTGCAAGAGCAGAAGCCGCGCCTCGAGCGGGTGCTCCCGCGCCCACGCGCCCATGAAGCGCGCGGCCTCGATCGCGCCCAGGACGTCGTGCGCCCGCGCGAGCGCCTCGACGAACCCGGACTGGAAGCGCTCGACCACCTCCATCCAGAGCTCGGCGAGCAGCTCGTCGCGGCTCCGGTAGCGGTGGTAGATGGACCCCGTCGGCGCGCCCACCTCCCGGGCCACGGCGGCGATCGTGACGGCGTGCGGCCCGCGCTCGGCGACCAGGCGCAGGGCGGCCCTCGACATGTCGGCGCGCGCGAACCGAGGCTTGCGACCCATGGTTCTAGAATACGCGCTCTAATAACGGCGTCAACTCGCGCCGTCTCGTTCGCCGACTCGAGGAGCAGGGGCCGCGGTGCGCGAAATCGCGCGCAACGACACGAAATCGCCTGAAATCGCCACCCGCCCGTCCCCCCGGTATCACTGGATGGCGACCTGCTGGCGCCACTCCGGCGCGGACGGGGGGCCCCGAGGGGGGGCGCGCCGGGGTGGCGCCGGGGGGTCCTACATCTCCGCGATCTCGATTTCGCCGATGCCGAGGCGGAGCTGTTGCGTGGTCGCGCGGCGCTCGACGATGCGGTGGGCGTCGGTGACGCCGGCGTCGGCGAGCTGCCGGCGGATGCGGAAGACGTCGAGGTTGAGCTTCTGGCGGGTGGTCCCGAGCATCCGGAGCAGGTCCTCGACGTAGAGCCAGCCGTGCTCGGAGGCGGGGGTCGCACCGGCCCGCGCGTCTTCGAGGCGGCAGCGCGCCAACGTGACGAGGACGTAGTGCTGCGACCGGGGCGCGAGCGTCCGCTCCCCGGCCGGGGTCCGCAGCGTCACCTCGACGTACTCCTCGTCGCGGCTCACGCGCAGGTGGAGCGAGGCGTGGTCGATCGAGCCCCTCGACGGGCCGCCGGTCCGGACCGTCGTGGTCACGCCGCCCTGACCCGAGCCCGGCGGGAGGTAGAGGACGAAGCTGCGCGAGCCGACGACGACGCGCTCCTGGTCGCACACGGTCTGCGCGGCGCCGTCGCGCTCCATCCGCCACTCGTCGAGGTGGGCATACAGGGTGACGACGGGCTCGTCGTCCGAGGGCAGCGCGCACAAGCCCTGGGCGAGCTCGTGGCGCACCCGCGTCTGCTCGCAGACGGCGACGGGGACCGGGGGCGAGGCATCCCACAGCCGCCAGCGCAGCGCGGGCGAGTCGGCTCCGAACGCCACCTCGCTGCCCGCCGACAGCGGCGCGCGCTCTCCGGGCCCGAGCCGCCGCCCGTCGACCTTCGTTCCGTTCGAGCTTCCGAGGTCGCGCACCTCCCAGATCTCTCCGGACCAGAAGACGGCCGCGTGCTCGGCGCTCACGACGCGGTCGTCGAGCCGCAGGTCCGCGGTCGGCGCACGCCCCACGATGCAGCGCGTGGCCAACGTGAAGCGGCGTCCCGCGGACACGTTGTCGAGCACGCCCATGGCCGGGCGAGACTATCACGGGCATGATGGACCCGAGGGGATGGACGAACGCCTCCCGAAGCGCGCCGAGGACCTCCTGATCGAGCGCACCGTCTCGCCGACGCTACCGGCCGCCGAGCCCCGCTCGGACGATCGGGGCGCGCCGGCGCTGACCGAGCGCTACGAGGACCTCGGCCGGATCGCGCGCGGCGGGTCCGGCGAGGTCCGCAGGGTGCTCGACCGCGTCCTCGGCCGGCCGGTCGCCATGAAGGTGTCGAGCTGGGAGCACGTGGAGTCGGAGCCGGGGCTCCGGCGGTTCCTCCGTGAGGTGCAGATCACGTCCTCGCTCGAGCACCCCGGCATCGTGCCCGTCCACGACCGCGGCACCCTCCCCGACGGCCGCGTGTTCTTCACGATGCGCGAGGTCCGCGGGCGCACGTTCGGCGACGTCATCCGTGACGTGCACGACAGCGCGGGCGCCGGCCGTTTCCAGGTGAGCGAGTCCGGCTGGACGTTCCGGCGCCTCGTCGAGTCGTTCACGCGCGTCTGCGAGACCGTCGGGTACGCGCACAGCAAGGCCGTCGTGCACCGCGACCTCAAGCCGAGCAACCTCATGGTCGGCCCGTTCGGAGAGGTGCTGGTCATGGACTGGGGCATCGCCTGCACGCGCGGCACCGTCACCGATCACGGCGACGCCACCGGCGGCGACGCCGACGCGGCGCTCCTCGACCCGGTGCTCACGCGGACGGGCGAGGTCGTCGGGACCGTCGCGTACATGTCGCCCGAGCAGGCGCTCGGCGGCGTGCCGGTGGAGCCGACGAGCGACGTGTACTCGCTCGGGCTCGTCCTGTACGAGATCCTCGTGGGTCGCCGCGCGCTCTCCCGCGGCGACCGATCGTCCTGGCAGTGGACGGTCCAGAGCGGCCCGCCGCCCGTGCGAAGCGCTCTCGACGCCTCGAGCCCGGCGGTGCCCGAGGAGCTCGTCGAGATCTGCGAGCGCGCCATCCGCCGCGAACCGGAGGACCGCTACGCGCACGCCGGAGCCCTCGCCGAGGCCCTCCGGAGCTGGCTCGACGGCGATCTCCGGCGGAGCGAGGCGCTCGAGATCCACGAGCGGGCGGTCGCGCTCGAGCCGGCCATCGCCGAGGCGCGGGCCACCGAGCGCGAGCTGCGCGCCCGCGCGGCTGCGCAGCTCGCCGAGCTCCGGAGCTTCGACCCGGATCACCGGAAGCTCCCCGCCTGGCAGCTCGAGGACGAGGCGGACGCACTGGCCGCGGAGGTCGCGCGGCTCGAGACGACCTGGCTCGAGACCCTCGGCGCCGCGCTCGAGCGCGACCCGGACCTCGCGCAGGCGCACGCACGGCTCGCCGACTGCTACCACGCCAAGGTGCTCGAGGCGGAAGCCCGCAGGCAGCCCCTCGAGGCCGCGCGCCACGAGCACCTGCTGCGTCGCCACGACCGCGGCCGGCATGCCTCCTTCCTGAGCGGCACGGGCGAGTTGACCCTGGTGACCGATCCTCCGGGGGCGCGGGTGGTCCTCCACCGCTACCGAACCGAAGGGCGGCGCGCTCGCCTGGTGGACCCGACGGAGCTCGGGGCGACGCCGCTCAGCGGCGTCACGTTGCCGGCCGGCAGCTACCTCGTCGAGCTCTGCGCGGAGGGGCGCGAGGTCGTGCGCTACCCGGTCCGGATCGGCCGGGGCGAGCGCTGGGAGGGCGTCCGGCCCGGCTCGTCCGAGCCGACCGCCGTGTTCCTCCCGGCGCGCGGGACGCTCGGGCCGGACGAGGTGTACGTCCCCGCCGGCTGGTTCGTCGCCGGAGGGGATCCGCGCGCGCCGGAGCCCGTGGCCCGGCGCCGCGTCTGGGTCGACGGATTCGCCATCGGCCGCTTCCCGGTCACCTACACCGAGTACCTCGCGTACCTCGACGACCTCGTGGCGCGCGGTCTCGAAGACGAGGCGCTCGCGCGCGCACCCCGACAACCGCTCGGCGCGTTCACCGAGGGGGCGGCCGAGCTGGCGGTCACGCGCGACGCCCGAGGGCGCTTCGGCCTGGGCGACGACGAGACCGGCCGGCGCGTCGAGCCCGACTGGCCCGTCGCGCTCGTCGACTGGCACGGCGCGAACGCGTTCCTCGCGTGGCTCGGCGCCCGCACGCACCGCGCGCTGCGCCTGCCGAACGAGCTCGAGTGGGAGAAGGCCGCGCGCGGCGTGGACGAGCGGAGCTACCCCTGGGGCATGGAGCCCGAGCCGACGTGGGCGTGCCTCGTCGGCTCGACCGAGCACGCGCCCTCGCGGTGCGGCGTCGGGGCCTACCCCGTCGACGAGAGCCCGTACGGCATGCGAGGCGCCGCCGGCAACGTGCGCGACTGGTGCACGAACGTCTGGCGCCACGACGGGCCGACCCTCGTCGGCGACGTGCTCTCGATCGACGCCGCCCCCGAGGACGACGCGTCGCTCCGCGTCCTGCGCGGCGGCTGCTGGAGCACCGTGCCCGACCTCGCGCGCGCGGCGGGTCGGTTCGGCGGCCGTCCCACCGACCGGTTCGCCGCGCTCGGCTTTCGGATCGCCCGCAGCCTGCCGCCGCGCTGAGCTCTAGGACGAGCTCTTGTGTACGTAGTCACCGGCGCCGGGCCAGTCGTTGTGCCCCGACGAGAGCCGATCGAGCGTGACCGTCTCGCCCTGGCTCGCCTGCCCACCGAAGTACGGCGTCCCGGTGAGCGGCTGATCGGCGTACCACTCGAGGTCCCCGAGCCCGTCGCTCTGGTCGAGGATCGGCCCGACGCGTACGAGGAGCTGCCCCCCCGAGTCCTGCCCGGCGAAGACCGGTCCGGCGACGCTGCTCTGGAGCTGCGTCCAGTCGTTCTGGGTGAGCTGGCAGGGCGTGTCGAACCGGTGGCTCGCGTACTGCTCCGCCTCGAGCTGGGCGATAAGGTTGGCGAGCTGCGACAGGCTCCCCGCGACGGCCTCGACGGCGAAGCGGATCTGCTGGGCCCTGCTGTTCACGTCCTTCATCTTGTTGGTCGTCGTCCACCAGGACTCGTAGCCCTTCTGGTACGTGTGGTTCTGGCTCTGGTACGTGTCGCTCTCGTTGACGACCACGTGACCGAACTTCTGCCAGGCCGCGTTCAGGTTCTTTCGCCACTCGACGAAGTAGATCGCCGTCGCGGGCAGCTGAGTGATCACAGGCATGCCGAATCCCCCCTTCCGGGAAAAATCACCACGCCGGCCGTCGCCGCCGCAAGACTGAACGGACGGCCGTCCGCGGGTGGGGGCTCACCTCTTGGGGTGAGGCGAGGGCGCGCGCGCGCTCCCGCGCTCCCGCCCGACCCCCGCGCCCTCGTCGAGCCGTGCCGGGCGGTCGGGCACGGAAGCTACGAGCGGAAGACGCCGGCGGGGAACGCGGGCGGCGCGCCGGGAACTCGAGGGGACACGCTCCGCCCGCCTAGCGGCGCGCAGGCCCGGCGAAAGCACCTCAGCTCCTTGGGGAAGCTCGATCGCATGACACGCTTCCAATCCCTGCCGACATCGGTCTACCGTGCCGCCGATGGTGGTAGCCGGGCGTGTTGCCGTAGAGCGCTCTACCGATCAGGGCGCGGAGCACCGCCGGACGACGATGTCGCCCAGGGACACCCGCGCGTCGCCGGTCGCGGCCTTCGTCGCCGCACGGGTCCCTCTCGGAAACCAGCGGCTCAATCGCCTGATGGCCTCTCGGACGCGTAGCGGGGCCGCTGCCGCCGAGAGAAGGGCCGATGCGGTTGCCCGGAGCGCGGCCCGCGGCGAGCCCGTCCCGGTCGCCCGGCTCCCTTCCGACGGGGGTGTCTCCGCGCTCGGGCTGGGGCGAGGCCGACCGCTCGATCGCGGTGTGGCCCGAGCGCTCGCCGGGAGCTTCGGCGATCTGCCCGAGCACGTCCGGGTCCACGACGACCGGGCGGCAGAGCGCGCGACCCGGCAGGTCGATGCCCGCGCCTTCGCCTACGGAACCCATCTCGTGTTCGGGCGCGGCGAGTATCGCCCGCGCACGGCGGACGGCCTCCGTGTCCTCACCCACGAGCTCGGTCACGTCGCGTCGGGCGATTCCGCCCGATCCATTCATCGAATCGACGGAGAGCGCGACTACGACGCCGAGGTCTCCCGCCTGAACACGAGCGAGATCGAGGCCGAGCTCGAGAGCGTCCGCGCGCGTCTACTCACGTTGACCGAGTCCGGCCCGGAGTACGACGATCTCGACCGTCGCCGCGCCGCGCTGGAGCGAGCGCTCCTCGTGCGCGACCGGCCGCGGATCGCATTTCAGCGCCTGCTGGCCGGTGCCCGCGAACGAACGACCGCCGACGACCCGTCGGCGCTCACGGTCGTGACGAGGATCGAAACGCTCCGGGGTCCCGTGTTCGTGGTCGGGGTCTGTTCCGGCTTCGCTTCGGAGCTCGCTCCCGGCACCGCGCTCGACGCGCAGCGCGAGCTCCTCGAGAACCCGCACCTCTACATGCTGGGCTACGCGCAGGGGCTCCCCGTCGGGGTCTGGCACGGGCTCGTCAACCTGATCGAGGGGCTCGGCAGCCTGATCCAGCTCGGCTTCCAGATGTCGATCACTGGGCAGATGCTCGCCTTCGCCCGGGATCCGGCCGGCTACATCGAAGCCCGCCGGCGCGAGATCGAGACCGCACGCCGCCTGGCCCGGGCGCTCGCGGACTTCGGCCGTGCGGTCCGCGAGGACCCGACGGTCATCCTCCAGCTCCACGGCGATCTCGGGTTCCTCGTGGGGCAAGAGCTGGCGGACGTCTACGCCGACTTCGCGTCGCAGAGTGCCCAGGAGATGGGGTACGTCGCCGGCGACATCGTCGGACAGATCGTGTTCGAGGTCCTCCTCGAGATCCTGCTCGCGCTGGCGACGGAAGGGATCGGGAACGTCCTGCGCGGGGTCGCGGCGGTGGGGCAGGGGGCGCGCGCCGGCGGACGGCTCGCGAACGCCATCCGGCGATTGCTGGAGGCCTCGCCCGCCCTCCGGCGGGTGGTCGCCGCCCTCACGGGGGTCGACGACCTGCGGCACCTGGAGCGCGGGGCGGGCGCGATGTCGGAGGCGGCGGGGGTGGCGCGGACGGAGCGGCGCGCGGCCGGAGCGATGGAGGACGTCGGCGAGGCGTCGTCCCGCGTGGACGACGTCGTCCGCCAGCTCGACGAGGCGGAGCCGCACGGGACTCCGATGGACGAGACCCCGGCGCGCGCGGAGGGTGAGGCCGCGGCGCCGCGCGAGCCGGAGGTCACTCCGCGTGAGGAGACTCCCCCCGCACCCCGCGACACGGCCGCCGAGGAAGCGGCGGCGATCGCCGACGAGCCGCTGACACCCGCCGAGGCCAGGCTGACGCCGGAGGCGCGGGCGCGGGCGAGGGCGGCGGAGGCGGACAACTTCCATCAGATCGAGCCGCTCGTCGGCCGGCGCCCGCCCCCGACCGACGCGGAGCTGCGTGCGCTCGGCTACCGGTACGTCAGGAACTCGCACCCGCCGCCGCCACGGCGCGTGCAACGCCTGGTGGCCGACGACGACGCCTTCGCCCGCCTCACGGTGGACAGCGACGGCGTCCTGCAGTTCCCGACCCGCCGGCGGCCGACCCCCGACGTGCGCTTCGACCCGAGCACCGCGATCCCGGAGGACGTTCCCGCGGGGGCACGGCTGAGCGTCGACGAAGCGCTTCCAACGAGCGCGGACGACGCCGCCCGCGCCGCGCGGGAGCGGCCGCGGACGGTCGGCGATGCGCTCCAGGATCGCAGGCGCGCGTTGGCCGAGCGGGAGCGCCTCCTCGAGGCCGGCGACACGGAGGGTGCGGGTCGCGCAGCCGCCCGCGCCCGCCGCGCGACCGAGGAGCTCGGTGACGCGGCCGCCACCCGGTACATGGAGGCGCGCGGTGCGACTCCCGTCTACCGAGGTCGCGGCCCGAACACGGTCGATCAGGTGTGGAGCAATCCCACGCCCCCTCCGGACTGGTTCGTGATCGAGGCCAAGGGGGGGAGCAGCACGAACACGTCGTCACGCATTGGCGAGGGGGGGCTGCGGTATCAGCAGGGAACGCGGGGATACTTGCAGAGCATCCTCGAGGACGGGAATCTCCCGCCCGAGCGGGCGGACGAGTTGCTCGAAGCCCTGGACGAAGGACGGTTGCAGTACATCGAGGTGGCTCAGCGACTGGACGCGGACGGGAACCTTGCGGCCCCCGTCGCCCGACGCTACTTCTGACCCAAAGAAAGGGGAGACTGTGAAGACGGTCGACGTTCATCAGTGCGATCACGCCGATCCCGATCGGCGCATAGACAATCGCCTCGCTCGTCTCGCTCGCCTGGCCGAGACCATCGAGCGCAACCCCATCGGTGCGGGCGGGCTCTGCCAGAGCCTGACGGGGGCGGGAGCGGCTGCCATCGCCAGGGGTAGGGACCGCGCCGTGGCCGTGTCGCTGCTGCGGGGCGCGATGGAGGCGGGGATCGCGGCATTTCGTATGGCCGATGCGGACGAGACGGCGGAAGTCACCGTGGGCGGGCAGCGGCTGACCCTTCCGGCGACGGGACCGACGGACTACACCCACCCGCTCACGTGGTTGGACGCCTTCGGGCTCACGCTCGCCCTGCGGTCTCCGGAGGACACGACCTGTCTGTGCTCGCTCGATGTCGAGCTCCTCCGGGGCTCGGTGACGATGGTCGACGACTTCCGGTACGAGATCGTCGTCGCGATGCAGGCGTTCTGGCTCGGGCGCAACTGGCGCCGCGCGGTGACCGAGGCGCTCGAGCTGAGCCAGCCCGAGCACACGAGCGTGGCCGGTGGCGAGTACGTCGAGGTGGAGACGTCGATGCTGGCGATGCTCCCGGCCCTCGAGGCGAGGGACGCGGCGGCATTCGACGAGGCGCTCGCCGGCAGCCTGGAGGCCCACAAGCGCTACTGGAGCGCGAAGCGCTGGTCGCGGAGTCTCCGCGGCCTGCTGGCCGTGACGCCGCTCGGCCTCGCCGCGCTCGCCCACGATCGCGGGATGCCGGTCGGCGTGGAGAGCGGCTACATCCCCGACTGGATCGTCCAGGGCGAGCTGGGGGGCTGAGCATGGCGGGCGGTGCGACGTTCCACGCCATCTCGCTCGACGCCATGCGCGAGGCGCTCGGATCGCGCGATGCGCTCGGGCCCATTTGGCTTTCATCCTGAGCTACAGGATCGCAGGCGCGCGTTGGCCGAGCGGGAGCGCCTCCTCGAGGCCGGCGACACGGAGGGCGCGGGTCGCGCAGCCGCCCGCGCTCGCCGCGCGACCGAGGAGCTCGGCGACGCGGCCGCCACCCGGTACATGGAGGCGCGCGGTGCGACTCCCGTCTACCGAGGTCGCGGCCCGAACACGGTCGATCAGGTGTGGAGCAATCCCGCGCCCCCTCCGGAATGGTTCGTGATCGAGGCCAAGGGGGGGAGCGCCGGGAACACGTCGTCCCGAATCGGCCGAGGAGGGCTGCGGTATCAGCAGGGAACGCCGGAGTATCTCGAGAGCATCATCGAGCAGGGCAACCTTCCCCCCGGTCTCGCACGCCGCTTGCGGATCGCGCTGGAGGAGGGGGACTTGCACTACATCGAAGTCGCGCAGCGCTTGGATGCCGACGGCAACCTTGCGTCCGTCGCGGTACGCCGCTACCTCTGATGACCCGGTGGGACCATGACTCGGACGATCGAACCGCACCAGTCCACGTATCCCGACCCCGATGAAGAGCTGGAAGACCGGCTCGGCGCCCTCGGTCGCATGCCGAGGACGCTGCAGCGGAACCCGATCGCTGCCGGTAGCCTCTGCGGCAGTCTGATCGACGGAGCTGCGGCGGCGATCGAAACAGGTAGAGACCGCGGGGTCGCCGTGTCCCTCATGCGGGGCGCGATGGAGGCGGGGATCGCGGCATTTCGTATGGCCGATGCGGACGAGACGGCGGAGGTCACCGTCGGTGGGCAGCGGCTGACCCTTCCGGCGACGGGTCCGACGGGGGCCACCCACCCGCTCACGTGGTTGGACGCCTTCGGGCTCACGCTCGCCCTGCGGTCTCCGGAGGACACGACCTATCTGTGCTCGCTCGACGTCGAGCTCCTCCGGGGCTCGGTGACGATGGTCGACGACTTCCGGTACGAGATCGTCGTCGCGATGCAGGCGTTCTGGCTCGGGCGCAACTGGCGCCGCGCGGTGACCGAGGCGCTGGAGCTGAGCCAGCCCGAGCACACGAGCGTGGCCGGTGGCGAGTACGTCGAGGTGGAGACGTCGATGCTGGCGATGCTCCCGGCCCCCGAGGCGAGGGACGCGGCGGCATTCGACGAGGCGCTCGCCGGCAGCCTGGAGGCCCACAAGCGCTACTGGAGCGCGAAGCGCTGGTCGCGGAGTCTCCGCGGCCTGCTGGCCGTGACGCCGCTCGGCCTCGCCGCGCTCGCCCACGATCGCGGGATGCCGGTCGGCGTGGAGAGCGGCTACATCCCCGACTGGATCGTCCAGGGCGAGCTGGGGGGCTGAGCATGGCGGGCGGTGCGACGTTCCACGCCATCTCGCTCGACGCCATGCGCGAGGCGCTCGGATCGCGCGATGCGCTCGGGCCCCAGGACGTCCTCGATCACCTCGACGCGAACGCCCACTTCCTCTCGAACTCCGCGCACATGCCCGCTCCGCTCGAGTCCCTCCTGGACCTCGACCGCGTCCTCGAGCAGGCTGGCTATGCGCCGGAGTTTCGCTATGCACGGCTCCTCACGGGGTCCTTGCCGGTGGCGATGACCGACACGGGCGACGCGTTCTTCGGCGCGATCCCGCTCGAGGTGTTGCGCGAAGTCGAGATCCGCGCCGACGAACACGGCGTCCCCGTGGGGCGCAACGACTGGGAAGAGCGAGCGTTCGAGGAGCTCTTCGCGAACGTGCGCGCGGCGTGCGCGCTGAACCGCGACCTGGTCGGCGTGTACGCATGATCGTGACGACCGGCGCGTATCATTGCCCACTTTGCCATTGACAGATCGCCCGTGACCTAGCTAACAGTCGCGGCCTCGATCCCACGATCGAGTCGAAGTTCCACGAAGTCGAGGCGGCTCTCGAGGGGAGGGCGACGCATGAGCAGCTTCACGGCCATCCGGGCTGTGAGCAGTAGCATCGGTGCGCTCTTGCGCCGGTACATCACCGAGAGCGACGACGGTGATGTCGGCGGTGTGCCGATCAGCCGTCTGTCGCCCCGCGAGCTCCGAGAGCGCGAGGGCGATGTCGTGAGCGTCTGGCTCTACCAGGTGGTGCGCAACGCCGAGACGTTGAACCACCCACCGAGACGCATCTCCCGCGATACGCGCGAGCGCCACCCGCTGCCGGTGAACATCCACTTCCTCGTCACGCCGCTCGCGGACTCCTCCGAGATGGAGCACGCCCTGCTCGGTCGGGTGCTGCAAGTCTTCAACGATCACAGCGTGTTGGAGGGTCCGCTCCTCACCGACGATCTCGCGGCCGACGGCGTGTCGCTGCGGCTCAGCCTGCAGCCGATGACCCTCGAGGAGCTGACCGCCGTCTGGGACGCGCTCCGCGAGCCGTACCAGCTCTCGGTCGCCTACGTGGTGCAGGTGGTGGAGATCGACTCGCTTCGCGAGCCGCTCAGGGTCCCCCCCGTGCTGGATGCGGAGTCGAACGTGGGGGCCATCGGATGACCATTACGGAGGAGGTGCTCGCGAACGGGCGCACCTACGACTGGACGCGCGATCGCGCGATCCGCGCGCGGCTCGTCGTCCTGCTCCGGGCCCTCGACGCCGAGACGGGCAAACCCATCCGGGATTCTCTCGACGTCGCGGTCAGCGATCCCGCCCTGGGAGGGCGCTTCTTCGGGGACGGTTATGTGCTGCTCGTGGTGCTCGAGCATCGCGGGTGGCCCAGCGGCACGTGCACCTTGACGCTGGCGCACCCCGACTATCGGGCCTTCAGGCGTGACGTCGCGCTGCCGGAGCCCGGGGCCGCGCCGCTCGACCTCGGCGACGTCAACCTGGTCCCGAGGCCCACGTTCGTGCACGGCGTCGTGCTCCAGGATGGGACGCCGGTCGCGGATGCGCGCGTCGAGCTCGAGTCGGATGTCGAGGTGGGCGCGACGGAGCACCCGCTCGCGCTGCGCGTGCCGCTCGGTCGCGACGTCGGCGCCGGCACGGTCGTCGAGCGGCGTCCCTTCGCCGCGGCGGGCGCACTCGCCCGGACGCTGA
Organism: Candidatus Neutrinellum sp.; assembly: GCA_039794305.1. Taxonomy (GTDB): domain Bacteria; phylum Myxococcota_A; class Polyangia; order Polyangiales; family JBDIVX01; genus JBDIVX01. Next base: position 47,106 of record JBDIVX010000027.1, read on the forward strand.
CGCGCGCGCGTGCCGGGGAGCGCGCCCTCTTTCTGAGCGACCGCGCCGGTCTCGCGCTGGGCTCCTGGCTCGCCATCGGGGCCGACCCCGAGCAGCACTTCGTGCGTGTCGCCGCCCTCGGCGACGGCATGCCCGCCCTCGGCTGGGTGGAGATCGAGGGAGCCCTGCCGCGCGAGGTGCCCGCCGGGACCACGCTCCGACGGGTCGCTCCAGGCGCGCTCGCCGGGTCGGCGCGGCTCACGCGCGACGCGCTGGCGGGCGACGGGGTGCTGTGGGTGGACGCGGCCATGATCGGGCCGGGGACGGTCGCCGTGACCGACCGGGTCGCGGCGTGGATCGGCGCGATCGGCGACGGTCAGGGCCGGTTCGCGATGCGGGGCATCGGTGGCGCCCCGATCGTTCGCCTGCGCGCCCGCGCCGCCGGACTGGTCCACCCCGACCCGGGAGAGCGGATCGCGCTCGAACGGCCGCGGGTCTTCGCAGAGCTACGGATGACGGCGCCCTGAGCGCCTGGAGGGGAGAGGCATGGCCGAGTATCTCGCACCGGGGGTCTACGTCGAGGAGGAGGACCGTGGCCCGCAGCCCATCGAGGGGGTGAGCACGAGCACCGCCGGGTTCGTCGGCGTCACGCGCCGGGGCTCGACGGAGGATCCGCCGGAGCTGGTGACGAGCTACGCGGACTTCGTCCGGAAGTTCGGCGGCGTGACGGAGCGGCGCACACTCGGGCCGCTCGGGCGCGAGTGGGGACAGAGCGGGCAGCTCGCGCGCGCCGTCCAGGGCTTCTTCGAGAACGGCGGCAAGCGCGTGTACATCCGCCGTGTCGCGCCGTCCGACGCCGCGCCCGCACGCCTGGGCCTGCGCGGCGGCCTCTTCACGCGCCTGCTCGCCCCTCCGATGGGGAGACGGCTGCGGCTCGTGTCGATGCGGGGTGTCGAGCCCGCCGGCACGCTCGTCCTGAGCCAGACGGTCGGCGGCGTCGCGCTCACCGCGACCGTCACGATCGGCAGCATCATCGATGCCGAGCGCGGCGAGATCGAGCTCACCGCCGCCTCGCCGGACGTCTCCGCGTTCCAGGCGGACGCGGCGAGCGTCCAGGTGCGGCCGCAGACGGCCGACCCGACGGTCGAGCTCGAGGCGCGCGACCCCGGTGAGTGGGGCCGCGGCATCCGGGTCCGGCTCGAGGACATCACCCCCGCGCGGACCACCGTCGGGTCTCTGTTCGACATTCCCCTGAGGCCCCTGTCGACCGCGACGCTGCCGGTGGAGACGCCCGGGGGCGGCGCGCCCGCGGTGCCCGTGGGCGAGGTGATCGTCGACCGGTCGGGCGGCCTCACCTCTCCGGCAGCGGACGACCGCATCGCGCTCGAGGACAGCGACGGGAACGTGGTCGAGCGCATCGTGACGAACGTCCGCGTGGACGACCCCGCGGCCGCCCGGGACACGCTCGAGCTCGATACGCCGGTCGACCCCGAGTTCGCGATCACCGGCGCCGAGGTCCGGCAGCTCACCGCGGCCCGGGCCGGCACCCCCGGAGAGATGTTCCTGGAGCTGCCCCTGCCGGCCGGTTTCACGTTCGCCGCCGGCAACCGAATCACGCTCTCGGGAGGCCGCGGCACCTTCCGCGAGCTGACGGTGGACAGCTTCGACGTCGCCACCGGGAGAATACGGGTCGCGGACCTCCCGGATCCGTACCTGGTAGGCGCGGTCGTCCGCCGCATCGCCCCTGCCGTGGGCGCGGGCGCGAACACCATCCGCGTACAGTCCGCCCGGGCCTTCTATCCCGGCGCGCTCATCGAGATCGTGAACGCGACCGGCCGCCGCCGGTACCACACCGTCACCGCCCGCGCCGGCGACCACCTGGCCCTGACTCCCGCGACGCACGACGCCTACGACGAGGGCCACGAGGTCCGGCTCTGTGAGCAGCGCCTGCACGTCCAGTACGAGAACGCCGACGACGGGGTGCGCCTGAGCGAGACCTACGACTTCGCGCTCAACCCCGCGGCGGGGGACGCCAAGAACCTGCGGGCGCTCGTGGACGCGCGCTCGAGCCTCGTCCGCGTCACCAGCGTCGTGCCGCGCGAGCCCTTCGAGGCGCCGGCGCAGGCGACCACCGGGACCGGCACGTGGACCAACCTCGCGGCGGGCAGCGACGGGACGATCTTCGACGAGGATCTGTACGTCGGGCGCGATCGGGGGCCGGGCAACCGCACCGGAATCCAGTCGCTCCGCGAGATCGACCAGATCAGCATCGTCGCCGTCCCCGGGATCTGGTCACAGACGGTCCAGAACGCGCTCGTCACCCACTGCGAGAGCCTGATGGACCGCTTCGCCGTGCTGGACGGTCCCCCCGAAGCGACGATGGAGGCCATCCAGAGCCACCGGAACCTCTACGACACGCGGTATGCGGCGCTCTACCACCCGTGGCTCGAGATCCGGCGAACGGACCGCACGACCGGTGCCGCCGAGGACGTCCCGATCCCGCCGTCCGGCCACGTCGTCGGCATCTACGCGCGCTCCGACGTCGAGCGCGGCGTGTGGAAGGCGCCCGCCAACGAGGTCGTGCGCGGCATCACCGGGCTCACACAGACCCTTACGAAGGGCGAGCAAGACATCCTCAACCCGATGAACATCAACGTCATCCGCGACTTCCGGGCGCGGGGACGCGGCTACCGGGTGTGGGGTGCGCGCTGCATCACGAGCGACACGCCGTGGAAGTACGTCAACGTCCGCCGGCTGTTCATCTTCATCGAGGAGTCGCTCGAGGAGGGGACGCAGTGGGCCGTGTTCGAGCCGAACGATCGGCCATTGTGGGCACGGCTGACCCAGAGCGTGAGCCGGTTCCTCCTGACGCAGTGGCGGGAGGGGGCGTTGCAGGGTGCGACTGCCGAGCAGGCGTTCTTCGTCCGCTGCGACGAGACCACGATGACGCAGGACGACATCGACAACGGCCGGCTCATCATGATCGTCGGCATCGCCCCGGTGAAGCCGGCCGAGTTCGTGATCATCCGGATCGGGCAGTGGGACGGCGGCTCGTCCATCGAAGAGCTCAGTAGCTGACAGGCGGGAGGGTAGACCATGGCAGAACAGCGAACCGATCCGTATCGGACATACAACTACCGCGTCGAGATCGGCGGAACCTCGGTCGCAGGGTTCAGCGAGGCGAGCGGTCTGTCCTTCGACGTCGACGCGATCGACTACCGCGAGGGGACCGACATCCCGCTGCACGTCCGCAAGCTCACCGGGCTCCGCAAGTTCGGGAACATCACGCTCAAGCGCGGGCTGACCCCGGACCGGCAGCTCTGGGACTGGTACAAGAACGTGCTCAACGGCGTCCCGGATCGGCGGGAGGGAGCCGTCGTGCTCCAGGACGAGCAGCGGGTCGACGTGGCCCGCTGGGAGTTCGAGGGAGCCTGGATCTGCAAGTGGGAAGGCCCCGGGATGAACGCCACCGGCAACGAGGTGGCCATCGAGAGCATCGAGATCTGCGTCGAACGGGTCGAGCTCGTCTGATTCGCCGATGGCCGAGCTGCTCACACCCGGGGCCTACGTCCAGCCGGACCCTCGCGCGCGGCGCATCCGTGCGCTGCGCACCGACGTGATCGGGTTTGTCGGGCTCGCCGAGCGTGGGCCCGTCGATCGGCCCATCGCGGTGGAGAGCTTGGAGCAGTATCGGAGCGAGCTCGGGGGCTTTCCGCCTTCGGCGCTCCTGCCCCTCGCGGTCAAGGCATTCTTCGAGAACGGCGGACGGCGCGCGTGGGTGGTGCGCGCGGCGGCGGACGACGCGGCGCCGGCCGCGGTGACGCTCGAGGGCGCGCGTCCGCTGGACGGAGCGCCGTCGGTGCCCCGGATGCGCGTGGTCGCGCGCAGCCCGGGGCGGTGGGCACGTCGCGTCGCGGTCGGAGTCGTGCGCAGCGTCCGCGCGTCGACCGTGACGGACCCGGTGGGAACGACCAGCGAGGTCGCGCGGATCGGGTCGGTGTCCGGATTCCGGCCGGGGACGCTCGTGCGGATCGCCCAGGAAGGGACCCCGTCCGAGCTCGCCACCGTCGACGAGGTCGATCCGGTGCAGCGCACCATCGGGTGGCGTGCTCCGGTCGGCATCGACCCGACGCGGGAGGCGTTCTTGGAGGCGCTCGTCTTCGCGCTCACCGTCTACGAGGGCGGGGCTCCCGTCGAGAGCTTCCCGGACCTGTCGGTGCACGACGTCGAGTCGGCGGTCGACGCCCACTCGCGCCGCATCCGGGTCGAGCTCCTCGGGAGCGACCCGGCCGTTCTGCCGCTGCCGCACCCGCCCGGGCAACCCTTCCCGCTGGCCGGCGGGCGGGACGGCACCGCGTCCCTCCGGTGGGCCGACCTCGTGGGCGAGCCGGGGGATCCGCGCAAGCGCGGACTGCGTGCGCTGGAGGACGTCGACGAGGTCGCCATGATCGCGATCCCGGACGCCATGGCGCGCCCGCACCGGGTGAACGAGGTGCTGCCGCCGGCGGAGCCGGGGCCGGAGCCGTGCGTGCCGTGCGAGCCGCCTGCGCCTCCGCCGCGGCCTCCCGTGCCGGTCGTGGATCACGAGCTCCCGCCGGGCTTCGGCGAGGCGGAGATCTTCGAGATCCAGCGGGCGATGGTGCAGCACTGCGAGACGCTGCGCGATCGCTTCGCTCTGCTGGATGTCCCGCCGGGGCCGCGCGAGGACGGATCGCTCTCGGCGAGCCAGCTCCTGTCGTGGCGGGCACGATTCGACACGTCCTACGCCGCGCTGTTCCACCCCTGGGCCGTCGTGAAGCACCCCACGTCGCGCGTGGCCGGCGAGACACTGCCCGTGCCGCCGTCGGGCCACGTCGGCGGCCTGTACGCCCGCACCGACCTACGTTCCGGGGTGCACACGCCCCCAGCGAACGCGGAGCTCCGGTGGACCCAGGGGCTGAGCGCCGACGTCGGCGACGAGCTTCAGGGGGCGCTGAACCCGAGCGGCATCAACTGCATCCGTGCGTTCCCGGCTCGCGGCATCCGCCTGTACGGGGCGCGCACGATGTCCAGCGCAGCGGCCTGGCGCTACGTGAACGTCCGCCGGCTCATGATGATGATCGAGGAGGCGATCGAGGAGGCCCTGCAGTGGGCAGTCTTCGAGCCGCACGACATCTATCTCCGCCAGAAGCTGGTCGTCGTCGTCTCTACCTTCCTGCGGGCGCTGTTCCGCGCGGGTGCCCTCGCTGGCGCGACCGAGGAGGAGTCGTTCTTCGTGCGCTGCGATGACAGCATCAACCCGCCGCGTGACGTCGCGGACGGCAAGCTCGTCGCGATCGTCGGCGTGGCGCCCGTCGTGCCGGCCGAGTTCATCGTCCTGCGCATCGGCCGAACGACGGACGAGCTGCAGATCCGAGAGGAGGGCTCCTGGCCATGGCCTTGAACATCGAAGGCGTTCGCCTCGACCCCGTCAACGGCTACAACTTCCTGATCACCCTCATCGACACGACGGGGGACCTGGCGGGCGTCGCAACGTCGGTGGTCGGCCTTGCCCAGAACGTGGTCGCCGGAGGTTTCACCGAGTGCTCCGGCCTCGAGATGAACCTCGAGGTCGAAGAGCGGCAGGTGGGAGGGGAGAACCACACCGTCCGCAAGTTCGCGACCCGGGTGACGTGGTCGAACATCCGGTTGAAACGCGGGGTCAGCGTGGCGTCCAACGACCTCTGGAACTGGCACTACGGGTTCACGAAGGGCAACGGACGCCGCCGCGACGGGCTGATCATCCTGCAGAACGACCTGCACGTCCCGATCCGCATCTGGCACTTCACGCGAGGCCTTCCCGTGAGGTGGACGGGGCCGACGCTGGACGCATCGCGCAGCGCCGTCGCCATCGAGGAGCTCGAGATCGCGCACGAGGGTCTCGAGGTGATCGGGCTGGGCGAGGCGCTCGCCGCCGAGACGGGGTTCTCGATCTGAGGTGATGCGATGACGGTCAGGATCGGACGGGTGGACGCGACGGTGCACGCAACGGACTCGGAGGCCCTTCTGCACCCGCGCGTCATGGAGCAGGTCGTGCAGCAGGTGACCGCACGCGTGAAGGACGAGCTCGAGCGCGAGAAGCGCCGACAGCGGGAGAGCATCCGCTCCCCCCGCGTGGACGTGAACAGGTATTGAGCCATGGCGGCCCCTGCGAGCGTGACTCTTTCGTGGAGCGGTCCGGGCGACTCGACCCCGCACGAGATCGAAGCGCAGTTCAACCCCAACGAGCTGACCTTCGAGAAGAGCCTCATGGTGGCGGAGCAACCGATCCCGGGGCTCGACTCACCCATCCTCCAGTTCGTGAGGGGCCAGGCCGAGTCCCTGAGTGTCGAGCTCTTCTTCGACACCACGGACGAGCGGCGTGACGGGGAGCCCGTCGCGGTCACCGAGCGGACGGACCGGGTCTACGAGCTCGTCAAGATCGACCCCCGGACCAAGGCCCCACCCATCGTGACGTTCGCGTGGGGGCAGGGGCTCGCCGGCGCGAGCCTCGGTCGTGGCGGCGGGGGAGAGGAGGGGGCCGGCCAGGAAGGGAGCGCCGACCAGAGCGCGCAACGACGTCCGTCCTTCCGGTGCGTGGTGGAGCGTCTACAGCAGCGGTTCACCCTGTTCAGCCCCGAGGGGGTCCCCCTCCGTGCCGTCCTGACGCTCACGCTGAAGGAGTACCTCACGCTGGACGAGCAGGTGCGGCGGTTGGACTCGCGCGCCGACCAGACGCGGACTCACGGCGTGCGGGAGGGGGACACACTCTCCGGGATCGCGGAGCGCCAGTACGGCGATTCGTCCCAGTGGCGCGCCATCGCCGACGCCAACGACATCTCCGATCCCTCGTCGCTCGATCTCGGCGCGACCCTGGAGATTCCCCCCCTATGACCGGCACCGCGACGGCCGTCCACGCGGTGGGCGACTTCTACGTTCCAGCGTTCCAGGTCGTGCTGGACGACGACCAGACCCTACCCGAGAACGTGCTGCGGGACGTCGTCAACGTCACCTACCATGACTCGGTCGACGATATCGACTCGTTCACCCTCGTCCTCAACAACTGGGACGACGAGGCGCGCGACTTCAAGTACGTGGGGAGCGGCCGGGGAAGCGAGCGCAGCCCGTTCGAGCCCGGACGGAAGATCGCGCTGCACATGGGCTACGAGGGCTCACTCGACAAGATGCTGGTCGGGGAGATCACGCGTCTCGAGCCCGAGTTTCCGAAGTCCGGCGCCCCGACGATCAGCGTGAGCGGCCTGAACGAGCTGCACGGCTTCCGCCGAGAGCAGCACACGTGGTCCTGGACGGACAAGACCGACAGCGAGATCGCCGGCGAGATCGGTGCGAACCCCATCCACCGCACGCGGCCCGGCATCGACTTCCCGGTCCGTACCCCGAACGCGCGACAGGAGCAGCCGCACGAGTTCATCTTCATGAACAACGAACACGACATCGTGTTCCTGCTCCGGCGGGCGAGGCGTCTCGGCTACACGCTCGCGGTCCGGACCGACGGCGACGAGCGCTTCCTGTATTTCGGCTTCCAGGACCAGCGAGGGCCGGGCGCGGGCGCGCGTGAGGTCACCTACGAGATCGAGTGGGGGCGGTCGTTGCTCGACTTCCGGCCGGACTTGACGACGGCCAACCAGATCAGCGAGGTGACCGTCCGGGGCTGGGACCGCCGTACGGGGCGCCCCATCGAGGGCTCCGCGAGCATCGACGACCTCGGCCTCAACACCGATCAGCGGGACGTGGCACGGGCCATCCGCGGCCGACGCGAGGTCGTGCACCGCCCGGTGCGCAGCCGCGCCGAGGCGCGCCGCGTCGCACGCTCCATCCTCCAGCAGAACGCCGAGGAGCTCGTGGTCGGGAAGGGCACGACGCTGGGGCTTCCGCTTCTGCGTTCCGGGGAGAAGGTGGACCTGAAGAACCTCGGGTCGCGCTTCTCCGGTCGCTACTACGTCACCAACACCACGCACACGATCGGCGACGGGGGTTACGTCACCGCGTTCACGGCGCGACGTGAGGGCCCCATCCCGGCAGCAGGTACCGCATGAACGGAGAGCGCACGAACGATCACGGCCATCTCGTCAACGGCGTCGTCGTCGGAGAGGTGACGAGCGTCGACGATCCGGACGACGAAGGCCGCATCGAGATCCGGTTTCCCTGGATGGAGGGAAACAACCAGAGCTACTGGGCGCCGCCGGCCACCTTGATGTCGGGCGGCGAACGTGGATCGTGGTTCATGCCCGAGGTCGGCGACGAGGTGCTCGTGGCCTTCGATCACGGGCGCTTCGAGCACCCGTTCATCGTGGGCTTCCTGTGGAACGGTGCGTCCCGGCCGCCCAACGCCGACATCGATCCGAGCGTGCGGCGACTCCAGACCGTCTCGGGTCACCGCATCGACTTCGACGACCGCGACGCATCGAAGCGCGTCCTCATCCACAGCAGCGGAGGGCACGAGGTGCTGCTCGAGGACGCCGAGAACCAGAAGATCGACGTCAAGACCAACGGCGGCCACGAGCTGAACCTGGACGACACGGGCGGCAAGGTCGAGCTGAAGCACAGCGGCGGCCCCCACGTCACGCTCCAGGGCACGAGCGCCGTCGTCGAGGCCTCGGGCAACACGATGACCCTCGACGGTGCCGGGGGGACCGTCACGCTGAAGAGCACCAGCGGCATGAGCATCACCATCGACTCGATGGGGCAGGTCAAGATCGACGCGCCGCTCGGGGTCCAGGTGCAGACGCTCAAGGCCGAGTTCACCGGCATCGTCGAGGCCAAGTGGATCAAGGCGAAGCTGGCCGAGTTCCAGCTCGTCAATGCCGAGGCCATCATCCCCACCACCGGCAACTTCATCGGGCTGTGATGGAACCTCTTCACATCGGCGTGCCCGAGCTTCGAGTGGACGCGGAAACGGGGCCGGTGACGCTCACCGAGGCCTCGCCGCTGTCGTGGATCGCGCCCGTGTCGGTCCGCTGCCCAGCGGTTCGCCGGAGCGGCGGAGACGTTCCGAACGCCTGGCTGCGCAACGCCAGCCTCCTCGTGACGCGGATCGACGGAGGGATGGAACGTGCGTGGAGCCTGGAGGCGGAGGACTGGGTCCCCCTGTCGGACGTCGTGGGCTCCGGCGGCGCGACGGAGGCGGCGGACCTGGGGGCGCTCGAGCCCGTGGACGACGACCCGCTCTTCCCCTGGAGCGGGACCATCGCGCTGGCGGAGCCGGAGCGGTACGAGCGCGCTCCGGCGGGCGCCATGTGGCCCCGGTACGCGGTCCGCTGCTACTTCGAGGCCCAGGAACGGCGCGAAGGAGGCGTCGTCGTCGAGTACGCCGGCCTGAGCGCACGCAGCGCGGCCGTCTCGGTTCCGGACGAGCCGCCCTTCCTGGCGGGGGTCGAGCTCGAGGAGGAGACCGAGGAGCCGAAGTTCATCCGGATGTACCTCCTCGCGCCCGACCGGAGCGCACGCGGCGAGATCCGGCTCCAGCGGGACGACGCACCCGAGGGGGTCCTCCTCCGGAGCGTCCAGGGAGCCGACGACCGGGCCCGGTTGCTCCTCGGCCACGACCGGCGCGTGGAGATCGAGGCCGCGGGCGCGCAGATCCTCCTCACGGCCGACGGCGACGTGGAGGTCGTCCCGGCGCCGGGTCGGAGCGCCCGCGTGCACGGCGTGGTCGTCTCGCGCTCGGGCTCGGAGGTGTGGGTGCGGCCGGAGTCTCTCTCGGATGTCCTCGTCCTGGACGCCTCCGTCCGCATCACGGGACGCCTCGACGTCGACGGGGACATCTACGAGCGCGGCCGGCGCGTACGGACGGTGCCGTGAGCGTGAGCAGGCGACATCTGGGCCGCGGTTGGTCCTTCCCGCTCCGAGTCGGCCCGGCCGGCGGGCTCGGCTTCTCGGAGGGCGAGCGCGACGTGGAGGAGGCGATCTGGATCATCCTCGGCACGGCGCCCGGCGAACGGCCCATGCGACCCCGCTTCGGCTGCGGCATCCACGATCTCGTGTTCGCGCCGAACAGCGCCGGGACGCGGGTGCGCATCCAGCAGGCCGTGCGGGACGCGCTCACGCGGTGGGAGCCGCGCATCGACGTCCTCGACGTGCGTGTATCCAGCGAGCCGGGCCGGCCGAACCGTCTCCTGATCCGAGTCGACTACAGGATCCGCAGCTCGAACGCGTTCGGGAATCTCGTCTACCCGTTCTATCTGCGCGAGGGCGAGGGAGTCTGATCGATGCCGCTGACGCCCCCCGATCTCGACGACCGGCGCTTCGAGGACATCGTCCGCGACGCGCTCGCGCTCATCCCGCGCTACGCGCCCGAGTGGACCGACCACAACGAGAGCGACCCCGGAGTCACGCTCATCCAGGTCCAGGCCTGGATGACCGAGATGATGCTCTATCGGTTCAACCGGGTGCCGGAGCGACACTACGTCAAATTCCTCCAGCTGCTCGGGATCGAGCAGCGGCCCGCGCGGCCGGCGCGCGTCCTCCTGACGTTCGAGACGACGCGGACCGCTGACGCGGCGGTGATCGTGCCGAAGTGGACGCAGGTGGGCGTGGCCGGAGCGCCGGGCGGTGAGCCCCTGCTCTTCGAGCTCGACGAGAGCGCGGTCGTCCTGAACGCGACGCTCGACCGGGTGCTCGTCTTCGACGGGCGCCGACACACCTCGCAGGACAACGACTTCGATGTGGCGCGCCGGATCCTGCCCTTCGGCTCCGCCCCGGAGCCGGGCAACGCGCTGGTGCTCGGGCTCGAGTCGCGCCTTCCGACGCTCACGGGCGAGGCCTTCGACCTCACGTTTCACCTGCCGGAGAGCGACCTGGGCGACCGGGTCGTCTCGTGCGGGCCGCAGGCACCCGAGGTTCCGCCGCCGGCTCGGCTCGAGTGGCAATCGTGGGACGGATCGGCCTGGCGGCCCATCGACGTCATCGAGGACGACACCCGGGCCCTGACCCGGAGCGGCTTCGTGCGCATTCGGATCCCGGAGCCGGAGAGGCGCGCGCGGCGTGCGCGGCTGCCCGACCGGGCCGAGGAGCGGTTCTGGTTGCGCTGCCGTGTCGTCCGAGGCGAGTGGGATCGCGCTCCGGTCCTCCGCGCCGTCGACATCAACACCGCCCTCGCGACGCAGGCCGTCACCGTCTTCGACGAGGTGCTCGGCAGGAGCGACGGGAGACCGGGGCAGCGGTTCCGGACCTCGAAGGCGCCGATCGTCGTTCGCGAGGAGCCCGAGCTCGTGCACAACCCCGCGCGACCCGAGCGACGGGAGGAGCGCACGACCGTGGAGGTTCACAGCGCGCGCATCGACGTCGTCGAGCCCGACGGGACCACGACCACGTGGCAGGAGCGGCCCGACTTCTGGGGCTCGGGGCCGGACGATCGGCACGTCGTGATCCACCGCGCGACGGGCGTCGTCGAGGTCGGAACCGGCGACCGGGGCCGCGTCCCGCCGATGGGGGCCGAGATCATCGCGCGCACGTACAGGTGGGGCGGCGGTTCGCGTGGGCGGGTCGGCGCGGGCGTCGTGACGGAGATGCAGGACTCGGTGCCGGGCATCAAGGCGGTCACGAACCGACTCCCCTCGTGGGGTGGCACCGGCGAGGAGCCCGTGAGCGAGACGAAGCTGCGCGCCGCACGCTCGCTCCAGAACAAGGGCCGCGCGGTCACCGCCGAGGACTTCGCCGCGCTGGCCCTCGAGACGCCGTTCGCGGCCATCCGTCGCGCCGTGGCTCTCGGGCTCGCTCATCCATCCTTCCCCGGCGAGCCGGTTCCGGGATCGGTGACGGTCATCGTGGTACCGGACGCCGAGGGACCGAGGCCGGAGCCCTCCTCCTCGACGCTCCGTGCGGTGTGCGCATGGCTCGACACGAAGAGGCTGCTCACGACGGAGGTCCACGTCGTCGGCCCCCGCTACCGCCGGATCGAGGTCGAGGCCGACGTAGTGGTGTCGGCGAGCTACGACCTGGCGCGGGTACGCAACGACGTGGAGCAGCGGCTGCTCGAGCTGCTCCACCCCCTCTCCGGAGGCCGTGACGGCGGCGGCTGGCCCTTCGGCGGCACGGTGCTCTTTTCCGAGATCTACCGCGCCATCCTCGGAATCGAGGGCGTCGCCTACGTGGATCAGGGTGCCGATCCCACATCGGCCGGAGCCGGCCTCGTCCTGCGCGTGGATGGCGAGCCCTTCCCCGAGTGCCGCGACGTGCCGCTCGAGCGTGACGAGCTCGTGTGGTCCGACCGGCACACGATCCACGTGCGCTACGACGATCGGAGCGCGCGATGAAGGACGCCCGGCCCTTCCGGCTCGACGCGCGTACCGGGTGGCGTGGCCGGTCGCCCGACAACACGGTCGCGCTGGGCGAATCCCTCCTGCTCCGGACGATCCCGGACGACGAGCAGCCTCTGGTGGACGCCAGCGGGAGCCTCGGTGGCTTCGCGGAGGCGACAGCCATCGCGGTGGACTCCGAGGACCGCGTGTACGTCCTCGACGGTGAAGGTCACCGGATCCACCGATTCGACCCCTGCGAGCAGCGCTTCGAGGAGCTGCCCTGCATCGGGGGGCGGGGTGCTGCGCCGCGCCAACTTTCGGAGCCGTCCGGCATCGACGTCACGCCCGCCGACGACCTCGTCGTCGCCGATGCGGGCAATCGCCGGCTGCAGGTGTTCAGCCTGCACGGGCTGACGTTGCGACACGTCGTGGAGTCGCCGGTCGGCGGACAATGGCGCCCCACCGACGTGGCCTCCGATCCGCGGGGGTACGTCTTCGTCGCCGACGAGGCCAACGACGCGATCCAGCTGTTCGACCCGCGCTACCGGTTCGTGCGCTCGCTGGGCCCCTTCGCCGCGCCCGCGCACGTCGCCGTGGACCGGTGCGGCCGGGTGTACGTGGTGGAGCCAGCCGCCTCGCGCGTATCCGTGCTCACGCTCGACGACCGCTATCGCGCGAAGTCCGTCGACCAGATCGCCGCGCCCTCCGACCTGGCGGGGCGCTTCGAACCGGTGGCGGTCGCCGTCGATGCCGCCGGAAACGTCTATCTGACCGAGCGCGCCACCGGTCGCCTGTACGTGCTCGGGCCCGACGCGGATCCGGCGGCCGGACCGCGGCCCTCGCGCGCCTACGAGGGCGCGGGTACGGCGCTCGGCTTCGATGCCGCGGGCAATCCCCTCGTGGGCGGGGCCCGGGTCGTGCAACTGCGCGCGCACGGGGCCCACGAGCTGCGCGGGACGTTCGAGAGCGATGCGCTCGACTCCACCGTCGAGGGTTGCACCTGGCATCGCGTCCGCCTGCGCGCCGACGTTCCGGGCGGCGGCCGCGTCGTGGTCCACACCTACACGAGCGACGTGGAGCTTCCCGCCTCGGTGCTCGCGTCGCCGTCGACGGCCTGGAGGCGGGGCGCGAGCCTCGTCGGCGAGCACCGTGGTGACTGGGACTGTCTGATCCTCAGCCCGCCGGGCCGATACCTGTGGCTCCGCGTCGAGCTCGAGGGTGACGGGCTCACGAGCCCCGCGGTTCACCTCGTGGTCGTGGAGGTCCCGCGGCGGACTTCGGCCGATCACCTGCCGGCCGTGTACCGGCAGGACGCGGCGAGCCGCGACTTCGTCGAGCGGTTCATGGCCCTGTTCGACGAGGTTCGGGGTCCGGTCGCACGCACGCTCGACCAGTTCCCGTCCTACCTCGACCCGGACGGTGTGCCCGCATCGGAGACGCCGGGTCGCACCGACTTCCTCGGCTGGCTCGGCTCGTGGCTGGGGCTCGTCTCGGAGGGAACGTGGAGCGTCACCCAGCGCCGCGCCCTCCTGCGCGAGGCCCCCGCCCTCTTCGAGCTGCGCGGGACGCCGGAGGGGCTGCGGCGCCACGTGCGGCTCTACACGGGGCTCGAGCCCAAGATCGTCGAGCACTTCCGGCTCAGGCGCTGGAGCTTCGTCGGTCACACGCGTCTCGGGGACTCGTCAGAGCTGTGGAGCGACTCGATCTCCGGCCGGCTTCAGCTCGACGCGTATGCCGACATCGGCGGCTTCGAGCTCCTGGATGCGGGCGATCCGAGGCTCGATCCCCTGCGGCACCACGCCCACCGTTTCACGATCTACGTCCCGGTGCGCCGGCCCCTCAGCGAGGCGCAGCACGGGACTCTGAAACGGATCGTGGAGCTGGCCAAGCCCGCTCACACCACCGGCGAGGTCCTGGTGGTGGGTCCGCGGATGCGAATCGGATCGCAGTCGCGGGTCGGCGTCGACACGGTCGTGGCCGAGTGGCCGGAGGGGGTGACGACCGGCGAGAACCGCCTGGGAACCGGCTCGATCCTCGGGCCGTCCCGCGACGAACGATCCTCTCCGACGCTGCGCATCGGACGCCGCGCACGCATCGGATCCTCCACCTTGCTCGACTGAGACGAGAGGCGATCGACGGACATGTCCACGCGTACGACCAAGGGAAACTGCAGCAGCTGCGACGACCAACAGCTCGCGCGAAACCACTACTTCACCGGCAAGCTGCTCGTGGAGCGCGACTTCGTCGACGAGCAGCGGTTCTTCCTGGGCAAGAACCTCCGGCACAACCGGTTTCTCCACGGCGCCGGCACCGTCTGCGGGCTGCGCGTCTCCGAGCACCCGAGGGATGCGTGCCGCGACCGGTACGTCATGGTCGCGCCCGGGGTGGCGATCGACGGCTGCGGTCAGGAGATCGTCGTGCCGCGCGAGGAGTGCGTCCCGCTGCCCGAGCTCGTGGAGGCGCGCTTCCGCGAGGAGTATGGGGACGTTCCGTTCCCCGGCGAGGTCGACGTCCAGATCTGCATCAGATACCGCGAGTGCCCCACCGAGGAGATCCCGGCGCTCCTCGACGAGTGCGCGGGCGAGGAGCCTGCGTGCGCGCCAAACCGCATCCTCGAGAGCTATGAGCTCGACGTGATGCTGAACGCGCCTCGCCGCGACCCGGGAGGCAAGGTGCGGCTCGAGTGGCGCGAGACGTTGATCAACGCCTCGGAGGTCCGGCGCGTGGCGGTCCACGGCGAGAGCCGTCGCATCTACGTGTTGACCGGCGGGACGGGCGGGACCGTCTACGCCTTCGACGCCGACACCCGGTCGATGGTGGGCTCGCACTCGGTGCCGGAGGCCTACGACATCGCGGTCTCGGAGGACGGTGCCACGCTGTACGTGACCGCCGATCACGACGAGAGCCTCCGCGTGCTCGACGCGGCGGGCCTCGGGCCGGCGTCCGCGCTGCTCCGTACGGTTCGAATCGACGGAACGGACCGGCGCGGCTTGCACGTCCGGACCGTCGGCGATCGCCTGTGGCTGTTCGCGGAGGACGCGCCCCAGGTTCGTGTGTGGAGCCGCGACATCGACGACCCCGGAACCGACCCGGACGACGCGCTGGTCGGGACCATCGACCTCGGCGGCCAGCCCGGGGACATTGCGCTCGGGCCCGACCGGCGCTGGTTCTTCGTCTCGCGGCGCGAAGACGGAGCGTTGGCCCTCCTGCGGACCGACGACGTGTCCCCGGCCAGGACCGTGGAGATGGGGAGCCGAGGAGCCGATCGGCTCGCCGTCACCGGGCGCGCCGGCGGCGGTTACCGCGTGCTCGTCAGCAACCGGGTCGCGCGGGAGATGACCCTGCTCACATTCGGAGAGGATCCCACTACGGGCCCCGATCCCATCGTCGCCGAGGCGCCGTCGACCGGCTGGGACGAGCGGATCGTCGCGCTCGAGGCGCACCAGGGCACCGGCCTCGTGCTGTCCGCCACGGAGGACGGCGGGGGCGTTCTGCGCGCGATCGACCTCGACGCCTTCGCCCGCGACGAGGACGAGGTTCCCGCCGAACGGATCGACCTGCGTCCGGGCCTCCGCGACGCCACCTGGTCCGACGACCGCCGGGAGCTCTTCGTGCCCTGGTCCGGAGGCGACGACGGCGGGGTGGCCATCGTGCGCGTGACGCCCTTGCGTTGCGACGACCTGGTGACGCGGAGCCTCGAGCCGTGCCCCGACGACCAGCCGCGGTGCGTCGTCCTCGCCACCATCGAGGGCTACCGGCCCGGCGCCGTGGTCACGAACGACCGCATCGACAACGTCCGCGACCGCGTGGTCCTCCCGAGCGTCTCGATGCTCGCGGACGCCCTCCGATGTCTCGAGCTCCGCGGCGGTATCGAGGGGCCGCGCGGCGAGCGTGGACCGCGGGGTCCCACCGGCCCGGCGGGAGAGCGGGGGGAGCCGGGACGGGACGGCGCCGACGGAGAGGGGCTGCGCGACGACCTCGCGCACATCTGCGCCGTCTCCTGGGACCACGGTCAGCCGCTCACGGAAGCCCAGACGCGGCTCCGGCAGCTGATCGTCCTGTTCGAC
>JBDIVX010000028.1:0-62083 GCA_039794305.1 Candidatus Neutrinellum sp.
GTCGGCCCCCGCCGGCCCCCAGTCGGGCGTCGGGTTGACGAAGTGGCAGTCGTCCACGGTCCAGAAGCCGTCGGGCGCGGTGCGGGTCACGTTCAGAAAGTGCACGTCCACGTCGCCGTAGGCGGTATCCCAGGACAGCTCCACGTGGATCGTCCCCGGAGGGGTCGAGGTGACGGTGACCGTGCAGCACGCCGTCTCGCCCTCGTCGTCGGTCACGCACAGCTCGAGCTCGTACGTTCCGGAGGCGTCCAGGTAGAGGTTCGCGGTCGCCGCGCCGGGCGGCGTCGGCGTGGACGTCGAGCCGGTCGGCCGGGAGGTCACCGTCCACGCGTACGTCACGGCGCCACCGTCCGGATCGGAGCCCGAGCCGCTCACGGTCACCGTCGACAGGACCTCGCCCGTCACGTCCGCTCCGCAGGTGAGGACCGGCGGCGACGTCGGGCAGACGCCGTCCTCGTCGGTCGACCCGTCGCAGTCGTCGTCGATCCCGTTGCACTCCTCCACCGTGGGTCCCGCGCCGCCGCTGCACGTCCCCCACGCGCCCGAGCTGTTGCACGTCTGGGTGCCTGCCGTGCACGCCCCGACGTCCGTACCGCACGCCCGGGTCGCGCCGCTCGTGCAGCCGCAGCCCTCGTCGACCGCTCCGTCGCAGTCCTCGTCGAGCGCGCCGTCGCAGGTCTCCGTGCCCGGCGCCACGCCGCCCGAGCAGATGCCCCAGCTCCCCGACGCGCACGTCTCGGTGCCCGCGCTGCAGATGCCCTCGTCGGTCCCGCAGGGGCGCGTCAGCGACTCGTCGGTGTCGCCGTCGCAGTCGTCGTCCATGTCGTTGCAGGTCTCGAGCGTCGGCGCGACCGCCCCCGTGCACGTCGACCACGTCCCGTCCGAGCAGCTCTGAGAGCCCGCCGAGCAGACGCCCACGTCCGAGCCGCAGGCGCGCGTGATGTCCTCGTCCACTTCGCCGTCGCAGTCGTTGTCCATCCCGTCGCAGGCTTCGTCCGCCGGCCCGCGGCCGCCCGCGCAGGTGCCCCACTCGCCGCCGACACAGGTCTCGGTGCCCACGCGGCAGGTCCCGACGTCGGAGCCGCAGGCGCGCGTGAGCTCCTCGTCCACGTCGCCGTCGCAGTCGTCGTCGATTCCGTTGCAGGTCTCGGCCGTGGGCTCGACGGCCCCGACGCACTCCCCGCGCAGGCCGTCGACGCACTCCTGCAGGCCCATGCCGCACGCGCCCACGTCGCTGCCACAGGGCAGCGGCTCGTCGCCCGTGCACTCGCAGCCCTCGTTGGCCGAGCCGTCGCAGCTCTCGTCGACCTCCTCGACGTCGCAGGCCTCCTCGGCGGGGGTGGTGTCGCCCTCGCACGGGCCCCAGGTCCCGAACTCGAGGCCGTCCATGCAGGTCATCGTGCCGGCGGCGCAGGCGCCCACTCCGCGCGTCTCGACCGGACCGCGGTAGCAGTCGCGCACGGTGCCGGGGAGGCAGGGGCAGTCCTCGTCCACCATTGCGTCGCAGTCGCCGTCGAGCCCGTCGCCGCACGTCTCCTCGCCGCACGGGCCGGCGTCGACGTCGGGACCCGCGTCCACGCGAGCGACGCCCGTGTCCACCGGCCTCGTCCCGTCCGGGTAGTGGGCGTCGGGCAGGTCCGCCGCACCGTCACCGCTGCCGCACGCGGTGAAGGTCGCCGCCGAGAAGAGCCAAAATCCCCCGAAAAACCAAGCCCTACGCATGATATGGTCCCCCTCCGCGATGCAACTCCCGCTGCCGCTCGCCGAGCTCCAGCTCCCCGCGGAGTCGAGCATCCTACCCCCACGCGCGAAGCGCATCTACTGCAACCGGAACCTGCGGCTCGACCAGATCGCCATGGTCGGGTTCGACATGGACTACACGCTGGCCATCTACAACCAGGACGAGATGGACCGGCTGAGCATCGAGTGGACGGCGCGGAAGCTGGTCGAGCGGGGATATCCGGAGACCCTGCTGACGATGCCCTACCGAACGGATTTCCCCATCCGGGGTCTCCTCGTCGACCGCAAGCTCGGGAACGTCCTCAAGATGGACCGCTACCGGTACGTGAAGAAGGCGTACCACGGGATGCGCGAGCTCACGCGCGACGAGCGGCGGCAGCTCTACCACACGAAGCGGCTCCGGCCGGGCACCAAGCGGTACCACTGGGTGGACACGCTCTACGCGCTCAGCGAGGTGAGCGTCTACGCGGCCGTGGTCGACGAGCTCGAGCGGGACGGCGAGCGGATCGACTACGACGAGCTGTTCAGCCACGTCCGCGAGTGCATCGACATGGCCCACCGGGACGGCAGCATCCTCGACGCGGTCCTGAGCGACCTGCCGCGGTTCGTCGTGCGCGACCCGGACCTCGGGCCCACGTTCCACAAGCTGCGGAGCGCGGGCAAGCGCCTGTTCCTGCTCACCAACTCCCACTGGGCGTACACCGACCGCATGATGCAGTACCTGCTCGACGGGCAGCTCTCCGAGTACTCGTCGTGGAGGACGTACTTCGATCTGATCGTCACGGCCTCGATGAAGCCCGGCTTCTTCACCGAGAGCCGCCCGTTCCAGGAGGTGCTGCCCGACGGTACGCTTCAGCCGGCCACGTCGCTCGAGCGGGCGAAGGTGTATGCGGGCGGCAACATCGTCGAGATGGAGCGGCAGCTCGGCCCGGCGGGCGACCGGATCCTCTACGTGGGCGATCACATCTACGGCGACGTGCTCCGGGCCAAGAAGGAGAGCGCCTGGCGGACCGCGATGATCATCCAGGACATGGCGGCCGAGCTCGAGGCGCTCGACCGGTCCACCGAGGCGTTCGACCGCCTCGACGCCCTCGACGAGATGCGAGACACGCTCGTCCACGAGCTCCGCGCCCGCCAGGTGGGGCTCCGCGAGGTGCAGCGGCGCCTCGACGAGGCGGTCGCGCAGGGCAGCGCCCCCCCGACCGAGCTCGAGGTGGCCCGGGTCCGGCACCGCAAGGCGCTCGACCGGCTCCGGGCGCGCATCCGGGCGGCGGAGCGCGAGATCGACGAGATCGAGGACGAGCTCGACGGCGCCTTCCACCCCTTCTGGGGCTCCCTGTTCAAGGCGGGGCCCGAGGTGTCGAGCTTCGGCGACCAGGTGGAGGTCTACGCCTGCGTCTACACCGACCGGGTCTCGAACCTCTTCGGCTACTCGCCCATGCACTACTTCCGGAGCCCCCGCGACCGCATGCCCCACGAGCTGTGATCCCGCGCCTCCCGCGAGGGACCGCTTGCCTGTCGGAGGCCTGGGGGATAGCGTCGGGCCTCGAGACCGGTCGCTCGGGCGAGGGGAGCCGGTCCACGGAGGGTGTGTGATGCGAGCGAAGGCGCTTCTTCTTTCCTTGGGGCTCGGCCTGGCGGTCTCGGGCTGCGGCGACGACGACGGCACGGACACTCCGACCGACGCCGGTCCGGTCGACACGGGGGCCGGGGACACCGGCGTCGACACAGGGACGCCTCCGGCGGACGCCGGCATGGACGCCGGCATGGACGCCGGCGCGTCCACCTCCATCGAGGAGTGCGATCCCTACGCCGACCCCACCGGCTGCGGTGACGGTGAGAAGTGCGCGGTGGTCATCGACCGGAACGACCCGGAGGACGTCGTCGTGCTGTTCGGCTGCGTTCCGGCCTCGGTCGGGACCAAGCCCGCGGGCCTCGTCTGCGGGCGCCTCGCGGCGGACGCCACGCCCGACGACGAGACCGACGACGTGGTCACCGACGAGTGCGCCGAGGGGCTGTTCTGCTGGCAGGCGGGAACCTCGTCGATCGCGCGGTGCCACCCGCTCTGCGGGGACGACCGCGTCGAGTGCGAGACGGATCAGTACTGTGCCACGCTGAACAGCGAGCCCGTTTTCGGCATCTGCACGGACGCCGAAGGCTGCGATCCCGTGTTCCAGACGGGCTGCGACGACGGCGAGGGCTGCTACCTCGTTAGCAACACCGCGGGCGACCTGCTCGGGACGTGCTTCGAATTCGCTCCGCCCGACGGCGGCACCGGGGCGCCCGGCGAGGGCTGCATGTTCATCAACAACTGCCGGCCCGGCACGCAGTGCTTCCCGGAGGTCTTCCCGGACGGCGGCACGGGCGACACGGTGAGCTGCCGGACGCTCTGCAACGCCGGAGACCCGATCGACGCGGGCACCGGCGCGGCCGACGCGGGCGTCGCGGACGCCGGTGCCGTGGACGGTGGCGACGTCGACGGCGGCGACCTCGACGCCGGCGTGCCGATGGACGCGGGGCCGGTCTTCACCGGCGAGTGCGAGGGCACCGACGAGTGCGTCGAGATCCCGGTCGAAGGCACGGCCATGGTCCCGGCGATCCCGGGCGTCTGCCAGTAGGCCCCTCGCGTTGACAGGCTCGCCGGCTGGTGCTAGGTCCCGGGTCCGTTTTTCCCGGGGCTGTAGCTCAGCTGGGAGAGCGCATGACTGGCAGTCATGAGGTCAGGGGTTCGATCCCCCTCAGCTCCACGACAAAGGCGCCGCGTTCTGCGGCGCTTTTTTTTTGCCCCAGATTTTTGACCGCACGGGCCCCGGCTGGACAGGCTCCGGGGGCACCCGTGTACCCTGCGTCTTCCCTTCGCGCCGCGCTGGCCGTGGCCTCGCTCCTGGTCGGAGCCTCCGGCTGCGAGGTGCCGTTGGACGCGGACCTGCTGGAGGTCGACGCCGTCGAGCCCGAGCGGCTCGAGCCGGGCGTCCGCGCCCGCGTCGCGGGCTCCGGCTTCCCGGTCGGCCGCAGGGGCCGGATGGTCCTCGCCGGGACCGTGCACAGCCCGGGCGAGCCGCCGCGCCGGGTGCGCGCGTCGGCGCGTGTGCGCGCCGTCTCGCCCGAGGTCGTGGAGGTCGCGGTGGGCGAGTCCCTCGTCGACGCGGTCGGCGGGCGGGGAACCTTCGAGGGGGACCTCCGGCTCGAGTTCGACGCGGCCGGGGGCGGCGGCCTCGTGGCCGGGAGCCTGCGTGGCGTGACGCTCGACTTCGCCCCGGGCTCCGTCGGCAGGCTCGACCGCGAGCTCGACCACCGCCGCGAGGCCGACGCGCTCCTCGACCTCCTGGGGATCACGCCGGCGGTCGGCGACGGCGAGGCGGGCATCCGGGTGGACGGCGTCCGCGCCGACGGCGTCGCCGCGGCGGCCGGGCTCGCCAAGGGGGATCGCATCGTCGCGGTGGACGGCGTCCGGGTGGGAGCCATCGCCGACGTCGTTCCGCCGCCGCGCGCGACGAGCGTCGTCCTCACCGTCGCCCGCCGCGGCGAGGCCGGCGCGGTGCGCGTCCGTGTGCCGCTCTCCGGGCGCGACGGCGGCCCGCCCCCGGCGGCCTGGATCGCGGGAGCCGTCTTCGCCGGCGCCTGGCTGCTCGTGCTGGCGTTCCTGGCTCCCTCCGCGCGGCTGACCGGTGCGCTGGCGCGCGCGCTCGGTCGCCCGAGACCCGGTCGCGGCGCCGACGCCGAGCCCTTGCGCCCACGAGAGGCGGGCCCATTCGGCCGGCGCCTCCGGCGTGGTGCCCGGCGCGCGCTCTTCGCCGCGCTGTCCGTTCTGGCCGCCGCGCTCGCGCTCGGAGTGCTCCCCTTCACCGCGCGCGTCTACACGGGCGGGGTGGACGTCGGCATCCTGCTGTTCGCGACCTTCGCGGCGCGCCTCGTGATTGGCACCGGCTCGGCAGCCGAGGTCGCCCTGTCGCGCCGGCGTGCGCTCCTCACGCGCCTCTCGCGCTTCGTCCTCGACGGCGTCCCGGCCGCCGCGGCGGTCGGCTGCACCGTCATCCTCGGCGGCACGGTACGGCTCGCGGGCATCGTCGGTGCGCAGGGCGGAGCGCCGTGGCAGTGGCACGCGCTCGCCGACCCCGTGTCGTTCGTCATGTTCCCCGTGTTCGTGGTCGCGGCGTTGTCGGCGGACGGGCCGGGCACCGACGCGGCGCCGGCGGTGGTCGGGGTAGCGGCGCGCACGCAGCGCTTCGTCATGGCGGGGCTCGGCACCGCGCTGTTCCTCGGGGGCTGGAACCTGCCCTTCGTCGGCGGCGATCCGCTCGCGGCGGAGCCGCTCCTCCGGCTCGCCGGCGCCGGCCTGTTCATCGCGAAGGCGGGCCTCCTCCTCGCGGCGTCCGAGCGGCTGCGCGTCTCGCCCAGGCACTGGCGGTGGACCGTGCCCGTCTCGATCGCCTGCACGGCCTGCGCGGCGACGACCCTCGTCTCCCCCTGGCCGAGCGAGGTCGCCGAGGTCTGTGGGCCCACGCTCGCCACGGTCGCGGCGGTCATCGCGATCTACGCCGTCGCCCGCCGCCGGCGTCCGGCGCCGCCCGTCCGCGCGCTGCCGTTCCTCTAGTCCCTCGTTTCCGGTGCGCATGGCGAGGGCCCGATGTGTCCCCAGCTCGAGCCCGACTACGCTGCGCCCTTCTCTCGCTCGCGGGCATCCCAGAGGTCCACGGCCATCTGAAGCCCCAGCCAGAACTGGGGGCTCGTGTCGAACACCCGAGCCAGCTTCAGCGCCGTGTCCGCCGTGACGCCCCGCTTTCCCGTTGCGATGAGGCTGAGCGCGGAGCGCGGTATCCCCGCCTCCGCGGCCAGCCAAGTCTGCGTACGCCCGAGGGGTTCCAGGAACTCCTTCACCAGGACCTCACCGGGTGTCACTGGACGCGCGCGCGGAATTCCCACACGCCGCCGCGGCTTGTTGCGTCGGGCTGCGCCAAGGAGCCCAGCAGCATCCTCTCGTCTCGCCATCTGCTCAACCTCAGTGGTAGTCGACGATCAACACCTCGTGGGCTACGCCGTCCGCCCACCGGAAGACCACGCGATACCGCTGGTTGACCCGTATCGAATGGTAGCCTTCGAGGTCCCCTGCGAGCGCCTCCAGCCGGTTTGCCGGGGGCATGCGAAGATCCTCGAGAGTCAGTGCCTGTTCCATCATTGCCAGCTTGCGCCGTGCCACGTTCCACAGGGAACGCGGAAGCGTGGCCCGCGCGTCTTTCGTGTTGCTGCCGTCGAAGATGTCTTCGGTTCCCTTGTCGGCGAACGAAGCGATCGACACACGGGCAAAGCTAGCCTGCGTTGCTAGTTTACGCAACGCGTAAACACGCCCGTGCTCGGCCCGCTCAGCCGGTGCGGGCGCGCCGGCGGCGCTCGGTGGGGACCGGCGCAGGCTCGGTGTGGGTCAGCAGATCGTCCCGGACGATCTCGGTGGCGACGCCGAACAGCAGATGAGCGAGCAGGTCCACTCCGTTCTCTGCCGGCGAACGTCGCCAGGCTCCGCGTCCCGCCCCGGTGGCCGGGACGATGACCCAGGCCCCGAGGACCCAGCTCCCGAGACCCAGGGCGAGGCCGCTCCGGAGCGAGGGACGCCGTCGCTTGCCGAAGGCGGCCCCGTAGACCGCGCCCTGCGCCGCGCCGTAGCCGAGGTGCAGCACCTGGTGGATGACGGCGTGCAGGTTCTCCCGCCCGGGAGCCCGCAGCCGGCCATGGGCCATGAGCCACTCCTCCATCACCTGCGGCACGGTGCGATCGATGAAGCCCATGCGCCGGGCACCGCTGCGCACGACGGTCATGCAGGCCGCGCCCATCACCGCGGCGAGCGCGCCGTAGGCGCCGCCCTGAACGTCCCTCTCGAGCCCGGTCGTCATGGGACGACCATAGGCACTGGACTCCGCGATCGTAGCCCCGGGCGATGGGGTTACTGCAGACGTGGGACGCACGGTGCGGGTGGACGGCGACTCGGGAGGCATCGATGCCGCTCGGGTCGAAGGCGATGTCGACATCCGCGACGACTCCGCCATCGTGGCCGCGGTCGCTCGCGGCGGGCGGTCGAGGAGAGGTGCGCGGCAGGCGCGAGGCCGTCGAGGAGGGAGCTTGCGGGAACCGAGGGCGCGCATACCGGCCTCGGGGAGGGCACGCGCGTGATCGAACGGGTGGTCCTGCTCGCCGCCACCGTCGTCGAGGTGCTCGGCGTCTCGGTGATCGTGATCGGGGCCGCGGTGGCGCTCGTGACGGTGCTGCTCGGCCGGCGGGCCCCCGACACGCCCTCGATCTACACCGCGTACCGGCGCGCGCTCGGGCGAGCCATCCTGCTCGGTCTCGAGTTCCTGGTGGCGGCCGACATCATCCGGACGGTCAGCAGCGTGCCGACCCTCGACCAGGTGGTGGTGCTGGCCATCATCGTCCTCATCCGGACCTTCCTCAGCTTCACGCTCGAGGTCGAGCTCGAGGGGGGCTGGCCGTGGCAGCGCCCGCGCCGCACCGAGAGCGTGAAGTAGTGCCGTGGAGGAACCGGCTGGTGTTGCTCACCATAGTCCATCCAATATGATTCATCATATGAAGAGCATTGCTGTGACTATCGAAGAGCCCATGCTCGCCCAGATCGATCGGCTCACCGAGCGGGGGGTCGGAAAGAGCCGCTCGGACATCGTTCGACATGCGCTGCGCCTGTTCCTCGACGCCCAGGAGCGACGGCTTCGTGAAGAGGAGGAGGGGGCGATCCTCGCACGAAACCGCGACGAGCTCGCACGCGAGGCGCGCGCCCTGATCGCGGAACAGGCCAAGCCGTGAACCGGGGCGAGGTCTACCGCACGCGCGAGCGTCTCCCGGAGCGCGGCGACAAGCCGGGTTACTACGTGATCGTCTCGCGGGCATTCGTCGCACGAAACGAGGACGTCTCGACGGTCGTCTGCGCTCCGGTGTACAGCCGCATCCTGGGTCTGTCGACGGAGGTCGTGCTCGATGCGGAGGAGGGCCTCGCCCGCCGTTCGGCTGCCCGGTGCGACTTCCTGTGCCTGATGTTCAAGCACAAGCTCACCCACTACGCCGGAGCCCTCGGCCTAGAGAAGCTGGCCGAGCTCGACCGTGCGCTGGCGGTCGCACTGGACCTGTCTCCCGGCTGATCAGCCGCGCCCACCGCGAGTGCACCGAGCCCCAGGCGTCCGACGGGGTGCTCCTCGTTCGAAGCGACGCCAATGTGGCAGTCCTTCACCCCCCGCGGACACCCGCTTCGAGCATTGCTCGCTCTACTCGCTCGGCGACGCCGCTCACGGTCGGACGGCGATCTGGAGCAGCGCGCCGCGGCCGTCCGGGGTCGGGCTGACCGCGGCCACGATCCCCGGCTCGCGCGAGAGGTCCGCGGCATGGCTCGCCTCGAAGCCGATGATCGCCCCGAGGAGGTCGACCACGCTTCCCACGGCGAGGATCGCGAGCCCCACGGTCGGGTCGATCAGCATCCCCACCCCGCCGGCGCCTACGATCACCAGCGTGCTCGCGTAGGTGGGGAAGAGCGTGCCCCGCGCGCCCGCCAGCCTGCCGCCGGTGTAGACCCCCGCCGGGTACGCGGCGTTGCCGAGGAGCAGGCCCACGCCCAACGCGACCACGACCCCGCCGTCGCCATCGTCGCCCGGCGAGTTGCACGCGCCTCCATCGCAGGCGAGCGCCCCGAGGCCGAGGCCACCGAAGAAGGCCGCGGTCGCGAACGCTCCGCCGAAGAGGATCTCGAGCCCCACTCTCCCGAGCGCCTCGCCCGCCGTCTCCGGCTCGCGGGCTCGGCTCTGAGCGCGAGCGGCGCCCGACTCCGAGAGCATCGCGAGGAGCAGCGCCGCCGAAAGGGCGCGGCGCAGGCGTCGGAGGTGGGCGCGTGCCTTCATGTCACCGCCGGCAGCCGATGCGCTCGGTCGCGACGACCACGTCGTCGTAGTAGATGGTCTGCTCGTCCGAGACCGTCAGCCCGCGGCTCTCGAGCTCGGCGCGCTTGCTCTCGGAGGATCCGCGCTCGTAGTACGCGTCGAGGAAGATGCGCTTGAACTGGACGTCCGCCTCGGTGCGGAAGTCGAAGCCCTCGAAGGGCTCGGGCGGCGTGCAGGCGCTGAAGTCGCACCCGCCCTCGTGGAAGGTGGCTCGCAGCCAGGTGCCGTCGGGCTCGCCCGGCGCGTAGCGCCCCACGGGGACGTCGTCGATCCAGAAGGCGAGCCACCCGTCGCTCTCCCCGACGGTGTTCACCCCCGCGCCCATCTCGACGCAGAGCCACTCGTCGCGCTCGAACGCCATCTGGTCCGCGGGCCGAAAGACGTTGCCGTAGTAATAGGTCGTCCCCTGGTCGCCCTCGCAGCCAGGCGTGGCGCTGCCATCGTTGCACCGGCCCGAGCGCATCGCGTGCCAGTAGACGTAGAAGTTGAAGACGTCGTCGTTGTCGATGTCGAAGTCGAACCAGAAGCCCTCGTCGCCCGGAGGCACCGTGTTGGCGAGCCCGCTCGAGCCGTAGCCCTCGTCTCCGGCCTCCATGCGGATCCAGTGGTGCGGGTTCGGGGCGACGACGGGGAACCGCACGTGGAAGCGCCAGTACACCGTGTCGACGCGCCGGTCGAAGGCGTAGCGCGGCGAGGCCGAGATGTACTCGTCCGCGGCGAGGTCGTCGCGCGTCACCGTCGAGCGAAGGTACCGCTCACCCGCGTGCGCCACGGTCGCGTCGGTCTCGAGGTGCAGGTAGTCGGTGTCGCTCGCCGGCGCGTCCCACCGCCCCCAGCCGCTCTCGAAGTCGTCGAAGAAGAGCACGGCCTCGTCGTCCGCGAGGCCCACGTCGCCGGGGTAGCGCTCGGAGAGGGTCCCACCGCCACCACCCGCGTCCGTGCCGCCCGGACCGCCGTCGTCGCGGCGACCCGCGTCGCTGCCGCCTGGCCCCGCGTCCGCGCGCACGCCGCCATCGGCGCTGGAGCCCGTCCCCTCGTCCCCGCCACATGCCGCGAGGACGATCGCGGAGATGCAAGCGCCGACGTACCTCTGCATGCGTGGAGGATACACCCGTCCGCCACCGGCCGAGGAGCCGCGATGTACCTCGGAGGCCTCTCGACCGTCGTGTTCGATGCTCGCAGGTCGGCCCGGAGAAGCTGGCCGAGCGCGGGTCGCAACCGGCCCCGACTCAGCCCTCGAGCGCGACGAGGAAGCGCTGGAGCTGCTCCTCCTGGGAGCGATCGAGCGTGCCGAACCGCACGCCCGCGATGTACCGGCCCGCCTCCTGCTCGGTGGCCCACATCACCTCGGCCTGCGCCTCGAAGGGCTCTTCGTCCGGATCCTCGATGCCGTCCTGCGTGAGGAAGAGCATGACGCCCACCGTCTTGCCCTCCTCGAGCGGCCGGTCGAGCGACAGGCCGACGCCGCCGTTCGAGACGTTCATCGTGGAGGCCACGAGGACGTCCGCCCCCACGTCGACCTCGGCGGCGACCTCGACCGCGTAGCGCCTGTGGACTCGCTTGTCGCTGCTCATCGGGATGGACGGATCATGCGTGAGAACGCGCCGCCCGTAAAGCCGTTCAAGAGGGCCGTGAGCTCCTCGATCCGGACGACGTGATCGAGGTCGTTCCGCCCGAGCAGCTCCCGCTCGAGCAGGAGCCGGCGCCGCTCGTAGTAGACGTGGACGACGGCGCGGACGAGCTCGGCCCGCTCGGCGCGCACCGCCCGCTCCTCCCGCAGCAGCGGGACCTCCTCGCGGGCGAAGACCACGCGGTCGAGGCGGAAGGTGAGCGTGCCGTAGATCGAGAGCTCGTCGTCGGTCGACCACGCGGCCCGGTCCGTGTCGCCCGTCTGCAGGGCCGAGAGGTCCTGCCCGATCCCGCGGCGCACCCCGGCCCGGGCGATCGGGAGCAGGCCGCTCCACCGCGCGCGTGAGGC
This sequence comes from Candidatus Neutrinellum sp., assembly GCA_039794305.1. GTDB lineage: Bacteria > Myxococcota_A > Polyangia > Polyangiales > JBDIVX01 > JBDIVX01. Next base: position 11,647 of record JBDIVX010000028.1, read on the forward strand.
CGCCGCCTGCACGTCGTCGGGGGACAGGCGCGCGTGCTCGAGCGCTTCGCTCACGACGCGGCCGACGGGCGGCTCCACGAGCGCGAACCGCGCGAGGGCGGCGTCCATCCGGTCGCGCGAGATCTCCGGCCCGCCTTCCCCTTGCTGCGCCAGCGCCGGCCGCGCCAGCGACACCGCCATCGAGAACACCAAGAGCCACCGCCTCATGACGACCCACCTCCGAGCAGCGACCGGAGCGCCCGATCGCGTTCTCCACGCTCCCACGCACACAGAGCGACCGACGCGCACGGAGCGGGGTCCGGCAGGTCGATCCCGGGGTTGCGGGGGAGGGGCTCGGCCCGCGTCTCCTCGCCCGAGCCCGCCCACGCGAGCCCGCCCCAGACCGACCCTCGCCACGCCCACCGTCTCCGTTCTCCGCGGTCGCCGGAGCGCATCTCGCTCGCCCGCACGACCTCGCCGTGGACCACCGCCCTCGGCACCCAGCTCTGCCCGGCGCACCCGAGCGCCCACACGGCGATCGCGATCGAGACCCACACCCGCACGGCCCCCCATCATCGGCCCCACGCGCCGCGAGTTGCGTGACCGCGCGCGTTGTCAACGCAGGCGACGGGCTCTAGCCTCGCCGCGGTGGCTCCTCGGAAGAAGCCGACACGCCGGATCCGTCGCACTCCGGAGGAGGCGCGCGCCCTCATCCTCGAGGCCGCGGCGCGCGTGCTCGCGGAGCTCGGGCCAGACCGGGCCGGGCTGAAGGACGTCGCCCGAGAGGCCGGCATCAGCCACTCGCTGGTCACGCACTACTTCGGCACCTTCTCGGCTCTCGTCGAGGAGGTGCTCGCCGCGAGGATGGGCGACCTCCGCGAGGCGGTCCTCGCCTTCATCGCCGAGTCGAGCACGCACACCGACGTCGAGGACCTCATCCGCCTGGTGTTCGCGAGGGCGCGCGACCCGGTGACGAGCCGCCTGTTGGCCTGGGCCTTCCTGTCGGGCCGGATGGAGGAGGCGGCCTTCTTCGCCTATCGACGCAGGGGCCTCGGCGCGATCGTCGACGCCGTGGTCGCGCGGGGAGACGTTCGAGCGGAGCGCGAGGAGGTCGAGCGCCGCGTCCTCCTGGTCTGGTGCGCTGTGCTCACCTACGGCGTCGCCGGACCGCTCCTGTGGCGCGCGCTCGGCCACGAGCCCTCGCCCGAACGCGACGCCGACTTCGAAGCGATGCTCACGCGGCTCGCCAGCCACGGGGTCGGCGGGGACGGGTGACGAGGGCCGGGTCGGAGCCTTCGACCCTCTCGGATTCGTCGGCCGCGCCGGCCGAAGGCTTGACGGGCGACGGCCTCCCATCGGACCGTCGGATGCATCCCTGCTCGATCCATCCGCCCTGCCGTCACCGCCTGCGTTCTCCTGCTCGCCGGTGTGGCGTGCCGTGAGTCGGGGCCGCCGGCTTCCGCGCCGGCGCAGGCCGCGGCGCCGTCCGAGCCCGCACCGCCGCCGGTGCCCGAGCCCGCGCCGCAGCCGGCCCCCGAGCCCGAGGCCTCTTCGAACGACGGGCCCGGGCCGGGCGATCCGGCGCCGGACGGGCAGAGTCAGGACGAGAGCATCGGCCTCGGCACGATCGGCGCGAGCGGGGCTTCGGATCGGCCGTGCGACGCCGTCGCCGATCGCCCGGCGCCCGAGTGCGCCGCGGGCGAGCCGTTGCCGGCGGCGCTCGGGCGCGAGGTCGAGCGGTTCCTGTACCGGACGGCCGGGGCCAACTCGTACACGTTCTCGGAGTCGGCGGACATCACGCACGCACGGGACATCGAGCCGCGCCTGCTCGGGCGCACCGGCGAGCGCATCGTCGTGCGCGTCGCCTACCGTCACCGCCGCAGCGGCTATCGAGACACGCGCGGCTGCGGATCGCCGGATCGCCCTTGCCCCGTGGCGCCCTCCGGTGAGGGCACGCACTGCATCGAGCTCGCGTTCGTCCCCGACGGTGCGCGGTGGAAGCTCGACCCGCCGAGCTGCGTCCCGGGACTCGGGAGAGTGGACTTCCGCCCCCGGCCGGTGCGCGCCGACTGACTACGTCGGCACGACGCGCGAGTGCGCCACCGAGACGAAGCGGTCGCCCGAGCGCAGGCCCACCGAGGCGGTGCAGCGGGCGCCGGTCGGGATCGGGGTGAAGACGTGCTCCCCCGTCGCGTCCACCGGCGCCTGCTCGACGCAGTCGGCTCGTACGTCGGCGCCGCGCTCGCGCGCCACCACGACCAACCGCGCCGTGAGCGTTCCGTCGCCACCGAGCACCGCGCGGGCGCGCTCGACCGAGCGTTCGGTGACCTTCCACGAGACGAGCAGGGAGTCGCGCCGCACCGGGACCGCAGCGACCTCGTCGGCGGGCCGCTCCTCGCCCTCGTGCATCCGCGCGCGCACCTCGTCGGCCTCGGAGGCGAGGTCGCCGTCGCCCGGGTCTCGGGCGAGCAGGTGGTCGTAGATGCGGAGCGCGCGCTCGTGGAAGCCCTGCGCCGACAGGACGCCTGCCATGGTGCGCGTGAGGATCGGCTCGTCGGGCGGCGCGGACGCGCGCGGCGGCGCGGCGGAGGGCTCGGGGGCCTGCGGACGCTCGGCTCGCGTGACGGGCGCCGGAGCAGCCTTCGGGGGAGCCGGTGCGGGCGCCGGGGCAGCCTTCGGGGGAGCCGGTGCGGGCGCCGGAGCAGCCTCCGTGCGAGCCGTCGCCACCGCGTGCGTCGCCCGCGGCGGCTCGGGTCGGGCCGGCTCGCGGCGCGGAGCGCTCGGCGAAGGCCGCGCCGCAGGCGGCCACTGGCGGCCGCGACGGTCGAGCGCGCGGTCCACCCGATCGACGACCTCGCCGAGCAACGCCTGGGCCGAACGGAAGACCCGATCCCTCAGACCCACCGCAGCAGCTCCTCGTCGGTGGCCGAGAGCGCCTCGCGCGCCCGCGCCGCGTCTCGGGCGATCTGCGCCTTGAGCGCGTCGAGCCCCTCGAAGCGCTCCTCCCGCCGGATCCGGGTCACGAACCCCACCCGCATGCGTGCACGGTACACATCCTCGTCGAAGTCGAACAGGTGCACTTCGACCGATCGGCCCGCGTCGAAGGTCGGTCGGATCCCGAGGTTCGCCACGCCGGCGAGCCGGGGGGCGTGAGAGACGTCGAGCCGGCGCGCGACCACCGCGTAGACGCCGTCGGCCGGGAGCATGACGGGATCGCAGTCGAGGTTCGCCGTCGGAAAGCCGATGGCCCTGCCGCGCCGGTCTCCCTCCACCACGGTGCCGTCCACGTCGTGCACGCGCCCGAGCAGGGCAGCCGCACCCTCCGCATCGCCCGCGGTGAGCCGCTCCCGGATGGCCGTGGACGAGACGCGCTCGCCCCCGACCGTCACCGGCTCGACCACGGTCACCTCGAACGCGTGCGCCCCGCCGAGCGCCCGGAGCAGCGCGAGGTCACCCGTTCGGCCCTGCCCGAACCGGAAGTCGGGTCCCACCACCACGCCGCGGGCGCCGAGCCGGTCGACGAGCACGTCGCGCACGAACGCCTCGGGGGCGAGGGAGGCGAACGCGAGGTCGAACGGCCAGGCGACCGCCTCGTCCGCCCCCGCGCCCACGAGCAGCTCCCGCCGGCGCTCGACGGTGGTCAGCCGGGGCGGGGCCCGATCGGGCGCGAGCACGCGGCTCGGGTGCGGGTCGAAGAACATCGCGACGGCGCGCAACCCCCGCTCCTCGGCCCGCGCCCGCGCGGCCCGTACGAGCGCCCGGTGCCCGAGGTGCACGCCGTCGTGGTTCCCCGGCGTGACGACCGTTCCGGTGCTCATCGTCCGGGAGCTTAGCGCAACGAAGCGGCCCCGATCCTACTCACAGCAGCTCGCCGGCACGAGGAAGGGCACGCAGTCGAGCTCCCCGTCGCCGTCCGCGTCCACGCCCTGCCGGACCATGCGGCCGGCGGCGTCGAGGCCGTAGCCCTCGGGCAGGGGGGCGGAGGGGCACAGCGGCAGCCCGCAGAGCCGTGCAACCGGCGCGCAGCACTCGGCCGGGACGGGCATCGGATCGATGGTCTCTGCGTCGCGTGACGTCTCGCACTCGGGCGAGCCCCCGCCGCCCACCGAGTCCGGGTGCGGGTCGTGGACCACGAACATGCCCGCGGGGCTCTGGCTCGCGATGGCCGGGCCGCTGCACTCGTCGCCGAGCTGGCACGGATCGCCGAGCTCGTTCGGGATCGTCCACGCCTGCCCGGTGAAGCTGGGCTCGGAGGCGGGATCGATCTGCCACATCGTGGGGGACGCCGGGCTCATCGCGAACCGCGCGTTCGCGAACCCGTGGAAGGCGTTGACGGAGTACAGGCCCGTCGGCAGCTCGTGGCACTCGACCGGGACGTCCTCGTAGCTCACCGCGTCGTTGCCGGGCGGGACGTACGGGATGCGGCACGCGGGGATCTCGGGATCGAGCACCACGGCCGCGACCGGCGCGACCACCACGTCGATCGAGCGGTAGTGGGTCGTCCGGCCCGACAACACGTCGCTCGGCCGCACGCTCGGGACGAGGAGCACGTCGGGCACGCCCGCCCGCGCCTCCGCCTCGCTTCGAACGCGCTTCATGATCACGACGGGGCTGTACCAGCGCACGCCGGCGGTGCGGCCCAGGATCGGGTGCGGATCGCCCTCGCCGTCACCGTCCACGTCGACCTCGCGGACGTACCAGGCGTAAGCCCGCTCGTCCTCGAGATCGAAGTCGAGCCCGGCCGCGTCGAACGCCGCCTGCTGATCGTCCTCGAGCGTCCGGGGGAACATCGAGAGGCGCGCCTGCGTGAGCTCGAAGAGCGCGGCCTCCCGCGCGAGGGGGTCCGGGTCGTTCGGCAGGGGCGCCTCCGAGTCGAGCGGCGTGGTCGTCTCACCGAGCTCGAACACGGGCCGCGTCGTGCTCACGACGGCGCCGAGGGTGACGATGGGGGTGTCGTTCACGGCGCCGTCCGGCGCATCGCGCTCGGAGGGGAAGTCGACCGACAGGTACTCGGGCGGGACGGAGTCCACGTCGACGAACGCGCCGCCCGCGACGTCGCCGCGCGTCGGCTGGTTCGTGGCCGAGAAGAACGGGTTGAAGTCCTCGTCGTGGTCGTAGAAGCCGCGGATCTGGAAGCTGCGGGGCTCGTCCGCGTGGAGCTCGATCTCGGGCCAGACGAACGAGGTCGAGCGCACGATGCGGGCGTCGCCCGGATCCTCTCCCTCCGGCACGCAGTCCGAGAGGTCCGAGAAGAGCTGCGAGCCCGGGATCGTGAGCAGGTTCTCGGCCGACGTCGCGCTCCCCGTCGGGGGCGGCGGGTCGTCGTGCTCGAAGAGCGTCAGGACGACGCGGCCGATCGGCCGGACCGGCCCCTCGTCTGCGTGCTCGCACTCGGGGCGCGGGCCGACGTAGAGCACCGTTCCGCGGATGACTCCCGTCGGGTCCGGCGCCGAGCCGCCCGCGCTGCGGAAGTCGTCGACCTCGGGGTCGCCGCACCCCGCGGATGCGAGGAGCAGGGCCGCCGTGACGCACACGGCTCGCATCAGAACGTCACCATCGCGGTGCCCATGAACCGGCGGTCGACGGGCTGGCCGAAGGGGTGCTCCCGGTGCTCGGGGTCGATCAGGTTGGTGCCCACCACGCCGAGCTCGAGGTGATCGTCCATCAACCGGTAGCCCACCCGCGCGTTCAGGATGGAGTAGCTCGGGAGATCGAAGGAGCGGAAGGCGACGCCGGTCTCGAGGTCGAGGACCTGCTCGACCCACTCCTGACCACTCACCCAGTGGAAGTCCACCGAGGCGTCGAGTCCGAATCCCGACCTGTACTGGACACCCACGTTCACCTTGTGGAGGCTCGTGCGCCGCTCGTCGGCGCGCGCGCCCTGCACGTCGTCCTCGGTCGCAGGCGCCGTGTCGTGCACCGCGTAGTTGGCGTACACGTCGAGCCCGGTCACCGGGAACACGCGGATGCCCGCCTCGCCGCCGATCTGCCGGAACGTGGCCTCCTCGTTGACGAACCCCAGGGTGGAGAGCGGGAAGGCCCCGAGCTCCTCCCGGTACTCCGCCAGAGGATGTCCGCCGGCGAAGTCGCCGAGCGTGAAGCCGTAGACGTCCGTGAAGAGGATCTGGTTGTCGACGAGGTTGTAGTACGCGTTGACCTCGACCGCGAAGTAGTCGCTCTCGGAGGTCGAGTAGCCGATCTCGAAGGAGGTGATGCGCTCCGGCTCGAGCTCGTGGTTGCCGATGCCGAGCGCGGTCGCGCCCCGGACGGGCGTCGGGTTGCGCAGCTCGAGGTACGACTCGAGGAAGGTCGGGCTGCGGAAGGCGTACCCGACCGTGCCCCGGATGGCGGAGCCCTCGGTCAGCCGGAACACCACCGAGCCGCGCGGGGAGATCTGGACCCCGTCGAGGAGCGGGTGTCGATCGGCGCGCACGCTGAGCTGGAGGCGCAGCGGATCGGCCAACTGGACGATGTCCTGCAGGTAAGCCGAGAAGTGATGCTCCCGGTGGTCGCCGTCGAGCCAGTCCCAGTCGCGGATCGACTTGAACCGGTAGCCGACGCCGATCGCCGCGTTGTGCGGCACCAGGAGGTCGACCTCGCGCGAGTACTCGAGCTCCACGTCGGCCACGTCCTGGGAGAGCGTCGAGGTCACGACGTTGATGGCGCCGGGCACGACCTGCGTCTGGCCGGCGTGGCCGTCCAGGTGGTTCCAGAAGCTCCGGAGCGTGAGCCCGAAGGGCGCCGACACGGTGACGAAGCTCTGCGCGAACGTCCCGTCCTCGAGCTGTACGTCACGGAGCCGGCTGATCCCCTGCAGCGAAGCCGAGCTGTCGGCGCTGATCGCCACCCCGCCGCGGGCCACCCACCCCTCGCCGATGCGGTAGCGCAGCTCGGAGGAGAACCACTTCTTCGCGTAGGCCCGGTTCGCATCCTCCGCGAACGGCTCGACGTCGAGCCGCGACGGGCCGCCCGACAGCTCGTAGTGGTCCGTCTGCTCGTAGCCGCCGCCGAGCCGATAGCCCAGGCCGCCCGAGCGTCCGTCGATGCCCGTGGCCGCGCGCACCGTGCTGCCGCTGCCTCCGCCCACGCTCACCCAGCTCGGCCCCTCGCCGGGGTCGCGGGTGATGAGGTTCACGATGCCGGTGAAGGCGTCGGCGCCGTAGAGGGCCGAGGCCGGGCCGCGGATGACCTCGATCCGCTCCACGTCCTCGACCGCCAGGGGCAACATCTCGAAGAAGGTCGCGCCGAGGAAGTCCAGGTACACCGATCGGCCGTCGATCAGCACGAGCACCTTGTTCGAGAGGCGCTGGTTCAGGCCGCGGATCGACACGTCGTAGTGCTGCGGCGCCACCTCCATGACCTCGACGCCGGCCGCGCGGCGGAGGAGCGCCGCGGGGTTGGTGTGCCCGGTGAGCCGGATGTCCTGGCCCGTGACGGTGGTCGTCGAGTTCGGCGAGTCGAGCGGCGACTGCGCGAAGCGCGACGCCGAGACGACGCGCTCCTCGTAGACGTCCGAGGCCGCCTCGCCGCCGAGGTCGAGCCCCGCCTCCTGCGCGCCGCCTCCGGCACGCTCGCCCGTGTCCGCGTTTCCGGTCGGTTCGGCCCCGCCGGTAGGAGCAGGGGCGCGCTCTGACGGGCCGGCGGCCGAGCCGAGCGCGTTGCGCTCCCGAAGCGATCGGGCGAGCTCGCGCAGCCGGTCGGCGCGCTGCCGCAGCGTGTCGCTCTCGGTGACCTCCGCGAGCGCGTCGATCTGCGTCGCGGAGTCCTCGATGGCCGCTATCTCCTCCGGCGTCGCGGCGGGGCCCGGCTGCTCGGCGGGCTCGGCCGCCTCCGTGTCGTCTCGCGTCGCCTCCGCGGCCCGCGCCTCTTCGTCCCGAGCCTGCTGCGCCGCGGCTCGCTCCCGGATCGCGTCGATGATGCCTCGCACCTCGTCGCGATCGGGCGGATCGCTCTCGAGGTAGCGTTCGAAGTACTCGATGCTGTCCTCGAATCGGCCGGCCTCCGCGTAGGCGCGCGCGATATTGAAGAGGACGTTCGGGTGGGGGAGCGTGTCGTAGGCCTGTTGCAGGAAGGCGATGCCCCGGTCGAGCTCGCCCTCGGCGACCAGCGTCATCCCCTGGCGGAAGTAGCGTCGAGCCTCCGTCCGCACGTCGGCGGACGCCGGGGAAGGGCTCTGCATGGAAGCCAGTGACAGCGTCGCGGCGGTGATCGCGAGCGAGGCGAGACGGTTCTCCAAGACGTCAAATCCTCTCTGGAATCGGAAGAGCGACGCCGCCCGGGCACGGCATGATACGACAGGCCGCTCCGCACCCGCCACGAAACCGCGAGGTGTCAATACGGATCGGTCTTGTAGCCCTTGATCGGCCCGATCGGCTCGCCCGCCTCTTCGGTCATCATCGGCGTCGGGGGAGACGGACGACGGATGGTGGGCCTGCGGATCGGCGCCGTCTCGGGCTCTGCCGGGTCGAGCGTCGCCTCGACCTCCAGCCGGTCGCCCGTGATCGTGCGCGTCACGGTGAAGTCGCGGTAGCCCTCCCTGTGGAATCGAAGGGTGACCTCGCGCCCCCGCGCTGCTTGCTCTCCGGTCCACTCGATCTCGGCAGGAGTGGGGCCGTACTCGCGCTCGCCGACGCCGACCATGGCGCCCGCGGGCTCGGAGCGGAGCGAGACGATCACTCGCTCGATCTCGCCGGGCGGCTGCTCGGCGGGTCCCTCGGAGGGATCGGCGGCGGCTCGTGGCTGCGCGCGTGTGGCCGGCGCGGCCGGCTGCGCCGCTTCGGCGTCCCGATCGGCGGGCTCCTCATCGCCCCCCCTCGTCGCGAGGACGGCGCCCACCGCGATCGCGGCGCCGAGGACGCCGAGGACGAGCAGCTTGGAGGCGCCGCCGCCGGGCCGCTCGCTCCCGGCGGCGGGCGTGCGCGGGGGCTCGTCCCCGGTGACGGCCGGCCCCCCCGACGGCGTGCCTTGCGACGAGACGACGGGCCCGCTCGCCGCCACGCCCGACGGGGTGCTCCCCGCGATCGTGTCGCCCTCGGAAGGCGAAGAGCCCGTCTGCCCGCCGCGCACCGCGAGCTCCGCGCTCACCGGGCGCTCGCCGCTGCGAGACACGGCGAGACCGCTGTCCGAGGCGGCCTGCTTCAGCGCGACCAGCAGCTCGTCCATGCCGTCGAAGCGCTCCTCCGGCTTCTTCGCCACGGCCTTCATGACGATCTGCTCGAGCAGCGACGGAACGGCGGCGTCGGGGTTCGTCTCGCGCATCGGAGGCACGGCCTCGTTCACGTGCGCCATGAGGATGTTCACCGAGCTCGGCCGGTCGAAGGGCACCTTGCCGGTGAGCATCTCGTACATGATGACGCCGAGCGCGTAGACGTCCGCGCGGCCGTCGACCGTCTCGCCGCGGATCTGCTCCGGGGACATGTACTTGGGGGAGCCCATGAACAGGCCCGTCTGCGTCAGGTCCTCGCTCTTGTCGCCCAGGTTCTTCACGAGCCCGAAGTCGAGCACCTTGACGAAGTCGTCCTCGTCGCCGTGCCTCACCAGGAAGATGTTGGCCGGCTTGAGGTCGCGGTGGATGACGCCGACGCCGTGCGCCTCGCGCAGCGAGCGACACACCTGCCGCGCGATGTGCATGGCGCGCGCCGGGTCGAGGGGGCCGTCGTCGCGCAGCGCACGGTGGAGCGTCTTGCCCTCGAGCAGCTCCATCGCGATGTAGTAGACGTCCTCCTCGGAGCGCCCGTAGTCGAAGATGGTGACGGTGTTCGGGTGCGTCAGCTTCGAGCAGACCGACGCCTCGAGGAAGAAGCGCTTGTGGAACTCGGGGTCGTGCTCGCCGCTGTAGCTCGGGGTCAGGATCTTCAGCGCGATCTCGCGCCCGAGCGGTGCCTGCTCCGCGCGGTAGACCTTGCCCATCCCCCCGCGGGCGATCAGGGAGACCACCTTGAACCGGTCGTTGATGACCTTCCCGACGAGCGGGTCGGTGCCCTTGATCCCGGTCGCCGGCGCCGAGGCGCTGCTCTTGGCGTCAGCCATGCTCACCCACGGACGCGGCCTGCCGCGTCATCCCTTGCACGCGCACTGCGACGTTTCCGGCGGGAAGCCGCGGCTGGCAGTCTAGTCGAGACCCCAGCCGGCGGTCGAGCCTCCGCGTTGACGGGCGGTATGATGGTACTATCATCCTACTGATGGCCAAGGAGAAGGTCACCCTGACTCTGGACGCCGACCGGCTGAAGGAGCTGCGCGCGCTGGTCGGATCGCGGAGCCTGTCTGCCGGCGTGGACGCGGCCATCGCGGCGTACCTGCTTCGGGCTCGGCACCTCGCGGCGGTCGACGAGTGGCTGGCCGAGCTCGAGCAGGAGCACGGACCGGTGCCGCCCGAGACGCTCGAGTGGGCGGCTCGGATCGTGGACGCATGGGAGGCGGGGGGCAAGGCACGGCGCCGCGCGGGCTGAGATGCTCCTGCTCGACAGCGAAGCCCTTTCGGCGGTCGCTCACGGTCCCGCCGCCCGCCGGGATCGAGTCCGCGCGCTCGTCGCCGAGGTGCGGGCGAGGGACCTGCCGGTCGCGACCGCCGCGGCCGTCCTCGCGGAGGTCGTCCGGGGCCGGCGCGCGGACGCCGCCGTGTTCGCCGGGCTGCGTCGCGACCGCGTCGAGGTCCGCCCCGTGGACGCGCGCGTCGGCGTCCGGGCGGGCCAGCTCCTCGGCGCCGTGGGGGCCGGCTCGGAGCTCGCCGTGGACGCATTCCTCGTGGCGGTCGCGGACGTGTCGGGCGGAGCCGTCATCGCCACGACGGATGCGGTCGACGTCGGGCGGCTCGCCGTACACGCCGATGGCGTGGTCGTGGCCGACATCACCTGAGGGCAGGCACGGACCGTTCGCCGCACGCCCCCGTGTCTGGTAGAGGATCGGCTCCCATGTCTCGCCGAGCGGTCGGCCTCGTCGTCACGGCCCTGTCGCTCGCGGCCTCCGCCGCGCCGGCAGACGCGCAGCTCCTGTCCCGGCTGACCGGCCCCCGCGCCGCCGCGCAGCTTCGCTCGGTCGACCCGGACGAGCGCGCCGAGGCGTCCGAGACGCTCGCCCGATGGGGCGAGCCCGGGCGCGCCGTCGAGGTGCTCTCGGAGGCGCTCCGGACCGAGCGGGACGTGAACGTCCGGCGCGCGATCGTGTCGGCGCTCGCGCGGCGCGGCGACGCGTCCGCCGTCCCGGCGCTGCTCGAGGCGCTCGAGTCCGCGGCGAACCTGGACCCGGCCACCGTGATCCTCGGGCTCGGCGCCTTCGACGACGACCGCGCGGTGCGTGCGCTGGTGGCCGCGCTCGGCCAGGAGGACGTGCGGGAGGCGGCGGTGCGCGCGCTCGTGCGGAGCGGTCCCCGCGCCGTGCCGCACCTCATCCGATCCCTCGGCGAGCCGACGCTCGCGCCCTCCGCGATGCGAGTGCTGGGCACGGTGGGGGACTGGCGCGCGACGGCGGCGCTGGTCTCGCGGCTCTCCGCGGACGACGAGCCCACGCGGATCGCGGCGGTACGCGCCCTCGGAGAGCTCGGCGATCCGCGGGCGGCGCCGGCCCTCGCCCGGTGCCTGTCGGACCCGTCGCCGCACGTCGTCGCCGCTGCCCTCGACGCGCTCGCGAGCGCGGGCGAGGCGGGACAGGCCGAGGCCGTGGCCGCGCGCGTGGGGGACGGTGAGCCTGCCGTGCGCCGCGCTGCCCTCTCGGCGCTCCTGTCGATCGATCCGCCCGCCGCGATCGCCGTGATGGAGCGCGCGGTGGCCTCGGGGGATCCCGTGCTCGGACGCCCTTCGGTCGATCTCGCGCTCGGCTGCGCGCACCCGCGCGTGGTCCCCCTCCTCTACGGTCTGTGGCACGAGGGCAGCCGGGCCGCCGAGGCGGCGGGCGCCCTCGCCGAGGTCGACGGCGGGCTCGGGATCCCCGTGCTCGCGGAGGCCGCCCGCGAGCGAGGAGCGGCCGGCGACGCGGCGGCGCGGGCGCTCGCGGTCGGGCTCCGCAAGTGGGGCGAGCTCGCCGGCGACGACGCGCGCGAGCGCGGCTTCCGCGCCCTCGCCTCTCGCGCAGCGGGCGATCCCCGCTCCCTCTTGCTCCGGTCGATCGCCCGGGACCCCGACGTGATCGAGCCGCTCGTGCGCGCGCTCCGCAGCGAGGAGCCGGCCTCGAGGGCGCTCGCCGCGCGCGGGCTCGAGCTCGGCGGCGACGAAGACGCCGCCGACGCCGTCGCCCGTGCGTTGGTAGAGGAGCGCGACCCGGAGGCGTACCGCAGGATGGCCCTCGCCGCGGCGTCGCTGGGTGCGAAGGTCCCCTACCGCGACGTCCGGCCGCACCTCGACTCGATCGACGTCGGCCCGGAGGCCATGGCGCTCGCCGCCGCGTCGGCGCGGGCGTACTCGCGGCGGGAGCGGGACCGGGTCGCTCGGCTCCTTCGGACCGGTCTGCGCGCCGAAGACGCACGCGTGCGCGCCGGGGCCGCGCGCGCGCTGGCGGTGAGCGGCGACCGCGAGGCCTGGCGTGCGCTCGTGTTCGCGCTCGACGACGCGGCCCCCGAGGTGCGCCTCGCGGCGGCGACCGCCCTCGCGGATCTCGGGGTCGCCGAGGCCGCGCCCGGGGTGCTCGCGCGGTGGCGCGTCGAGGAGGATCCGCGGGTCGCCCCGGCGCTGCTGGCCGCCGCGGGCTCGGGCCGCTCTCGGGTCCCGCCCGAGCGCGGGGCGGCGGGCGGCAGCGAAGCGGTGCGCGTGCGTATCGTCGCGGTCTCCGGCGAGAGCCAGCGCGGCGTGCCGGTCGAGGTCGTGCTCCCGGACGGGCGCTGGCTGCGGATCCGCACGCTGCCGTCCGGGGAGCTCATCCTGGTCGATCTCCCCGCGTCCGTCGCCGACGTCCGGGTGCGAGTGTCCGAATGACGACCCTTCGGGTGCCGATCGTGCTCTGGGTGTTGCTCGCGGTCGGGTGCGGCCAGCCCGGCGCGTACGCCGAGTGGAAGACGTACGTGTCGCCCGGCGGCGAGTACCGCCTGCGCTACCTCGACCCGCCCTGGCAGGTGGTGGAGGCGGACGGCGCGCGCGTGCAGCTCCGCGTGGCGAACAACTCCGAGCGCTACGGCGGGGTCGACTCGTCCCTCGCCAACAAGTACGAGCTCACGGTGGAGCCCGTGGGACGCCGGGCGGAGGCGAGCGCGCGCGCCGAGGCGTCGGCCGCGGCCGGCCGCGGCGAGGAGATCGTGGTCCCGCCCTCGCCCGTCGAGACGCGGAGCGGCGATCAGGGTTTCGAGGTCGTGACGCGCGAGCTCGGAGGCGAGTACCTCCACCGCCGCCTCGTCTGGATCGATCGGGAGGGGAGCGGCTCGATCCGCCTTCGGTTCGTCACCGTGCCCGATCCCACCGAAGGCGAGGTGGACGCGATGATCGACTCGGTCGACGTCGACCCGGAGGCGCCGTGACACGCGCCGCCACCGTGCTCCTCGGCCTCGTCACACTGCTCTCGACCGCGGCTGCGCAGGCGCCCGAGACCGGCGAGGGGCTCGGCGCGCCGCGCCCGGGTGTCGCGCGCCGGCCCGCGAGGCGGCCGCCGTCTCCGCCGCGCCCCGAGGCCCCGCCCGAGCCGGACGAGGAGCCGTGGGGCGGTCCCCGCGTCGAGCTCGGCTACACGCACTACGCGCTGGTCGACGGCTTCGGCGGGGGAGACGTCCACGCCGGGTTCTTCGGCGGCTACCTCGCGCTCGGCCGCTTCCGCCTCGGCGGCAGCGCCGAGCTCGGGGCCCGCGACTACCGCCTGGCCCAGGACGACGCGCTCATCCGAGGGACGCTCATCGCGGGCTACCAGCACCTGCCGCTCCGGCCCTTCGTTCCCTACGCGGGCGTCGTGGGCAGCCTCGGGGCGCTGATCGGCAAGCGGTTCCGCACGCCGGCGACCCACGCCTTCGGCGGGGCCGGGCTCGAGGTGGGGGCGGACCTCAACCTGACCCGCACGCTCTACGTGGGCCTCGGGCTCGGCTGGTCGCGCGTCTCGATGCGGGGCGTCGGGTACGATCTCTGGGCCCTCCGGCTCCGCATCGGCCTGTGATTCCGGCGATGTACCGGGAACCTCCACCGTTGACTCCTGCGCTCGCGGTGCGGCAAGGTTCGCTACGAGGTGAGTGAGACCAGCGGCGCGGCGTCGGGCGAGGACCTGAGCTTCGAGGAGATCCTCGGTCGGCTCTCGCAGGTCGTCGAGAAGCTCGAGCGGGGGGACCTGCCCCTCGAGGAGTCGCTCGCGGTCTTCGAGGAGGGCGTGCGGCTGTCGCGCCTCGGCCAGCGGCGCCTGGACCAGGCCGAGACGCGGGTGGAGGAGCTGCTCGCCGACGAGGACGGGGCGCGGACCCGCACGATGGAAAGGGAGCCCGAATGAGTGAACCGACGCTGACGGTGCCGACGGCCTTCGTGGACATCTCGCAGCTGGCCGAGGGGCTGGCCGATCGCGTCGACGAGGGGCGCCTCATGCTGTACGGGCCGGAGCCCTACGAGGAGGGGGCCTGGCTCCGGTTCGCCGTGCTGCTCGCCGACCAGACGGCGGCGCTCGAGGGCGTGGGCCGGGTGGCCATGTCCATCGACGGCGGCGAGGAGCGGCCGGAGGTCGCGCGCTGGGACTTGGTCCTCGACAGCCTGCAGCTCGAGGGGATGGGCGAGGTCGTGTACGAGCGCATCCTCATGATCCGCGGCGGCGCGTTCTCGGACGAGCCGGCCACGGGCGAGGTGAGCCTCGACGACGTCGAGCAGGTCGAGGAGGAGATCGCGGCGCAGGATGCGCCCCGGCCGGGCGACGAGTTCGTCGACGAGGCGACGGCGGTGGCCGAGGCCGAGCACTACGAGCAGCACGTGCAGGCGAGCGCCACCGGGGCCGGCGCCCCTCCGCCGGACTGGGACGACGAGCCGGACTACGCGCCACCGGTGCCGGGCTTCGAGGACAGCGAGAGCGAGCAGACCGTGGTCGCGGCCGAGGGCCTCGCGCAGGAGGGCTACTCGTACGACGCGCCGGCCGACGAGGGCGCCGTCGAGGACGCGGGCCCGAGCTACGCGGAACAGGGCCCGAGCTACGTCGACGAGGGCCCGAGCTACGGCGAAGAGCCCGGCGAGCCTGCCTGGGTCGACGAGGACGCCGGGACGGGCGAGGTCGACGTCGCCGACATGCAGGACGTGCGGGAGATCGGCGAGGTCCCGCCATCGGCCCCGCCGCCCGCGCCGCCCCAGCGGCCCGGGGGCTTCCACATCGCGCCCCTCGGCTCGGACGGCCGGGTGCTGGCCCGTCCTTCCCGGGGCGCCTCGTGGTACCCCGAGGTCGAGCCGCCGCCCGATCCGCAGCCGAGCAGCGGGCTGTTCGCGTTCGCCGGCGGGCTCCCGGTCCCGCCCGCGCCGCCGCGTCCCGACCTCGACCCGTCGCTGCGCATCCAGCCTGCGCCGCGCCCGCAGAACGGGGCAGGGGACAGCGGCGCGCACACGGCGCCGGACCAGGCGGCTCCCGCGTACGACGGGCCTGCGTACGACGAGGCGCCCGCGTACGACGCGCCGCCGCCCGACACGACCGATCCCTCCCTCGACTCGCCGGACGCCGCCGCGCCGTTCGAGGGCGACGTCGAGGAGATCGAGGCGAGCCCGAGCACCGACAGCATCCCGGTCGACGGCGACTGGGGGATGGGCGAGGACGAGCTGTACGACCCGGACGGCACGAGCCTCGACACCGAGAACCCGGACAGCGAGCAGTAGCGCGGCCGACGAGGGCTGATCGACGCGCGCCACCGCCCGGGAGCGCTTGCGTGAGGCCTGGCTCATGAGCCAGGGTCAGCTCGTGCGGATCGCTCTGGCGACGTGCGAGGGGCGGGCAGCCGGGTGTCCATCGCCGGGGCTGACCGCAGGGCTCGCTCCAAGCGCGTGCCGCGTGGGGCTCATCGTGCTGGCCGCTGCGGAGGCGCTCGGCGTCGGCTGCGGTGCACCGGCGGACGCGGGGCTCCGTGACGGCGCAGTCACGGACGGCAGTGCCGGCGACGTCGATGGCGCAGTCACGGACGGCAGCGCTGGCGATATCGATGGCGCAACGGTGGATGCGCCGGACGCCGCCTCGTGCGATCCCGACGCGACCGTCGGGATGGCGGGCCTGCTGCCCACGAGGCAGGTGATCGCCGTCCTCACCGGATCGGGAGAGGTCGCCGTGCCTCCCCCCCCTCTGCCGGTGACCGTCAGCGCGCCCTTCTGGCCGCTCGAGCCGTGGTTCCACCCGGCCCTGTCCATCGTGGCGCCGAACGAGCAGTGCCCGCGGGTCACCCGCCTGATCTCCCTTGCGGTCGGCAGCGCCGAGACGTCGGGGGCGCGCGAGATCCGAGCCTTCCTCGGCGGCGAACGGCTGAGGCTGCTCGATCCGGCGGACACCGCGGTGGTCGAGCCCGCCCACTCGTCGGGATCGCGGATCTCCTTCTTCAAGCCGGTGTTCTCCCTCGAAGGCGTCCGAGCGGGAACCGGTACCCTGACCATCGGTGCCTATGACGGCGACCGGAGGCTGCTGCAGTCGGTCAGGATCCCGGGGATCACCGTGGCGCCGCCGCCTCGCCCGGTGACGACGTGCGACTTCACCGGAGTCCCTCGGCCGAGGCTCTGGCTGACCCCGGACCGGCTCGCCCGGGCTCGGTCGCGGTCGCCGGCGGACCCGCCGGCGGCTCGCTTCTGGGCGGCGGTGGACCGTTTCGTCGACGCGCTGGCCGTCGCCCCCGATCCAACGAGCACCGCGTTCGAGAGCCTCGTGCCCGAGCCCGAGGGCTACGTCCCCGCGCTGGCGCTGTGCTACCAGCTCTCGCGGGGGACCGACGATCCGACGGCGAGCGCGTGCGCCGAGGCGGCGATCGCTCTCACCGATCGCATCGCCCGGGACTACACGAGCGGTGCTCGGCGGTTCGGCGATGGGGGCGGCTCTGCGATCCGATCCGCGCTCGTGAGCCTCTTGCTGGCCTACGACTGGCTCCACGACCGGCTCGCGCCCGCCCAGCGGACCGCCTACTCGAGCGTCGCGACAGCCTGGATCGACTGGTACCACGGCGCCGGTCCCGACGAGTCGAAGCCCTACACGGCGAACTACGCCGGCTACCTGCACGCGCTCGCGTTGACCGTTGCGGCGACCGCAGGGGAGAACGCGGACATCGAGCGCCTCGTCGCGTTGCTCAACGAGAAGCTCGCCTGGGAGCTGCCGGTGCTCAACCAGCGGCTCTGTGGCGGCGACTGGCCGGAGGGCCCGGAACGCGGCCAGCTCGCCGTCCAGCAACTCCAGCTCGTCAACCAGCTCCTCCGCGACGCCGGTGCCGACCATTCGATCCTGTTCGATTGGGTCGAGGCCGTGCCGACCTGGCTCACCTACCAGACGTTCCCGGACTTCCGCGGCCTCGTTCCGTTCGGCGAGGTGAGCGAAGGGGCGCCGCATCGGATATCCCCGGCATTGCTCGCGGTCCTCTCGTCGACCACCGGCCGGGGCGCGCTCGCGGCGCGGCTCTACGCCATGGGGCTGGCGGCGCCGGGAAGCGAGATGTCCGATCGGTCACCGGGGTTCACCGCCTGGGAGATGCTCTTCGCCGACACGAGCTCGACCGGTGACGTATCGGCGCTCCCGCTCACATACCTGGCGACCGGCACGGGGCGGTGGATCTCACGGTCGTCGCTCACCGACCGGGACGCCTATCAGATCGTCGCGGAGGCCATGAGCTACAGCGGCGACGGCTTCGGCCACGCCAACGGCGACGTGCGGATGTACCGCGGGAGCGAGTGCCTCCTCTGCCCGGCCGCCCATCGCCGAAGGGCGGTTCGCGGAGCCGACGGCACGGCGGCGTTCTCCACCTACCTCGTCAACCAGCTCCCGCAGGGCCCGCTCGCCCGCAATGCCGGCGTCGTCTCGGTGCAGACCGGTACCGACCTCAGCGCCGTGGTGCTCCGGTTCGGGTCGAGCTATGCGGTCGGCCCTCACGACGAGCACGCGGTCGACGCCGACAATCCGCTCCTCTACGCCTTCCGGCAGGTGGTCCACCTCTACCCGGACACGCTGATCGTCCGCGACATCAGCTTCCGCCGCCACCCGATGGACACGATGTACGCCCTCTGGCACCTCGGCTCGACGGGTGAGCGCATGACGCTGGACGAGCGCAGCTTCACGGTCCCGACCGCCTCGGGGACGCTGCGCGTCGATCGCTTCACGGATTACCCCCGGGCGGGTGCGACCGCGCCCACGACGTTCGAGGTCGACCTGGACGGCGACGAGCGACCGATCGGGACGCTGATGACCGAGCGGTTCCTGACCGATGGGTCGGGCCTTGCACACGGCGAGATTCCCTACGAGCTGCTGACCGCCCACGTGTTCTCTCACGACGCGCGCCGCGCGACGGCATGGTTCCAGTGCGGCAACCATCTCGACGGACTTAGCTGCACCATCGCTCTCCGGGGCCTGGAGCCCGGGGTCTCCGATCGCTGCGTGGCGTTCGAGCGGGGGGGGCGGGGAGGCACCGTGACCGCGTGGGACACGGGTGACGTGATCGAGTGCCCGTGAGCCCATGGGGCCGTGAGCCGGGCGGTCTCGGCGACGGCATCGTGGCCCGGCCCGTGCTCGGCCCCTCCCACGTGCTCGTCGGGACCGAGAACCAGCAGCTCGTCGCGCTCGTGCGCTGAGCTCGGGGCGCCCGCCGCCCCGCCGCCAAGACCGCTATGGTTTCCACGTCCGATGGTGTACCTTGGCGGCGGTGCGGTCGAGGGGAAGCAGGAGGAGGGGACCAGCCGGGATCGGGCGCTTGGCGCGCGTGGCGGTCGCGTGCTTCGCCCTCGCGTGCACCGGCATCGCGGGTGTAGCCCACGCGCAGGAGGCGGACGACGCCGAGCGTGACGCCGAAGCGCGCCGCGCTTTCCGAGTCGCCCAGGCTCACTACGACAACGGCGACTTCGAACGGGCGGCCGCCGGCTTCGAGGAGGCATACCGGCTGTCGGGGCGCGCTCAGCTCCTCTACAACACCTACATCGCCTACCGCGATGCCCAGAACATCCCGAGGGCGGTGGACGCGCTGCGGCGCTACCTCGAAGCGGTCCCCGACACGCCGGACGCCGACCAGCTCCGCGCCCGCCTCGCGCGCATGCAAGCGGCGCTCGAGAGGAGCGGCGCGACGACGACCGTCGAGCCGGACGAGGCCGACCCGCGGGGCATCGACGCCGAGGCGATGGGAGCGGAGCCGGACCTCGCGACGGACGATCACGCCGAGGAGACGACCGCGGGAGGCGGAGCCGGATCGGGGGGGCAGGGCACGGCCGCCGGCGTGGGGGATGGTGGTGACCGCGCCGCGCAAGACACCGGAGGCGGTCCTCCGATCGCGGCGATCGTCGTGGGCGGCGCGGGGCTCGCGCTGGTGGCCGGGGGCGTCGTCACGGGCATCCTGACCGCGAGCGCCCAGTCCGAGCTGGAGGAGGGATGTCCCTCGCGAGCCGGCTGCGACCCCGCGCTCGAGGACACGCAGGCGCGCGGGCAGACCCTCGCGCTGGTCACCGACATCCTGCTGTTCGGTGGTCTCGCGGCGGTGGGCACCGGGGTGGCGCTGTGGCTCCTCACGGGGAACGCCGACACGGAGACGGACCCCGGCGACACCGTCGCGTCCGTGGGTTGCGGGCCCGCGGGCTGCGGCGGCTCGTTGAAGGTGAGCTTCTAGATGACTGCGAACAGATGCGTCGTCGCGCTCGCGCTCGTGCTCGCCACCGGTGGCTGCAGCGCGCTGAGCGACTTCGACGGGTACGAGTTCGGGTCCTCGGTGGACTCGGGCACCGATGCCGGGACGGTGGACTCGGGCACCGACGCCGGCGGGCCCGAGGACGGAGGGACGACGGACGGTGGGGGCACCGACGCGGGGCCGACGCCGTCGAGGCCGGTGGGGATCGTGCAGAGCTCCGGAGGGGCCACGATCGTCACGTCGGAGTACCGGCTGACCATCACCGTCGGCGCGCCCCAGCCGATGGGACGTCGCACGGGGGCGAGCGAGGATCTGCTCCTCGGACCGGAGGCGCTGTGAGGGAGGACGCGATGAAGCGGATGACGACGGCTTGGCTCGCGGGCGCGCTGGCGCTCGCCTCGGCGCCGGTCGCGCTCGGGCAGGCGCCGGCGCAGCTCCCGGTGCAGGGCTTCCTGGCCGACGGCGACGGCGCGCCGATCGACGCCGAGACCGCGATGACCTTCAGCCTCTACGCCGACGAGACCACCGAGACCGCGCTCTACACGGAGACGCAGACGGTGCTCGTCGAACAGGGGCGGTTCACGGCGTACGTCGGCGACGCGACCGCGCTCGACCTGGCGCTCTTCCGGGACAACTCCGAGGTCTGGGTGGGCGTGGCCGTCGCCGACGGAGCCGAGCTGCCGCGGTTCCTGCTGGGCTCGGTCCCCTACGCGGCCTATGCGCAGTATTCCGGCGACGCGCAGACCCTCGGGGGGAGCGCGCCGTCGGACTTCGCCGCGGCCGCCGATCTCACCGGGCTGCAGGCCCGCGTCACCGGCACGTGCGCGGCCGGCAGCGCCATCCGAGCCATCGCGGAGGACGGCACGGTCACCTGCGAGACCGACGACGTGGGGTCCGGCGGCAGCAGCTACACGGCCGGCGCGGGGCTCCTGCTGAGCGGGACCGAGTTCGCCGTGGACACGACGGCGATGCAGGCGCGCGTGGCGGACACGTGCGCCGCCGGGCAGGCCATCCGCGCGATCAGCTCGACCGGCACCGTGACGTGCGAGGCGGACGACGACACGACCTACGCCGCGGGCGAGGGGCTGAGCTTGAGCGGCACCACGTTCTCGGTGACTGGCGACATCCAGCGGCGCGTCACCGGCACGTGCGCGACCGGCAGCGCCATCCGCGCGATCAGCTCGACCGGCGTCGTCACCTGCGAGGCGGACAACGACACGACGTACTCCGCCGGCGGGGGGCTGAGCCTCAGCGGGACGACGTTCTCGGTGGACACCTCGGCGATCCAGGCGCGCGTGTCGGGTACCTGCGCGACGGGGCAGGCCATCCGGACCATCAGCGCCACCGGCACCGTGACGTGCGAGGCGGACGACAACACGACGTACTCCGCCGGCCAGGGGCTCGCCCTCAGCGGGACGACGTTCTCGGTCGCCACCAACGGCATCACGGCGACCCACTTGAACCTCATGAGTGGCCAGGGCTACGCGACCGCCTCCTTCCCGACGACCGGCAATCATTTCGTCATGCCGAGCACCGGCTTCACCGCCCCCCAGAGTGCCGTCTGCCATGTGAGCGTGACGGCGCAGGCCAGCGTGGAGGGCTCCGACAACGGCTGGTTGAGGATCAGGACGGCCCAGCAGATCGGGGCGGACCCGCCCACCGACGACCTCCGCGGCGGTGGTCCCTACCTGATGCCGATGGACACGTCTGCCACCTACACCAACAGCGCGACCGTCACGTCCTTGTGGGCCGTGTCGGCCGGCCAGACCGTGAAGTTCGGCTGCTACGTCTACGTCTCCGGTGCCGACCTGACGGACGATCCCGTTTACTGTCGCGTCGAGTGGCTCTGTCACTGAGGAGGGTCGCACCGATCGTCGCGGCGGTCGCGCTCGCCGCCTGCGGCGGTGCGTCGGTCGAGGCGGCGGACGACCATGCCGGCTCGCCCGCGACGGCTCCCGCGGCGCCGGCCTGGCTCGCGGGCCTCGAGCCGGGTCGGGTGCTGCGCTACGAGGTGCGCCGGGGCGAGGAGGCCCCCGTGGCCGTGGCGCTCCGCGTGGAGCAGAAGCTCGAGCGGGGCCCCGCCGTCGCGGTGTACCTCGTCCCCGAAGGGCCGGTCCCCACGAACATCGAGGTGACGCCTCGCTGGCTCGTCGGGGACGACGTGGGCCTCTCGCAGATCACGGGCGATGCCGGCCTCCCGCCGCTGGATGCTCGTGGGAACCTGTCGCCGGGGGCGCGGTCGGGGACGACGCTGCGGTTGCCGGGCACCTGGCGGGGTCGCTCCACGCAGGTCGAGGACCGGGGCTGGGCCATCGACGAGCTCGAGCTGCGCCTCGAGGGAGAGGTGCGGGGAGACCGCTGCGCGCGGTTCACGCAGGTCACCGAGGAGGGGGAGCGGGTGGTGGTCGTGTGTGCGCGCGTCGGGATCGTGGAGGAGGTGCTGACGGGCCCCGACGGAAGGCCTCTCGTGCGCTGGCGGCTGTCCGGAGCCCATCGGGTGGACGAGCTCCGGAAATGACGGCACACCTCCGCCCGAGGTAACACTCCATGAGCGACGCGCCGCACGACCCGGATCGCCCCCTCCCGCCCCCGGCGGCGGCGAGCCCCAGCGCGACGGCACGCTGGACGCCGATCGCGCTGGTCGTGCTCGCCATCCTGTCCTTCGTGGGCTACCTGGACCTCAAGACGCAGCTCGAGCGGATCGAGGCTTCGGCGGCGGCCCCGGAGCAGGCACCGGCGCCGGCGGCCGGTGCCCCCGAAGCGCCGCCCTCCCCCACGCCGGCCGCGGCGCCGCCGCCCGAAGAGCCCCGGCCGCAGCCCGATGGGGAGTGGGCGTGCGCCGGTGCGCTCGGCCGCGAGGACGTGGCGGCCGTGATCGGGCAACACGGCCGCTCGGTCTTCGAGTGCCACGAGATGCGATCGAGGGAGGCGCCGGACCTGTCCGGGACGCTCCACGTGCACCTGCGGGTCGACCAGACGGGTGCCGTCGATCAGGTGAGGTTCGCGGGGCCGCTAGAGGACCCGGACCTGCTCGGGTGCATCCGCGACTCGCTGCCGGAGTGGCGCTTCCCCGCACCCACCGGTGGCTCCTGCGCCATCGTGCACGCGCCCTTCTCCTTCGGCCGCTGAATCCACGGCGGCGGACCCCGCGGCTTTGCAGGTCGAGGCGTGCACGCGCCACCACGAGCCTCGCCCGCGCGACGGCGCTCTCCGTGGTATCCTGGCGCACGTTCGTCGGCGCGAAGAGGCGAGGATGGCACTGAGCAGGGAGGAACGGGCCTACGTGGTGGACTCCGCCTGCGACCTCCTGCGCCATCGGCACCGCGGGCGTCTCATCCGGATCCTCGAGCGGCGCGTGGCCGGCGAGGACTACGACGACGAGCGCGAGCGCGAGCTCGACCGGGTCGTGCTGGCCGTGGCGCGGGTCATCGACGCCGAGCTCGAGGCCGAGCCGTGAGCCACGGCGTCCGGCGCCTGGACCTCTTCGTCACCGAGGCCTGCAACCTCGCGTGCCCCTACTGCTTCGCGGCGACCGAGCCACGCCCCGCCCCGCGCGAGCAGGACGTCCTGCGCGCGGTCGACTGGCTCCTCGAGAGCGACTCGGACCGCGTCCACGTCACGTTCTGGGGCGGCGAGCCGCTCTTGCGCAGGGCGTCGATCGAGAAGGTCGTCGCGTACGCCGAGGCCGAGGCGCGCGCTCGCGGCAAGCGCGTCGGCTTCTCCATGCCGACGAACGCCACCCGCCTCGACGACGACGCCGTGCGCTGGCTCGAGTCACACCGGGTCCGCCTGTTCCTCAGCATCGACGGAGACGAGGAGGGGCAGCGGACGCGGCCGTTGCGCGGCGGGGGAAGCTCGCACCGGCTCGCCGAGGAGGGGCTTCGCAGCGCCGTCCGAGCCGGATCCGGCGCGCCGCCGTCGGTGCGCATGACGGTGACGCCGGCCAACGCCGCGCGCCAGGCCGCCGCCGCGCGCTACTTCCTCGGGCTCGGCGTGCAGCGGCTCCTCATCTACCCGGCCTACGACCAGGCCTGGTCCGAAGAGGATCTCGCGCGCTTCGAGGCGGGCCAGCGCGAGCTCGGGGAGCTGTTCGTCGAGCTCGTGCGCCGGAGCGAGGACCCGGCCTCCGTGCCGGTGCTCGAAGCGTGGCGCCCGATCCTGCGTCGCCTGCTCGACGGCGTCCCGGCCCGCCCGCGAAGCGGCGAGCTGCGGCACTGCGGAGCCGGCCGAGAGCTCGTGGCGCTCGCCGTGGACGGCACGCTCGCGCCCTGCCACCGGTTCGTCTTCTACGGGCGCGAGCGCGGCGACGACGTCGCCCTCGGCGACCTCGACCGGGGCGTCGACCCCGCGCGGGCCGAGCCCTACCAGGCGCTGCGCGTCGAAGAGATGCAAGGGCGCACCCGCTGCGTCGAGTGCGACCTGTTCGACCTGTGCACGTTCGGGTGCGTCGCGATCGGCTACGCGACGACCGGTGAGCTGCACCGGGTGCCCGAGACGGCGTGCCGCCTCGTCGAGGCCCAGGTCGGCGCCTGCCGCGCGGTCCACGCGGAGGTCCACCGCGACCCCCGCTACGCGGTCCACCTCGGCCGCTCGGTGCGAAAGGCGCTGCGCGCGACGGCCCGCGAGCTCGGGCGGCGGGCGCTGCGCGCGTATTCGCTTGGAAACGGAGTCCCCGATGGCGAAGCTCGATCTGGATCTGTCTGAGGAGGAGCTCTCGGAGCTCGTGGAGGAGGTGCTCGAGCGCCTCGCGCGCGACCCCGGGGCCGTCCACCTGTGGCAGTGGCGTGCGCGCCCCGGCTGCGACGACGAGCCGTTCGGAAAGAGCCGGCGGAACCACCTCGGCGCGCTGCTCGGCCTGCTCGGGGCGGCGGCGCTGCCGGCGGCGGCCTGCTCGTCGCGGAGCACGCCGTGCGGCGACGACCCGTGCGCGTGCGGCGACGACCCCTGCGGGTGCGGCGACGACCCGTGCGCGGCGGACGCCGGCGCCGACGGCGGCGGGGGCTGCGGCGACGATCCGTGCGCGGCGGACGGGGGCGCCGACGGCGGGGGAGGGTGCGGCGACGACCCGTGCGCGGCGGACGCCGGCACCGACGGCGGCTGCGCGGACGACCCGTGCGCGTGCGCGGACGACCCGTGCGCGGCGGACGCGGGCACCGACGGCGGCGGGGGCTGCGCGGACGACCCGTGCGCGTGTGCGGACGACCCGTGCGGGTGTGCGGACGACCCGTGCGGGTGCGCAGACGACCCGTGCGCCTGCGCGGACGACCCGTGCGCGTGCGGCGACGACCCCTGCGCATCGTGACGGCGCAGAGCCCGGACGGGCTCCGGCTGCGGTCGGTGATCGAGGGTCGGCTGCTCGCCGGGCCGGAGACCCTGCAGGTCAACCTGCAGAACGCCTGCAACCTCGACTGCGACTTCTGCTGGAACCACTCGCCCCACGTCCGGCGGCCCTCCGCCGCGTGGCAGCGCGCGCGCCTTTCGGCCGCGCACCTCGACGCCGTCATCGAGGCGCTGCCCGGCCTGCGCCCGGGCCGCGTGCTCTTGAGCGGCCGAGGCGAGCCGCTCTTGCACCCGGAGGTCGAGCGCCTGCTCGGCGCGCTCGCGGCGCTCGGGATCCCGGTGACGATCCAGACCAACGGCGTGGCCGGACCGAGCCCCGAGCGGCTGGTCGAGCTCGGCGTCGACCGGCTGCTCGTCAACGTCTCGGCCGGCACGCCCGAGGACTACGAGGCGGTGCACACGGGCCGCGGGCACCTGTTCGAAGCGGTCGTGTCGCGCCTCTCGCGCCTGCGCGAGCTCGGGGGACGCTCGGGGCGCCCGGAGGTCGTCCTCGCGGCGATCGTGCACGAGGGGAACGCCGGGACGGTCGCCTCCGTCGTGGAGCTCGCCGCCCGCGTCGGGGCCACCGGGGTCTTCCTCAAGGGCATGGAGCACCGCGACGAGCAGCTCCGCCACCTGATGCTCACCCCCGCGGGGCGCGAGCGCGTCCGCGCCGGCCTGTCGAGGGCGCGCGCGCTCGCCGAGGCCCACGGCATCTCGCTCGACGACGTCCACCTCGCGCAGGTGGCCGCGGCGCAGGGCCCGGAGGGCTCGTTCACCGACGACGTCGCGGGCGGGGCTTGCTACATGGGCTGGTACTACCTGCGCGTCACGTGCGACGGGCGGGTCATGTTCTGCTGCAAGGACAAGCAGGTCGACCACCTCGACCGCCGCGAGCTCTTGCGGATCTGGCGCTCGCCGGCCTATCACCTGTGGCGCCTCGCCGGCCGCGACCGGGATCCGGACGTGGGCCTCCTCGACGAGCGGTGCCGCGCCTGCAGCAACTTCGCGCGCAACCTCGAGGTGCACCGCGCGCTCGAGGCGGCGCGGACGACCGCAGTGACGTGACCGCTCGACCGTGATCGATCTGCCACGGTGGGCGCAGGCTCACGCGACGGCGCGCGCGCCGGTTACGGGTTGGGCGGCGAGGGTGAAGAGGGCTACGTGAGGATGGCGTGCAAGCCGTGAAGGACCGGTGGGGTGAGGCGGGGAGGGCGCTCGATCGGGTACCCTCGCCGCGTCATGTCCAGAGCTCTGCTTCTCTGCGTCGCCGCCGTTGGATGCGCTCGGCAGGGATCCAGTGCCAGCGGGGGCGCTGCCTGAACTGCATGCTCGAGAGCCGGCAGCAGCGGGCGAGCGATCCCGCATCCGTCCCCACCGAGCCCGAACCGGGCATCGAGCTGCTGTGACCGTGACCACCCGACGAGCTGTACGGACCGACCGGCTCGTGCTGCGGCCGCTCGCGGACGAGGACGTCGACGCGTTCGCCGCGTTGAACGCGGATCCGCGCGTGATGGAGCGCTTTCCGGCGACGCTGTCGCGGGCCGAGACCGAGGACCTGGTCGGGCGAATCCGGGCGAACCTCGCGATGCACGGGTATGGCGTCTGGGCTGTCGAGGTCCCGGGACGCGCGCGGTTCATCGGCATCGTGGGGTTGCACCGGGCCACGTTCGAGGCGCCGTTCACGCCGTGCGTGGAGGTCGCGTGGAGGCTCGCAGCCGAGCACTGGGGGCAGGGGTATGCGACGGAGGCCGCCCGCGCAGCGTTGCGATTCGGATTCGAGGAGCTCGGGATCGAGGAGATCCTGGCGTGGACGACGCCGGGCAACGTGGCCTCGTGGCGCGTCATGGAGAAGCTCGGCATGCGGCACGATCCGGCGGCCGACTTCGATCACCCCGGGGTTCCCGAGGGACATCCGCTCCGGCGTCACGTGCTGTATCGGATCACGCGAGCCGATTTCGGACGGAGTGGGACCGTTCGAGCGACCAACGCCGGTTGATCGGCCGATCGGTCCCCCGGAGAGGACCGTTCGAGCGACCAACGCCGGTTGATCGGCCGATCGGTCCCCAGAGAGGACCGGATCGAGCGATTCGGGGGGGGCGATCGGTCCGCAGGCAGGCGGGGAGCGCCCCGCGTGTTCGGTCAGGACCCGTACCGCTCGACGATCCCCCGCACCTGTTCGATGAGGCCGTCGCGGTGGTGGCGGTCGAGCTCCTGCCAGGTGCACAGGGTGCGCGTGTCTCTCACGCGGTCGACGAAGAGGGTGCCGTCGAGGTGGTCGTGCTCGTGCTGGTGGGTGCCACCAGGCGTCGAGCTCCAGAATCTGTGCGTCAACGAGTGGCGTCGTGCGCAGCGGCTTGGCCACTCCGCCGTTCTCGGAGCTTGTCAAGGACGGACTGGACCGGGCGGGACTCGCCATTGTCGGCTTGGCCGAGGCTGCGTGTGATGGCGGCGTCAAGGACGGCCCGTTCGTGATCGTCGAGCGCATCGCCCTCGTCGTCGACGACGAGATTCAGCACCGTACCGTTCGGCAGGTCCGTCGGCTCGTCAACGATGAGACGGCCATCTCGGACGATCGCGCGCACACCCATGCACGGATCGCAGCCGGCCATCGCTCCGAAGCAATGGGCGCGGTGCGGGCTGGACCGCGCGCGTCGAGTGGAGTGTCGCGGGGCGCACGGGTCACGGTGTCGACCATTCCGCCGCCGCCGAGACCCTGTCCGGTTCACGGGGCGCAGGTGGCCCGGCGTGCAGGGCTCGGCGTGGTGGAGGCTGCCGAAGCGGAGCGCGGCGGGGCCAGCTCGCAGCCCGCCGCCCTGAGCGAACGCGCGCCCGCATCGGGTTCTCGAAGCCGGGACGGTTCGTGGGTGCTGTCAGCGAACGAGATGCGCCCGAAGCCGCCGCGCCGCACCCCAGCCGGGCAGGGCTCCTTCGTTTCGCGGTCCCGGCAGTCCCCAACCACAGGCGTCCGCATCCTCCTGGATCGCCGCCTATCCTCAGCGGCACGCGCCCTGCGGCGCTGCGCCGTCGACGCTCTCCACCAAGACGCACTCAGGGCCCGGATCCTCGCGGCGGGAGAGGGCGTCCACGAAGCCGCACCGACAATGCGCTATGACGTCGCGCTCCGCGCAGAACGTCGCGACACCGCTGGCGCACGAGGGTGAAGGCTCCTCGTCGGGAGTGCAGAAGGCGACATCACCACAGGATGCGTCGAAGGATGGCGTGTTGGAATCGACACAGTGCCACGCGATGCAGGCCTCTCGACGGACGGGAAACCCGAAGCGCAGGTGAACCACGGTGTTTTCGCGACAGTACGAAGCGTTTCTCCGCTCTCGCAGTTCCGCCGGGGCCGCCGGGTCGGGCTCCGGATCGAGGCTGCAAAGAGCTTCTTCCCGGCCGTCCACGTCGGCCGAGACGCGGCAGGAGGATTCTCTGCAGTCTTCAGAATGAAGCTCCGCATGGCCGGAGACCTCGGTGTCAATCACACCGAAGCAGTTCTCCGCGACGTTGCCGTCGCAGCTCGCGGTGCCCTTTCTGCACTCGTCGCCCGAACAGCCGGGCCCCGTCAACGACATCCACACCAGCGCCGATAAGGTGAGGCGGGGCGCCGTCGGGCCTGGGTACAGTTCGCCTCGAACCGGAGGATTCGTTGAAGCGCACGACGCTACTTCTTGCGGCCCTGGCCACGTGCGCGAGCACGGTGGCCGCGGCGCAGGCGCCCGCCGCCTCCATTGGAGGCGAGCTGTCGGCTCCAGCTCCGGCGGCGGACCCGCGGCCGGTGCAGGCGCCCCCGCCGGACGTGGTGCGGCTGCGCAACGGTTGAATGATGCGCGGGACGATCACCGAGCTCGTTCCGGGCGAACGCGTCACGCTGCTCCTCCCGTCCGGCGAGGCCCGGCAGATCGCGATGGCCGAGGTGGAGTGGGCGGGTCCCGCCGCCGAGATGCCGGTGCGTGCCCCTGCACCCCAACCCGCGGCGGCCGCACCCGTCACTCGGACCCCTGCCGACGACCGGCGGCCGTTCGTGACCGTGCACGGCCCCGAGGCGCGCCTGCAGCTGCAGTCGGACGACAGCGACATCACCTTCCACCTCGCCGCCGGAGACGCCATCGCCACCTCGGGCTCGGTGGTCGCGGTGGGGCGCTCCTATACGCCCATCTGCACCGCCCCCTGCGAAGCCTCGCTGCCGGCTGGCACCCACTACATGGCGCTGTCGACCGGCGGGGATACCCCGGTCGACGTGGAGGATCCGGTCGTGGTGCACGGACCGAGCGTGCTCGAGGCCAGCTACGACTCGAGGGCGGGTACGCGCGCCGCCGGCTGGATCATCTTCATCGGCGGCCAGGCGGTCGGGATCGGGGTGATGCTGGTCCCCCTCCTCTCGGTCGACGGAGGCGATTTCGACACGACTCCGATCTTCATCGGCGGCGGCATCGCTCTCGCTTCGCTGCTGGTCGGGCTGCTCCTCCGGGGCACGTCGGATGACGCCTCGATCGAGGTGCATCCGCTGTCAGCCCAGGAGCCGGGTGCGCCCGGCATCCTCTAGAGCACAGCGCATGATCTCCTCGGTCGGCTTCGCGGCCGATCTCGGTGATTCGCGGGTTGGAGACACCCGCTCGCTGCGCACGAGCACATGGCATCGCAACGCCTCCCGTGGGCGTGTGGTTGGGTCGCCGGGGCGCCGATCGAGTGGACGCCGGGGCGCGAGGCGGTCGGGGTACGCGAGCTCACGTCGGGGACCGTGGCCGCGGCGCCGCGGCCCTGGGTGACCGGCCCGGCGGAGGCGAGCGGGTCGTTCCTGAGAAGCCGGTAGTGGCGGCCGCCGCGGCTCAGGCGGCTTCGCCCGGTGGCGTCTTTCGGCCGACGGGGTCGCGGCTCGTGATGACCTCGACGCAGTAGGAGTAGTCGGGCCGGGTGCCGTCCCGGCGGCACAGGCCCGTCTGGTCGTCGATGACGAGGCCGGCGGAGGGTGGAAGGGGACGGACCTCGGTTTCTCGGTTCTCTGTGCCGGAAGACAGGGTGGAAGGGGACGGACCTCGGTTTCTCGGTTCTCGAGGGTGGAAGGGGACGGACCTCGGTTTCTCGGTTCTCTGTGCCGGAAAATGCCGTGGTTACGCGGAGCGAAACCGAGAAACCGAGGTCCGTCCCCTAGGCGGTCCCAGGCCAGGCGCCGGAACGCCTCCGCGGAGACGCGGGTGCCGTCGTCGGGAAACGTCTTCGGTGCCCGAGGCGGAATCGCCCGCAGGCGTTGCCGCGGAAGCGCCTCGCGCGGCCTCGGCACGCTCCCGGGCCTCGGGAAGTCGCGATGCGCGCCTGGTGGAGGATGGCCTCCTCGGTCTCGGCCTTCGCGACCCTCGTGACGGCCCGGACCTTCGAGTAGCTGAGCTCACCCCGCCCGAAGGCCGCGTCGATGAGCGGCAGCTCGCCGAGCGCCCGGGCGACGCGCCCCTTCTCGCGAGCGGCGGCCGCCTACAGCTCGAACATGTCCTCGTGGCGGTAGGCGATGAGGAGGTCGACGAGCTCGGAGGTCTCGCCGCGGGCCTTCTTGGCCATCTCGGTCTTCAGGGTCTCGAGCGCCGGCCCGACGTCCGGGCCGAAGAGGCTCTCGAGGTAGGCCATCGGGATGCGGGGCTCGTCGGTCGGCTTGCCCTCGGCGTCGAGCTTGGGCGGGCTCAGCGGCGGGACGTAGTAGACGTTGGGCCCGGTGCCGCGGTCGGGCAGGAGTGGGAGCGCCACCTTCCACTTGCGGACCAGCTTGTGGACGCGCCCCTCCTCGTCGTCGAGGTAGCCGACGTGGCGGATCCGGCCGACGCACTGCCTCGCGCACGCCGGGGGGAGACCCTTCTCGATGCGCGGGAAGCAGAAGAGGCACTTCTCGGACTGGCCCTGGATGCCCTCGTCCGGGCGCGCGCGCGACGCGTTGAAGTACACCTTCTTGTACGGGCACGAGCGGATGCACATCTGCATGCCGCGGCACTTGTCGAGGTCCACCAGCACGACGCCGTCCTTCTCGCGCTTGACGATCGCCTGGTAGGGGCACGCGGCGACGCAGGTCGGGTTCGTGCAGTGGTTGCAGATGCGGGGGAGGTAGAAGTAGTAGCCGTTCGGGTAGTCGCCGTCGCCGACGTCCTCGTCCCAGTTGGGCCCCCACTCGGGCGCCGGCTCGGGACGCAGGACCGAGCCCTCGCGCACGGCGGAGTAGTCGACCTCCCACGGAACGCCGTAGTCCTCGGGGATGGCCGGCAGCTCGCCGATGCGAGGGCGCCCGTCGGGTGACCAGCCCGTGTCGTACTCCTGGTAGCCGCGCGGGTAGCCCTTCCCCGGCATGCTCTCGACGTTGTTCCAGTACATGTACTCGCGGCCGTTGCGGTTCGTCCACTGCGTCTTGCAGGCGACGGTGCACGTCTGGCAGCCGAGGCACTTGTTCAGATCCATCACCATGGCGAGCTGGCGGCCCATTCACGCCCCCTCGACTTTCTCGACGTCGACCGAGCCGGCCGACGTGAGCTGGTTGCCGTCCCAGAACGGGCCGAAGCGCAGGTGGCCGTGGCCTCCCGCGAGCTCGAGCGGCGAGAGCATCGGTGCGACGACGTTGTTGTAGCCCTTGTGTCCATCGAACTGGTAGTTCTCCCACGCGTGCTCCATCCAGATCGCGTTCGGGCGCGTACCGGGGTGGAGCTTCGCGCGCGCGAACAGCTCGCCGACGTCGTTGAAGACCCGCACGAGATCGTGGTCGCGGATGCCCTTGCGCAGCGCCGTCTGCGGGTTGATGCAGACGTGCGGCTCTCCGCGCTGCAGCCTCAGGTGGTACTTGTTCGTCCGCCACGTCGTGTGGATGCTGTAGCGCGTGTGGGGTGTGTAGTAGGCGAAGGGGAACTTCCCGGGCCGCACCGGCTCCCGCGCGGTGGGCACCCGGAAGCCGAGCCTCAGGTACAGCTCGTGGTCGATGTAGAACTGCTGGCGGCCCGACGCGGTCGCGTACGGCTGCTTGAGATACACCTGCGGCTCGAACGAGTAGAACGCCCGGTCGGGGTAGAGCGGGCTCGTCTGCCCCGCGTCGCCGTTCGTCGGCGTGATGAAGCCGTGCTCGCGCACCGCCCGCTCGAGCGTCCATCCCCGGGCGAAGGGCATCTCGGTCAAGGCCCACTCGAGCAGCTCGCGCCCGCCGTGGATCTCGACGCCGGGCTCGACGCGCACGAGCTCGTCGCGCAGCCCCCCGAGGTTCCGGTCGACGCCGAATTCGGGATCCGGGACCGTGTCGATCCCGCGCGCCTGGGCGACCTCCTCGATCTTCGCGGCCAGTAGCTCGCAGATCTCCCACTCGGACTTCGCCTCTCCGGGCACCTCGAGCCCCGGCGGCGGGATCATGAAGTTCGCGAAGCGGCTGTAGCCCGGGTCGAAGCGCAGGTCGTGCCCTTCGTAGTTGGTGATGGCCGGCAGCACGATGTCGGCCATGGTGGCCGTGGAGTCGATCCGGTAGTTCACGTCGACGAGCAGCTCGACGCCGTCGAGGACGGCCGCCTCGCTCCGCTTCTGCGCGCTGTTGCGGGAGAGCTTGTTGTCGAAGAACAACAGCATCACCTTCGGCTTGCCGAAGTAGCTGAAGCCCTGCCCCTTCACCGCGTCGCGCGCGAGCTGGGCGAGCTCCCGCTTGTCGACGCCTGCCCTCGAACGGAGCTCCTCGTCGTCGAAGTGGTCCCGGAACGCGCTCTCCATCCCGCCGTCGAACCACTCGCCGAGGTGCCCCGAGCCGAAGCGCGCCGGCTTCGGGGAGCTCAACGTCGAGGGGAGGCCGACGTGCCACTCGTTGTCGAGGTCGAGGCCGCCGCGCCGGCCCGCGTGGCCGGTGAGCGCGAGCAGGAGCGCGCTCCCCCAGCACGAGAGCATTCCCCACTCGTACTTGTGGATGCGGTAGCCCATGAGCACGATGGCGCGCTCGGCCGCGGCGAACCGGCGGGCCTCGTCGCGGATGATGCTCGGGTGGATGCCGGTGTGGCGGCGCGTCTCCTCGGGCGAGAACCGCGCGGCCTCCCGCCGGAGGACCTCCATGGCCGGGGCGACCTCGATGTCCTCGCCGTAGGGCGTCCGCACGGTGAACCGCCCCCCGAGGGCCGGGCGCAGCGCGCCGAGGTCGAGCGTCGCGTCGGGCGAGCCCATGCTCCCCGGAGCCTTCGCCGGCTGCCCGGTCGCCTCGTCCCACACGAAGAAGACGTCGTCCTTGCCGCCGGGGACCATGTCGGACTCGCGGAGCAGCCGGCCGTCTTCGGCCTTGACCAGGAGCCCGAGGTCGGTCTGCTCCCGGACGAAGTCCTCGTCGTAGAGCTCCTCCTCGAGGACGACGTGGATCATCGACATGGCGAAGAACGAGTCGGTGCCGGGCTCGATGGGGATCCACAGGCTCGACTGCCGCGCGGTCGCGTTGTAGTCGGGAGAGAGGGTGACGACGCGCGAGCCGCGGTACTTGCCTTCCCAGACGTAGTGCGCGTCGGGGATGCGGGAGACCGACGGGTTCATGCCCCAGACCAGGACGTAGTCCGCCTCGAACCAGGCCTCCGAGGAGTGGCCCACGATCGAGATGCCGTAGGCCGCCGTGGCGCCCGGGAACATGTCGCCGACGGCCCCGGCCACGTTGAAGCGGACCGCGCCGAGGAGCGAGCCGAGACGCAGCGCGGGGACGCGGCGGAGCGGCGAGAGCACCCCGGTGCCCGCGTACAGCATCACGTCGCCGAAGGCGCCGGTCCCGGCGTAGTCGACGACCTTGCCGGCGATCTCGCCGAGCGCCTCGTCCCAGGAGATCCGCCGCCACCGGCCCTCGCCGCGCTCGCCGGCCCGCTTCATCGGGTGCAGCACCCGGTCCTCCTCGTACATCGCCTGCGAGTGGAGCCCGCCCTTGTTGCAGCCCCGCGGGTTGGCGTCCGGCAGGTCGGGGCTGATCTGCGGGTAGCGCGCCACCTGCTCCTCGCGGACGACGCGGCCGTCCTTCGCGAACACCGTCCAGGCGCAGTTGCCCTTGCAGTTGACGCAGTGCGGGGAGTAGCCGACCGCGTCGCCGCGCGTGTCCTCGAGCTCGCTCCGGTACATCGCCGCGGTCGTCTCGCCGACGTCGCGCCCGCCCTCGGTCTCGACGTCCTCGCTCTCGGCCTGCGCAAAGCGGTAGACCCCGTAGCCCGCCGCGCCCGTCACGCCCGCCGCGCCGGCCAGGCCCGAGACCTTGAGGAGCTGCCGGCGGCTGAGCCCTCCGCCCTTCTTCTTCTCGTCGCTCATCCCGCGCTCACCGCCGAGGCGAACAGGTGGGTTCGCCGCCACAGGACGACGCGCGCCGCGACCACGGCCGTGCCGAAGAACGCCATCCCCATCGCGTAGCTGCCGAGCGACAGCGTGGGCCAGCCGGCCATGAAGGCGCCGGTCGTGCAGCCGCCTCCGATCAGCCCCCCGAAGACCAGCATGGCCACGCTCACGAAGACCAGGACGGCCCGCCGGTAGATCGGCAGGCCGAACGCCCGCTGGAAGAGCGGCGGCGCCATCCGCTCGCTCTTAACGGTGCCTCCGAGGGCGGAGCTGAGCAGCGCGCCGGGGAAGAGCCCGACGAGGAGCGCCGCGCTCCACGCCGTGTGGTCGTTGAGCGCGGGGATGCTCTCGAGCGTGTGGCCGAACAGCGAGGCGAGGTAGCCCCCGGCGGCCAGGAAGGCGCCGGAGAAGGAGAGGTAGCCTCCCATCGCGGTGGCGAGGACGACCAGCGCGCCGGCCAAGGTGCCCGCGACGAGCCACCCCCACTCGCCGCGCAGGCGCGGGAACGCCTCGAAGGGGCTGTTGTCCCTCCGCGCCGGATCGAACCGGTCGAGCACGGCGACGAGCCCGGTGAGAAGGACGGCCTGACCGAGGGCGACGTAGCCGTAGCGGACGCCGAGGAGGATGGGGAGGTTGATGAACTGCTGCTCTCCGCCGAGGCCGCTCACCATCGGGAAGACGGCGTCGTAGACGAACACCCCCGTCATGCCTCCGAGCAGCCCCGCGGCCGTCAGGATCTGCCCCGCGCCGACGGCGGCGGCGCACGTCCCGGGACAGATGCCGCCGAGGGCCATTCCCACACCGAAGACGAGCCCGCCGATCAGGTGCCCGACGCCGAAGTAGCCGTTGATCCGAGGCAGCGGCCCCCAGCCGAGGAGGTCACCGAGGCCGTACAGGAGCGACGCCACCGCGACCGCCCAGAACAGGAACTTCATCGCCTTCAGGTCCGTCAGGAGGAGGGTCCCCATGACGACCGAGTAGCTGGTCAGCCGTGCTCGGTGCAGGACGAAGCCGAAGAGCACTCCCACGATCAGTCCCAGGACCCACATGCCGCTCCTCCTCGCGTCGCTCAGTCGATCGTCGCGGTCGCCACCGGCCGGTTCGTCGCGTCCGCCCAGTCCTCGAACGAGCCGCCGTACGCCCGGACCCGCTCGAAGCCGAGCGCGCGCAGCACCATCAGCCCGTACGTGGCTCTCCCGACGCCGACGTTGCAGTAGGTGACGACGTCGCGATCCACGTCGTCGACGCCCTTGTCGCGGAGGATCCGGCGGAGCTCGTCCGGCGGCCTCACGGTGCCGTCGCCGGCGAGCTCCCGCCAGTCGACGTTGATCGCGCCCGGGATGTGCCCGCCGCGCGTGAGCCCGGCGGCGTCGATCCCCGCGTACTCTCCGAGGCTGCGCATGTCGAGGACGAGCGCGCCGTCGAGGTGGTCGACCACGAAGGCGCGGCTCGCGACCATGCTCGGGTCGGGCCGCGCCTCGAAGCGCCGGGGCGCCGGCGTGGGTCGCTCGGTCGTCACGGGCTTGCCCTCCCACACCCACCGGCCGAACCCGCCGTCGAGCACGCGGACGTTCCGGTGGCCGAAGTAGGTGAGCGTGGCCCACACGGCGCTCGCGTCGGGGTAGGCGGGGCCGTCGTAGACGACGACGGTCGACCGCTCGTCGATCCCGGCCCGCCCGAAGAGGTCCTCGGCGAGCTGCGCCGGGACGGCGAAGCCCGTCTCGGCCTTGTGGGCGAGGACGCGGTCCAGGTCTCCGTTCGGCCGGAACATGTCCCTGCCGAGCCGCACGGCGCCGGGCAGGTGGGCCCGCGCGTAGTCCTCCTCGGAGCGCGCGTCGATGACCACCGTGTCCGGCCGCCCGAGCAGCCCCTCGAGCTCGGCCGTGTCGACGAGCACGTCGAGCGCGAAGCCGGACCCGCCGCTCTCGCCTCCGTCGCAGGCCGGAGCCACGAGCGCGAGGACCGAGAGCGCGGCGAGCCGCGCGTGGTGTGGAGGTCGTCTCATCACAAGCACGACTTCGAGATGGCCGTCTTCTCGCCGCCGGCCACGTCGTTGACGAGGAGCGAGTCCCCCCGGACGAGCCCCTTGACGAAGACCGGCTGGCCGAACACCTGGTCGAGCCGCCACGCGGGGATGCGATGCGGCTCGAGCCTGAAGACCTTGCGGGTCGAGGTGAAGAGGACCACGTCGTCGCGGTCGTACTGGTCGAGCGCGCAGTAGCCCTTGGCCTCCCGCAGGCACGCCATCGACGTCACCTCGCCCTGCAGCAGCCGCTCGCCGCCGCCCCAGACGACGTCGTCCGCCGCGCCGGCCGCGGCGAACCCCGCGGCCGCGAGCACGACGACGACCGCGTAGCCGACGAGGCCCCTCACGGGCTCGCCTCCGCCGCGAGCGTCTCGACGGCGAGACCGCGAGCCCGCCAGTCCGCCACGCCTTCGTCGAGGCGCGTCGCCGCGAAGCCCCGGGCGCGCAGGAGCGCCACCGCCTCGGCCGCCATGAAGCAGTACGGGCCCCGGCAGTACGCGACGATCTCCCGGTCCCGGGGCAGCTCGTCGAGCCGCCGCTCGAGCTCCGAGAGCGGGACCGACACGGCCCCGGGGAGGTGGCCCGCGGCGTGCTCCTCGGCGGGGCGGACGTCGAGCACGGTGACCTCCCCGTCCCGGACCCGGCGGATCAGCGCCTCGCGATCCACCGGCTCCATCTCCCCGCGGCCGTCGAGGAATTCGCGGGTGACCGCCTGGATCTCGAGCAGGCGATGTCCCGCGAGCTGCCGGAGCGCCGCGAGGAAGCTCGCGACCTCGGCGTCGGCCACGCGGTACGTCACGTACACGCCCCGCTTCTCCGCCTCGACGAGGCGCGCGCGCCGCAGGACCTGCAGGTGGCGCGAGGCGTTCGCCACCGACTGGCTGGTCTCGCGCGCGAGGGCCTCGACGGTGCGGGGCCCCTGGCACAAAAGGTCGAGCAGCTCGAGGCGCGGCCCGCTGCCGAGCGCCCTGCCGACGGTGGCGAGCTGCTCGTAGAGGGCGGTCTTCACGGGGCGGCTCTCGCAGGTCATGGTCGCTCGCGCGGTTACTTCCTCAAGCAACCGATTGAATACCAACCGGGCTCCACCGGTGTCAAGGGGGCGAGGGCGGGCCTGCGCTCAGCCTCTCCCGGTCGCCGCTCCCCCACCGGCGCGACGACGCTCTACCGGGTTCGCCGGGCGACGTCGGCCTCGAGGTGCGCGACCTCGAGCTCGAGCCTTCGGCCCTCGAGCTCCGCGTTGCGCTCGGCCAGCGCGAGGAGACGGTCGCCGCGCGCGAGCAGCGCGTCGACGCGATCGAGCACGCGGTCCGCCCGCTCGAGCGTACCGTGCGCGGCCTCCATCAGGTTGGAGCCTTGATGCATGACCGCGAGCCCGGTCTCCATGAGGCGAGGCCCGAGGTCGACCATCGGCTCTCCCCGCTCGAGGGCCGTCTGCATCGCCTCGATGAGCTCCGTCGCCTTGCCGTAGATCCCCACCGCGCTCGCCTCCCGTCCGCTCGCGCTCTACGCGGGCGCCGTCACGAAGTCAATTCGAGCCGCGGAGCGTCCTTCCGGCGACGTGCTCGAGGAAGCACCGGGCGATGTCCAGCGGCCCCCGGGCCAGTCGAGAAGGTATGATGAGCGACTGGAAGTGCCATGAGCGACACCGTCCGGCCCGGCTGGTCGCACGACACCGCCATCGAGGATCTGGCGCGCGAGCTGCGCGAGAGCGAGAAGCGCTTCGACGTCCTCGTGAACGGAACGCGGGACGGCGTGTTCATGGTCGACCCGTCCGGCCGCTTCCTGTTCGTCAACGACTTCATCGCCGAGAGCTCCGGCTACCCCAAGGAGGCCTTCGTCGGACGTCACTACCGCGAGCTGATCCGCCCCGAGGACCGGGACCGCGTCGAGGAGAACTTCCAGAGGGCGCTGGCGGGCGAGAAGGTCGAGCCCTACGAGCTCGCCTATCGCACTGCCACGGGCGGCCTGATGTGGGTGGAGATCAACGCTGCGCGCGTGCACGTGGACGGTGAGACCGAGGGCGTCCTGTCGATCTCGCGGAACATCCAGAAGCGCAAGGAGGCGGAGGCCGCGCTCCGGGAGAGCGAGGAGAAGTACCGCACGCTCATCGAGACGCTCCCGCACGCCGTGGCGATCGTGCAAGACGAGCGCCCAGTCTTCGTGAACGACGCGGCGAGGCGACTCCTCGGTCTCGACCCGGTGGACGAGAGCCCACGCATCACGCAGCTCGTCACCCGATCGCAGCAGTCGCGGGTGGAGTCGCTGCACCAGCGTCGTGTCGCGGGCGAGGAGGGGATCCCACGCCAGTACCGCACGACCATCCGCCGCGCAGACGGGACCGAGACGCCGGTGGAGGTGCTCGTCCGGCCTCTCCAATACCGAGGTCGCGAGGCGTGGCATTGCGTAATGATCGATCTCACCGAGCGGCAAGCGCTCGAGATGCAGCTCCAGCACAGCCAGAAGATGGAGGCGGTGGGCACCCTCGCCGGCGGGATCGCCCACGACTTCAACAACCTGCTCACGGGCATCCTGGGCATGGCCGAGCTGCTCCAGCGCGAGCGCCGAGCGGAGGATCCGGTGCGCACCTCGGCGGAGGTCATCGAGCAGGCAGCGCGCCGCGCGGCCCATCTGATCCGACAACTGCTGGGCTTCGCGCACAAGAGCGACGTCATCCGAGCTCGGGTCGACGTCGAGGACGTCGTCACCGAGGTCTCTGAGCTCCTCGCCCACACCGTCGACAAGCGGATCCGCATCCACCGCCGGTTCGCGTCCGGGTCGTCGAGCACGCTCGGAGATCCGACGCAGATCAGCCAGGTGCTGATGAACCTCGCCGTGAACGCCCGCGACGCCATGCCCGACGGCGGCGACCTGGTGTTCGAGGTGGAGACGGTCACGCTCGACGATCCGGGCATGCTCGAGAGCTTCGGGCTCACGTCCGGTCCCTACGTCCGGGTCACGGTTCGCGACACCGGCCCCGGGGTCCCCTTGGACATCCGAGGCCGGATCTTCGATCCCTTCTTCACCACGAAGCCCGTCGGGAAGGGATCGGGCATGGGCCTCGCCGTCGCCTACGGGATCGTGCGGTCGCACCACGGAGCCATCCGCATCGAGAGCCCCCCGGGGAGCGGCACGGCCATGGCCGTCTACCTGCCGCCCGTGCCCGAGGGCGTGGAGGGCGAGTCCCCCCCTTCGCTTTCCGCGCCGGCGCCCGACGCGTCCACGAGCCCGGCTCGCGGCGTCGTGCTCCTCGTGGACGACGAGGCGCTGGTCCGGCGGACGACGTCGCAGCTCCTCGAGTCGCTCGGCTACCTCGTCATCCCGTGCGCCGACGCTCCGGAGGCCATCGAGGCCGCACGACGTCGCGGCCCGGAGATCGACGTGGTGCTGCTCGACGTCAGCATGCCCCACATGAGCGGCTGGGCCTGTTCGAGCGAGCTGAGGACGATCGCGCCGGGCCTGCCCGTGATCATGACCAGCGGCCGCGACCCCGAGGCGGCGGCCGACGCGGATCGGCCCCCCGACGTTCCGTTCCTCCCGAAGCCCTACTCCCTCGGCGAGCTCGCAGCCGCTCTCCGAGCGGCCCGCCGGCGGAGGTGAGCCCACCGGTGCCGTGCTCCGGCCATCGCGAGCCTTCGTCGCTCGCGCCTAGTCGCAGCCTTCGAAGCTGGGATCGGTCCTGTGCAGACGGTACGTGCCGTCTTCGTCGCGGACGGCGAAGGTCCACTCGCGGGAGACGACGGCGCTGACGATGGGGCCGCCGAAGAGATCGTCGGACAGGACGGTGGTCGGGCCGGCGTCGAGCGGCGGCCGCTGGAGGCCTGCCTCGCCGATGAGCACGTCCTCGCCCGCGGCGAGCGGCCTGCCGATCGCCGGGTCGACGGCGTAGCCGACGCCCTGCACCACGGCCCCGGTCGCATCGAGCATCGGTGGTCCCACCGTGCCGCCGGCCACGAGCCACGGGCTGATCCACCCGGGCACGATCGCCGTGAGGTCGGAGACGTGCGCGGGTCCCGGCTCACCGGAGAGGGTCCAGGCGACAAGCGCGCCATCCGCTGCGGCGAGGAGACGGCCCTCCCAGACGCCGACCGCCTCGGGCGCGAGGTCGAGGTCGAACGTGCGCGTGTCGATGGAGGGAGACGTCGTCGGCGAGCCGAAGTCGACGTGCACGATGGTCGCCTGCGGTCCCGACACGACCGCGAGCGCTGCGTCGGCGAGACCCGCGGAGCCGGCGAGCAGCGGCTCCGTTCCCGGTGCCTCGTCGATGGAGACCTCGAAGGTACGGAACGAGTCCAGCGTGTAGTCCAGAGCGGCGATCGCGAGCACCAATCCCGATGAGCGTCGATCGAGCCACGCGATGCCCGGGGACGAGTGACCGAAGTCGACGGCGGCGAGCAGCGTCTCCGCCGCGACGGGAAGCTCGGGTGCGAGCAGCCCCCCGCTCGCGGTTGCGTGACCGCGGCGCAGGACGATCGGCCGTTCGGCGGCGCGCTCGCCGGCGACCGCGGCCGACGACGGGCGCTGTGCCGAGTAGGTCCCGGCTGCCGCGAGGAGCGATCCGTCGTCGGCCTGCAACCTCGCATCGAGCGTCACCGACGGTGTGTCCCCGGCAGGGATGATGTAGGCGTCGAGTGAAGGATCGGTGGTCTCGAAGACCTCTCCGACGGACAAGCCGGATGCCGCGTCGACCGCCGTGATTCGCCAGCACCAGACGCCGCTCGTCGAAGGTGGCGCGGGGA
This sequence comes from Candidatus Neutrinellum sp., assembly GCA_039794305.1. Taxonomy (GTDB): domain Bacteria; phylum Myxococcota_A; class Polyangia; order Polyangiales; family JBDIVX01; genus JBDIVX01. The sequence continues at coordinate 52,703 of JBDIVX010000028.1, forward strand.
AGTAGAGCGTGAAGCGGTGGATCGGCTCGTGGAAGGGCACGCATTCGAAAGGCGCTTCGAGCCCGTCGCTCCGCGTCGGGACGCGCGACCACAGCTCGGGATCGTCGCACGCCAGCGTCGTCTCGTAGCGCGGCGAGTCGCGGGATGCGTCGACCGTCACGGGCGCGTCGTCCGCCGCCGCAGCATCGGCGCTCGGCGCGTGCGAGCGCCCGCAGTCGCACGCCGCGATCGTCGCCGCGAGCACGGCGAGGACCGCGGGCGCCTCGATGCGCCACCCGTCCATCCCCCGAGGCTACCACCATCACCGCGGCGCCCCGGGATCGACGGCGCACTGCCTGGCCCCCGGCCGGCTGACGGTTACCGACAGTGGGGGCTCGCGACGCCGCGAGTCACGCGACCAAGGCCCTCACACGCGCCTCGACTTCACGTGCGACGCGGAGCAGAGCATCGAGTAGCTGCTCGTCGACGTCTACTTCCCCTTCGTACTCGGCCAGGTTCCGCTTCCGGTGCGCTATATCGAGCACGCGCCACTGCTCGGCAGCGAGGCCCACAGAGTGTGGGAGGGCCTGGAAGACGAGGTAGCGGTTCTCCGAGCGGTAGCCATGGAACCGGAGCGCCGCCAGCGACAGGGCGTGCGCGGCGTTGTAGGCGAGGTCGAAACGGCTCTCGAGGGCGAGCGCCGTGTTCTCGGCATCCCGAAGGCGGACTTCGCCCGATCGAATCAACCCGTCGAGCTCCTCCTGCGTCGTGGGCTCTGCTTTCAGCTTGCCGATGCGGACGAGGTTATCGAGGGCCGATGAGGTCATCCTCGTCTCCGATGAGCACGACGTGCGGAGAGGCCAGGACGCGGGCCAGGAACGGGTGCCCCTTGGCTCGGCGGCGCTCGAGCTCGTCACGCGAGTAGAGGGTCGGGCTGATGCGGCGGCTCAGTCGTTCCTCTGCAGGCTGCAGCAGCGCGAACGCCTCCTCGAGGGTCAGCTCATCGGAGACGAGGAGGACGTCCACGTCGCTGCCAGCGGTGGCAGCACCGGCGGCGACGGACCCGTAGAGCACCGCGAGCGGCAGCTTGTCGGCCGCCGGTCGCAACGCCTCGCGAAGCTGCTCGGGAATGCCGATGGTCTTCTGCACGATGGCGCGCAGCTCGTCGTAGATCGGCGCCGCATCGTTGGCCTGGTATCGCGTCCGACCATGCACCTCGACCGTCTTCACGAGCCCGCTCTCGACGAGACGCCGTAGCTCCCGCTGGATCGCACCGGAGCCGCCGCCCACGAGCTCGATGATCTCGCTGATCGCGAAATCACGCTCCGGCTGGCCGAAGACGAGGCCCAGAACCCTCTGTTGGGTCCGCGTGAACAGCGCGTCCGCGATGCTGCGGCGCGCGCCGTCGTCGGCGAGCGGCTTCGCGGCAGGAGTCGACATGCCCATTTCGGGTATTCCAATGCCCGTTTTGGGTAGGCTAGCCCGACCGCGACCGGACCGCAAGGAGCTGCGGGCTCGTGCGGGCCTCACTATCCGCGGGACGACGCGATGGCGTGGCGTGGACTGACGGGGAGCGCCGGCCGTGACCGCGCCTACCGCCAGCCGTCGACGTAGCCGAGCGCGCGGAGCTGGGCTTCGGTGTCGGCGTCGATCTGCGCTTCTTCGGAGCGGTGGCGGGCGGGGCGGCGGCGGGGACGGGCGCGCGTGACGGGCTCGTCGGCCTCGGCGAGGGCGAGGCCGAGCAGGCCGCGTGCGTAGCGCACGGCGATCGGGCGGTCGGCCGCGACGTCGGTGAGCTCGCCCGGGTCCTCGACGAGATCGTGGAGCATGACGTGGTCGGCCGAGCGCTGGATGAGCTTGGTGCGGCCCACCACGATCGTGCGCCAGCCGTCCATGAACCCGCTCACCGCGTGGCGCGGCGCGGGCTCGTCCCGCCCGAGCAGCAGCGGCAGGAAGGACCGGCCGGCGAGGTCGTCCGGGATCTCCCGTCCCAGCGCGTCGAGGATGGTCGGCATCACGTCGACGAGGCCGACGGGCGCGTCGAGCCGGCGCAGGCCGTCGGTCACCCCCGGCAGCCGCACGAACATCGGGACGTGGAGCAGCTCCTCGTAGACGTTGTGGCCGTGCCCGACCGACCCGTGATCCCAGAACTCCTCGCCGTGGTCCGACGTGACCACGACCATCGTGTTCCCGTCGAGGCCGCGTCGCGCGAGGCCGTCCAGGATCGCGGCGAAGTGGACGTCGTGGTAGGTGATCTCGCCGTCGTAGAGCGCCTCGAGGTGCGCCTTGTCCGCCGGGCCGACCCGGATGCGGCCGAGCTTGATGTTCTCGAGGAGCGTCGCGTCGCGCCGGAAGCTCAGCGGGCCCCGGTAGGGCTCCTCCTGATACATCTCGACGAACTCGTCCGGCGGCCGATAGGGCACGTGCGGGTCGATCGTGTGCACGTACAGGAGGAAGGGCTGGTCGGCCGGCCGCTCCTCGAGCCAGCCGAGCACGTCGGCGGCCACGTACTGCGCGGGCGTGCGCCGGCCCTCGCGGATGTAGTTCCGGTACGTGTCCCAGCCTTGCCGGAAGCCGAAGCGGTCCGAGACGTAGCCGTTCGCGATGAACGACCCGGTGTAGAACCCGTGCTCCTTCAGGACCTCGGGGAGCAGCTCCACCGACGCCGGCACGACCGACTCGCCGCGCACGGCGGTGTGCTCCCAGGGCATGAGCGACGAGAGCAGCGTCGCGACGCTCGGCTTCGTCCAGTTCTCCTGGGTGTGGGCGCTCGCGAGGGTGGTCGCGCCCTCGAGGAAGCGATCGAGGCCGGGCGTGCGCACGCGCGTCTCGGAATGGTACGGCCGGAGCTTGTCGGCGCGGAGGGTGTCGATGAGGTAGACGAGCACGTTCTCAGGCCGCTCGAAGCGCGGCGCCTCGCGCGCGTCGAGCGTCACGACGGCGGGCCGCACCACGCGCACCTCACCGCCGGCAGCCGCGAGATCGATCCGCGCCACCCGACCGGCGATCCCGGTGAGCGGAAGATCGAGGCGCGCCGGCTCGTCACCGGCCGGGACGCGGCCGAGCACCCGCGGCTCGTCGCCGTCCACGTGCGCCGTGACCTCGAGCCGGGCGCCCGCCGCTCCCGCCACCACGCCGCGGAGGCGAGCGCCCTCGGGTACCTCGAAGGCCCAGCCGACCGAGAGGCCCTCAGGCAGCCGCACCGACGGATGGCCGCCGACGGACTCGGTCGAGGTCTCCGCCGTCACGGGCGGCGTCTCGGCGATCGGCGCGCCCGCCGGACCGACGCGCACCCAGTCGACCGCCACGCCCGCACGGCCCCCGCCGGGCACGTCGCCGGTCCGCGTCGTCCGGAGGAGCAGGGTCGCCTCCCCCCGCCGCGCATGGGCCGCCGGGATCCGGACGCGCGCGATCCCGAAGCGGCCGTCCGCGGGGAGCCCCACCTCGGCGAGGTGCTCGGTGCCGAGGTACACGTGGAGCGGACCCGGACGGAACAGGCGGGCGCGGAGGACCACCTCCGTGTCCCCGTCGCGGTCGAACGGCACGAGGAGCTTGCCGCGCGTCCCGGCGACCAGGGCGACCGAGGTCCCGTCGAGGTCGCGATCCTCGACGCTGGTCTGCCATCCGCCGAGCGTGTACTTGGCGCCCCCCGCGGTGCCATGATCGATCACCAGCACGCCGCCCTCGCGCGTCTCGGCGTGCGAGGGGTGCGCGGCGAGGTCGTACCGGATGCGTCCGGGCGCCGCGCCGGCCTCGGCGGCGGGTGGCTCGGCGGTCGGTTCGCCCGGCGTGGCGGGTGTCGGTGGCTCCGGTGGGCCGGCCGCACCCCGGGGGCTCTCGACCGTGGAGGAGCTGCAGCCGGTGAGAAGGAGCAGGAGGACCGCCGCGCGCATGGGGCGAACCTAGCATCGTGCCCACGATCCGCAGAAAAAGGCGGTCGTGGTAGGCTCGCTTGAATCGGCGCGCCCACCGATCGTCCGAACAGTCGCTCGAGGCCCCCCACGATGAGCCGTACCCGCCGCATCGCGTCCGCCGTCCTCCTCGCCCTGGCCTCGATCCTGGCGGCGGCGCCCCTGGCCTTCGCGGACGCGCTCGTCCACGTGAAAGTGCGCGGGGAGGGAGCCGCCGACGGCCAGGTCACCCTCACGGCCGTCGACGGCGGGCAGACCCACACCTGTCGGACCCGCCGGCGCGAGTGCCGGATCGACGGCGTCCCCGGCGGCCAGTACCGGGTCGAGCTCCGGCCCGCGCGCGGCGAGCCGCCGCCCGCCCGGACCGCCATGATCCCGCCCTCGGGTACGGTCACCCTGTTCGTTTCCGCCGGCACGGAGTAGCCGAATCGGTCGGCTCCGCGACCGATCTCACGCTCGGTGGCCCGGCCGATCGGCGCAAGGTCCGTGAACCATGGACCTTCACGGCTCCACAGTGGTATGAAGGCGGCCGAAAACCCGGGCCGGCAGGGGTCCGGGCGCCCGCCCCCAGGCAAGGAGCAACGGATGCGCGCAGCTTACCCCAGCCTCGGCTTCGGCTCGATCGCCCTCCTGCTGACGCTCGCGGCGTCGGCGCCGGCCCGTGCCCAGTTCGGTGACGAGTTCGGCGACGAGTTCGGCGACGAGCCCGCGCAGCCGGCGCAGCCCGCACAGCCGGCGGGCGGCGACGAGTTCGGTGACGACTTCAGTGACGACGGCGGCGGCGAAGCGGAGGTCAGCGGCGACCTCGAAGCCGCGCAGGACGAGCTCGGCGCGCTCGACGACGAGGTGCCGCCCGAGGACGAGGAGCCCGCCGCGGGCCCGCGTGACGAGGAGGAGCTGCGCGCCCAGCGTTTCCGCGCAGGCAACACGCTCCTCGGTCCGGTGGGCGGCATCCGCGTCGTCGACGCCGGCTCCGGCGCGGTGGACTCGTTCCGCCTGCAGCTCGCGACCGAGTTCTTCTTCACGAGCGACTTCCTCCAGAGCGACGACGAGAACGACCACATCGGCGGCTACCTGTCGCTGAGCTGGACCGTGCACGAGCTGGTCGAGCTGTACTTCAGCATCTCGAGCTACGCGAACTCGAACCCGATGGAGGATCCGGCGCTGTTCCAGGTGCTGGGCGACACGCTGCTCGGTGTGAAGGTGTTCAAGGACGTGACGCCCTTCCTCACCATCGGCGGCGACGTCGGGCTCGGTCTGCTCAACACGGTCGGCGACATCGGGCTCGTGCTCGGGAGCACGAGCTTCGGCCTGCGCGGCAACCTGGGGCTCGACCTCCGGGGCCTGCCGAACCCGGTGCCCTTCATCGGTCGCCTCAACCTGCAGTACTGGTTCGACAACTCGGCGAACCTCGTCGAGGACGTGGAGAGCGCGCGCTACGACGCGCTCGAGGATCCGCTCGACCGGGGCGACGAGAACCGCCACCTGATCACCCGGATCGAGCGGTTCGCCCTCGGCATCAACCGGACCGACTTCTTCAACATCGGCCTCGGGATCGAGGCGCCGCTCCGCGCGGCCACCGACCTCTACATCCACCCGCTGCTCGAGTGGACCTGGGGGATCCCGGTCAACCGGCAGAGCTACGACTGCCTCTTCCTGCCCGATCCGGACAGCCCGGACGAGCCCGTCGAGGGCGAAGACGGCTGCCTCGACAAGCAGGGCGTGGGCGCGTTCCCGATGCGCCTCACGCTCGGCGTGAAGGTCATCCCGCCCGTGCGAGGGCTCCAGGGCTTCGCGGGCGTCGACATCGGCCTCACCGGGACCTCCACCTTCGTGCGCGAGGTCGCGCCGACCGCCCCGTACAACGTGATGCTCGGCCTCTCCTATGCGTACGACACGCGGCCGCCGCCCGATCCCGAGCCGGTCATCCAGGAGGTCGAGCGGCGTGTGGAGGTGCGCGTTCCGCCGCCGCCCAAGGGCCGCGTCGCGGGTACCGTCATCGAGCAGGGCGCGAACACGCCGATCGCCGGGGCGCAGGTCGCGTTCAGCGGCACCGATCTGAACGCGATCGTCACGGGCGACGCGGGCACGTTCACGAGCTACCAGTTCGACCCGGGCGAGGTGCAGATGGCGATCACGCACCCGGAGTACAACCCGGGCGGCTGTGTCGCGACGATCCCGGAGGAAGGCGGAGACGTCGAGGTGCGCTGCGAGCTCGTGGCGCTGCCGCGCGTCGGCGACGTGGCCGGCCGCGTGACGGGCGCCGAGGGCAACGCCGTCTCCGGCTCGGTCAAGATCGAGGGGCCCGAGTCGCGGACAGTCAACTCGGACGCCTCCGGACGCTTCAACGTGGGCGATCTGCCGCCCGGCAGCTACACGGCGCGGATCGATGCGGAGGACCACCTGATCAAGCTGGTCCAGTTCGACGTGCAGGCCCGCGAGACGACGCAGCTCGAGGTCACGCTCGTGCCGCGCCCGCGCCGGCCGCTCGCCATCGTGCGGCAGAACGCGATCCAGATCCGCCGCCAGATCAACTTCGCGACGGACAGCGCCGAGATCCTCGAGAGCAGCTTCCCGCTCATGGAGGAGATCGCGGACGTGCTCCTCCGGAACCCGGACATCCGCCTCGTGGAGATCCAGGGGCACACCGACAACCGCGGCACCGCGGACCACAACATGACCCTGTCCCAGAACCGCGCCGCCTCGGTGCGCCAGTGGCTCGTCGACCACGGCGTCGAGGGCGGCCGGCTCGAGGCCCAGGGTTACGGCATGACGCGACCGCTGGTGCCCAACATCACGCCGGCCAACCGCGCGCGCAACCGCCGCGTGCAGTTCGTCATCAAGGAGCGAGCCGAGGGCGGTGAATAGCTCCGCGCTCTCGCGAGCCGCGGCGCTGTGTCTCCTGCCAGCCGCGTGCGGCGGCGGGCAGGAGCCCGTCCGTCACGCCGACGGGCACCCGCCGCATCACGGGGCCGGCCATCCGGGGGCGCACCACGGGCAGGGGCACGGGCCCCACGCGGCGCACCAGCACGACTTCTCCGACGCCGAGCGGTGGGCACGGGTGTTCGACGACCCGGAGCGCGACGAGTGGCAGCGGCCCGCCGACGTGGTCGACCTGCTCCGCGTCGAGCCCGGGATGACCGTGGTCGACCTGGGCGCGGGGACCGGCTACTTCCTGCCGCACCTCACACCGGCGGTCGGCCCGCAGGGGAGGGTCCTCGCGCTCGACGTCGAGCCCGAGATGGTGGCGCACATGGAGCGCCGCATCGCCGAGGTCGGGCTCGAGCCCGCCGAGGCGCGCACCGTCGCCCCGGACGACCCGGGCCTCGATCCGGATTCGGTCGACCGGATCCTCGTCGTGAACACCTGGCACCACATCGCCGACCGCGTCGAGTACGGGCGCAAGCTCGCCCGGGCGCTCCGGCCGGGCGGCTTCGTCCTCGTCGTCGACTTCACGCTCGAGAGCGAGCACGGCCCGCCCCGCGAGATGCGCCTCCCGCCCGAGGCCGTCGCGCGTGAGCTCGAAGCCGCCGGCCTCGCCGCGGAGGTCGCCGACGAGAGCCTCCCCATGCAGTACGCCGTGCGCGGCACGCGGGGTTGAAGGGGGGCTCGGGGGGGCGGGCGTGCGGGACGCAGACGAGCACGAGGCGGAGATCACCCGCGGGTGGTTGCGGGCTCGCGCGGCGCTCGGCTCGGTTGTCCTGTCGTTCGGCGTCGCGGCGCCCGTCATCGTCCTCACCGGCCTGTGGCTGGCCCCGGACGCCGTCTTCGAGCTACGGAAGATGGCCGCGAGGATCGCTGCCGGATCGGTGGTCTGCCTCGCCGCGGGTCTCTACGTTCTGCGCGTCGGCTGGCCGGGCGAACGGAGCAGGTCGGACGGTCCGGTGCCATGGTCCACGGTCCTTCGCATGGGGGCCCCGATCCTGTGCGCCACCACGATCCTGCTGGCCTGGCCTCTCGGCCTCTACGGCGCCCTGTGGGATGCGTCGCGGATGCGAGGCAACCCGTGCGTCGAGATCCTCCCTCCCGAGGAAGTCGAGGCCGTCGCGCACCTGCGGTACCGGATCGCAGCCGTGGAGCACGACGAGGCGCGCTGCGTCGTCGAGGTCACCCCGCTCCCCGGTCGGCGGAGCGCAGCCGCCCTCCGCGTGGAGATGACCTCGCGGCGTGGGGCACGGGAGCTGGATCGAGAGCTGAGGCAGTACGGGGGGCCGGGGGAGCCGGTCCCGGCGCTCGGACCCGACGCTCGCCGCGTTCGACGTCGGGGCGGCCAGATCCTCGGCTTCCTGCTCGAGGGCTCGGTCGTCGTCGTTCAGCTCCCCGCCGACCACTGGTCGGACGCGGAGGTCGACGAGGTCGTGACCTCCATCGCGCGACGTCTGGCGCCTTGACGGCCGGGGCACCGCCACGCGGCATCCGCCCCGACCGTCCGCGCGCGATGCTCAGGCTCTCTTGCGCGGGCGCTTGGCGACCTGTCCGCTCGGGGGAACGTACCCGGGATCGATTCGCCCGTGCCTCTGCCACCCCGTGCGCAGGAGCCAGGTGCGGGGCGTTGGGTGAGGTGGCGGGCCCGTTCCCTGATCGCGCATGCGCCGTGACCAACCCGTGAACCAGGGCGCGGAGCTGAGCTCGTCGACCTCGTCGCGCGCGTACTGGGGCGCACCCCGCTGATCGAGGTGGTGGCGGAGGTTGTTGAGCACGTAGCCGAGGGCGTTCCGTGCCTGGCGCGGCGTGCGGAGCACCTCGACGTGGTACCGGTCGCGGAACACCTTGCCTCGGGGCCGCCCTGCGGACCTGTTGATCGCCTTGGCGAGCCGGATGGACAGCCCCTGCATGCCACGGCAGAGGGCCTGACGGTCCTCGACCTCGACGATGAGGTGCAGGTGATCCCGCTGCGCGGAGTGCTCGACCACGCGCAGCCCGAGCTCGGGGTTGACCGCCTGCAGCGCTCGGAGGACAGCCGGGTACACCGTCTTCGAACGCAGGCTCGGCAGGCCCTCGCACACCCGCAGCGTCACGTGCACCGGCTCACGCCGCGACACCGCAGGCCGCGCCACGTGCACCACGAACCGGCTCGTCTTCGGCCGACCCGCACCCGGCCGCCGCCCGCCCCAGCGCAGGCCGTCCAGGTGAAGCTGCCGATCGATCCGCCTGCGCTTCGGCACGGTCTTGAATCTGGCAGATATCGAGTCGGCGTGCAAGTCGATCGCGTGTCAGGAGCACGTTGGCCGCTCGGGCGGATCGGTGGCGGCCGTGTGGAGCCTCGCTCGGACGAGCTTCGGACGAGCGTCGGAGCCTCGCTCGGACGAGCTTCGGACGAGCGTCGGCCTACCGCGCCCGGCGCCGCCGGCGGAGCGCGATGGCGAGGCCGGCGAGCGGGAGCGCCAGCCAGCCCTTGCCGCCGCGCGGGGCGCCGGCGCCGGTGCACGCGCAGCCGTCGTCGGTCTCGCAGTCGAGGGCGCGGCCGTGGCGCGGGGTGAAGCTGCACTCG